>NZ_JBVJRL010000022.1:0-126510 GCF_055607665.1 Streptomyces sp. NPDC036984
CCATCGGCCTGCTCGCGCGCCGAAAACAGCACCGAGGAACAGGGAAGAACGGCCCATCGGCAAGCTGACAGCCCATCACGCAAGATCGAGGTTAGAGCCCTCACCAGAGATTTAATCGCCGATGAGGGTCACACAATCAAAGCTGGGCCGTCTCGGGGCCGTCGGTCCTGTTCGACGGTCGGAGGGCATGCTGAGTCGGTTTGATCGCCGGGCCCTTGACGCTTTGAGGAGACGTCGCCAGAGAGTCCCTTCGCGTCTATGTGGGTGGCGTTTGCTGACGTGCCGATCCGGGTGAATCCAGGGTTTCGGTGGTGCTGCGTGTCCCTGGTCGAGAGAATGCTCGGCTATGAGTTCCAAGTCGATTGGCGTGTTGGTTGCTCTCCTAACCGCTGTGATCGCATCCATCGCTGCTGCGGTGATCAGCTTGGCGATGGGGCAGCGGTGGCCAGAAGCGGTGAAGCTGGCGGGGACCCTCTTTGTCAGTGTGTCGACCATCGCCACCATGTTGCTGTCGCGTATGGGTCTTGAGCCGGATGAGGTGGTCGAGAGCCGGGAGCGCGTACGCGAGGCGGAGCGTCGCCTGGAATCCGTGCTGTCGGATTCCGAGGCTGCGTCGACCGACGGTCGGGTTGAAGCTCAAGGCGATGGGAGCCGGGAGACCGGAGAGAGCCGAGGCTTGGCCCTAGCGCGTCTGTGGACACTGACGCAAAGCCAGTTGGAGCTCTATCACAAGATTGCGACACGTCAGGCGCGGATGTCTTTTTGGAGTGCGCAGGTGGCGATGGCACTCGGGTTCGCACTGCTTGGGGTGTTCGTCGCGGTAGCGTTGCATGCCGCTACAACGGCGGGGGCGGTCGTAGCTGGTGGTTTGGGCGCGGTGTCGGCGGCGTTGGCAGGATTCATCAGCAAGACGTTCGTGCGATCACATGAGACGGCGGCCGGGCACTTGAAGGCCTACTTCGATCAGCCTTTGGAGTTTTCGCGGTATCTCGCGGCTGAGCGTCTGGTCAGAGACTCGGGGATGAATGGGGGACAGAGAGCAGCCGTTACTGCCGAGTTGGCGAAGGCAATCGTGGTAGGCCCCGGCGGAGCAACGTCCGCCGAGGTCACCGGAGGCTCAGCAGGCGGCGGCATCCCTCAGCAGGCGTCATCTTCGGCGGCGTGACTGTGATCGCCGGAGGGTGTCAGGGCTTTGTCCACTGCGCGGCGAGTACGTTCCTGAGTGGAAGGCATCAAGTGCGCATACACCCTCAGCGTCAGCGCCGGGTCAGTGTGCCCTAGGTACTGGCTGACAGCCTTGATGCTGCCGTCCAGCCCGGCGTCCGGGATGAGACCAGCGACCGCGAGCGCGGGCTTCCACTCCTGGATGTTGAAGTTGCTGCGCCAGACAAGGCCGCTTGCGGTGTTCGTGAACAGGAGGCGGGCCGACACCTTCGGGCCGTCCGGCTTGCGCCAGGGCAACGTGATCGCGACCGGCTTAAAGGCGTCCATGTGGGCACGCAGAGTCTCAGCCACCGACAGCGGCAACGGTACGTCTCGTTCCTTGTTGCTCTTCGGAGGAGCGAACACGGCCTTGCCTCGGATCAGCTTCACCTGCCGGACCACCCGGATGGTGCCGGCGTCGAAGTCGAGCGCATCCTCAGCCAGTCCCACGATCTCCCCCTTTACAAGGCGGATGTCGGCGGTTCGAAACCGTCCGCGCCCACCAGGAAAAAGGCCCCCAGCCGATCATGGCTGGGGGCCTTTGACATCCAGGTCTGACATCAGCGCCTGGACTACTCACGCTGAAGGCGCCTTGTTAGCAGCCGGTCCATGTGGCTGACCGCCTCGCGCTGTGTGTCCTGGACGACGTGGGCGTAGACGTTCATAGTGACGGCGATCTGGCTGTGCCCCAGGATCTCCATCACGACGCGGGGCGGTACGTCGGCCGCGGTGAGCAGGGTCGCGCAGCCGCGCCGAGCGTCATGCAGTCGGATGACCCGTAGGTTCGCGTTCTTGGCGACCCGAGTGAAGGAGCGGTAGACGTTGCGCGGCTCGATCGGTCGCCCCGTACGCGTGGTGAAGACGTAGCCGTTCTCCTCCCAGCGATCATCCGCACGCTCACGCATCGCGGCTTGCCGCATGCGCTGGTACCTCAGAAGGGCCACACAGATGGCCGGCAGCGGCAGCACCTGCTTCCGGCGTCGCCCCTTCGGGTCGTCCTCGTATGCCTCACCTCCGACCCGTTGCCGCTGCTTTCGGACTTTGATCTCGCGCTTTTCAAGGTCTACGTCCTGCCACCGGAGTCCGATGACCTGCCCACGACGGAGACCGAGAGCGATAGCGATAACGAATGTGGCGTAGAGCGGATCACTCCGAGCCGCGGTGAGGAAGTCGAGCGTCTCGTCCAGACTCCAGGGCGGAGGCTGCGTGACTCGACTCGAGGCGCGCCAACGAGGGTGACGACGTTCCTGGCGATCGGTTCCTCGCGGCAGGCTGCCGACAGAGCTGTGCAGCTGTTGGTGCAGGAGCGGGCGATCCTGGGTCAACTGTCGGACCGCCAGCGTGGGGAATTGGCGCACCTTCCACGGCAGTTGACGGCACCGTTCGACAACGTTCCGAGCAGAGGCACAGGCTTGCCCGCCCGGCGGGTCGGTGGCGTCGCACGCTCAGTGGTGCGTACGGAGTGCTACCGCTTGCGCACCCACTGTAACCAACCTAGCTTCTCAATCAGCGATTGCTTGCCCGCGCTTCGGTCGGTTTACGTAACTGATGGAGTCAGGCAAATTCCAGCTCGTTCCATCAGTCCGGCTGCCAGGTTATGTGCCACCTAGCCGCTTGTACTGCCGCACGACCGGATTGCGGTCTGCATCGAGAGTCAAGGAGAAGACCATGAAGAAGACGATTCTTGTCGCGGCGTGCGTCGCAGTGGCTGCAGCGTTCCCGGCAGTGCCCAGCCAGGCAGCTCAGGCCGTACTCGTTGTGGATGACAACGGAGCGCAATGCCCGGGTGCACCTTTCACCACGATCCAGGCAGCGATTACTGCGGCCTCGCCGGGAGATGAGATCAGGGTCTGCGCCGGAACCTACAGCGAGGTTGTCACCGTGAACAAGGCGAATTTGCGGTTGGTCGGACCGGCCGCCGCCCCCAGTGGGACAGTGTGCCGCCAGGCCGGAGCTCCGAATCCGTCTAGGCAGGCGATCATTCAGTCGGCGGATGGTTCGGGCAGTGTCCGCTTGATGGAGAACGGCATCAGGTTCTCCCGCTTCACCGTTCAGAACAATACCTCCAGTTATGGCATTGTCACGAGTGCGGCACACTCAGGCTACCAAGTACGGCAGAACGTAATCCAGGACAACGTATTCGGAGTCTATTTCAACTCCAGCGGAACAAACCTCTCCGAGGTTGAACAGAACTGTATCCGCCAGAACAATGAACCCGGCTCTGCAAGCGGCAATGGAGTCTACTCGGACGCGGGCCTGAAGAACGCGGACATCGAAAACAACACATTTTCCGGTAACGAGAACTCTGGTGTCCTTCTGGATGCACTGGCACCCGGAGGAGTCGACAATGTCAGAGTGAATAGAAACACCTCCTTGAAGGATAGAGCCTTTGCGTTCATCTTCAAGTCCAGCAACGTCTCCGTAGGGAATAACATCATCCAGGACAACTTTGGCGCCCCCGGGATCTTCTTCGGCGACAGCAATACGAATTTGAGGATCACCTCCAACACCATTGAGAGGGGCTTCCTAGGCGTGCGGGCCAACGCCTTTGGCCTTTCGCCCAACACCAACGTCACCATCGCCAGCAACATCATCAGAAATTCCAAATCAAGCACCGTCGGCCACGGCATCAGCGTGGCAGCGAACTCGCTCGGGAACTCCGTCATCTCCCGGAACGTCGCCAGCGACAACGCGGGCGACGGCATCCGCATCGATGCCGGCGGCAACGGGGGCAACACCATCGACTCCAACATCGCCCGCCGCAGTGGCATGCTCGACTGCCGCGACGCCACCAGTGGCGCCGGCACCGACGGCACGGCCAACACCTGGATTCGTAACATTGGCCCGAACGCGGCCCCTCCCGGCATCTGCCGCTGATCGAACTTACAAGGCGGATGTCGGCGGTTCGAAACCGTCCGCGCCTACCAGAAAAAGGCCCCCAGCCGATCACGGCTGGGGGCCTTTCGCCGTCCGGATCCGACGTCAGTGCCGGGACCACGACAATGGTGCGATGCTGTCGGCCGAGCTCACCGAGGATGAATATGAGAGAACTGTCGAAAGTCTGCGCGGGACGCGCCTGGTCGAAGTCACCTACTACCCGCTGAGCTGCGGTGACGATGGCATCGAGGCCGAGGAGTGGGACTTCGGCGTGTGGCACCAGCCCACGATGGGCGTCGGCCTCGTCGCCGAGAACGGCACTCGATACTCGGCAGTGTGGGGCCACAGTTTCGGGCACTACGGCTTGGAGACTTCCGAGAGCCGATGTCCACCCGATTGGCCATGATCGGACAGCCCGGAGGGACGCCAGCCGTGGTTGTAACTGACCATCCTTCTTGGTCAGGGCTCGTCGGGGTTTCGCTCCTGGGTGCCGACATCCTCTGGTCCGAGGGTGACGGTGGACTCCGAATGCCGGTCGCTGTCGAGCTTCGTGCGCCTGCTGCCACAGCGTGGCTTGTCGTAGGTCGGCCGGCAGCGTGGCCACCAGACGGGCGTTTCTACCTCGCTACCGACGACGTAATGGCCGTCTTCACGCACGAGTTCGCTGGCGCCGTCGGTCTCCCTCTGGGGAGCGGGAAAGGCTGACCGCAACCAGTGACGACTCGTGATCAGGCAGTGAGAGAGTGTCCCCGCTGGTGGGGGCTGATAGAGCCCTCCGGTGCCCGGGAAAGACACGTCGCCCTCGATGGTCGTCGCACCATAGCCACCGGCACTGACATCGTCATGAGGGTCCGACCGAGTGCCGCGCTGGGCCGTCCCTGGGCCGTGCGAGGTCGACCAAAGCTGATAGACGGCACCCACGGGTGACCGTCCCCACCCCGCTCTGGCCTGGGCCGGTGGAGTTGATCTGCGACACTGGAAGGGTTATGCCGAAGCCCGGAGAACTCACTTTCGTCGCGCCGCGCGGTGCCAAGCAGCCGCCGCGGCATCTTGCCGACCTCACGCCCGCCGAGCGCAAGGACGCGGTGGCCGAGATCGGTGAGAAGCCGTTCCGTGCCAAGCAGCTCTCGCAGCACTACTTCGCGCGGTACGCGCACGACCCGGAGCAGTGGACCGACATTCCCGCCGGTTCGCGTGCCAAGCTCCAGGAGGCGCTGTTCCCGGAGCTGATGACCGTCGTGCGGCATCTGTCCACCGACCAGGGGACCACCCGCAAGACGCTGTGGCGGCTGTTCGACGGGACGCTGGTCGAGTCCGTGCTGATGCGCTACCCGGACCGGGTCACCATGTGCATCAGCTCGCAGGCGGGGTGCGGGATGAACTGCCCGTTCTGTGCGACCGGGCAGGCGGGTCTGGACCGGAATCTGTCCACCGCCGAGATCGTCCACCAGATCGTCGACGGGATGCGGGCGCTGCGGGACGGGGACGTGCCCGGTGGGCCCGCTCGGTTGTCCAACATCGTCTTCATGGGCATGGGCGAGCCGCTCGCCAACTACAAACGGGTCGTCGGAGCCATCCGGGCCCTGACCGATCCCGCTCCCGACGGGCTCGGGCTGTCCCAGCGGGGCATCACCGTCTCGACCGTCGGACTGGTGCCGGCCATCCACCGGTTCGCCGACGAGGGCTTCAAGTGCCGGCTCGCGATCTCCCTGCACGCCCCCGACGACGAGCTGCGCGACACCCTCGTCCCCGTGAACACGCGGTGGAAGGTGCGCGAGGTGCTGGACGCCGGGTTCGAGTACGTGGAGAAGTCCGGGCGCCGGCTGTCCATCGAGTACGCGCTCATTCGCGACATCAACGACCAGGCCTGGCGCGGTGACCGGCTCGGGCGGCTGCTCAGAGGCAGGCCCGTGCACGTCAACCTCATTCCGTTGAACCCGACGCCGGGGTCGAAGTGGACCGCTTCGCGGCCGGAGGACGAGAAGGCGTTCGTCGAGGCCATCGCGGCCCATGGTGTGCCCGTCACCGTCCGGGACACCCGTGGCCAGGAGATCGACGGAGCCTGTGGTCAGCTCGCGGCCACCGAGCGGTAATCTGGCCACGTCCACACATCTTCATATTCCGACAGGGGAGCGCCACAGCGCTGAGAGTGCGGCGGACAGGGCCGCAGACCCTCTGAACCTCGCCCAGGTCATTCTGGGTAGGAAGTTCGGTCATCACTCAAGCTGTTGCGCCCTGCCCGGGCTCCCTCCGTGGAGCCCGGGCAGGGCCGCGTCTCTTCCTGGCCAACCCCCAGGAGGACATCCAGTGCACACCAAGACCCTCGTGGCCGCGGCCGTCGGCCTCGGCCTGGTCACGCTGTCCGCGCTGACGGGGTGTGGCTCGACCGACACCAAGGGCTCGGCGGACACCAAGACCGTGACCCTGGTCAGCCACAACTCGTGGAGCGTCTCCAAGAGCGTCATCAAGGACTTCGAGAAGCGTTACGGATACAAGGTCCGGGTCCTCGAGGACGGCGATGCCGGACAGGCCGTCAACAAGGCGATCCTGACCAAGGACAATCCGCAGGGCGACGTCTTCTTCGGCGTCGACAACACCCTGCTCTCCCGCGCCCTGGACAACGGCCTCTTCCAGCCGTACACGGCCAAGGGCCTCGACAAGGTCGGCGCCGAGTACCAGCTCGACAAGGACAAGCACCGGGTCACGCCGGTCGACTACGGCGACATCTGCGTCAACTACGACAAGGCGTACTTCAGCGAGCACAAGCTGACCCCACCGCAGTCCTTCGCCGACCTGACCAAGCCCGCGTACAAGAACCTCCTCGTCACGGAGAACGCGGCGACCTCCTCCCCGGGCCTCGGCTTCCTGCTGGGCAGCGCCGCGAAGTTCGGCGACGGGGGCTGGCCGGACTACTGGAAGAAGCTCAAGGCCAACGGCGTCAAGGTGGTCGACGGCTGGGACCAGGCGTACTACCAGGAGTTCTCCGGGTCGTCCGAAGGGAAGAAGGCGGGCGGCGACCGGCCGCTCGTGGTGTCGTACGCCTCCTCCCCGCCCGCCGAGGTGATCTACGCCAAGAAGCGGCCCAGCACCGCCCCGACCGGTGTGGCCACCGGCACCTGCTTCCGGCAGATCGAGTTCGCCGGGTTGCTGAGCAACGCGAAGAACACCGAGGGCGGCAAGGCGTTCGTGGACTTCCTGGTCTCCCGGGAGTTCCAGGAGGACGTGCCGCTGAACATGTTCGTCTACCCGGTGGTGCAGGGCGCGAAGGTGCCCGCCGAGTTCACCGCGTACGGGCCGGCCGCGAAGCACCCCGAAACCATGGCCCCCGCCGAGATCGCCGCCAACCGTGATCAGTGGGTCAAGGCGTGGACGTCACTCGTACTGAAGTAGCCGGCCGCAAGAGGGACCGGCGCAAGGGCGCGGCGCGGCTCGGGCTCATGGCCCTGCCGGTCGCGTTCTTCGCGCTGTTCTTCGCCTGGCCCGTGGCCGCGATCGTCGCGCGCGGGCTGAAGGTGGACGGCGCCTGGCAGTTCGGGCGGATCGCGGACGTCGTCGCCCAGCCGGACGTCCGGCACGTGCTGTGGTTCACCACCTGGCAGGCGCTCGCCTCCACCGCGCTCACCCTGGTGCTCGCGCTGCCCGCCGCCTATGTCTTCGCCCGCCTGGACTTCCCGGGCAAACAGCCGCTGCGGGCCGTCGTCACCGTCCCGTTCGTGCTGCCGACCGTCGTCGCCGGCAGCGCCTTCCTGGCGCTGGTCGGCCACAACGGTCTGCTGGACCAGCTGTGGGGGGTACGGCTCGACACCACCGTGTGGGCGATCCTGCTGGCCCACGTCTTCTTCAACTACGCCGTCGTCGTCCGCACGGTCGGCGGGCTGTGGGCCCAGCTCGACCCCCGGCAGGAGGAGGCCGCGCGGATGCTGGGCGCCTCCCCGCTGACCGCATGGCGGCAGGTCACCCTGCCCGCGCTCGCGCCCGCCGTGGCCGCCGCCGCGCTGATGGTGTTCCTGTTCACCTTCACCTCCTTCGGCGTGGTGCAGATCCTCGGCGGACCGACCTTCTCCACCATCGAAGTGGAGATCTACCGACAGACCTCCGACGTCTTCGACCTGTCCACGGCCGCCATTCTCACCCTCGTCCAGTTCGTCGCCGTCGGCGCGATCCTCGCCGTGCACGCCTGGACGGTACGGCGGCGGGAGACCGCCCTGCGTCTGGTCGACGCCAAGGCGACCGCGCGCCGGCCGCGCGGGGCCGGGCAGTGGGCGCTGCTCGCCGGAGTCCTCGTCACCATCGCCGTACTCCTGGTCCTGCCGCTCGCCTTCCTCGTCCGGCGCTCGCTCGACGCGCCCGGCTTCGGCTACTACCGGGCGCTCACCGCAGCCGACGGCGGTACGTTCCTGGTGGCGCCGGTGCAGGCCGTGTGGACCTCGCTCCAGTACGCCGCCACCGCCACCGCCATCGCCCTCGTGATCGGAGGTCTCGCCGCCGCCGCGCTGGCCCGCCGGGACGCGGGACGGCTGGTGCGCGGCTTCGACGCGCTGCTGATGCTGCCGCTCGGGGTGTCCGCCGTCACCGTCGGCTTCGGCTTTCTGATCGCGCTCGACAAGCCGCCGCTGGACCTGCGCCAGTCGTGGATCCTGGTGCCGCTCGCCCAGGCGCTGGTCGGTGCCCCCTTCGTCGTACGGACCATGCTGCCCGTGCTGCGCGCGGTGGACGCCCGGCTCCGCGAGGCGGCGGCCGTGCTCGGGGCCTCGCCCTGGCGGGTGTGGCGGGAGGTCGACCTGCCGCTGGTGCGGCGGGCGCTGCTGGTGGCGGCCGGCTTCGCGTTCGCCGTCTCCCTCGGCGAGTTCGGGGCGACCGTGTTCATCGCCCGGCCCGACAACCCCACGCTCCCGGTCGCCGTGGCCCGGCTGCTCAGCCGCCCCGGCGAACTCAACTACGGCCAGGCAATGGCCCTTTCGACGATTCTCATGGTGGTCTGCGCCGCCGCGCTGCTGATCCTGGAGCGCCTGCGCACCGACCGGACGGGGGAGTTCTAGATGCTGCTGAGCCTCGCTGCCGCGACCGTGCGCTTCGGCGGGCGGGCCGTACTCGATGTGGTGGACCTGGACGTCGCCGAGCACGAGGTGGTGTGCGTGCTCGGGCCCAGCGGCAGCGGCAAGTCGACGCTGCTCAGGGCGGTGGCGGGGCTTCAACCCCTGGACACCGGGCGGGTGTTGCTCGACGGCCGGGACCAGCGGGGCGTGCCCGCGCACAGGCGGGGCGTCGGGCTCATGTTCCAGGACCATCAGCTGTTCCCGCAGCGGGACGTCGGCGCGAACGTGGCCTTCGGGCTGCGCATGCGCGGCGTCGCGCAGCGCGAACGGGACACCGAGGTGGGCCGGCTGCTGGAGCTGGTCGGGCTGCCGGGGGCCGCCCGGCGGGCCGTGGCCTCGCTGTCCGGCGGCGAGCAGCAGCGCGTGGCCCTCGCCCGCGCGCTCGCGCCCCGGCCCCGGCTGCTCATGCTGGACGAGCCGCTCGGCCAGCTCGACCGCTCGCTGCGGGAGCGGCTGGTGGTCGAACTGCGGGAGTTGTTCGGCCGGTTGGGTACGACCGTGCTCGCCGTGACCCACGACCAGGGCGAGGCGTTCGCGCTGGCCGACCGCGTGGTGGTGATGCGGGACGGGCGGATCGCGCAGTCCGGGACCCCTCTGGACGTGTGGCAGCGGCCCGCCGACGCGTTCGTGGCCCGCTTCCTCGGCTTCGAGAACGTGGTGCCGGCGACCGTCGCCGGTACGGCCGCCGACAGTCCGTGGGGCAAGCTGCCGGTGCCCGACGGCTCCCCGCAGGGCAACCGCACGGTCCTCGTCCGGCCCGCGGGGGTCCGGCTCGTGCCGGCCGACCAGGGCCTGCCCTGCACGGTGACCGCCCGCACCTTCAAGGGCACCCATGTGGCCGTCCACCTCCAGCCGGCGGACGGCCCGCGGCTGGAGGCGGCCTGCACGCTGCGGGACGCGCCGGAGGCCGGCGCCTCGGTCGGCGTGGAGTTCGACGTGGCCGAAACGGTCGTGCTCGACTGATCGCCGCGTCCGTAGGGTGAGGTCATGCCGCCGCTCGCCCGTGACCGCTGCTGCACCGAAATCACCCATCAGGTCGACCGGTTGAGAGCCGTGGTGACCTCCGGCACCGACCTGTCCACGACCGTGCCCGGCCTGGAGGCGCTCGGCGACCGGGAGGTGCTGGAGTTCTGGCTGGAGCGGACCACGTTCGGCTGACGTGCCCGGGCCGGTGTGCGACCGCGGCCCGTCCCCTGGGGATAGGAGGACGGGCCGCGGCGCGGTACGGGATGAGGTGTCAGGCGCCGTGCGGCGCCTCGGCGTCAGCGCTTGTTGCTCGCGCCACGGCGGCGCATGCCGAAGTAGACCGCGCCACCGCCGGCGACGACCAGGGCCGCCGCGACGCCGGCGATCAGGCCGGTGTTGGAGTTCGCACCGGTCTCGGCGAGGTTCGAGTCACCGGCCGCCGGGGACGGCGCGTTCTCCGCGGTGCCCGCCGGGGCCGAGCTGGACTCGGAGGCCGACGGGGCCGGGGGCGCCGACCCGGCCGGGGCGGACGTGGACGGGGACGGGGACGCCGACGGCGTGGTGGAGGCCGTCGGCGTCGGGGTCTTGCTCTCGGTCTTACAGGCGGTGGACGGGGTCACCAGGTCGGGCCGGATGTCCTCGTCGACGGCCTGGTCGGCTTTGACGTGAACCCGGTAGGTGGCGTTCGGCTTCCAGTCCTCGGAGAACGTGATCTGCTTACCCTGCTTCGAGCCCTTGACCGGCTGTTCGCCGACCTTCGTCTCCACGCCGCCGACGGCCTTGAGGAAGACGCTGACGGTGGCGCCCTTGGCGGAGGCGTCCGTGTCGGTGACGACGATGACGCCCTTGCCGCCGTCGCACTTGGCTTCGGCGGAGAAGTCCTTGATGTTGGACGCGAGAGCGGAGCCGGCCAGGCCCAGCACCAGAGCCGCCGACCCGGAGGCGACACCCAGAACGCTCACGGAACGGCGCACGCTACGGCGAGTGATGGACAACGTTTGTCCTTTACAGAGTGCAATTGCGGGGGGTGAAGGGGGATCTGGGGCGACGGACGAGGTGAGGCCCCAGCACCCCCGGAGCTCACAGGTTTATAAGCGCTCCTCAAGCAGTGTCAACGCATCTGCCGTCAACGGTCGTTGACTTTGCCCGCTTATTAACCGCCCGGACGTTTGCACGGTGCGGCTGGGCGGGTGCCACCGGCACCCGCCCGTAGCGGCAAGGAGGTTGGACTCCTGGAGGTCAGCTCTGGATCGCCGCCGGGTCCATCCACATGACCTCCCAGGTGTGGCCGTCGAGGTCGTCGAAGGAGCGGCCGTACATGAAGCCGTGGTCCTGGGTCTCGCCGCTCTCCGTGCCGCCGGCCGCGATCGCCTTGTCGACCAGCTCGTCCACCTTCTCGCGGCTCTCGGCGCTCAGACAGACCAGCACCTCGCTGGTCGTCGTGGCGTCGGCGATCTGCTTCTTGGTGAAGGTGGCGTAGAACGGCTTGGTCAGCAGCATCGCGACGATGGTGTCGCTGATCACCACGGAGGCCGCCTTCTCGTCACTGAACTGCGGGTTGATCGTGTAGCCCAGCTCCGTGAAGAACTTCTTCGAGGCGTCGAGGTCGTTCACGGGCAGGTTCACGAAGATCATCTGCTGGTACATGCGGGCCTCTTCCGTCGGGGTCGTGCGCGGTCGATCGCGTTCGGGGGGTAGACCGGCGGCCCGGCCCGGACTCATCGCCGACCGACGGGATTTCTCTCCGAACCGGCGATCAGCGGTCCAGTGGCAGTGCCGACAAGGCGGCGATCACCAGCGTGAGCGGGCCGAACAGGGCCAGCAGGGCGACCGCGCGGAGGGCGGCGGCTCCGCGCAGCATGCCGGCCGGCGCGCCGAGGCGGAGCAGCGCGGCGGTGGTCTCGGCGCGGCACTGGCGGGCCTCCACGGCCGCGGTGAGGAGGGTGGCGACCGTGCAGCCGGCCACGACTAGCGCGCCGAGGGCTGTCAGCGGCCCGAAGGCGGGGGCCGGGCCGTCGTACAGGGCGGTCATGGCGTAGCCGGCGGACGCCACCGCGCAGACCACGCCGAGGGGGCGGCCGATCCGGGTGGCCTCCGTCATCAGGACCCGGCCGGCGAGCAGCCGGAGCGCACCCGGCCGAGCGGACTGGAGGAGCAGGCCGCACAGATGGGTGAGGCCGGGGGCGGCCACGACGAGGCCGGTGCCGGTGAGCAGCCAGCCGAGGAGTACGGCGGGGGTGGGGGCGGGGACGGAGCGGCCGGCGTATGCCTGCACGGCGAGCCCGGCGGTGAGGAGGGCCACGCCCCAGGGAAGACCGGCGGGCGCTCCGCCGGGGGGAACGGGGCTTGCGACGGCCGGGTCGGCGTCCGGGGCCGGGGGCTCGTGGCGGCTCGCCCGGTCCGGCGCCGACGGGGTGCCGTCCTCCTTCGGCAGGAGAGCCGCCCCGGCGGCGGGGCCGCCCGCGGGCAGCGGACCGGCCGCTGCCGCCACACCGGCCGGGGCCCGCCCGCCGACTCGCGACCCGAACCGCCCGTACGCCCCGAACGTCTCCCTGGCCGGCGAGGTGTGGTACGCCCCGAAGCGGCCGAACCTCCGCAGGCCCCGGGGTGCCGGGCGGGGGTCTCGGGGGCGCAGGGCGAGGGCCACCGTGGCCGAGGCGATCGCGGGTGGCAGGGCGAGCAGGGTCAGGGCCGCCGGGACCGGCAGGGGCCGGCCCGCGGCCAGGAAGTCGGTCGCCGCGCCGTCGAACGGCATGCCCGTCAGGTCACCGCGCAGATGCAGGAAGAACAGCAGGGCCAGCATCGACCCCAGGACGCAGGACAGGGCCGTCGTCAGGGCGGAGACGGCCATGAGGCGGGCCGGGCCCAGGCCCACGGCGGACAGACCGGGGCGCGGCCGGGTGCCGGGGTCGGTGCGGGCGACCGCGAGCGCGAAGTGGACCGTGGCGGCGAGCGGCACCGCGCACCAGGCCAGGCGCAGCGCGGCGGCGCCCGCATCCTCGGGGTGGTTCAGTGCGTGGCCGAGGGTGGAGAGGAGCAGGAAACCGGTGCCCGCCGAGGCCGCGGCCACCAGCAGGCGGCGCAGCTGGACGGCGGGCCGGGCGGCGCGGGTCAGACGGACAGCGAGCACGCGGCCCGGCCTTCCGCGTCGGGGCTGTCCGGCAGGTGCACCGTGTGCACGCGCCGCCCGTCCAGCAGGGTCACCGTGCGGTCGGCGAGGGCGGCGATCTCGGCGTCGTGCGTGGCGAGCACGACCGTGATGGCGTGTGAGCGGGCGGCCGTGGTCAGGGTGCGCAGGACATGGGCGCGGTCGGCGCGGTGCAGGGGGGCCGTGGGCTCGTCCGCGAAGAGGACCGCCGGTCCGGGAGCCAGCGCGCGGGCGATGGCCACCCGCTGGCGTTCGGCCTGCCGGAGCTCCTGCGGGCGCTTGCGCGCCTTGTCGCCGACGTCCAGCCGTTCCAGCCACTCCAGCGCGGCGGCCTTGGCCCGGCGGCGGCCGGTGCCGCGCAGCATCAGGGGGAGTGCGACGTTCTCCCACACGTTGAGCTCGGGGACCAGGACCGGCTCGGGGTCGATCCAGCCGAAGCGGTCCCGGCGCAGCCGTTCGCGGGCCATCGGGCCGAGCGTGTGGACGGGGGCGCTGTTGAACCAGACCTCGCCGGTGCGCACCGGCACCAGGCCGGACAGACAGCGCAGCAGCGTGGTCTTGCCGCTGCCGCGCGGGCCGCTGACGGCGAGGATCTCGCCCTCCCGTACACCGAGCGAGACCCCGGCCAGTCCGGGGGAGCCGTCGCGGTGCGCGAAGTGCAGGGAGCGTGCCCAGAGCACGTCGTTGTCCGGCGGGGCCTCCATGGGCGTACACCTCGGTTCTGATCCGTTTTCCCGTGCCTGATCCCTCGTGCGGGGGAACGAAGGCTGGGCCGATCGGTCACTGGAACGCTAGGCAGCCGTCGCCGGGAGGCCGGACAGCACACGGCCCCGGGCCGCCGTTCTCACTCGAACGAACGACACCGGGGCCGGTTTGATCATCCGGTCGGATGGTCAGAGCTTCGTCCACGCCTCCGTGAGGGTGGCGCGCAGGATCTGCTCGATCTCGTCGAAGGTCTCCTGGTTGGAGATCAGCGGCGGGGCGAGCTGGACGACCGGGTCGCCGCGGTCGTCGGCACGGCAGTACAGGCCGTTGTCGAACAGCGCCTTGGAGAGGAAGCCGTACAGGACGCGCTCGGTCTCCTCGTCGTTGAAGGACTCCTTGGTGTGCTTGTCCTTCACCAGCTCGATGCCGTAGAAGAAGCCGTTGCCGCGGACGTCGCCGACGATCGGCAGGTCGTGCAGCTTCTGGAGGGTGGACAGGAACGCGCCCTCGTTGTCGAGCACGTGCTGGTTCAGGCCCTCGCGCTCGAACAGGTCGAGGTTGGCGAGGCCCACCGCGGCCGACACCGGGTGACCGCCGAAGGTGTAGCCGTGCAGGAACGTGTTGTCGCCCTTGTAGAACGGCTCGGCGACCCGGTCGGAGACGATGCACGCGCCGATCGGGGAGTAGCCCGAGGTCATGCCCTTGGCGCAGGTGATCATGTCCGGGACGTAGCCGAACTTGTCGCAGGCGAACATCGTGCCGAGGCGGCCGAAAGCGCAGATGACCTCATCCGACACGAGCAGGACGTCGTACTTGTCGCAGATCTCGCGGACCCGCTGGAAGTACCCGGGCGGCGGCGGGAAGCAGCCGCCGGCGTTCTGCACCGGCTCCAGGAACACCGCGGCGACGGTGTCGGGGCCCTCGAAGAGGATCTGCTGCTCGATCTGGTCGGCGGCCCAGCGGCCGAAGGCCTCCGGGTCGTCGCCGTGGATCGGCGCGCGGTAGATGTTGGTGTTCGGGACCTTGTGCGCGCCCGGCACCAGCGGCTCGAAGGGGGCCTTCAGAGCCGGCAGACCGGTGATCGACAGGGCGCCCTGCGGGGTGCCGTGGTAGGCGACCGCGCGGGAGATGACCTTGTACTTGGTCGGCTTGCCCTGGAGCTTGAAGTACTGCTTGGCGAGCTTCCAGGCGGTCTCGACGGCCTCGCCGCCGCCCGTGGTGAAGAAGACCTTGTTCAGGTCGCCCGGGGCGTGGTCGGCGAGGCGCTCGGCCAGCTCGACGGCCTTCGGGTGGGCGTAGGACCACACCGGGAAGAAGGCCAGCTCCTGGGCCTGCTTGAAGGCGGCCTCGGCGAGTTCCGTGCGGCCGTGACCGGCCTGGACCACGAACAGACCCGCGAGACCGTCGAGGTACCGCTTGCCCTTGTCGTCGTAGATGTAGGTGCCCTCACCCCGGACGATGGTCGGCACGGGGGAGTTCTCGTACGAGGACATGCGGGTGAAGTGCATCCACAGGTGGTCGTACGCGGTGCGGCTGAGGTCCTTGGTGCTCACGGTTATCGGGTCCTCACGGTTATCGGGTTCCCCACATGTAGGTCTGCTTCTTCAGCTTCAGGTAGACGAAGCTTTCGGTGGAGCGCACCCCGGGCAGCGCCCGGATGCGTTTGTTGATGACGTCCAGCAGGTGGTCGTCGTCCTCGCAGACGATCTCGGCGAGGATGTCGAACGAGCCCGCGGTCATCACCACGTACTCGACTTCCGACATGCCGGTCAGCGCGTCCGCGATCGACTCGACATCGCCTTCGACGTTGATCCCGACCATCGCCTGCCGGCGGAAGCCCACGGTGAGCGGGTCCGTCACGGCGACGATCTGCATCACGCCCTGGTCCAGCAGCTTCTGCACGCGCTGGCGCACGGCCGCCTCGGAGAGGCCGACGGCCTTGCCGATCGCGGCGTACGGCCTGCGGCCGTCCTCCTGGAGCTGCTGAATGATGGCGAGGGAGACGGCGTCCAGCTGGGGACTGTTGCCGTTCCTGGACTCGCGGGACGAGTCCCTCTGGTCTGCGCTTCGACTGGCCACGACCCCACTGTGCACGACGTCTCGACAGTTTCGCAAGGCCCGATCGATGAAATTCGTTGTTTCTGAGGTCAGACCTTGCGGATTTCGCAGAAGTGGTGGCGCTGGGGGTGTTGAAAACGTGGGTCGGGCGACTAGGGTGGGTGTCTCAGTGATTGGACAGCAAGAACCAGATCAGGAGGCCGGCAGTGAGCACCGAGCTGCGTCGTCTGCGCAACTACATCGACGGTGAGTTCCGGGACGCCGCCGACGGACGGACCACCGAGGTGGTCAACCCCGCGACGGGTGAGGCGTACGCGACCGCGCCGCTGTCCGGGCAGGCGGACGTGGACGCCGCCATGGAGGCCGCCGCCCGCGCCTTCCCGGCCTGGCGCGACACCACGCCGGCCGAGCGGCAGAAGGCCCTCCTGAAGATCGCGGACGCCTTCGAGGAGCGTGCCGAGGAGCTGATCGCGGCCGAGGTCGAGAACACCGGCAAGCCGGTCGGGCTGACCCGGTCCGAGGAGATCCCGCCGATGGTCGACCAGATCCGCTTCTTCGCGGGCGCGGCGCGCATGCTCGAGGGCCGCTCGGCCGGCGAGTACATGGACGGGATGACGTCGATCATCCGCCGCGAGCCGGTCGGCGTCTGCGCCCAGGTCGCCCCGTGGAACTATCCGATGATGATGGCCGTGTGGAAGTTCGCCCCGGCGATCGCGGCCGGCAACACGGTGGTCCTGAAGCCCTCGGACACCACCCCGGCCTCCACCGTCCTGATCGCCGACATCATCGGCGCGATCCTCCCCAAGGGCGTCTTCAACGTCATCTGCGGCGACCGCGAGACCGGCCGTCTGATGGTCGAGCACGAGACGCCGGCGATGGCCTCCATCACCGGCTCCGTACGCGCCGGCATGTCCGTCGCCGAGTCCGCCTCCAAGGACCTCAAGCGGGTCCACCTGGAGCTGGGCGGCAAGGCCCCGGTGGTGGTCTTCGAGGACACCGACATCGCCAAGGCCGTCGAGGACATCTCCGTGGCGGGCTTCTTCAACGCCGGCCAGGACTGTACGGCCGCGACCCGCGTCCTCGTCCAGGAGTCCATCCACGACGAGTTCGTGGCCGCGCTCGCCAAGGCCGCGTCCGAGACCAAGACCGGCCGGCCGGACGACGAGGACGTCCTCTTCGGCCCGCTGAACAACCCCAACCAGCTCAAGCAGGTCGCCGGCTTCATCGACCGCCTCCCCGCCCACGCCAAGGTCGAGGCGGGCGGCCAGCAGGTCGGCGACAAGGGCTACTTCTACGCCCCGACCGTCGTCTCCGGCCTGAAGCAGGACGACGAGATCATCCAGAACGAGGTCTTCGGCCCGGTCATCACCGTCCAGTCCTTCACGGACGAGGACCAGGCCGTCGAGTGGGCCAACGGCGTCGAGTTCGCCCTCGCGTCCTCCGTGTGGACCAAGGACCACGGGCGCGCCATGCGCATGTCCAAGAAGCTCGACTTCGGCTGCGTGTGGATCAACACCCACATCCCGCTGGTCGCCGAGATGCCGCACGGCGGCTTCAAGAAGTCCGGCTACGGCAAGGACCTGTCGGCGTACGGCTTCGAGGACTACACGCGGATCAAGCACGTGATGACGTCGCTGGACGGCTGACGCGGCACTCGCGCGGCCCCGGACGGGTTCACCTCCCCGTCCGGGGCCGCGCTGTCCCCCTGATGATGGTCAGGTGCTGTCGGTGCCGCCTCAGCGCCCGAAGCAGTGCAGGTGCATGGTGTCCCGTGCCATCCAGTCCGGATCGGGTGACTGGACGCTGATCCAGAAATCGGCCGGTTCGCTCGCGCCGTCGTACCGGCCGCCGACCCGTACCGTCACCGACTGCCCCGGCTCCAGCGTGCCCGAGGACGGCCGGATGCTCACGTCCCGCGCGATGTGGCCCGGACGGTACGTGCGCTCACGGCTGGGAGGCTCGTAGTCCAGGGCCACCGCACGCCACCGCGTCCTGGCGTGCCGGGAAACCAGCGTGAACTCCGCGTCGAGCGCCGAACAGTCGACGCGGTGGCTGCCGTCGGCTTCCGTGGGCGGACGCATGGACACGACGTCGGTGATGCCCGTGTACCGGCCGGGCGGCGGGGTCGTCCTGCCCGGCCGCGCAGAGGGCGGGGCGGACGACGTCCCCGGGCCGCGGCCCGCGGACGTGCCGGCGGTGGCGTGCGCCGAAGCCGCCGGTCCGCCGCCCGGCGCGGAGTCCAGGCCGTCGTCGCACTTGGCAGCCGTGGCCGCGAGCGCGGCCAGTACTGCGGCGGCGAGGTACCCCCGGTGTGTACGCATGGATTTCCTCCGTGTGGAGTGGGTGTCGCTGCGGTTCACGGCACGGGCACGTCGCTGGGCGGCGGGGCCGGTGGCGTGACGGTGGGCGTGGGCAGGTCGGGGAGCTGCGGCCGGACCGACTCCAGGAAGTGGTCGACCGTGCCGGGGTGGGTCACCGCGTAGCCGACCGCGATGAGCAGCAGGACGAATCCGATGCCCGCGCCGGGCCCGCGGTAGTAACCGTCCGGGGTGAAGTAGCGGTTTCCGCCCATGTCCTACTCCTTCGTCTCTCTGATCGACGTTCAGGGCGTCGCGGGGTCCGGAGCCGGACGGGACAGGACCAGGGCGATGGTGATCACGCTGACGATCACGAAGACGGCGACCACGAGCACGACCCAGGCCGGGATGCCGCTGACGAACAGCGCGGGCAGGGCGGTGACCACGTCGAGGATCCGCGCGCCCGCCACCACCCGGCACCCCGTCCGGTTGCCCGTGCGCCAGGTGTGGAAGACGGCGGCCAGAGTGATCACTCCGAGGACGGCGTCGGCGACGAGGACGCCGGTCGGGGGTCCCTCGGCCGCGGTGTCGTCCACCGGAATGGTGAAGACGTTGCCCAGGTCGACCAGGCCGACGAGGGCGGCGAGGCCGAGGCCCGCCTTGTTCTTGACGGTGAGGGCGGATGACGCTGTCAGCTTGCTCATGTCGGTTCGCCTGTCCGGAAGTCGGGGACGCCGACGCGGCGGCCCGGTTGCAGCGAGCATCGGGCACGTGGCGTCCGGGACGCATCGGTGCCGCGTCCCGGACACCCGGGAGGATTTCCCGTACGTCCCGGGAGAGAGTGCTCCCCGTCGGGAGCCGGCGTCGGCCATCATCGGGACATGCGCTCAACCGCCCGCCCGATCCGGGTACTTGTGGCCGACGACCATCCCGTCGTACGGCGCGGGATGACAGCCCTGCTGGCCTCGCTGGACGGCGTGGAGGTGGTGGCAGAGGCCGCCACCGGCGAAGAGGCGGTCCGGGAGGCCCAGTTGAGCCGGCCGGACGTCGTGGTGATGGACATCCAGATGCCCGGCATGGACGGAGTCGAGGCCACACGGCGGCTGACCGCCCTCCTGCCCGACGTGGCGGTCATGGTGGTCACCATGTTCGAGGACGACGAGACGGTGGTGTCCGCCATGCGGGCCGGCGCCCGCGGCTACCTCCTCAAGGGGGCCCAGCAGGAGGAGATCCTCACCACCATCCACTCGGTCGCGGCAGGGCAGTTCGTGATGGGGCCCGCGGTCGCGGCCCGCCTGATGGGGCACCTCGATCCGGCGCCCGTGCGGGCTTCGCCCTTCCCCCAACTGACCGCCCGTGAGCGGGAGGTGCTCGACCTGATCGCCCAAGGGCACGGAAACGCCAAGGTCGCGGCCGACCTGGCACTGGCCGCCAAGACGGTCCAGAACCATCTCTCCGCCATTTTCACCAAGCTGGGCGTGAGCGGCAGGACCCAGGCCGTGATCGTGGCCCGGGAGCACGGGCTGGGCGGCGGCACCCCGGGCCCGTGCCCGTGACGGCGCCGCGCCGGATCGCCGGGGCGCGGCCCTGGTACGACACCGCGCGCCGCCGCCCTGCTCCGGTGCGGGCCGGGCTCGCGCTGCTGACCGGTACGGCCGTCGCCTCCCTGTGGCTCGCGCCGCCGCCCTCGTCGGACCAGTGGGTGATCTGGGCGGTGATGGTCGGCAGCTGCCTGGCGGTGTCCTGCGCTGTCGTCATCGCCCGTCACCCGGCCGCGGCGGCGCCCAGGCTGCTGGCCGGGTCCGCGGTCATGCTGCTGAGCACTCCGCTGGTGCTCGCCACCGGCGCCCGCACCCTCGCCGTGGTGCCGGCCGTGCTCGCCTCGACGGTCGCCGTGCCCCTGGCCGCCCTCCGGGTGGTCGTGGCGCGCCCGGCCGCCCGGCTGCTGCGCTGGGCGGACGGCTGCGTCGTCGTGTCCGGGGCCGGATGCGCCGCGGCTTCGGTGTGGGGTGCCCCGGCCGCGCTGGTGACCACGGAGATCGCTTCGGGGACCTCCGTGTGCGCGGCCATCTGGGTGCTCTTCGAGGTCACCTCCGGGGACGACCGGCGTCGGGTCCTGTGGCTGGTGCTCGGGGCGGCCGCGACGACCCTGGCCGGAATGCTGCTCTTCGCGGCGGAGAACTCCCTGCCCATGCGGCCGGTCGACACCGTCGTCGCCACGGGAGTGCTGTCACTGCCCCTCCCCCTGGCGATCACCGTCGCGCTCGTCGCGCCGCGGTGGGCCGATGTGCGGGCGGTGATGCGCGGCGCGACCGTGCTTATCGTCATGCTCGCGCTCAGCGCCGCGGTGTACGAGGGCATCGCGGCGGTGTGGCAACTGGTGGTGGGCGTACGGCCGGGCAAGGGGGTGCCGGCGTTACTGGCGGCCGTGATCGCCTCCGGATACCAGCCCGTACGGCAGCGGGTCGAGGCGAGCATGGACGAGATGCTGTTCGGCACGTCGGCCGACCCGGTCGAGACGCTGACCCGGCTCGGCACGGACCTGACCGCCGGCGCCCCGCCGCCGCTGTGGCCGCACACCCTGCGCTCCACCCTGGGTGTCCCCGGGATCGCCCTGCGCCAGGACGGCGTCACCATCGCCACGGCGGGCACCGTGGACGGCCACACCACGGTCACCGCCCTGCGCGCGGGCGGAGAGCACGTGGGCGACCTCGTGGTGTGTCTCCCGGCCGGGCACCTGCGGCTGCCCCGGGCCGCGGCGGCGGTGGTCGAGCTGGTGGCGGCGCCGCTCGCCCAGGCACTGCACGCGGCCAGGCTGAGCGAGCAGTTGCGCGTCTCGCGTGGCCGGGTGGTGACCGCGCTGGAGGAGGAGCGCCGCCGGATGCGCCGGGACCTGCACGACGGGCTCGGCCCGACCCTGACCGGCATCGCCTACAACGCGGACGCGGCCGTCAATCTCATCGCCACCGACCCGGACCGTGCGGTGGAGACACTGCGCGGGCTGCGCGCCGACGTCGGCGACGCGATCAACGAGATCCGCCGCATCGTCTACGGCCTCAGGCCCCGCGCGCTCGACGAGTTCGGCCTCGTCGACGCCGTCCGCCAGCGCGTCACCCAGCTGCGCGCCGCCGACGGCCGGCTCCTGGACGTCACCGTCGACGCCCCTGACCGGCTGCCCCCTCTCCCCGCGGCCGTCGAGGTCGCCGCCTACCGGGTCGCGGTGGAGGCGGTGACCAACGTCGCCCGGCACTCCGACGGCGCCACGGCCAGGCTCACCCTGGCACTGTGCGACTCCGGGTCCCTGAGAGTGACCGTCACGGACACCGGCAGCTGCACCGAGCCCTGGACACCCGGCGTCGGTATCCAGTCCATGCACGAACGCGTCGAGCAGATCGGCGGAACCCTCACGATCCGTGCCACGCCTCAAGGAGCCACCGTCATCGCCGACTTGCCTCTCGCCATTCCCGCCTGAGCGATGCGTCGTCCGGCGCGCGACGCTCTCGGTCGACAAGCTGTCCGGCCGGTGGGTGTCCCCTCGACGCAGCGTCGATTGTCCCCGCAGCCGGCGGGGCGGCATGCTTCCGTGGTGGCCCAGACTTCCTCTCGCACGCCCCCGCTGTCCCGCCGTACCCTCCTCGCCGCCCTCGGCGGCACCGCCGCGCTCGGTACCCTGGCCGGCTGCGGGGTGCCCGCGGCCTACGTCACGTCCGACGACCGGGCCGCGACCGACATGTCCGCGGCCGACAAGAAGCTGACCTGGGCGAACTGGCCGCTCTACATCGACACCGACGACGACAACCCCAACCGGCGGCCCACCCTGGAGGAGTTCGGGAAGCGCACCGGGATCTCCGTGGACTACGTCGAGGAGATCAACGACAACGACGAGTTCTTCGGCAAGATCAGCCCCGCGCTGATGAACCATCGGTCCACCGGCCGCGACCTGATCGTCATCAGCGACTGGATGTGCGCCCGGTACGTCCGGCTGGGCTGGGTCCAGGAGATGGACCGCGCCCACCAGCCGAACGTGGCGAGGTACCTCGACCCGCTGCTGCGCTCGCCCGCCTTCGACAAGGGCCGCCGCTGCACGGTCCCCTGGCAGTCGGGCATCACCGGCATCGCCTACAACCGCCGCAAGCTGGGCCGCGAGATACGGCGTGTCTCCGATCTCTGGGCGAAGGACCTCAAGGGGCGCGTGACGCTGCTGTCCGGCCTGGACGAGGCGTTCGCCCTGCTCATGCAGGGCAACGGCGTGGACATCACGCGATGGACCGCCGACGACTTCCACCAGGTCTGCGACCGGGTGGAGCGGGAGGTCCAGCGGGGCCAGATCCGCCGCTTCACCGGCAACGACTACACCAAGGATCTGGTCAGCGGCGACGTCCTCGCCTGCCAGGCGTACTCCGGCGACGTCATCCAGCTCCAGGCGGACAACCCCGACATCCGCTTCGTCGTCCCCGAGGAGGGCGCCGAGCTGTGGTCGGACTCCCTCATGATCCCTGATCGGGCCCGCCACAAGGCCAACGCCGAGCGCCTGATCGACTACTACTACGCCCCCGAGGTCGCCGCGAAGCTCGCCGCCTGGGTCAACTACGTCTGCCCGGTCCCCGCGGCCAAGGAGATCCTGGCGTCCTCGAAGGACAAGGACACCGCGGCCCTCGCCGACAACCCCCTGATCTTCCCGGACTCCGGCATGCGGGGCCGGCTGGCCGTCGCCCGGGACATCACCTCCACGGAACGGCCCGAGTTCGCCCGGCGGTGGAACGGGATCGTCGGACTCTGACGCGACCGCCGCCCGGGCCACGAACGCTTCCCCGGGACGGCAACGCTCCTGGCTCCGGAACTGTTTTGAACATGTTCAACTCCAGGCGTACGCTCCTGCCATGAGCGACAGAGCCGCCCTGCTCAAGGGCATCCGTGTCTGGCTGGCCGTCTTCGTCGTGGGCCTCGTCCTCAGCGGGGCCACGGCGTTCCCGCTGGTGCACGAACTGCGCTGGACCGAGAGTGCCTTGCGCGCGCTGTCCGTCCCGGAGCACCTGCCCGGACTGATGGAGTGGATCTCCCGGGTGCGGGACGGGCTGGACACCGTCGACGCCGAGTACCCCTTCGTTCTCTACGGCACCGACTGGCTGGCCTTCGCCCACCTCGTCATCGCGGTCGCCTTCTACGGCCCCTACCGTGACCCCGTCCGCAACATCTGGGTCGTCGAGTTCGGGATGATCGCCTGCGCCGGGATCATCCCGCTCGCCCTCGCCTGCGGACCCGTCCGCGGCATCCCCTTCTGGTGGAGCCTGATCGACATGTCCTTCGGGGCCTTCGGGGTCGTGCCGCTGTACGTCGTACGGAAGAAGATCAAGCGGCTGGAGGCGCTCGGCGGACCGACCGCGCCCCCGGCCGCCGCCGCGGCGGGCTGACCCGCGTACCTCAGCGGTTGAACGCGGGGAACGCGAACCGCTGGGCGACGGCCAGGCCGTCGCCCTTCGCGTCCGTGGAGTTGACCGAGTAGACCAGGGTGCGGGACAGGTCCGGGGTCGCCGCGATCACCGTGGCGTACCCCGGCCGCGAGCCGGTCTTGCCCCAGATCACCTTGCCGTTCACCTCGAACCGCTGCAGCGCCGCGCCGTACCGCGCGTCGGGCACGTCGGGCAGGGTGAACATCTCCCGCAGTTGCGGCTCGGGCACCACCCGGCCGCGGAACAGCCCCACCAGCAGCCGCTCCAGGTCGGCGGTCGTCGAGATCATGTCACCGGCCGCGAAACGGTCGGTCATGTTCCAGTCGGTGACGTCGACCAGCCTGCCGTCGATCCAGTCGTAGCCACGGTTGTGCGCCCCGTGGATCCGGGGGTCCGAGCCGACCGGGAAGGAGCTGTTCCGCATGCCGAGGGGCCGGAAGACCCGCACCGCCGCCTGATGCGCGTACGAGTCACCGGTCACCTTCTCGATGAGCATGCCGAGCACGGTGTAGTGGATGTTGCCGTACTCCTGGTGCGTGCCCGGTGTGTACTTCGGGCCCTGCGCGACGGAGGACGCCACGACCTGGCGGGGCGTCACCGTCTCGAAGCGGTGCGCGTAGCCCTCCTCGACCGTGTCACCGAGGGACGTCCCCGGGCCGAGGCCGCTGGTGTAGTTCAGCAACTCCCGTACGGTGATCGGGTCGAAGTCCTCGGTGAGCAGACCCGGCAGATACTCCTGCACGGTGCCCTCGAGGTCGATCCGGCCCTCCGCGGCCAGTTGGAGCACCATCGCAGCGGTGACCACCTTCGTCACCGACCCCACCCGGAAGCGGCCGTTCTCCAGGGCCGGTGCCCCGGTGCGGACGTTGTGCACCCCGGCCGTCCCGCGCCAGGTCCCGTCGCCGCCGACGCGGAGCAGGGCGGCGGTGGCGTCGTGGTCGGGGAGTCCGGCGATCGCGGCGGCGAGGGCCTCCGCGTCCGGGCCGGCCGTCGTGCCGGCCGGTGCGCTCGCCGCCGGCGGGCCGGGAGCGGCGAACGCGGGTGCGGTCAGCGGGCCGGCGGCCAGCGCGGCGACGAGACCGGCGGCCAGGAGAGCGGAACGGGTGGTACGGCGCATGAGAGGCTCCTGGAGGAGATCTGTGACGTTGCGTGATCATCCTCCGGTGCCGCAGACCCCACCGGATCCTCACCGAGGAGGGCCTGCGACCCTTGCCCGCCCCTGACCATGTGCCGTGTCACCTAAGGGAGTTGTCCGGGGGGACCCCTACGGGCGCAGGGCCTGCCGGGAGCGCAGAGCGTGCAGGACGTCGATCCGGTTCGTCGTGATCGAGTCGACGCCCACGTCCAGCAGGCTGCGCATGGAACGGCGGGTGTCCGGGGTCCACACGGACAGCAGACAGCCGTCGCGGTGGACCCGCGCGGCCAGCTCCCGGTCGACCAGCGAGAAGCGGTAGTTGAGCCAGCGCGGGCGGATGGCGGCCAGCAGCGCGGGCCGGGGCGGGGCCAGGGAGGTCCAGGTCAGGGCGATCTCGGCGGCCGGATCGGCAGCGCGCACGGCGAGCATCGCCTCGGCGTGCGCGCAGTAGTACACGCGCTCCCCGGCCCCGCTCTGCCGGACCACGTCCATGGTCCGCTCGACCGCCCGGCGGTCGACCCGCCCGCACAGGTCCACCATCACCCGGCTGTCGCCGGTCGCGGCCAGCGCCTCCGCCAGCGTCGGCACACCGCCCGCCGTCAGCCCGCGCAACTCCTCGGCGGACAGCGCGCGCAGCGGCCGGTCGACGTCCCACAGCCGCCGCAGCGTGTCGTCGTGCAGCAGTACGGGAACGCCGTCACGGGTGAGCCGTACGTCGATCTCGACGGCGTCCGCGCCCTGGTCGAGCGCGGAACGCAGCGAGTCGAGGGTGTTCTCGCGGAAACGGTAGGGGTCGCCGCGGTGGGCCACGGCGGTCAGGGTCTGCATGGCCCCCATTGTGGTCTGTGTCAGGTAGCGAGCCAGGTGGCGGTGTACGCGTCGATCTCCTCCGCGATCCGCGTCTTGCCCGCGGCGTCCAGGAAGGACGCCGCCACGGCGTTCTTCGCGAGTCCGGCCAGGCCCCGCTCGTCCAGGTCCAGCAGCCGGGCGGCCACCGCGTACTCGTTGTTCAGGTCGGTGCCGAACATCGGCGGGTCGTCGGAGTTGATCGTCACCAGCACCCCGGCCCGCGCGAACTCCTTGATCGGGTGCTCCTCCAGGGTGCGGACCGCGCGGGTGGCGATGTTGGAGGTCGGGCACACCTCCAGCGGGATGCGGTGCTCGGCGAGGTGGGCGAGCAGTTCGGGGTCCTGCGCGGAGCTGGTGCCGTGGCCGATGCGTTCGGCGCGCAGTTCGTTCAGCGCGTCCCACACCGTCTCGGGGCCCGTGGTCTCGCCGGCGTGCGGGACGGAGTGCAGACCGGCGGCGATGGCCCGGTCGAAGTACGGCTTGAACTGGGGCCGGGGCACGCCGATCTCCGGCCCGCCGAGCCCGAACGAGACCAGGCCCTCCGGACGGACGCGGTCGTCGGTGGCCAGCCGGGCCGTCTCCTCGGCGGCCTCCCGGCCCGCCTCGCCGGGGATGTCGAAGCACCAGCGCAGTACGGTCCCGAACTCCGCCTCGGCGGCCTTCCGGGCGTCCTCGATCGCGTCCATGAAGGACTTCTCCTCGATCCCGCGCCGGGTGGAGGAGAAGGGGGTGATGGTCAGCTCGGCGTACCGCACCTGCTGCCGGGCCAGGTCGCGGGCCACCTCGTAAGTGAGCAGCCGGACGTCGTCCGGGGTGCGGATGAGGTCCACGACCGACAGATACACCTCGATGAAGTGCGCGAAGTCGGTGAAGGTGAAGTAGTCGACCAGGGCTTCGGGGTCGGTCGGGACCTTGGAGTCGGGGTGACGGCCGGCCAGTTCCGAGACGATGCGGGGGGAGGCGGAGCCGACGTGGTGGACGTGCAGTTCGGCCTTGGGGAGCCCGGCGATGAAGGCACGCAGATCGCGGTCGGCGGTGCCGGCGGCGGGTACGGAGCTGTCGGTCAAGGGGTCCTCCCCGGGAAGGGCGCCCGGGTTCCGGGTCGGGGTCCGGGCGCGTGATCGGCTGATCGGTGGCGCGGGATCATCGTAGGCCCCGGGCCATGGTGTCCCACCCGGCCCGTAGCATGACGGGACGTCCAGCAGAGGGGTTTCACCATGTCCGACGAGGCGCCGCAGTCCACGCCGGGGGAGCAGGCCGCCGGGCACCGGTCCGGGATATCCCGGGTCTCCCTGGACAAGGGACGCACGGCCGACACAGGGGACGCGGTGGGCCCGGTGGACGCAGGCGCGGGCGCGGGCGCGGGCGCGGACGAGCGGGCACCCGAGGCGGCGCCCCGCCAGGACCCGACCCTGGCTGCGGTTCCGGCCCAGGCCCAGGATGCGGTGCAGGCCCAGGCCCAGGATGCGGCCCCCGCGCAGGCGCAGGCTGCGATTCCGGCCCCGGCGCAGGCTGCGGCCCTCGCCCCGGCCTCGGTCCACGACCAGCAGACGCTGACCTCGCTGCCGGCGTCCCCGGCCGAGCCCACCGACGCCGTACCCGCCCCCTGGGCCAGCCCGGGCCCGGCCGCCGGCTTCCCGCCCCCGGCCCCCGCACCCCGGACGGCCCCGTTCGCGCCCCCGGCCGCGTCCACCCCGCAGCCGAACCCCTTCGCGCCCCCGGTGTCCTCCACTCCCCAGCCGAACCCCTTCGCACCCCCGGCGAACCCCTTCGCCCCGCCCGCCGCCTCCGGGACCTCCTACGCCCCGCCGGCGTCTCCCGCCGGACCGCATGGGGTGACGGAGGCCGTGCCCCCGCCGCCCATCGCCCCCGACGGTCCCGGCCAGGTGCCGTACGGCTACCCGGGTACGGTCCCGGCCTACGGCTACCCGGGCCCGCCGCACGCTCCGTACGGCGTCGCCCCCTACCCCGCCGGCGGCGGCTACGGCTGGCCCGGCATGCAGCCGCTCCCGAGCAACGGCATGGGTACGGCCTCGCTGGTGCTGGGCATCATCTCCGCGGTCGGCTTCCTGATGTGGCCGGTCGCCCTGGTGCTGGGCGTGCTGGCGGTGATCTTCGGCGCCGTGGGCAAGGCGAAGGCCCGCCGGGGCGAAGCGACCAACCCGGGCGTGGCCCTGGCCGGCATCATCTGCGGGGCCGTCGGGATCGTCCTGGTGGCAGGGCTGTTCGCCTTCGCCATCGCGATGTACGGCTGAGCGATCCAGGCCGGAGCGGCGTACCGCTCAGGCCCCCGCCCCCGCCAGCCGCTCCCGCGCCTCCATCAGCGCGAAGCCCAGCAGGTTCGGCCCCCGCCACCGCTCCGGGTCCGAGGCCGCCTCGTCGTCCGCCGCCAGGCCGATGCCCCACACCCGGTCCACCGGGCTCGCCTCCACCAGCACCCGGTCCCCGGTGCTCAGCAGGAACGTTCCCAGGTCGTCGTGGGCGGCGAACTTGTGCACGCTGCCCTCGACCACGATCCGGAAGCGCTCGCGCTCCCATATCCCCTCGTCGAAGTCCCGGACCAGCCGCCCCGCCTTCTTGGCCTCGGCGGGATGCGCCGCGGCCAGCACCCGGCGCTCCGCCTCCGCGTCCCCGAACAGCCGGGCCTTGCCGGCCATCATCCAGTGCTCGGCCGTCGCGTACTCCACCCCGTCGACCACGAACGGCGCCGGCCACCACTGGCTCAGACAGCTCTGGCCGATTCGCCCGTCGGGCCGCGGGCGGTGCCCCCAGAAGTGCAGGTATTTCACCCGGGCCCCTGCCCGGACCTCACTGATCAGGGCTTCCACCCCGTCGATCTTCCCCATGCACGCGAGTCTGGCACGCACCACTGACACTCCGTCCGCCCTTTTCTGCCCCGACTCGACACCTGGTCGACAGATTCCGTCGCGTAACCAAAAGGCAACAACGGAATCACTTGTTGGAGTCCTATTGCTCTGTCAGGATCGGCACTCAAATCGAGCTGGAGCTACGCCACCCGCCCCCGGGACGGGCGCACGGCGGAGGAGAGCGACATGCACAAACCGGGCACCGCCACCCCGGAACGATTCCCCGCACAGGACCGCTTCGCCGACGGTGCGCAGTTCATCGCCGGCCGGCCGGCCAAGGGCACCTCGGGCCGTCACCACGCCGTGGTCGACCCCGCCACCGGCGAGGAGGTGTACACCTACGAGCTGGCCGGCACCGACGACGTCGACGCGGCCGTCGCCGCCGCGCGCGAGGCGTTCCCGGGCTGGGCCGCCGCCACTCCGGGCGAGCGCTCGGACGCCCTGCACCGGTTCGCCGCCGTGCTCGCCGACCGGGCCGAGGAGTTCGCCCGCGCGGAGTCCCTCCAGTGCGGCAAGCCGCTCAAGCTCACCCGCGAGTTCGACGTCCCGGGGACCGTCGACAACACCGCCTTCTTCGCGGGGGCCGCCCGGCATCTGCAAGGCCAGTCCGCGGGTGAGTACTCCGGCGACCACACCTCCTACATCCGGCGCGAGCCCATCGGTGTCGTCGGGTCCATCGCGCCCTGGAACTATCCGCTCCAGATGGCCGCCTGGAAGATCCTTCCGGCGATCGCCGCCGGCAACACGATCGTCCTGAAGCCCGCCGAGCTGACCCCGCTGACCTCGCTGCTGTTCGCGCAGGCCGCGACGGACGCAGGCATCCCGGACGGGGTGATCAACATCGTCACCGGGACCGGGCGGGAGGCCGGTGAGCACCTCGTCGGACACCCCGACGTCGCCATGACCTCCTTCACCGGGTCCACCGCCGTCGGCAGGCGTGTGGCCGAGATCGCCACCGCCACCGTCAAGCGGCTGCATCTGGAGCTGGGCGGCAAAGCGCCCTTCGTCGTCTTCGACGATGCCGACCTGGAGGCCGCCGTGCACGGCGCGGTCGCCGGTGCGCTCATCAACACCGGGCAGGACTGCACGGCCGCCACGCGCGCGTACGTGCAGCGTCCGTTGTACGAGGCGTTCGTGGAGCGGACGGCCGCGCTGATGGAGACCGTCCGGCTCGGGGACCCGTTCGCGCCCGGCACCGACCTCGGGCCGCTGATCTCACACGTCCAGCGCGACCGGGTCGCCGCCTTCGTGAACCGGGCGCGTGCCTACGCGCGCGTGGTGACCGGCGGCGAGGCTCCCCAGGGGGATCTCGCGCAGGGCGCCTACTACCGGCCCACCCTGATCGCGGACGCGGCCCAGGACAGCGAGATCGTCCAGTCGGAGATTTTCGGTCCCGTACTGGTCGTTCTTCCGTTCGACGGTGATGATGAGGGCATTCGGCTGGCCAACGACTCCCCCTACGGCCTCGCCGCCTCCGCGTGGACCGGCAACGTCTACCGCGCCAACCGCGCCACCCGCGAGATCAAGGCGGGATGCGTCTGGGTCAACGACCACATTCCGATCATCAGCGAGATGCCGCACGGCGGCTACCGGGCCTCCGGCTTCGGCAAGGACATGTCGTCGTACTCCTTTGAGGAATACACGCAGGTCAAGCACGTTATGTTCGACAACACGGCGGTGGCGAGGAAGGACTGGCACCGCACGATCTTCGGGGACCGATAGAGACCGACCAGGCCATTGACCAGGCCGATCCCTCCCGAAAGGGCACCACGCGCATGGAGCAGTACGAGCCCGACCGCCTGACCCCGCCCCAAGCGGCCGCCATCCGGCGCAGCCTGCGCAGCGGCCGTGCGGCGCTCACTCGCCGGTCGCTGTTGCGGGCCTCCGCGGGCGGCGCGCTCGCGGCCGGCGGCCTCGGGGCGCTGAGCGGCTGCGGGATCCCCGCCGCGGGCAAGAGCCAGGGCGGCACCTCCGCCCAGGACCACTCGGCGAAGGAGAAGGTGGTGAACTTCTCCAACTGGACCGAGTACATCGACGTCGACGACAGCGGCAAGCACCACCCGACGCTGGAGACCTTCCGCAGGCGCACCGGGATCACGGTCGACTACACCGAGGACATCAACGACAACAACGAGTTCTTCGGCAAGATCAAGCCGCAGCTCGCCGCGGGCCAGGACACCGGCCGGGACCTCATCGTCCTCACCGACTGGCTGGCCGCCCGGCTGATCCGCCTCGGGTGGGTCCAGAAACTGGACCCGTCCAACCTGCCGCACGCCTACACCAACCTGTCGCCCCAGTTCCGTGACCCGGACTGGGACCCCGGGCGGGCCTACTCCTATCCCTGGCAGGGCATCTCCACCGTCATCGCCTACAACAAGAAGGCGCTCGACGGCATCGAGGTGAAGTCGGTCTCCGACCTGCTCGACAACCCCAGGCTCAAGGGGCGCGTCGGCTTCCTGTCGGAGATGCGGGACTCCATCGGCATGACCCTGCTCGACATGGGCAAGGACCCGGCGAAGTTCACCGACGACGACTACGACGCGGCGATCGCCCGCCTCCAGAAGGCCGTCGACAAGGGCCAGATCCGCCGCTTCACCGGCAACGACTACACCTCCGACCTCACCAAGGGCGACTTCGCCGCCTGCATCGCCTGGGCGGGTGACGTCGTCCAGCTCAAGGCGGACAGCCCGGACGTCGACTTCGTCATCCCCGACAGCGGCTACATGACGTCGACCGACAACCTGTGCGTCCCGAACAAGGCGCGTCACAAGACGAACGCCGAGCGGCTCATGGACTTCTACTACGAGCCCGCCCAGGCCGCCGCGCTCGCCGCGTACATCAACTACGTGACGCCGGTCGACGGAGTGAAGCCGTACCTTGCGAAGATCGACAAAGACGCGGCGGATAATCCGCTGATCGTCCCCGACAAGGCCATGCAGGCGAAGTCCCATGCCTTCCGCTCCCTGAGCCAGAAGGAAGAGACGGCCTACGAAGGAAAGTTCGCGAAGCTCACAGGGGCGTGACGACGATGAAGACGACACCAGACAACAGCGGCGACGTCCGCCTCTCCGGTATCTCCAAGACCTACGGCTCCTTCACCGCCGTACATCCGCTGGACCTCACCGTGCCCGAGGGCTCCTTCTTCGCCCTGCTCGGCGCTTCCGGCTGCGGCAAGACCACCACCCTGCGCATGATCGCCGGCCTGGAGGAACCTTCCTCCGGAACCGTGCACCTCGGCGACCAGGACGTCACGCACCTGCCGCCGTACAAGCGCCCGGTGAACACGGTCTTCCAGTCCTACGCCCTCTTCCCGCACCTCGACATCTTCGAGAACGTCGCCTTCGGCCTGCGCCGGCGCGGCATGAAGAGCGTGAAGAAGCAGGTCGAGGAGATGCTGGAGCTGGTCCAGCTGGGCGAGCAGGCGCGCAAGAAGCCGCACCAGCTCTCCGGCGGCCAGCAGCAGCGGGTGGCCGTGGCCCGCGCCCTGATCAACCACCCGAAGGTGCTCCTGCTGGACGAGCCGCTCGGCGCCCTCGACCTCAAGCTGCGCCGTCAGATGCAGCTGGAGCTCAAGCGCATCCAGACCGAGGTCGGCATCACCTTCATCCACGTCACGCACGACCAGGAGGAGGCCATGACCATGGCCGACACGGTCGCCGTGATGAACGGCGGCCGCGTCGAGCAGCTCGGCTCGCCCACCGACCTGTACGAGAACCCGGACACCACCTTCGTCGCGAACTTCCTCGGTACCTCCAACCTCATCGAGGCCGAGGTCGACACCAAGAGCGGCGACGACATCGTGCTCAAGGCGGGCGGCGGCAAGCTGGTGCTGCCCGAGGCGCGATGTTCCGCCCCGACGGCGGCCGGCGGCAAGGTGCTGGTCGGCATCCGCCCCGAGAAGATCTCGCTCACGCACGCCGACGACGCCGGCCAGATCCCCGAGGGCCGCAACCGCATCACCGGCAAGATCGCCGACGCCAGCTTCATCGGCGTCTCCACGCAGTACGTCATCGACAGTCCCGTCTGCGACGAGCTGTCGGTGTACGTCCAGAACGTCGAGCGCGACGGCAGGCTCGTCCCCGGCGCCGACGTCGTCCTGCACTGGAGCCCGGCGCACACGTTCGGCCTGGACGCCGGCCAGGACATCGATGCGGGCACCGAGGAAGAGGTCGCCGCCTGATGTCCACGCTCTCCGAGGCGCCACCGCCGCTCGCCGCCGCCGAACCAGCGAAGAAGCCCCCGCGCAGGCGTGGCCGGTTCACCCCGTACTGGCTGCTGCTGCCCGGCATCCTCTGGCTGACCGTCTTCTTCGCGCTGCCGATGATCTACCAGGCCTCGACCTCCGTCCAGCAGGGCTCCCTGGAGGCGGGCTACAAGGTCACCTGGCACTTCGCGACCTACTGGGACGCGCTGTCCGCGTACTGGCCGCAGTTCCTGCGGTCCGTCTTCTACGCGGCCGCCGCGACCGTGCTGTGCCTGCTGCTCGGCTACCCGCTGGCGTATCTCATCGCCTTCCGCGCGGGCCGCTGGCGCAACCTGATCATGGTCCTGGTGATCGCGCCGTTCTTCACCAGCTTCCTGATCCGCACCCTGGCCTGGAAGACGATCCTCGCCGACAACGGTCCGATCGTGCACACCCTGAGCTCGCTGCACATCCTGGATCTCACCAGCTGGATCGGCTGGACGGCCGGCGACCGCGTCCTCGCCACCCCGCTCGCGGTGGTGTGCGGACTGACGTACAACTTCCTGCCGTTCATGATCCTGCCGCTGTACACCTCGCTGGAGCGGATCGACGGGCGGCTGCACGAGGCGGCCGGCGACCTGTACGCCAAGCCGTGGACCACCTTCCGCAAGGTGACCTTCCCGCTGTCCATGCCGGGCGTGGTCTCCGGCACGCTGCTGACGTTCATCCCGGCGGCCGGTGACTACGTGAACGCCGAACTCCTCGGCTCCACCGACACCCGCATGATCGGAAACGTCATCCAGACGCAGTTCCTGCGCATCCTGGACTATCCGACGGCGGCGGCCCTCTCCTTCATCCTCATGGCCGCCATCCTGGCCATGGTCACGATCTACATCCGCCGGTCCGGGACGGAGGATCTGGTCTAAATGCCCGTCGTCACCTGGCTCAAGCGCAATCTCGTCGTCATCGCGGGACTGCTGACGCTCGCCTATCTCCTGCTGCCGAACGTCGTCGTGACGGTGTTCTCCTTCAACAAGCCGAAGGGGCGCTTCAACTACGAGTGGCAGCGGTTCTCCACGGACGCCTGGAAGGACCCGTGCGGGGTCGCCGACATGTGCGGCTCGCTCTCCCTCAGCCTCCAGATCGCCGTCTGGGCGACGGTCGGCGCCACCATCCTCGGCACGATGATCTCCTTCGCGCTGGTCCGCTACCGCTTCCGCGCGCGCGGCACCGTGAACTCGCTCATCTTCCTGCCGATGGCGATGCCCGAGGTCGTCATGGCGGCCTCGCTGCTCACCCTGTTCCTCAACATGGGTGCTCAGTTGGGATTCTGGACGATCCTGATCGCGCACATCATGTTCTGCCTCAGCTTCGTCGTCGTCGCGGTCAAGGCGCGCGTGATGTCGATGGACCCGCGCCTGGAGGAGGCCGCCCGGGACCTGTACGCCGGTCCCGTGCAGACCTTCCTGCGGGTCACCCTGCCCATCGCGGCACCCGGAATCGCCGCCGGCGCGTTGCTCTCGTTCGCGCTCTCCTTCGACGATTTCATCATCACCAACTTCAACGCCGGTTCGACCGTCACCTTCCCGATGTTCGTGTGGGGATCGGCCCAGCGCGGAACGCCCGTCCAGATCAACGTGATCGGTACGGCGATGTTCCTCGTCGCCGTGCTCCTCGTACTGACCTCGATGGTCATCAGCAATCGCCGGAACAAGCAAAAGGCATAGCCCTTTTCCGGAAAGTCCTCTGTAGGGAGTTGAAATCATGGCCCCAAGCGCCATGAGTCGTGGCAAAGACAACTGGATCGCCTCTCTTTCCGAAGCCCAGCCGGTCCCGTACTGGCTGGAAGACCCCGGCAAGCCCCACCCCGAGCCCGCCCTCACCACCGCCGAGACCTGCGACCTGCTGGTCGTCGGCGGCGGCTACAGCGGACTGTGGACCGCCCTGGGCGCCAAGGAGCGCGACCCCGGGCGGGATGTGGTCCTGCTGGAAGGCCGCGAGGTGGGCTGGGCCGCCTCCGGCCGCAACGGCGGCTTCTGCGCCGCCTCCCTCACCCACGGCCTGCCCAACGGCCTGGCCCGCTGGCCCGGTGAGATCCACCGGCTGGAGGAGCTGGGCCGGCGCAACCTCGACGAGATCGAGGCCGCCGTGGCCCGGCACGGCATCGACTGCGACTTCGAACGCACCGGGGAGATCGACGTCGCCACCGAGACCTACCAGGCCTGGGAACTGCGGGACTGGCACCGGGAGCTGGAGGAGAAGGGTCTCGCCGACGGCATCGAGTTCCTGGACGCCGACGCCGTCCGCGAGCAGGTGAACTCGCCCACCTTCGAAGCGGGCCTGTGGGACCGCCGCGGCGTGGCCATGCTGCACCCGGCCAAGCTGGCGTGGGGCCTGAAGCGGGCCTGCATCGAGCTCGGGGTGCGGATCTACGAGCACACACCGGCCCTGACCCTGAAGCAGTACGGCGCCGGCATGGCCGTACGCACCCCGTACGGCTCGGTCCGCGCCCGCCGGGTGGCGCTGGGCACGAATATCTTCCCGAGCCTGCTGCGGCGCGTGCGGTCGTACACCGTCCCGGTCTACGACTACGCGCTGATGACCGAGCCGTTGAGCGCCGACCGGTTGGCGTCGATCGGCTGGAAGAACCGACAGGGGCTCGGCGACTCGGCCAACCAGTTCCACTACTTCCGGCTGTCCGCCGACAACCGCATCCTGTGGGGCGGCTACGACGCGATCCACCACTACGGCGGCCGGGTGCGCGCCGAGTACGACGACCGGCCCGAGACGTACGCCAAGCTCGCCGGCCACTTCTTCACCTGTTTCCCGCAGCTGGAGGGCGTCCGCTTCACGCACGCCTGGGGCGGTGCCATCGACACCTGCTCCCGGTTCTCGGCGTTCTTCGGCACCGCGCACCAGGGCCGCGTGGCGTACGCGGCGGGCTACACGGGGCTCGGCGTGGGCGCGACCCGGTTCGGCGCGGACGTGATGCTGGACCTGCTGGACGGGGAGCGGACCGAGCGGACCGAGCTGGAGATGGTCCGCAAGAAGCCGCTGCCCTTCCCGCCGGAGCCCTTCGCCTGGACCGGCATCGCCCTGACCAAGTGGTCCCTGGCCCGCGCGGACGCGCACGGCGGCCGCCGCAATCTGTGGCTGCGCGCGATGGACCGGCTGGGCCTGGGCTTCGACAGCTGAACCCCGTCATCCGTCCCGGCCCCCGGAGGACCGTCCGCCCCGCCAGGCGGCGTACAGCGTGGACAGACCGATCGCCACGGTGGACACCGCCTCGGGCGGGATGCCGGACAGGACGAGGATGACTCCGGTCAGCAGGACCGCGAGAAAAGCCACAAGATCGGTTCGCCCTCGGGGGCCGTGCATTGATATGCCTTTCTGGTCTCCTGTGGGGGGCGGGAGAACAGACTGGTGCGGTCGTCCGGTGTTGCGCCAGCCGGCACAGTTGCCACCTGCCGCAACACCGGGACGTCGAAGCGCGAGGGGGCGGGATGAGCGTTCTGGTGCCGTTGGACGGCGATCTTCCCAGGGAGTCGCGGGCGTTGGCGGAGGCGTTACGGCGCCTGTTCGACGGGTTGGGCGTCAGCGTGCGCCGGTACGCCGCCCGCCGGCACCGGGACCCCGGTTCCCTGTCCCGGTTCCTCAACGGCACCCGCATTCCGCCCTGGGAGTTCGTCCAGGACCTGATCCGGGACGTCGCCGAGGAGCAGGGCCGCGCCCCCACTCCGGAGGCCATCGAGCTGATGCGCCGGCTGCATCGCACGGCGCTGGCGTGCAGCGGTTCCGCGCTGAACCGGGTCCAGGCGCTGGAGGACGAACTCGCCGACGCCGACCGCCAGTCGCTGCGGTCCGCCGCTCTCGTGCGGGCCCTGGAGGGGGCGCTGGCGGACGCGCAGCAGCGAGCCGCCGACCTGGAGCTCCAGATCCGCCGGCTGCACGGCCACCAGGACCGCACGGCCGCTGAGAAGGACAAGGCCCTGCGGCTGTACGAGGACCAGGTGACCGCCCTGCTCAGGGAGCGCCAGGACCTCATGGAGCAGGTGGAGGCGCTCGGCGAGGAACTGAAGGACGCCCACGCCCGGCGGGTGCGGGCGGAGCGGCGGTGCGAGGAACTGGAACGCCAGCTGGTCGCGGCCGAGGAGCAGGAGTCCCGGGAGAACACCCCGGTCACGGACGGACCGCAGGACGCCGACCCGGACGAGGGCGCCGGCCCGCGGCCGCCCGTCGCGCAGTCACCGGCGGCGGACCGCCCGGCCCACCACGGCCTCGACCCCCGGTTCCTCTTCGACACCTTCGTCGTCGGCGACTCCAACCGGTTCGCCCACGGCGCGGCCAGGGCCGTCGCCGAGGCACCGGCCACCCTGTACAACCCGCTCTACGTCTACGGCACGTCGGCCATCGGCAAGACCCATCTGCTCTGCGCGATCGGCCACCACGCCCGCCGGACGCGGCCGGGCACGCGGGTGCGCTACCTGACGGCCGAGACGCTCGCCCACGAGTATCTCTGGGCGGGCCGCGGGCGCGGCCTCGACGCGTTCCGCCGGCGTTATCTGGACCTGGACCTGCTCCTGGTGGACGACATCCAGTTCCTCCCCGCTCAGGGCGGGTTGCACGAGGAGTTCCGGCATCTCTTCGACGAACTGCACGTCGCGAAGAGGCAGATCGTGGTCTCCTCCGACCGCCCTCCCAAACAGCTCACCCACCTCGGTGACCGGCTGCGCGGCCGCCTGGAGTCCGGACTGATCACCCACATCCAGCCGCCCGAGCAGGCGGTGCGGGTCACCCTGCTGCGTCGCACGGCGGAGCGGGAGGGCATCGACGTTCCGCCCGAGACGCTCGACCACATCGCCTCGCACGTCCAGCGCAACGTCAGGGAGCTGGAGGGTGCGCTCGTCCGGGTCCGTGCCTTCGCCTCGCTGAACCGGCAGCCGATGGACGTCGGCCTGGCCGCCGTCGTGCTGCGTGACCTCGTCCCGGACCGCGGACCCTCCCGCGAGGAGGACGCGGCCCGGCGGATCATCGAGATGACCGCCGCCTACTTCGGTGTGACGGCCGAGGCGCTGTGTGGGAAGGAGCGGGGCCGTGCCCTGGTGACCGCCCGCCAGATGGCCATGTACCTGTGCCGCGAACTCACCGACCTGTCACCGTCGCGGATCGGCCAGCTCTTCGGTGGCCGTGACCATGTGACCGTGGACCACGCGGACCGCAAACTGCGCGCGCTGATGGCCGAACGGCGGTCCATCTACAACCAGATGACCGAACTGACCACGCGGATCAAGGCGGTCGACGGGCCGCACACCGACCAGTGGGTGTGAGTCGGTTCACTCCAACGGGTTGTGGTGACCCGCGTAATGCTCTCCGGAAGGCTCCCTCTCTCCTTCCGACGCGACCGCGTCGAACGGGAAAGAGGGAGGCTTGTCGATGAGTGGGGAGAAGACGGCGGTCGAATGGCTGGCATCCGTCGCACCGGACCCCGACGCCTGCCGCTGGGAGTGGGAACGCAACCCCCTCGGGGTCGCCCTGCTGCCCGCCGGCAAGGCGTGGGACGTCCTGATCCTGCCGGGTGACCTCGGCTATCCGACCCTGGACGTACTGACCCGGATCCTCGGCCAACCCGGCCCGGTGCTCGTCGACTTCGGCGACGACCGGGTCGGGTTCTTCGTGCCTCCGGGCACCGCGGCCCGCTGGCTCGGCACCGGCATCCGTACCGCCGGAGCCGGCACCTGGATCGTCGTGCCGTACCCCGGGCGGGCGAGCCGTGGCGTGCGCTGGCTGGTGCCGCCGGACGGCTCCGGCACGCTGACCGACCCGGCGCTGCTGGAACTGGCGCTGCACGAGGCGGCGGCGGACCTGGCCAGGCGGCGGGAGGCGGACGGGTAACGCCCGGACACCTTGACAACAGGATTGGTCTGGACCAAGTTGTGTGCGCTCCGCCCCTCCAACTCCCCCGACCACGGAGGTCCTTGTGGATCGCGCCAGACGTCCCGGATCCGTCCTCGCCGTGCTCACGGCCGTAACTCTGGCCATGCCCGGTGTCACCGCGCTCTCGTCGGCCGCCCGCGCGGCCGACGCGGACGTCGCCACCAACGGCGGCTTCGAGTCCGGCCTGACCGGCTGGACCTGCACGGCCGGTACGACGGTCGACTCGCCCGTGCACAGCGGCGGTTCCGCGCTCCGGGCCACCCCGGCGGGCAGCGACAACGCCCAGTGCCGCCAGACGGTGACCGTCCGGCCCGACGCGCAGTACACCCTGTCCGGATACGTCCGCGGCTCCTACGTCTACCTCGGCGCGAGCGGCACCGGCACCACCGACGTCTCCACCTGGACCCAGTCCGCCCCCGACTGGCAGAAACTGAGCACCACCTTCCGCACCGGGGCTGCCACCACCAAGGTCACGATCTACACCCACGGCTGGTACGGCACCGGCGCCTACCACGCCGACGACATCACCCTGGTCGGTCCCGGCGGCAGCGGCACCGGGCAGCCGCCCGCCGCGCCGACCGGTCTGAAGGCCACCTCCGCGACCTCTTCCTCCGTCGGCCTGTCCTGGTCGGCGGTGACCGGAGCGACGGGTTACGCGATCTACCGCGACGGCGCCAAGGCCCAGACGGTGACCGGCACGTCGGCGACCGTGTCCGGCCTCGCGGCCTCGACGGCGTACAGCTTCCAGGTGACCGCGGTGAACGACGCCGGCGAGTCCGCGAAGTCCGCGGCCGTCACCGCGACGACCAGCGCCGGCAGCGGCGGCTCCACCGGCCTGCCCGCCCACGCCCTCGTCGGCTACCTCCACGCGAGCTTCGCCAACGGCGCCGGCTACACCCGCCTCGCCGACGTCCCCGACAGCTGGGACGTCATCGACCTGGCCTTCGGCGAGCCGACCTCGGCCACCTCCGGAGACATACGCTTCAACCGCTGCCCGGTCACGGAATGCCCGAACGTGGAGAGCGACGCCGACTTCAAGGCGGCCGTCAAGGCCAAGCAGGCGGCCGGCAAGAAGGTGCTCATTTCCATCGGCGGCCAGAACGGCCAGGTCCAGCTGACGACGACGGCCGCGCGCGACGCCTTCGTCTCCTCGGTCTCGAAGATCATCGACAGCTACGGCCTCGACGGCCTCGACATCGACTTCGAGGGCCACTCGCTGTCCCTGAACGCCGACGACACCGACTTCAAGAACCCGAAGACCCCGGTGATCGTGAACCTGATCTCGGCGCTGAAGACCCTGAAGGCCACGTACGGCTCGTCGTTCGTGCTGACCATGGCGCCGGAGACCTTCTTCGTGCAGAACGGCTACCAGTACTACGGCACCGGCAAGTGGGGCGGTCAGGACCCGCGCTGCGGGGCGTACCTCCCGGTGATCCACGCCCTCCGCGACGACCTGACCCTCCTGCACGTCCAGGACTACAACTCGGGCCCGATCATGGGACTGGACGACCAGTACCACTCCATGGGCGGCGCCGACTTCCACATCGCCATGACCGACATGCTGCTCACCGGCTTCCCGGTGGCCGGCAACCCGGACGACGTCTTCCCGCCGCTGCGCCCCGACCAGGTCGCCATCGGCATGCCGGCGTCGACGAACGCGGGCAACGGCCACGTCGCCCCGTCCGAGGTCACCAAGGCCCTGGACTGCCTCACGAAGAAGACGAACTGCGGCTCGTACGCGCCCCACGGGACCTGGCCCGCCCTGCGCGGCCTGATGACCTGGTCGGTGAACTGGGACCGCTACGCGAACTGGGAGTTCCAGAAGAACTTCGACGCCTACTTCGGCCGCGGCTGAGGCCCGGCACCAGCGACAGGGTGGCCAGCAGCACGGTGCACAGACACCAGCTGGCCACCACGTCCAGCGGCCAGTGCCAGCCCCGGCGGACCAGGCCGTACGACACTCCGAGGACCACGGCCGCGCAGCAGCCCACCAGCCGGCGGCGGGCGGCGGACGAGCGGAGCCAGGGCAGGAGGAGCAGGGTCGCGGAGCCGTACGCGGCCGCCGCCGTCGCGGTGTGGCCGGAGGGGAAGTAGCCGACCGCGGGGGGCACCACGGGCGTGCCGGGCCGGGCCGTCCACTCCTTCAGCGGTACGACGATCGCCGGGACCAGCGCCATCAGCACGGCCGCGGCGAGCGGCGGCAGCCACCACCGCTCGGCACCGGCGGCCCGGCCCCGCCACAGGACGTATCCGATGGCGACGGCCAGCACCGGTACCGCCACCCCGATGTCGCCGAGGTCGGCGAGCAGTTCCGAGAACCGGTCCGGGCGGACGAGGGCCCGGCTGGCGGCCGCGTCCAGCCGGAGCAGCGGTCCGTCGGCGACGACCTGCCAGGTGATGAGGGCGAAGGCGAGCGCCGGAAGGACCAGGAGCAGCATGGCCCCAGCCTGTCAGGCGGCAGGGCGCTGCGGGTGCTCAGGGCCCCGGTGTGGGGCGGGCGCGTTTCTCGCATGGGCGCGCTTCTCGCGTGCCGCGATGCTCGCGTGGCGCGTTTTGTGACGTGGGCGCGTTTCTCACATGGGCGCGGGCCCGACGGGGGCGCGTTGCCCATGAGGCACGTGGGCGCATTACCCATGAGGCGGGGGAGAAGGAGGTCGGCCGCCCCGGAACAGGGGGGATGGTTCCGAGGCGGCCGTCCGGATCGGAACGTCGCTCGCCCCGGGGGGTTTGGGGCGGCGACCGTCCGATCGGTGAGGAGATCCCGGAGCCGTCAGGCGCCGGTTGTGTGCGCGAGGGCACGACCAGGTCGAAGCTGGGGAGGCCCCGGCCTGGAGTCGCCCACAGTCCCCTGTGGGCGGGGTGTATCTCTCATCTGGGTAGAACCTACGGCAGGCGCGGGCGCTTGGGCAGATGGAATCCGCTCCCGTCATCCACCCCGCACACGTTCTTCACACGGCCTGCCGCAGGCACCCTTCAGAGGTGCAGACCCATCGCTCAGATGCGCGCGAAAGCCTGCTCGATGATGTCGAGGCCCTCGTTCAGCAGGTCCTCGCCGATGACCAGCGGCGGCAGGAAGCGGAGCACGTTGCCGTAGGTGCCACAGGTCAGGACCAGCAGGCCCTCGGCGTGGCAGGCCTTGGCCAGCGCGGCGGTGGCCTCGGGGTTCGGCTCCTTGGTGGCGCGGTCCTTCACGAGCTCGATGGCGATCATGGCGCCGCGGCCGCGGATGTCACCGACGATGTCGAACTTCTCGGCCATGGCGGTGAGGCGACCCTTCATGATCTCCTCGATGCGCTTGGCCTTGCCGTTGAGGTCCAGCTCCTTCATCGTCTCGATGGCGCCGAGCGCACCGGCGCAGGCGACCGGGTTACCGCCGTAGGTGCCACCCAGCCCACCGGCGTGCGCGGCGTCCATGATCTCCGCGCGCCCGGTGACGGCGGCCAGCGGCAGACCGCCGGCGATGCCCTTGGCGGTCGTGATCAGGTCGGGAACGATGTCCTCGTCCTCACAGGCGAACCACTGCCCGGTCCGGCAGAACCCGGACTGGATCTCGTCGGCGACGAAGACGATGCCGTTGTCGTTGGCGAACTTCACGATCTCCGGCAGGAAGCCCTTGGCCGGCTCGATGAAGCCGCCCTCGCCGAGCACCGGCTCGATGATGATCGCGGCGACGTTGTCCGGGCCGACCTGCTTGGTGATCTGGTCGATGGCCTGCTTGGCGGCCTCGGGGCCGGCGTTCTCCGGGCCGGTCGGCCAGCGGTAGCCGTACGCCACCGGCACCCGGTACACCTCGGGCGCGAACGGCCCGAAGCCGTGCTTGTACGGCATGTTCTTGGCGGTCAGCGCCATGGTCAGGTTGGTCCGCCCGTGGTAGCCGTGGTCGAAGACCACCACGGCCTGCCGCTTGGTGTACGCACGCGCGATCTTGACGGCGTTCTCGACGGCCTCGGCGCCGGAGTTGAACAGCGCGGACTTCTTGGCGTGGTCACCCGGGGTCAGCTCGGCCAGCGCCTCCGCGACCTCCACGTAGCCCTCGTAGGGGGTGACCATGAAACAGGTGTGCGTGAAGTCGGCGAGCTGGGCGCTGGCGCGCCGGACGACGGCCTCGGCGGACGCGCCGACGGAGGTCACGGCGATACCGGAACCGAAGTCGATCAGCCGGTTGCCGTCGACGTCCTCGATGATGCCGCCGCCCGCGCGCGTGGTGAAGACGGGCAGCACGGAGCCCACGCCCTGTGCGACCGCGGCGGTACGGCGGGCCTGAAGCTCCTGCGACTTCGGGCCGGGGATGGCGGTGACGACGCGGCGCTCCTGCGGAAGTGCGGTCATGGGGGGCTCCCTGATGATCTTGCGTACCGGCGGTCCCGGGCGGTTCCGGGCGGTGCGTTTTCGGACGCATACCTTCTTTTCTCGCAGGCTAAGACCGGTTCCGGGGGGCGGGCATGCTCCATGTGGGCGTTGTCGGCGAGTCCGGTTGTCCGCCGTGGACATAGCCCGCCCGGGCGGGTACGGCCACCTCTCGGCCGCGTAAGCGGTGAACTCCCGTTCCGGGGGCGTTAGATTGGCTCGCTGATGGTGGACGGAATGGCGGACGGAACGGCTGGTCAGGGGGCAGGGTCGATGGACACCGACGGCACACGGGACGCACGCGGCACGCATGCGAACCCGGTACCGCGCCCGACGGCGCCGCTTGACGGGGCGGGGGTGCCGCCCATGCCGGCAGGTGCGCCGCCGGCACCCTCGCTCCCGCCCGGCGCGCCCCCCAAACCAGACGGCTCACCCTTCCTCACCTGGCTGCGGGCTCCCCGCCCGGAGGCCCCGCCCGGCGTGTGGCGCTTCGGGCACCGGCCCCGGCCCGAGCGGGAGCCCGAGCAGATCCCCGCCCGGCAGCTGCTCAGCGGCGCATTGATCGCCTTCCTCGTGGGCTGGCTGGTGTGGTCCCTTTTGTGGAACGGCTATCTCGGCGCCTGGTGGGTGCTGCCATTGGAGCTGTTCACCCCCGACTCCTGGCGCCAGGGCAACGACCGCGTCGGCAACGCGATCCTCTGGTACTCGTACTACACCGTCATCGCCCTCGCCATCCTGCTCGTCGTCGGACGCCTCGGCCGCTGGGGCGAGGTCTGGCGCCGGTACGGGCCGTCCGCCTGGGGTCCGGCCGCGCCGGTGACCGAGCCCCCACCCACCCCCGACCACGACCCCGCCGAATGGCCCCAGCTGCGGCAGGCCGGGGTCCATGAGGCTGCCGAGCGGCTTGCCGCCGAGGCCAGGGCCGGGCTCATGCGGGATGTGGATCATGCGCGGATCAGCCGCGCCTGGCAGGGCGTGCGGAGCGGCCGGCACAGTCTCGGCGCCTTCACCGGCGCCGTGCTGAAGGACGGCGCCGCGGCCTGCCTGCACCCCTCCGGCGAACGCGACCTGCCCGCCCGGCACGCCCGGCACGACCTGCTCACCGGGCAGGTCCGCCTCGGCACCACCGCCGACGACCCCCGCAACCCCTACCACTACCGCGGCGCGGGCCTCGCCCTCGGCCCCGACCTGCTCGGCACCTCTCTGCTCGCCGTCGGCCCGGCCGGCTCCGGGAAGACCGGGGCCGTGGTGCGCCCGCTCGCCGAGTCGCTCTGCCTGCACGCCCTGGCCGGCCGGGCGTCGGTCGTGGTGGTCGGCGCGGCGGGCGCCGGCCTCGGCCCGGCCGAGGCGTACGACGTCGTCGTCCGCGTCGGTCACCCCGGATCCGTGTACGACCTCGACCTCTACGGCGGCACCAGCGACCCCGACGAGGCCGCCGCCATACTCGCCGAGGCCCTCGTCGGCGACCTCGCCGACCCGCACCCGGGCAGCGACAGCCGCCGCTCCACCACCGTCCTGGCCCAGTTGCTCGGCCCCTTCCGCGCCGTCCACGACCGCTTCCCCTCGGTACCGGAACTGCGGCAGCTGCTCGACGGCGCCCCCGGCCCGCTGGCCGCGCTGCGCAAGGGGCTGACCGACACCGGGCACGCCTCCCTGATCCGGGAACTCGACGCCCGGGAGCGGCAGATGGCCCATCCGGGGGACGTCGGCACGGTTCTCGCCGACCGGATCGCCCTGCTCGACCGGCCGGCCTTCGCCGCCTTCTTCGACACCTCCGGACAGAGCCGGCCGTTCTCGCTCAAGGCCCTCGACCACCCGGTCCGGGTCCGCATCGACCTGCCCCAGCGCGGCCACGCCGACGCCTCCCGGATCCTGGCGCGGCTGGTGCTCGCCCAGTTCACGGCCTCGGTGACGGTGCGGGAGGACCGGTCGCTCTTCGCCTGCCTGCTGCTCGACGACGCCACCGGAGTCGTCACCCCGGAGGCCGTCCGCGGCATCCAGCGGCTGCGGAGCGCCAACGCCGGCACGGTGCTCACGCTGCGCACCCTGGACGACGTACCCCGGCCGCTGCGCGGTCCGCTGCTCGGTGCCACGGGCTGCCGGATGGCGCTGTCCGGGCTCACCCCCTGGGACGGGCAGGACTTCGCCGAGGTGTGGGGCAAGGAGTGGACGGAGACCCGGGACGTCACCGACCGGCAGATCATCGCCGAGACCCCGGCCGGCAAGGCGGTGCACATGCTGCGCCGGGTGATCACCGGCCAGGCACCCACTGCCCGTGCCGTCACCGTCCGGCAAGTGGAGCGAGAGCGCTGGTCCGCGTCCGAGTTGGCTCATGGGGTGCCGGCGGGGCATGCGGTGTTGTCGTTGACCAGTGTGCAGGGGGAGCACGCGCCGCCGTTGCTCGTGGATCTGCGGGGGTGAGCAGGGCCAGCGGGGGATCGTACGGTGAGGCAGAATCGGCGTAGGCCGTTCATACACGGCGGCCAAAAGACCACTCCTCCCTCACGGTGAAGGCCCCATGCCCCCGACTCTCGCCTCGCTCGTCCACCACTCCGCGCTGAAGCTGACCGTGCGTGCGGGCGAGGACCGCCTGGACGTGCCCGTCCGCTGGGCGCACGTCAGCGAGCTGGCCGACCCCGTGCCCTACATGGAGGGCGGCGAGCTGCTGCTGATCACCGCGCTGAAGCTGGACGCGGAGGATCCGGAGGCCATGCGGCGGTATGTGCGGCGGCTGGCCGGCGCGGGCGTGGTCGGGCTCGGGTTCGCCGTCGGGGTCAACTACGAGGAGATCCCCAAGGCGCTGGTCGACGCCTGTGCCGAGGAGGGGCTGCCCCTGCTGGAGGTGCCCCGCCGCACCCCTTTCCTCGCCATCAGCAAGGCCGTCTCCGCCGCCATCGCCGCCGACCAGTACCGGGCCGTGACAGCAGGCTTCGCGGCCCAGCGCGAGCTGACCAGACAGGCTCTGAACTCCGGCCCCGAGGGTGTGCTCGGCGCGCTCGCCGCGCAGGTCGACGGCTGGGCCGCGCTGTACGACGCCTCGGGCGCCGTCGTCGCCGCCGCCCCGGAGTGGGCCGGCCGCCGGGCCGCCCGGCTCACCGCCGACGTGGAACGGCTGCGGGAGCGGCCCGCCCCCGCGTCCTCCGTGGTCGGCGGCCCGGACCACGAGGACCGGGTGGAGCTGCACTCCCTCGGCACCGGCCGGCGCCCGCGGGCGGCGCTCGCCGTGGGCACGGCCGCCGCGCTCGGCACGGCCGAGCGGTACGCCGTCCACTCCGCCATCGCCCTGCTCACCCTCACCACCGAACGCTCCCGCTCCCTGCACGCGGCCGAGCAGCGGATCGGTACGGCGGTGCTGCGCATGCTCCTCGCCGGGGAACCGGACCATGCCCGGGCCGTCGCCGGGGACCTGTACGGCGGGCTGCTGGACGCGCCGTTCCGGATGATCGTCGCCGAGTCCGGGTCCGGTACGTCGGGCGAACCGCTGGGCGAGCTGGCGGAGGCCGTGGAGGCCGCCGCGGCGCGGTCCGGCGAGGCGGTGCTGGTCGTGCCCGAGGGGGAGCGGCTGGTGGTCCTGGCCGCCGACGAGGGCGCGGCGGTGGCCGCCTGCGCCGCGTACGCGGCGGCCCGAGAGGCCGATCGGGCCGTGCCCGAGCAGGGGCGTGCGGACGAGGGCGACCTGGTCGTCGGTCTGTCGGCGCCCGCCGGGCCGATCGCGGCGGCAGCGGCGTACAAGCAGGCCGAGCAGGCGCTGTCGGTGGCACGGCGGCGGGGGCGGGTGTTCGTCGAGCACGAGCAGCTGGCCGCCGGATCGGTACTGCCGTTGCTGGCCGACGACGCGGTGAAGGCGTTCGCGGACGGGCTGCTGCGGGCCTTGCACGAGCATGACGCGACCGGGCGCGGGGATCTGGTCGCCTCGCTGCGGGCCTGGCTGTCACGGCACGGGCAGTGGGACGCGGCCGCGGCGGACCTGGGGGTGCATCGGCACACGCTGCGGTACCGGATGCGGAGGGTGGAGGAGATTCTGGGGCGGAGCCTGGACGATCCCGACGTGCGCATGGAGCTGTGGCTCGCGCTGAAGGCGACCTCCACGGAGTAGTGCGCAGCGCCGAGTAGTCCAAACAGTAGTGCCCGGTCCGTTCACTGCTACGAGTCGGACAAACGACCCTCGGCCGGCCCCGCCCTACCGTGGACCAGGCAAACCAAGCACACCCCCAACGCGGAAGGGCCGGGACTCGTACATGACTTCCACCCATGCCTTCTGGCTCGCCGGCCGCCAGGTCACCGGCGAGGACACCTTCGACGTCACCTCCCCGTGGGACGACCGGCTCGTCGGCAAGGTGAGCATGCCGACCGACGCCCAGGTCGAGGAGGCCGTGGCCGCCGCGTACGCCGTGCGGGACGAGTTCGCCGCCACCCCGGCGCATGTGCGCGCCGCCGCCCTCGACCACGTCAGCAAGCGGCTGGCCGAGCGCACCGAGGAGATCGCCCAGCTGATCTCCGCCGAGAACGGCAAGCCGATCAAGTGGGCCCGGGGCGAGGTCGGCCGCGCGGTCTCCGTGTTCCGGTTCGCCGCCGAGGAGGCCCGCCGGTTCAACGGCGGCGAGGCCCAGCGGCTCGACACCGACCTCGGGGGCCAGGGCCGGCTGGCCCTCACCCGGCGTTTCCCGAAGGGTGTCGTGCTCGGCATCGCGCCGTTCAACTTCCCGCTGAACCTGTGCGCGCACAAGGTCGCCCCGGCGATCGCGGCCGGCGCCCCGATCATCCTGAAGCCGGCCCCGGCCACCCCGCTGTCCGGTCTGATCCTCGGCGACCTGCTCGCCGAGACCGACCTGCCGGCCGGCTCCTGGTCGATCCTCCCGGTCTCCAACGACCGCATGCCCGCCCTGGTCCAGGACGAGCGCCTGCCGGTCATCTCCTTCACCGGTTCCGAGAAGGTCGGCTACGCGATCATGGACTCGGTGCCGCGCAAGCACTGCACGCTGGAGTTGGGCGGCAACGGAGCCGCGGTCGTCCTGGGCGACTTCGCCTCCGACGCCGACCTGGACTGGGCCGCGACCCGCATCGCGACCTTCTCCAACTACCAGGGCGGCCAGTCCTGCATCTCGGTGCAGCGCGTGATCGCCGACGCGTCGGTGTACGACCGGCTGCTGCCGCGCATCGTCGCCGCCGTCGAGGCCCAGGTCACCGGTGACCCCTCCGACGACAAGACGGACGTCGGCCCGCTGGTCAGCGAGGACGCGGCCAAGCGCGTGGAGACCTGGGTGAAGGAGGCCGTAGAGGCGGGTGCCACGCTCCGCACCGGCGGCGACCGCGACGGCGCCTCGTACGCGCCGACGGTCCTCACCGACGTACCGGCGCACGTGACGATCGCCTGCGAGGAGGTCTTCGGTCCCGTTCTCACCGTGCAGAAGGTGGACGGCGAGGCCGAGGCGTTCGCCGCGGTCAACGACTCCAAGTACGGCCTCCAGGCGGGCGTGTTCACCCACGACCTCCAGGTCGCCTTCCGCGCCCACCGTGCCCTGGAGGTCGGTGGCGTGGTGATCGGCGACGTCCCGTCCTACCGCGCCGACCAGATGCCGTACGGCGGCGCCAAGCAGTCCGGTGTGGGCCGCGAAGGCGTGCGGTTCGCGATGGAGGACTACACCTACGAGCGCGTGCTGGTTCTCACCGGTCTCGCGCTCTGACCTGCCACGGACAGGTCGGAAACGGAACGGCCGCAGCCCACTGTGCGGGGGCTGCGGCCGTTCGCGTGTCCGGACACTCCTATGGCTAATGGGAACCGTTTTCAGGTAGTCTGACGGCGGGCCGCCGAACCGGAGGAGCCCGGCACCGCTGCCTTCCGGTGCCGGGCCCCTTCCTGGTGCCGGTCTCCTCCGGACCCTCAACCGGAGAAGCCGACGTGCGCGAGCCGCAGCGGGCCGCGCAGTCCGAGGCGGATGTCGCGGACGCCCGCGGCGGCGCACGCGGCGGTGAGCGTGGTGTACGCGTAGGGGCCGCCCGTGGGGGTGTCCAGGGTGAGCGACGCCAGCACCGGGCCGCCGTCCAGCGACACCTCCAGGGTGCCCTCGCCCGCCACCAGCGCGGTCACCTCGCGCACGCCCGCGTCGAAGTCGCAGGCACGGTAGACGAGTTCGGCCGTGCCGGCGTGGGCCGGCGTCACCGCGTCGCCCGCCGTCCTCGTGCGGTCCACGATCACGCTGCCCGACTGCTCGTCGAAGTCGGCCGCGGCAAGGCCGCGCCACAGCACCGGGCGGGGTGCCGGGGGTGTCCCGTCCAGGTGCACGGTCGTGCGCAGGCGTACGTCCTCGCTGGACGCGCCGAGCAGCAGTTCGTACGGGCCCTGCTCCAGGCGCCATCCGCCCTGCCGCACGTCCCAGAACTCCAGCGCCGACAGCGGGACTTCGAAGGAGACGGCGGCCGTCTCGCCGGGGCTGAGCGTGAGCCGGCGGTGCGCCAGCAGCTCGCGGCGCGGGCGGGTCACCGACGGGTCCACGGCCCGGCCGTACAGCTGGACCACCTCGTCCGCCGGCCGGTCCCCGGTGTGGGTGACCGTGCAGCTCACGTGCACCGAGCCGGCCTCCACCCGGGCCGCCGCCCCGGCGTACGCGAAGGACGCGTACGACAGGCCGTGGCCGAAGGGGAAGAGCGGGGTGCCCTCGAAGTAGAGATAGGTCTGCCGGCTGCCGATCACGTCGTAGTCGAGGAGGTCGGGCAGGTCCGCGTCGGCGGCGTACCAGGTCTGCGGGAGGCGGCCCGCCGGGCAGACGTCGCCGGCCAGCACCCGGGCCAGCGCCGTGCCCGCAGCCTGGCCGCCGTGCGCCGTCCACAGCGCGGCCGGCAGCCGCGTCACGTCCACCGCGTACGGGTACGCCGACACCAGCACCAGCACGGTGCGCGGGTTGGCGGCGCGGGCCGCGTGCAGCAGCCGCCGCTGGTGCTCCGGCAGCAGCAGGGTCGTACGGTCCTCCGTCTCCCGGCCGTTGATGTGCGGGTCGTTGCCCGCGACCACCACGACGACGTCCGCCTCGGCGGCCGCCCGGGCCACGGCCCGCTCGCCCCGCTCGACCGTGATCACCTCGAAGACGTCGCCGGTGTCGGCAACCTTCACGCCGTCGGCGGCGACCCGGACATGGCGACCCGTGCCCAGATGCTGGAGGAGGTGACCGCCGCGGTGCGGTTCGAGGCGGAACGTCTCCTGGACGACCCAGCCGCCGGGCTGGTCGGCGGAGGCGCGCAGAAAGCCGTCCTCGGCGACCGAGAGATACCGGCCGTCGGGGGCGCGCAGGGTCAACACGCCCTCGCCCCAGTCGGCCAGCGCGAACTCGGTGCCGGTCGTGTCGGTGGTCAGCGGGGGCAGATCGGTGCGGCCGGACAGCAGCGCCGGGTCCAGCGCGCCCGCGGCGCCGCGCGCCTGGTCGGGGGCGTCCGCCGGCGGCACGGACAGGTACGCGCCCGCCGCCGTGCGCAGCCGGACCCGGTCCACACCTTCCGCGAACTCCACGCGCTCCGCGCCGAACCGCTCGTACAGGCCCTCCAGCGCAGTGGAGCGGCGCAGGAGGCTGCCGCTGTACCAGTCGAGTTTGCACTCGTCGGCGAGCAGACCGACGACCGCGATCCGGGTGTCCGGGGCGAGCGGCAGCAGGTCGTCGTCGTTCTTCAGCAGCACCACGGCCTGCTCGGCGGCCTCCCGCGCGAGCGCCCGGTGCGCCGGGGTGTCGAACTCGCCGGTGCCCGCGTGCGGGTCGTAGTGCGGGTCGAACTCGCCGAGCCGGAAGCGGACCGAGAGCTGGCGGCGGACGGCGGTGTCCACGTCCGCCTCGGTCAGCAGGCCCTGCTCCAGCGCCCCCGTGACCCGGGCGGTGATCGGCGAGGAGTCCGTGCCGTGGTCGGTGAAGCTGTCCACGCCGGCCAGCAGGGCCGCCGCGGTGGCCTCCTCGTGGGTGTCGAAGTAGTGCTCGGCGTCGACCAGGTTGGAGGGCGCGCCGGCGTCCGAGCAGACCAGCAGCTCCTCGTCGGTCCAGGTGCGCAGGTGTTCGCGCAGCTGCGGGGAGAGATGGTTGGGGCGGCCGTTGACCAGGTTGTAGGCGGGCATCACCCCGGCCACCGCGCCCGCCTCCACCGTCTCCCGGAAGGCGCGCAGGTCGTACTCGTGCAGCACGCGCGGGCGTACGGAGGCCGAGGAAGTGGCGCGGTCCGTCTCGTTGTTGTGCGCGAGCCAGTGCTTCAGCACAGGCGCGGTACGCCAGTACCGGGGATGGGTGCCGCGCAGTCCGTGGGTGTACGCCGTGGCGATGGCCGACGTCAGCTTCGGGTCCTCCGAGTAGCCCTCCTCGTTGCGGCCCCACAGCGGGTGGCGCAGCAGGTTGACCGTCGGGGACCAGACGTTGAGGCCGACCCGGTCGTCGCGGGCGCGCATCGCCCGGGCCTCCTTGGACACCGCCTCGCCGATCCGCCGCACCAGGTCCGGGTTCCAGGTCGCGCCGAGGCCGACCGCCTGCGGGAACACCGTCGCCGGGCCCATCCAGGCCACGCCGTGCAGCGCCTCCTGGCCGGTCCGCCAGGCGGCGATGCCCAGGCGCTCCACGGCGGGCGTGAACTGGTGCAGGAAGGCGATCTTCTCGTCCAGGGTGAGCCGTGCCAGCAGGTCGTCGATGCGCTTCGCGAACGGCAGGTGCGGATCGCGGAACGGTGGCGTGGACGGCGAGTCATCGGTCACGAGCGGTTCCCCTTGCGAATGGAGCGGCGCGGCGCTTTCGAAGCGCTTCGATGCTCATCGGACAGAGGCCGGGGTGTCAAGGCGCCGGGCTCGAACAGGACCGAAATCTCCGCGGCGCCGCAAGGGGCTTCTGGTCCCGTCCGGACACGCCGGAGGTCCGAGGAATCTTGCAAACGACCCTTGTGCGCCCTCAGGCGTTCACTTAATCTCGCAGCAACATCGAAGCGCTTCGACTGCTTCTACCGCCCGCGATGCAGAACGCCTCCGCTCAGCCGGATCCACTGAAGACACCGCAGCCGACGGCCACCGCCGGGTGTCCTGGTGCGCCATGAAGGGTTGACGCAATGACGCCGAACGCCGCCTCCTCCGCCACCAGCCGGAGAAGCTCCCCCAGCCGGAGAAGCTTCCTCGCCTCCACCGCGGTCGCCGCCGCGGCGGTGGCCGGCGGGCTGCCGCTGCTCACCGCCTGCGGCGGCGGGCAGGAGGGCCGCAAGGAAGGCACCACCTCCGGCAAGGCGGCACAGAAGATCCTCCCCGCGTATGTGGCATCGAGCGTCGTCGCCCCCGACATCCCCGCGAAGAACGGCTCCGCCGCCGGCTTCACCAAGGCCGTCGCCCTGGACCGGCTGAAGACCTCCGTGCCGAAGAAGCTCGGCAGCGGCGGCAAGCTCTCCGTCATGGCCCCCCTGTGGGGCACCCCGCCGGACAACTCCAACGCCTACTACAAGGCCATGAACGCGGCCATCGGCGTCGAGACCGGCTGGCAGAACCAGGACGGCAACACCTACGACGAGAAGCTCGGCGCGGTCCTCGCCTCCAGCGACATCCCGGACGTCGTGGTCGTCCCCGGCTGGAACCTGATGGGCAAGATCCCCAGCGCCATCAACGCCAAGTTCGCCGACCTCGGCCCCTACCTGTCCGGCGACAAGGTCAAGGACTACCCCAACCTCGCCGCCGTCCCCACCGACGCCTGGCAGCGCTCCATCTTCGGCGGACAGCTGCGCGCGATCCCGTTGCCCGGCTCCTACGTCACCAACATCGCGCCCTTCTACCGCAAGGACGTCTTCGATCAGAAGGGCTGGCAACCGCCCAAGTCCACCGACGAGTTCCTCGCCTGGGCGAAGGAGGCCACCGACGCCAAGGGCGGGGTGTGGGCCTGCGCCGACATGAAGTGGACCGCCTTCAACGCCTTCGGCGTCCTCAACGGCAGCGACAAGGCGCTGTGGTGGCACCTCCGGGACGGCAAGCTGATCAACCGGGTCGAGACCGAGGAGTACCTGGAGGCCCTCGAATGGGCCCGCAAGCTGTTCGCCGCGGGTGTGGTCCACCCCGACGACAAGGCCGGCAAGACCGCCAACCCGCCCGGCACCAGGTTCACCGCCGGCAAGCTCCTCGTCTACAACCAGGACCTGTCCGACTGGTTCGGCAAGACCTCCGAACAGCGCACCCAGAACCCGGACTTCGAGATGGCCGCGATGGACATCTTCACCCACGACGGCGGCGACCCCCTGCTGTGGGCCGTCCAGCCCGCGAACATCTTCACCTTCATCAGCAAGAAGGCGTCCGAGCAGCAGATCAAGGACTTCCTCGCGATCGCCAACTTCTGCGCCGCGCCGTTCGGCACGAAGGAACGCCTGCTCGCCGAGTATGGCGTCGAGGGCACCGACTTCACCCTGAACAAGGGCGTGCCCACCAAGACCACCAAGGGCGTCAACGAGGTCCTCGGCGCCTTCGACTACACCGGCAAGCCCGCCGCGTACGTCGCCCACCCCGACTTCCCCGAGGTCACCCGGGGCATGGTCGAGTGGCAGCAGCGCATGGGCGCCTTCACCAAGAAGTCCTCCTTCTACGGCCTCACGATCACCGAACCCGGCCGCTGGTCCAACCTCGCCGACGACTTCGAGCAGCTCGAGGACGACGTCGTACGCGGCCGGAAGAAGATCGGCGATGTGCAGCAGGCGGTCGCCGAGTGGAAGAAGCAGGGCGGCGACGACCTGCGCGACTGGTACCGCAAGCTGCTCGACTCCACCGGCTCGGCGACGTGACCAGCACCGTTGCCCGCAGCCGGGCCGGGACGAAGACGGGGGAGGGGGGCCCGGCGGCGGCCGGCGGCTCCGCCGGCCGCCGCAAGCCCGAACGCAAGCTGAGCCTGAGGACCAGGTTCCGGCGCGACCGCACCCTGATCCTGATGACGCTGCCCGTGGTCCTGCTGCTCCTGGTCTTCAACTACGTCCCGATCCTCGGCAACGTCGTCGCCTTCCAGGACTACGACCCCTATCTCAGCGACAACGGCTTCGTCGCCGTCTTCCAGAGCCCCTGGGTCGGCTTCGAGCAGTTCCAACGGGTCTTCGCGGACTCGGAGTTCTGGCACGCCGTGCAGAACACGTTCGTCCTCTTCTTCCTCCAGCTGGTGCTGTTCTTCCCGATCCCGATCGCGCTCGCGCTGCTCATCAACAGCGTGATCCGGCCCCGGGTGCGCGCGGTCGCCCAGGCGATCATGTACCTGCCGCACTTCTTCTCCTGGGTGCTGGTCGTCACCGTCTTCCAGCAGATCTTCGGCGGTGCCGGCGTCCTCGCGCAGACCCTGCGCGAACACGGGCACTCCGGCTTCGACGTCATGACCGACCCGTCCGTGTTCAAGTACCTGGTCACCGCGCAGATGGTCTGGAAGGACGCGGGCTGGGGCATCATCGTCTTCCTCGCCGCGCTCGCCGCCGTCTCCACGGACCTGTACGAGGCCGCCGCCATGGACGGCGCCGGACGCCGGCGCCGCATGTGGCACGTCACGCTGCCCGCGCTGCGGCCGGTGATCGCGCTCCTGCTCGTGCTGCGCGTCGGTGACGCCCTCACCGTCGGCTTCGAGCAGTTCCTGCTCCAGCGGCAGGCGGTCGGCCCGGACGCGTCCGAGGTGCTGGACACCTACGTGTGGTGGAACGGCATCCGCAACCAGGACTTCAGCTATGCGGCGGCGGCGGGCCTGATCAAGGGGGTCGTCGGACTGACCCTCGTCCTCGTGGCGAACAAGGTGGCCCACCTCATGGGCGAGCAGGGGGTGTACGAGAAATGAGCGCCGTGGTCGAACGGCCGCCGGGGGTACGGGACGCGGACCGGCACAGCCGGTGGGCGGCGCCGCCCCGGCCCGTCTGGGAGGAGGAACCGGCGCGGGCCGGGCTCGCCGCGAAGGGGCTGGTCCTCGCCATCGCCTGCTTCGCCGTGCTCTTCCCGCTGTGGATCGTGGTCGTCACCAGCCTGTCCCCGAAGAAGGTCATCGACGAGACGGGCGGACTGGTGGTGATCCCCAAGGGCATCACCTTCGTCGCCTACCAGGAGCTGCTGAGCGGCGGCCAGGTGCAGCGGGCCGCGCTGGTCAGCATCGGGGTGACGCTCGTCGGCACGCTGTTCAGCATGACGGTGTCGGTCCTGTGCGCGTACGGTCTCTCGCGCCGGGGCTCACTGGGCCATCGCTGGATCCTGCTGACCCTGCTCGCGACGATGTTCTTCGGCGCGGGCCTGATCCCGACGTACCTGCTGGTCCAGGCGCTCGGCCTCACCGACACCTACCTCGCGCTGATCCTGCCGAGCGCGGTCAGCGTCTTCAACATCCTCGTGCTCCGGGGGTTCTTCATGGGCATCTCGCCCGAACTCATCGACAGCGCGCGGATCGACGGGGCGGGGGACTGGCGGATCCTGTGGCAGATCGTGCTGCCGCTGTCCCGGGCCGTGCTGGCGGTGATCACCCTGTTCTACGCGGTCGGGTACTGGAGCGCCTGGTTCAACGCGTCGATCTATCTGACCGACCAGAAGAAGATGCCGCTGCAGAACGTCATGATCCAGCTGGTCCAGAAGCAGGAACGGCCGGTCGGGCTGTCGGCCCAGATCAACACCGGTCAGCTGTCGCCGCTGGCCATCCAGATGGCGGTGATGGTACTGGCCCTGCTGCCGGTGGCCGTGCTGTCGCCGTTCGTCCAGAAGCATTTCCGGAAGGGGATGCTGACAGGAGCGGTGAAGGGGTAGCCGACGGCGCCTGTTCGAAGGGGCGGTGCGGTCTCGTCGGCGACTGCGGGTGGGTGGGGGCTGGTCGCGCAGTTCCCCGCGCTCCTTCAGGGCGCCCAGCGCCCTCGAGCGAAGCCGAGAGCTTGGGGAGGGCGAGGCACCCGCCGGCGCCGGCAAGCGACCCCACCCCCGCCCCGCACCCGTACCGGACCACCCGACCAAGACACCCAGCCGAGGTACCCCATGCCCACCCCCACCCGCAGAACCGTCCTCGCCGGAACGGCCGCCGCAGCCGCGCTCGCCACCCTCCCCAGCCAAGGCCACGCGGCCGGCCCCGACACCGCGGCCCCGGCCGAGCGGGGCGCGTACCGCTGGCGCACGGCAGTGATCGGCGGCACCGGCTTCGTCACCGGCATCCTCTTCCACCCCACCACCCCCACCCTCGCCTACGCCCGCACCGACATCGGCGGCGCCTACCGCTGGGACCAGGCCACCGCCCGCTGGACCCCCCTCACCGACCACCTCGGCTGGGACGACTGGAACCTCCTCGGCGTGGCGGCCCTGGCCGTCGACCCGGCCCACCCCGACCGGCTGTACCTCGCCCTCGGCACGTACGCCCAGCCGTGGGCCGGCAACGGCGCGTTCCTGCGCTCCGAGGACCGCGGCCGCACCTGGCACCGCACCGGCCTGCCCGTCCGGCTCGGCGCCAACGAGGACGGCCGGGGCACCGGCGAACGGCTCCTCGTGGACCCCCGCGACAGCGACACCCTCTGGCTCGGCACCCGCCACGACGGACTCCTCAAGTCCACCGACCGGGGCGACAGCTGGGCGCCGCAGAGCGGCTTCCCGGCCGCGCCCACCAGCGGCGGTCAAGGGGTCACCCTGCTCCTCGCCGCCGGCCGTACCGTCTACGCCGGCTGGGGCGACGCCGACGGCACCACCGCGCGGCCGAACCTGTACCGCACCACCGACGGCACCACCTGGGAACCCGTCCCCGGACAGCCCACCGGCACCGCCGCGAAGGTCCCGATCCGCGCCGCCCACGACCGCCACACCCACGAGCTGTACGTCACGTACGCCGACGCACCCGGCCCGAACGGCCAGTCCGACGGAAGCGTGCACAAGCTGAACACCGCCACCGGTACCTGGACCGACGTCACCCCGGTCGCCCCGGGCGGCACCGACACCTTCGGCTACGGCGGGATCGCGGTGGCCGGCGGCCGCCCCGGCACGGTCGTCGTCTCCACCAACAACCGCTGGTCCGCGGTGGACACCCTGTACCGCACCACCGACGGCGGCCGCAGCTGGGTCTCCCTGAAGGACTCCGCCGTCCTCGACGTCTCCGAGACCCCCTATCTCGCCTGGGGCGAGGACAGGCCCAAGTTCGGCTGGTGGATCCAGGCCGTCGCCGTCGACCCGTACGACCCGGAGCACATCCTCTACGGCACCGGCGCCACCGTCTACGGCACCCGTGACCTCGTCCACTGGGCACCCAGGATCCGCGGCCTGGAGGAGACCTCCGTACGGCAGCTGATCTCACCGCCGACCGGGCAGGCCCATCTGATCAGCGGGAACGGCGACATCGGGGTGCTGTACCACGAGCGGCTCACCGCCTCCCCGTCCCGCGGCATGGCCACGAACCCCGTCTTCGGTACGGCGACCGGACTCGCGCTCGCCGCGGCGAAACCGTCGTACGTCGTGCGCACCGGGTGGGGCGACCACGGGAACGGCGCCTTCTCGGCCGACGGCGGACGCACCTGGGCGCCCTTCCCGGCCCAGCCCGCCCTCGCCGAGGACGCCCCCGGCCCGATCGCCGTCGGCGCCGACGGCGGCGTGCTGCTGTGGACCTTCGTGCACTGGGACGGGACCAGGTACCCCGCCCACCGGTCGGCGGACGGGGGCGCCGGCTGGACCGAGGTGTCCTCCTTCCCCAAGGGAGCCACCCCGCTCGCCGACCCCGTCGACCCGGCCGTCTTCTACGCCTACGACACCGACACGGGCACCCTGTACGCCAGCACCGACGGCGGTCGCACCTTCGCCGCCCGCGCCGCCCGGCTGCCGTCCGGTGACAGCCGGTTCCAGTTGGCCGCGGCCCCCGGGCGGACGGGCGACCTGTGGCTGAGCACCAAGGAGAACGGGCTGTACCGGTCCACCGACGGCGGGGTGGGCTTCAGCAGGGTCGCCGGTGTGCGCGCCTCGTACACCCTCGGCTTCGGCAAGGCCGCCCCCGGCGCCGACGGGCCGGCGATCTACCAGGTGGGGGCGGTCGCGGACTCCGGTGTCGCCGTCCTGCGCTCCGACGACCAGGGCAGGACCTGGGTCCGTATCGACGACGACGCCCACCGCTGGGGCTGGACCGGGCAGGCCGTCACCGGTGACCCGCGGATCCACGGGCGTGTCTACCTCGCCACCAACGGGCGGGGCATCCAGTACGGGGAGCCGGTATGAAGCCGGGCCTCGCCGACGCCACCCGGGGGCGCGTCCTCTTCGGCGGCGACTACAACCCCGAGCAGTGGCCGGAGGAGACCTGGCGGGACGACGTCCGGCTGATGAAGCAGGCCCGGGTCAACTCCGTCACGCTCGGTGTCTTCTCCTGGTCGAAGCTCGAACCCCAGCCGGGCGCCCGGGAGTTCGGCTGGCTGGACCGGCTGATGGACCTCCTGCACGACCACGGCATCGGGGTCGTCCTCGCCACGCCCACCTCCTCCCCGCCGCCCTGGATGGGCCGGCTGCACCCGGACACCCTGCCCCGGGACGCCGACGGCCGCGTCGAACGGTGGGGCGGCCGGCAGCACTTCTCGCACTCCAGCGCCACCTACCGCCGCTACGCCGCCGCCATCACCGAGGACCTGGCCGCCCGCTACGGCAGCCACCCCGCCCTCACCATGTGGCACATCAACAACGAGTACTGCACCTTCGACTACGGCGACGAGGCCGCCGCCGCCTTCCGCCGCTGGCTGCGCGCGAAGTACGGCACCCTGGACGCGCTCAACTCCGCCTGGGGCACCGCCTTCTGGAGCCAGGGCTACGACACCTGGGACGGCATCCTGCCGCCCCGCCACGTCCACTATCTGAAGAACCCCGGCCAGGTGCTGGACTTCCGGCGGTTCACCTCCGACATGCTCCTGGAGTGCTTCACCACCGAGCGGGACATCGTCCGCCGGCACACCCCGCACCTCCCCGTGACCACCAACTTCATGCCGCTGTGGGTCGGGCAGGACGGCTGGCGCTGGGCCGAGGAGGAGGACGTCGTCTCCGTCGACCTCTACCCCGACCCGCGCGACCCGCTGGGCGCGCAGCGCGGCGCGCTGGTGCAGGACCTGACCCGCTCGCAGGCGCGCGGGCCGTGGATGCTGATGGAGCAGGCGGCCGGGCCGGTCAACTGGCGCGGGGTGAACCACCCCAAACCGCGCGGCCTCAACCGCCTGTGGTCCTTCCAGGCCGTCGCCCGCGGTGCCGACGCCGTCTGCTACTTCCAGTGGCGCCAGTCCCGGCAGGGCGCCGAGAAGTTCCACTCCGGGATGGTCTCGCACGCGGGGGAGGAGGGCCGGACCTTCCAGGAGGTCAAGGAGATCGGCGGGCAACTCGCCCGGCTGGAAGGCCAGGTGACGGGAGGTCACGTCACGGCCGAAGTCGCGATTCTGCACGACTGGCACTCCTGGTGGGCCGGCGATCACGAGGGCCGGCTGTCGACCCTGGTGGACCTGCCGGAGGTGCTCACCGCCTGGCACCGGGCGCTGTGGGAGGCCCACCTCACCACCGACTTCGCCCACCCGGAACACGACCTGTCCGGCTACCGGCTCGTCGTGGCCCCGCAGCTGTACCTGCTCACCGAGACCGCCGTCGACAACCTCCTCGCGTACGTCCGCGGCGGCGGCACCCTGGTCTGCGGCTTCCTCAGCGGCGTCGCCGACGCGGACGACCGGGTCCGGGCCGGCGGCATGGACGCCCGGCTGCGCGAGCTGTTCGGCATCCGCACCCTGCACGAGTGGTGGCCGCTTCAGGCGGGGGAGACCGTGGCGTGCGAGGGCTTTCGCGGCACGCTGTGGTCGGAGGAGATCGAGCCGGTGCCGGGGGCCGCCGAGAGCGTGCCGTACCAGGGCGGTGAGCTGGACGGACTGCCCGCCGTGCTGCACCGGGGCCGCGCGTGGTACGTCTCCACGCTCCCCGAGCCCGAGGCGCTGCGTGCCCTGCTGGCCGACATCGCCGCCGACGCGGGGGTGCGGCCGGTGCTGGAGGGGCTCCCGGCGGGCGTGGAGGCGGTGCGCCGGGGCGAGCTGCTGTTCCTGCTGAACCACGGGCGGGAGCCGGTCACCGTCCGGGTCCCGGGGACCCACCGCGAGCTGCTCGGCACAGCCGCCGTCACGGACACGGTCACCCTCGGCCGGTACGGAGTGGCGGTGCTGCGGTCATGAGCCGAACCCCGGTCCACGGCACCTGGGAGCCGGCCCCGGCCACCCGCTGGGAGGACGCCTTCCTCAGCGGGAACGGCCACCACGGCGCCCTTGCGTTCGGAGATCCGAACGACGAGCGGGTCGTCGTCACGCACCACGCCCTGGTCCGGCCGGGCGGCGGCGAGCACGCCCGGCCGCCCCGGCTGGCCGCCGCACTCCCCGCGCTCCAGGACCGGTTGCTCGCCGGTGACCTCACCGCCGCCGAGCGCTTCACCGACGGCCGCCCGCTCCAGTGGGTGCAGCCCTTCCACCCGGCCTTCCAGGTACGCGTCCGGTGTCCCGGCGCGGGCGGCGGGCGGGACCTGCGCCGGGCCGTCGACTTCACCAGCGGCGAGGTCGCGGCGGTCCGCGCCGACGCCGGCAGCCGCGTCTTCGTCTCCCGCGCGGACGACGTGATCGTGCACGAGATGACCGCGGGCGATCTGGACGTCCGCCTGGACCACCGGCTGCCGGGCGCGCCGGCCGGGCTGCGGGTCGGCCACGGCGCGCTGCTCACCCCCGAGGGTGCCCTGCTGAGCCTGCGCGCCCGGTACCCGGACAGCGACCGCGCCTACACCGGCGTCACCCTCGTCGCCGTCGCCGGCGGCCGGACGGAACTCGTCCCACCCGGTGTCCGGGTCACCGGTGCCCGCTCGGTACTGCTGCTGACCCGGGTGCGCCGGCACACCGGCGAGGCGGACGTGGTGGCGGAGGCCCGGCTGCTCCAGAGCCTGCTCGACGGCACCGAGCGGCCGTACGACACCCTCCTCGCCCGCCATCTGGACCGGCACCGCACCGCCTACCTGCGGGTCGGTCTCGACCTCGGCGCCGACCCGGCCGAGCGCGCCCTGCCCGGCTCGGAGCTGCTCCGGCGCCCGCTCAGCCCGGCCCTGCTGGAGCGGCTCTTCGCCGCCGGCCGCTACCACCTGCTGTCCAGCAGCGGCTTCAACCCGCCCCGGCTCACCGGACTGTGGACCGGCGACTGGAACACCGCCTGGTCCGGGGCGTTCACCACGAACGCCAATCTCAACCTCCAGACCGCCGCCGCCCCCGCCGCCGCCCTGCCCGAGGTCACCGAGGCGCTGGCCACGCTGGTCGAGCGGCAGCTGCCCGACTGGCGGGCCAACGCCCGCGCGATCTTCGGCACCCGGGGCGCCGTCGCGCCCTCGCACACCGACGGCGAGTCCGGGCTGACGTACCACTTCAGCCGCGAATACCCACTGCACCTGTGGACCGCGGGCGCCGACTGGCTGCTCAAACCGCTGGTCGACCACGACGAGATCCACGGCGGGCGGGATCCGCGCACCGCCGCCGCGCTCGCCGAGGCGGCCCTCTTCTACGAGGACTTCCTCACCCGCACCGACGCGGACGGCCACCTGGTCGTCGTGCCCTCCTACTCTCCCGAGAACCGCCCCGCGAACGGCAGCTGGGGCGCGATCAACGCGGCCATGGACCTCTCCGCCGCCCGTCACACCCTGCGCACCGCAGCCCGCTACCACCCCGAACACGCCGACCGGTGGCGGGCCTTGGCGGACCGGCTGCCGCCGCACCGGATCAACGCCGACGGCGCCCTCGCCGAATGGGCCTGGCCCGGACTCGACGACACCTACGACCACCGCCACCTCAGCCATCTGTACGACCTCTGGCCGCTGGACGAGATCACCCCCTACGACACACCGCGCCTGGCCGCCGCCGCCCACCGGGCCCTCGCCCTGCGCGGCGCCGAGAACGACTCCGCCCACGGCCATCTGCACCACGCCCTGGCCGCCGCCCGGCTCGGGGACGCCGGCCGCGCCGGTGACGCCCTCGCCCGGGTGCTGGCCGGCGACTTCTTCCACACCTCCCTGATGAGCGCCCACTACCCGCACCGGAACGTCTACAACGCGGACGCCGCGCACACCCTGCCCGGCGTGCTCATCGAGATGCTCGTCCAGTCCACCCCGGACCGCCTGGTCCTGCTGCCCGCCGTCCCGGACAGCTGGCCGAGCGGCGAGCTGCGCGGGGTGCGCACCCGGTTCGGCGCCCGGGTCGACCTCGCCTGGGGCCCGGACGGTGCCCGGGCCGTCGTACGGCCCGGCCGCACCCACCGCGTCGAACTGCGGACTTCCTCCGGCGCGGAGCCGCTCGACCTCGTCGCCGGAGAAGACCGCGTCCTCACCCTGGGGGCGCGGTGACCGGAGAAACTCCCCCCACCCATGGAAGGGACACCATGGCATCACACACGCTGCGCCGCGTCGCCAAGGCGCTGCTGGCCCCCGCCCTCGCCCTGGGCGCCACCGTCGGCCTCGCCTCGGCGCCCGCCTCCGCCGCCGTCTGGAACTCCTGCGACCAGTGGGGCAACACCACCCTGAACGGCTACACCCTCTACAACAACATCTGGGGCTCCGGCGCCGGCAGCCAGTGCATATGGGCCAACTCCGGCACGAACTGGGGCGTCTGGGCGAACCACCCGAACACCGGCGGCATCAAGTCCTACCCCAACGCCAAGAAGGTGATCAACAAGCCGATCACCTCCCTCGGCTCGCTCACCAGCAGCTACAACGTCACGGTCCCGTCGTCCGGCGCGTACAACACGTCGTACGACATCTGGGACACGGACTACGACTACGAGATCATGCTCTGGGTCAACAAGACCGGAGCCGTCGGCCCCCTCGGCACCTCGCAGGGCACCGTGACGCTGGGCGGTCACACCTGGACCGTCTACAAGGGCAACAACGGCGCGAACGAGGTCTTCTCCTTCGTCCGCACCTCCAACTCCGGCTCCGGCACGGTCAACATCCTCCCGATCCTGAAGTGGATCAAGGACACCAAGGGCTGGTTCGGCAACGAGACCATCGGGGACGTCCAGTTCGGCTACGAGATCACCTCGTCGTCCGGCGGCCTGAACTTCACCACCAACAACCTGACCGTCAGCAGCGGCTGAGAGACCAGGGGCCGGCTCCCTCGCGGGGCCGGCCCCTCCCCGTCACTGCCTGATGGGCAGCTCCGCGCCGTCCCGCAGGAACAGCGGGATGCGCTCCAGCGGAGCGTCCACCGTCACGGCCGTACCGCCCTCGTACGTCACACCCGTCCAGGCGTCCGTCCAGCGCGCCCCCGCCGGCAGGTACACCGTCCGGGCCGTCGCCCCCGCCGTCAGCACCGGGGCCACCAGCAGGTCCCGGCCGAAGAGGTAGGCGTCGTCCACCGGCCAGGCGGCCTGGTCGTCCGGGAACTCCAGGAACAGCGGGCGCAGCACCGGCAGCCCCTCCTCGTGGGCCTCCCGCATGACCGTGAGGATGTACGGCCGCAGCCGCTCGCGCAGGCGCAGATACCGCTCCAGGATCGCTCCGGCCTCCTCGCCGTAGGACCACACCTCGTTCGGGCCGCCGGTCATCTCGGGGCCCAGCGGCATGCCCGGGTCGCGGAAGCCGTGCAGCCGCATCAGCGGGGACAGCGCGCCGAACTGGAACCAGCGGACCATCACCTCCCGGTAGGCCGGGTCGTCCGGGTCGCCGCCGTGGAAGCCGCCGATGTCGGTGTTCCACCAGGGGATGCCGGACAGCGCGGTGTTGAGGCCGGCCGCGATCTGCCGGCGCAGCGTCGCGAAGTCGGTGCCGATGTCACCGGACCACAGCGCGGCCCCGTAGCGCTGGCTGCCCGCCCACGCCGAGCGGTTGAGGGTGATGACCTCCTCGCCCTGGGCCCGCAGGCCCTCGTAGAAGGCGCGGGCGTTCTCGGCCGGGTAGAGGTTGCCGACCTCCAGGCCCGGGCCCGCCCAGTAGCGCAGGTTGTCCTGGAATCCGGGCTTCAGCTCGGGCTCGCAGGCGTCCAGCCAGAACGCCGTGATGCCGTACGGGGTCAGGTAGTTGTCCCGGACGCGGGACCACACGAAGTCCCGGGCCTCGGGGTTCGTGGCGTCGTAGAACGCCACCTGGACGGTGGAGGCGACCTCCTTGTCCGGCCAGTCGGCGTGCGCCAGCGGGCCGTACTGGGTGCCGATGAACCAGCCGCGCTGCTCCATCACCGCGTGGTTCTCGGAGAGCGGGGACACCGACGGCCACACCGACACGACCAGCTTGACGCCCAGCTCCGCCAGCTCCTCGACCATCGCCGCCGGGTCCGGCCACTCCTTCGGGTCGAACTTCCACTCGCCCAGGTGGGTCCAGTGGAAGAAGTCGCAGACGATCGCCGACAGGGGCAGGCTACGGCGCTTGTACTCCCGTGCCACGGCGAGGAGTTCGTCCTGGGTGCGGTAGCGCAGCTTGCACTGCCAGAAGCCCGCCGCCCACTCCGGCAGCATCGGCGAACGCCCGGTCACCGCCGTGTAGGCGCGCTGGCCGTCGGCCGGAGTGCCCGCCGTGATCCAGTAGTCGATCTGCCGGGCGGAGTCCGCCACCCACCGGGTGCCGTTGCCGGCCAGCTCCACCCGGCCGATCGCCGGGTTGTTCCACAGCATCGTGTAGCCCCGGCTGGACACCAGCACGGGGACGCTCACCTCGGCGTTGCGCTGCACCAGGTCCAGCACCAGGCCCTTCTGGTCCAGCCGGCCGTGCTGGTGCTGGCCCAGGCCGTACAGCTTCTCGCCCTCGTAGGCGGCGAACCGCTGCTCCAGACGGTGCCGGCCGCCTCCGACCGCCGTGTACAGGCGCGGGCCCGGCCACCAGAAATGGGCGCGGTCCTCGGCTAGCAGCTCGCTGCCGTCGGCCGTGCGCAGGAAACGGATCAGGCCCTCGGCGGTCACCTCGACGGTCAGCGCGCCGACGGTCAGGCGCCCTTCCGCGGCATCGAGGGCGATCGTGGACCCGGCGGGCGGCCGGCCGGCGAGCAGCGCGCCCGGCAGCCCGTCGAGCACCGGGCCGCCCAGCCGGGCCCGTACCCGGACCGCGTCGGGACCCCACGGCTCGATCCGCACCGTCTCCTGACGGCCGCTCCACTCCAGCGCCCCGTCCCGCTCCCGGAACGTGCCGACGGTGGGGGAGGACTGCGCGAGACTGACCTTGGGCTGCGCGGCGGCAGGCTGATTCACGGCGGCTCCTGATGAGAGGAGTGCGGGCAGGGACAAGGCAGGCAGAGCCGTGCCCCGGCGGCGCGGGGCACGGAGAAGTACGTCGGTGCGGTGGGGAGAAAGGGTGCGAGGGCGCGTCAGGACGCGGCCGGCGCCGGTCCCGAACTCGCCCGTACCGTCAGCTCGGGCGCGAGCAGCACGACCTCGCCGCCGCCCCGCCCGTCCAGCTGGGCCACCAGGTGCTCCACGGCGTGCCGGCCCATCTCCTGGGCCGGGATGGCGACCGAGGTCAGCCGCACCGACGCCTGGACGGCGACCTGGTCGGGGCAGATCGCGACCACGGACACGTCCTCGGGCACGGCACGGCCCTGCTGGCGCAGCAGCGCGAGCAGCGGCTCCACCGCCGACTCGTTCTGCACCACGAACCCGGTCGTCCCCGGGCGCTCGTCGAAGATCCGGGCGAGGGTGCGGGCCATCGCGTCGTACCCGCCCTCGCACGGCCGGTGCAGCACCCGCAGGCCCGTCTCCCGGGCCCGGGAGCGCAGCCCGTCGAGCGTGCGCTCGGCGAAACCGGTGTGCCGCTCATAGACTGCGGGGGCCTCGCCGATGACAGCGATGTCGCGGTGGCCGAGCCCCGCCAGGTGCTCCACACACAGTGCACCGGTCGCCGTCCAGTCCAGATCCACGCAGGTCAGACCGGTGGCGTCGGCGGGCAGACCGATCAGGACGGAGGGCTGGTCGTCCCCCGCTCTCGACGTCGCTCGAGCGGGGGCACCCCCACGCCGCAGCAGCGGCAGCCGCTCGTCCTCCAGTTCGACGTCCATCAGGATCATGGCGTCGGCCAGGCCGCTGCCGGTGACCCGGCGCACCGCCTCGGGGCCCTCCTCGCCGGTGAGCAGCAGGACGTCGTAGCCGTGGGTCCGGGCCGTGGTGGCCACCGCGATGGCGATCTCCATCATCACCGGCACATACATGTCGGTGCGCAGCGGGATCATCAGCGCGATGATGTTCGACCGTTTGCCGGCCAGGGCGCGGGCGCCCGCGTTCGGGTGGTAGCCGAGCTCCCGGATGCTCTGCTCGACCCGCTGCCGGGTGGTCGCGGAGATGGACCGCTTGCCGCTGAGGACATAGCTCACCGTGCTCGCCGAGACTCCGGCGTGCTGGGCGACCTCGGCGAGGGTGACCATCCAGCTCTCCAAGCTTTGTGAAGCGCTTCGACAGTGCGCGTAGCGGACAAGGGCAAGTGAGGGTGCAATTGACACTAGCTTCAGCGCGGGTGGGTGTCCATAGGCTGTCGAAGCGCTTCGATACTTCTTTGGTGGGGTGCTGCCAGGAACCGTATCGGCCGTTCGGACGCGCGAGGGGTGGTGGGGTCGGCCCGTTTCGGGTACCAACGATCCAGTAGCACTGGTCGGTAACGAACGGTCCCAGTCGTCCCTCTTTGCGGCGAGGTGAGCCTCAATGTCCGCCACCACCACCCCACGCACCACCGTCACCGAGCGCGAGGCCCGTCAGGTGGCGGAGGCCGCCCGGCAGCAGGACTGGCACAAGCCCAGCTTCGCCAAGGAGCTGTTCCTCGGGCGCTTCCGGCTCGACCTCATCCACCCCCACCCCCTCCCCGACGAGGAGTCCGTCCGGCGCGGCGAGGAGTTCCTGACGAAGCTGCGCGCCTTCTGCGAGACGGTCGTCGACCCGGCCCGCATCGAGCGCGAGGCCCGCATCCCCGACGAGGTCGTGGCGGGCTTGAAGGAACTCGGCGCCCTCGGCATGAAGATCGACCCCAAGTACGGCGGCCTCGGCCTCACCCAGCTGTACTACAACAAGGCACTCGCCCTGGTCGGCTCCGTCAGCCCCGCCGTCGGCGCGCTGCTCTCCGCCCACCAGTCGATCGGCGTGCCGCAGCCACTGAAGCTCTTCGGCACCCAGGAGCAGAAGGACGCCTTCCTGCCCCGCTGCGCCCGCACCGACATCTCCGCCTTCCTGCTCACCGAGCCGGACGTCGGCTCCGACCCGGCCCGCCTCGCCACCACGGCCGTACCCGACGGCGACACCTACGTCCTCGACGGGGTGAAACTGTGGACCACCAACGGGGTGGTCGCCGACCTGCTCGTGGTCATGGCGCGGGTGCCGAAGTCCGAGGGCCACAAGGGCGGCATCACCGCGTTCGTGGTGGAGGGGACCGCCGAGGGCATCACCGTCGAGAACCGCAACGCCTTCATGGGCCTGCGCGGCATCGAGAACGGCGTCACCCGCTTCCACCGGGTCCGGGTCCCCGCCGCCAACCGCATCGGCCCCGAGGGCGCCGGGCTGAAGATCGCGCTCACCACCCTCAACACCGGCCGGCTGTCGCTGCCCGCGATGTGCGCCGGCGCCGGCAAGTGGTGTCTGAAGATCGCCCGCGAGTGGGCGGCGGAGCGTGAGCAGTGGGGCAAGCCGGTCGCGTTGCACGAGGCCGTCGGTTCCAAGATCAGCTTCATCGCCGCCACCACCTTCGCCCTGGAGGCCGTCCTCGACCTGTCCTCGCAGATGGCCGACGAGGACCGCAACGACATCCGCATCGAGGCCGCCCTCGCCAAGCTCTACGGCTCCGAGATGGCCTGGCTGATGGCCGACGAACTGGTCCAGATCCGCGGCGGGCGCGGGTACGAGACGGCCGAGTCGCTGCGGGCGCGCGGCGAACGCCCGGTGCCGGCCGAGCAGATCCTGCGCGACCTGCGCATCAACCGCATCTTCGAGGGCTCGACGGAGATCATGCACCTGCTGATCGCGCGCGAGGCCGTGGACGCCCATCTGTCGGTCGCCGGTGACCTCATCGACCCGGACAAGTCCCTGTCCGACAAGGCGAAGGCCGGTGTGGGCGCGGGCGTCTTCTACGCCAAGTGGCTGCCGAAGCTGGTCGCGGGCCCGGGCCAACTTCCCATGTCGTACGGGGAGTTCAGGCACGGTGTCGATCTGTCCGGCCATCTGCGCTACGTCGAGCGCACCGCCCGCAAGCTGGCCCGGTCCACCTTCTACGCCATGTCCCGCTGGCAGGGGCGGATGGAGACCAAGCAGGGCTTCCTCGGCCGGATCGTGGACATCGGCGCCGAGCTGTTCGCGATGAGCGCGGCCTGCGTCCGCGCCGAGCGGCTGCGCGGCGAGGGCAGCCACGGCCGCGAGGCGTACCAGCTCGCCGACGCCTTCTGCCGTCAGTCCCGCATCAGGGTGGAGGAGCTCTTCGCCCGGCTGTGGAACAACACCGACGACCTGGACCGCAAGGTGGTCGAGGGCGTCCTCGGCGGCGCCTACACCTGGCTGGAGGAGGGCGTCCTCGACCCGTCGGGGGAGGGCCCGTGGATCGCCGACGCGACCCCGGGCCCCAGCGAGCGGGAGAACGCCCGCCGCCCGTTCGGGAGCTAGCAGTACGTGTCGCTCGGGTCCCGCGTCGTCCAGGAGCAGGTGTCGGCCTTGGTGCCGCTCGCCTTGGTCAGCGTGGCCGTGTCCTTGTCGTTGTTCCAGACGTAGGCACGGCGGTCCTGGTACTTGTCCGACGCGGTGTCCGAGCCGCTGCCGGTGTGGACCTTCAGGTACTTCCCGGCGCCGATCTTGACGTTCGGGAAGACGTACTTGTGGTCGGCGGCGTCCTTCAGTACCCAGCCCTTGAGCGAGATCGCCGAACCGCTCGTGTTCTTGAGCTGCACCCACTCGGCGTTCAGGCTCTTGTTGGAGCGGTTGTCCGCGCCGGGGCTGTCGAACCACACGTGGTGGATCCGCACACCCCCGGCCGCCTCGGCCGGGGTGCTGAGCAGGGTGCCGGTGAGCAGGGCGGCGCCGGCGAGGGCGGGCAGGGCGGCGCGTACGCGCGCAATACGCATGGAGAGATCCCCCCAGGATGTCGTCCGCGAAGTCGTGAGGAATGAATAGTTATCACATGATCTTCACGGTGACTTCACAAAGGGAAAACCACTCCATCCGGCGACGAAAGCTGTTAACCCACCCGCGCGAGGGACACCCTGTCCGGACCGTCGCCGCTTGCGGCGACAATGGGGGGATGACCGACAGTCCCGCCCGTCCGGCGCCCCTCGCCGACCCGCACCTCGTCTACGACCCCGCCCCCGGGGACGGCCCCAAGGACGTGGTGATCCTCGGCTCCACCGGATCCATCGGCACCCAGGCCATCGACCTCGTGCTGCGCAACCCCGACCGCTTCCGGGTCACCGCCCTCTCCGCGAACGGCGGCCGGGTCGCCCTCCTCGCCGAGCAGGCGCACCGGCTGCGGGTGCGGACCGTGGCGGTCGCCCGCGAGGACGTCGTACCCGCGCTACGCGAGGCGCTCGCCGCCGAGTACGGCGGCGCGGAGCCGCTGCCCGAGATCCTCGCCGGACCCGACGCGGCCACCCAGGTCGCCGCCTCCGAATGCCACACCGTGCTCAACGGCATCACCGGCTCCATCGGCCTCGCCCCGACCCTCGCCGCCCTGGAAGCCGGCCGCACCCTCGCGCTCGCCAACAAGGAGTCGCTGATCGTCGGCGGCCCGCTGGTCACCGCGCTCGCCAAGCCGGGCCAGATCATCCCGGTCGACTCCGAGCACGCGGCCCTCTTCCAGGCGCTCGCCGCCGGCACCCGCGCCGACGTCCGCAAGCTCGTCGTCACCGCCTCCGGCGGCCCCTTCCGCGGCCGGACCCGGGCCGAGCTGGCACACGTCACCGTCGAGGACGCCCTCGCCCACCCCACCTGGGCGATGGGCCCGGTGATCACGGTCAACTCGGCGACCCTCGTCAACAAGGGACTGGAAGTCATCGAGGCCCACCTCCTCTACGACATTCCCTTCGACCGCATTGAGGTGGTCGTGCATCCCCAGTCGTATGTCCACTCGATGGTCGAGTTCACCGACGGATCCACGATCGCCCAGGCGACACCCCCCGACATGCGCGGGCCGATCGCCATCGGTCTGGGCTGGCCCGAACGCGTCCCGGACGCGGCGCCCGCCTTCGACTGGAGCACGGCCTCCACGTGGGAGTTCTTCCCGCTGGACGACGAGGCCTTCCCCTCGGTGAACCTCGCCCGGCACGTGGGGCAGCTCGCGGGCACGGCCCCGGCGGTGTTCAATGCCGCCAACGAGGAGTGCGTCGCGGCCTTCCTGGACGGCGCGCTGCCCTTCAACGGGATCATGGAGACCGTCACCCGGGTGGTCGAGGAACACGGCACCCCGGTCACGGGAACCTCACTGACCGTGTCGGACGTCCTCGAAGCGGAGACCTGGGCACGAGCCCGGGCCCGCGAACTCACAGCCACGACGGCGACCGCGGAGGCGCGTGCATGACGACCTTGATGTTCATCCTCGGCATAGTGGTCTTCGCGGTCGGCCTGCTCGTCTCGATCGCGTGGCACGAGCTGGGGCACCTGTCCACGGCCAAGCTCTTCGGCATCCGCGTCCCGCAGTACATGGTCGGCTTCGGCCCGACCATCTGGTCGCGGACGAAGGGCGAGACCGAGTACGGCATCAAGGCCATCCCGCTCGGCGGCTACATCCGCATGATCGGGATGTTCCCGCCCGACGACCAGGGCCGGGTCGCCGCCCGCTCCACCTCGCCGTGGCGCGGCATGATCGAGGACGCGCGCTCGGCGGCCTTCGAGGAGCTCAGGCCGGGCGACGAGACGCGCATGTTCTACACACGCAAGCCGTGGAAGCGCGTCATCGTCATGTTCGCGGGCCCCTTCATGAACCTGGTGCTCGCGATCGGCCTGTTCTTCGTCTACCTGATGGGCTTCGGTGTCCAGCAGCAGACCACCTCCGTCGAGTCCGTCTCGCCCTGCGTCATCGCCCAGAGCGAGAACCGCGACACCTGCAAGAAGTCCGACCCGGCGTCCCCGGCCGCGCAGGCCGGCATGAAGGCCGGCGACAAGATCGTCTCCTTCGACGGCAAGCCGACCAAGGACTGGGACACGCTCTCCGACCTCATCCGCGACAGCGCCGGCAAGAACGTGCCGATCGTCGTGGACCGCAAGGGCCGGGAGCTGACCCTGCACGCCAGGATCGCCGAGAACCTGGTCCCCAGGAAGGACTCCAGCGGCTACTACGCCAAGGGCTACGTCAAGGCCGGCTTCCTCGGCTTCAGCGCCGCCCACGGCGTCGTACGGCTGGACCTCGACGACTCCGTGACCTGGATGAACAACCGGGTCGGCGACGCCGTCGACTCCCTCGTCGCCCTGCCCGGCAAGATCCCGGCCCTGTGGGACGCGGCCTTCGGCGACGGCCCGCGCGAGCCGGACTCCCCGGTGGGCATCGTCGGCGCGGCCCGGGTCACCGGCGAGATCGCCACCCTGGACATTCCCGCCTCGCAGCAGGTGGCCATGTTCGTGTTCGTCCTCGCCGGCTTCAACCTCTCCCTCTTCCTGTTCAACATGCTCCCGCTGCTCCCGCTCGACGGCGGGCACATCGCGGGCGCCCTGTGGGAGTCGCTGCGGCGGAACGTGGCCCGGGTGCTGCGGCGGCCCGACCCCGGTCCGTTCGACGTCGCCAAGCTGATGCCGGTGGCGTACGTGGTGGCCGGGATCTTCGTCTGCTTCACCGTCCTGGTGCTGATCGCCGACGTGGTCAACCCGGTGAAAATCTCCTAGCCACATGGAGTTCGAGGCGGCCCGGGCGCATGTCGTTCCGGGCCGCCTTCGATCGAGTGGGATTACCGGGTCGGATGTGCTGACGCCCGCGCCGGTGCCGTAATCTCGAAGCCTGGAGCCCGCCGTAGCACGGGACCGGACCTTGATCCACGACTTGGGGTTGCACAGCAGATGACTGCGATTTCTCTCGGCATGCCGTCCGTTCCGACCAAGCTCGCCGAGCGCCGGAAGAGCCGGCAGATCCAGGTCGGAAGCGTGGCGGTCGGTGGAGACGCGCCGGTCTCGGTCCAGTCGATGACCACGACCCGTACGTCCGACATCGGCGCCACCCTCCAGCAGATCGCCGAGCTGACCGCGTCCGGCTGCCAGATCGTCCGCGTGGCCTGCCCCACCCAGGACGACGCCGACGCCCTCGCCACCATCGCGAAGAAGTCCCAGATCCCGGTGATCGCGGACATCCACTTCCAGCCCAAGTACGTCTTCGCCGCCATCGAGGCCGGCTGCGCCGCCGTCCGCGTCAACCCCGGCAACATCAAGCAGTTCGACGACAAGGTCAAGGAGATCGCGCGCGCCGCCAAGGACCACGGCACCCCGATCCGCATCGGCGTCAACGCCGGCTCCCTCGACCGGCGCCTGCTCCAGAAGTACGGCAAGGCCACCCCCGAGGCCCTCGTCGAGTCCGCCCTCTGGGAAGCCTCCCTCTTCGAGGAGCACGACTTCCACGACATCAAGATCTCCGTCAAGCACAATGACCCGGTCGTGATGATCGAGGCCTACCGCCAGCTCGCCGAGCAGTGCGACTACCCCCTCCACCTCGGCGTCACCGAGGCCGGCCCGGCCTTCCAGGGCACGATCAAGTCGGCCGTCGCCTTCGGTGCCCTGCTCTCCCAGGGCATCGGCGACACCATCCGCGTCTCCCTGTCGGCCCCGCCCGCCGAGGAGGTCAAGGTCGGCATCCAGATCCTGGAGTCGCTGAACCTGCGCCAGCGCGGCCTGGAGATCGTCTCCTGCCCGTCCTGCGGCCGCGCCCAGGTCGACGTCTACAAGCTCGCCGAAGAGGTCACCGCCGGCCTGACCGGCATGGATGTCCCGCTGCGCGTCGCCGTCATGGGCTGCGTCGTCAACGGCCCCGGCGAGGCCCGCGAGGCCGACCTCGGCGTCGCCTCCGGCAACGGCAAGGGCCAGATCTTCGTCAAGGGCGAGGTCATCAAGACCGTCCCCGAGTCCAAGATCGTGGAAACCCTCATCGAGGAGGCCATGAAGCTGGCCGAGCAGATGGAGAAGGACGGCGTGACGTCCGGCGAGCCGTCGGTGTCGGTGGCGGGCTGAGCTTTCCGGCACCGGTGGGAGCGCCCCGAAGGGGCGCGGGGCTGAATCGACATGCGGCTCCGCCGCGGGGCGCGAGAACCACGGACGACCCGCGGCCGCCGGAACCCGTAAGCCCCCGAGCTGGAAGGCGCACGGCCAGGCAGCGCAGCTATAGTGCGGGGATCAGCAGAACCCCAGGGTGAGGCCCCGCACGTGTTGACCCAGACCACCTCACGGGTGCTCGAACCGAGTGACCTGGACGCAGCGCTCGCCGTGCTCGACCGCGAGCCGGTCGCGAACGCCTTCGTGACCTCCCGCGTCCAGATCGCCGGCCTCGACCCCTGGCGGCTCGGCGGCGAGATGTGGGGCTGGTACGAGGACGGCATGCTCACGTCCCTGTGCTACGCGGGCGCCAACCTCGTCCCCATCTGCGCCACCCCGCGCGCCGTCCGCGCCTTCGCCGACCGCGCCCGCCGGGCCGGCCGCCGCTGCTCCTCCATCGTCGGCCCCGCCGACTCGACCGCCGAGCTGTGGCGGCTGCTGGAGCCGCACTGGGGCCCGGCCCGCGAGGTCCGCGCCCACCAGCCGCTGATGGTCACCGACCGGATGCCCGCCGACATCGCCCCCGACCCGTACGTCCGCCGCGTCCGCAAGGACGAGATGGAGACGATCATGCCGGCGTGCGTGGCGATGTTCACCGAGGAGGTCGGCGTCTCCCCGATGGCCGGCGACGGCGGCCTGCTCTATCAGGCCCGGGTCGCCGAACTCGTCGGCTCCGGCCGCTCCTTCGCCCGCGTCGACGACCAGGGCCGGGTCGTGTTCAAGGCGGAGATCGGCGCGGCCACGCCCCAGGCCTGCCAGATCCAGGGGGTGTGGGTGGCCCCCGAGTACCGCGGCCGGGGCCTGGCCGCCCCCGGAATGGCGGCGGTCCTGCGCTACGCCCTGGCCGACGTGGCCCCCGTGGTCAGCCTGTACGTGAACGACTTCAACACGGCGGCGCGACGGACGTACCGGAGGGTGGGGCTCCGGGAGGTCGGCGCCTTCATGAGCATTCTCTTCTGAAGCGTGCCCTGTACGCTCCCGGCATGGACCTCGTGATCGGCACCCTGGACCTCACAGCCCACGTCGACGAGGCCCTCGCCGTCCAGGCCCTCGCGTTCGGCCTGGGGCAGGACGAGGTCGCCGTGCGCCGCCAGATCGTCCTGCGTCACATGCAGTACACCGGCGCCAGGGCCTTCGGGGCGACCGCCGGCGGACGCCTCGTCGGGTTCGTCTACGGCATGCCCAACAGCCGCACCCACTGGTGGTCCACCGTCGTCGAGCCCTACCTGCGGGCGGGCGGCAACGACTTCTGGCTCGACGACTCCTTCGTCATCACCGAGCTGCACGTCCACCCCGACCACCAGAACCGCGGCATCGGCCGGCGCCTGATCACCACCATCACCGACACCGCCGCCGAGCCCCGCTCGATCCTCTCCGCGATCGACACCGACAGCCCTGCCCGCGGCCTCTACCACTCCCTCGGCTACGTCGACCTCGCCCGCCAGGTCCACTTCCCGAGCGCCCCGAGGCCGTACGCCGTGATGGGTGCCCCGCTGCCCCTGCGCAGGCGTTAACCGATTTCCACCGGCACAGCTCGCCCGGCTAACCTCCTTGCCATCACCGTTTTCCCGGCAGGAGTACGAGAACCATGGCGAAAGCACCGGTCCAGCGCATGTCCCAGTTGATGGCGAAGACGCTGCGCGACGACCCGGCGGACGCCGAGGTCCTCAGCCACAAGCTCCTCGTCCGCGCCGGCTACGTCCGCCGCACGGCCGCCGGCATCTGGAGCTGGCTGCCCCTCGGCAAGAAGGTCCTCGCCAACGTGGAGCGGATCGTCCGCGAGGAGATGGACGCCATCGGCGCCCAGGAGGTCTCCCTGCCCGCCCTGCTGCCGCGCGAGCCCTACGAGGCCACCGGCCGCTGGGACGAGTACGGACAGGAGCTGTTCCGGCTGAAGGACCGCAAGGGCGGCGACTACCTCCTCGGCCCCACCCACGAGGAGATCTTCACCCTCCTGGTCAAGGACCAGTGCACGTCCTACAAGGACATGCCGGTGATCCTCTACCAGATCCAGACCAAGTTCCGCGACGAGGCCCGCCCCCGGGCCGGCATCCTGCGCGGCCGCGAGTTCCTCATGAAGGACTCGTACTCCTTCGACCTGGAGGACGAGGGCCTCGCCCAGTCCTATGCCCTGCACCGCGCGGCCTACCAGCGCGTCTTCGAGCGTCTCGGCCTCGACTACCGCATCTGTGCCGCGACCGCGGGCGCGATGGGCGGCTCCAAGTCCGAGGAGTTCCTGGCCCCCGCCGAGGCCGGCGAGGACACCTTCGCCGACTGCCCGAACTGCGACTTCGCCGCCAACACGGAGGCGATCACCTACGAGCTGAGGCCGGCCGACGGCTCGGCGGTGCCCGCGCTGGAGGAGATCCCCACCCCGGACACCCCGACCATCGAGACGCTGGCCGCCTCGCTCGGCGTCCCGGCCTCCGCCACGCTGAAGAACCTGCTGGTCAAGGTGGACGGCGAGATCGTCGCCGTCGGCGTGCCCGGCGACCGTGAGGTGGACCTCGACAAGGTCGAGGCGCACTTCGCCCCGGCCGCCGTCGAACTGGTCACCGAGGCGGACTTCGCCGGCCGCCCCGACCTGGTCCGCGGCTACGTCGGCCCGCAGGGCCTGGGCGAGAAGGTGAAGTACATCGCCGACCCGCGCGTGGCCCCCGGCACCGCCTGGATCACCGGCGCCAACAAGGAGCACACGCACGCCAAGAACGTCGTCGCCGGCCGGGACTTCGAGGTCGACGCGTACGTGGACGTCGTGGTGGTCCAGGAGGGCGACCCCTGCCCCAAGTGCGGCACCGGCCTGAAGCTGGACCGCGCCATCGAGATCGGCCACATCTTCCAGCTGGGCCGCAAGTACACCGACGCCCTCAAGCTCGACGTCCTCGGCCAGAACGGCAAGCCGGTCCGCGTCACCATGGGCTCCTACGGCATCGGCGTCTCCCGCGCCGTCGCCGCGCTCGCCGAGCAGACCGCCGACGACAAGGGCTTGGTGTGGTCCAAGGAGGTCGCCCCGGCCGACGTGCACGTCGTGGCCGCCGGCAAGGCGCTCCAGACCGAGCTGGCGCTGGACGTCGCCGAGAAGCTGGCCGCCGCGGGCGTCCGCGTCCTGGTGGACGACCGGGCCGGGGTCTCCCCGGGCGTGAAGTTCACCGACGCCGAACTGATCGGCGTCCCGCAGATCCTGGTCGCCGGCCGGCGGGCCGGCGAGGGTGTGCTGGAACTGAAGGACCGCAAGACCGGCGAGCGCGAGGAGCTGACGGTCGAGGACGCGATCGCGCGCCTCACCGCCTGACCCAGGGTGACCGGTGAGCGGCGGAGCGCCCCGGCGTGCTGCCGCTCACCCGAGGCGGTCAGCCCCGGCCGGCCTCCCAGTCCTTGCGGGAGACCGTCCAGTACTCCCGGCTCCTGAAGGCGACCGAGAAGACGGTCCCGTGGCGGGTGCGGGCCTGGGCCACCGTCGCACCGGCGGGCTCCGTCAGGCACCGCCCGTCCGGGGCGGGCGAGGGGCACGGCATGGGTTCCTCGATGCGCCACGCCGGGTCCCACGGGTCGTCCCACTCGACGGTGAACGACGGATCGTTGAGCTCGGGCTTGGGCAGGCGCAGCCCGTCGGCCTGCCGGCCCTTGGACCGCTGGTACTCCAGCGCGTACCGCAGCCCGCCGATCCCACCGGTGTCCGGCCCCCCGCCCGTCAGGCCGCCCCAGTCGCCCAGATGCGCCCGGCCGATGTCCTTCAGGGTCGCCGTGATCCCGCGGGGTGCCCCGTAGTAGGCGACGGCGTCCATCCGGCAGTGCACCACCTCGGGGTCATCGGGCTGTTCGAAAAGGTTCGACGGCCGCGGCCCGTGGCAGAAGTCGCTGAAGCGCAGGAACACCGGCTCCAGCGAGGGCCGCGCCGCGAACGCCGCCACCCGCTCACGGATGTCCTCTTCCGCCTGCGCCCGCTTCTGCCGCGCCGCCGCCGACGTCGCCAGCCGGTGGCGTTCGTCGGTGTCCGGGTCGGCGGCGGAACAGCCCGACGCCAGCAACCCGGTCAGCGCCAGCCCCACGAGCAGCGCTGTCCGTCCGGTTCTTCTCACCGGGTGAGTCTGTCCGGCCGCGCTCCCCGTCCGGTACGGGCGCGGCTACTCAGCGGTATGCGTACGCGTGCTCTTGCGCCGCCGACTAGAGCCAGCTCGCGAACTCCAGCAGCAGCTCGGCATCCCTCTCCCGGCCGACCCGCCGGGCCCGGATCCCGGACTCCACCGCCCGGAACAGCGTCCAGCCGCGCAGCCGTTCCTGGTCCACCTCCAGGGACTCCGCGAGCCGCTTGATCCGGCGCCGGGTGATGGCCGGCCCGGACGGCGCCGCGATCAGGTCCTCCACCCGGTCCCGCACCAGCCGCGCCAGGTCGAAGGCGCTCTCGCCGACCACCGGGTCCGGGCCCACCGCGAGCCAGGGCGTCCGCTCCCCGGCGAGCACCTTGCTCTGCCGGAACGTGCCGTGCAGCAGCAGGTGCTCGGGCGGCGCGGCCAGCAGCTCCTCGCGGGCGGCGAGCGCCGCGTCGACCAGTGGCGCCGCCTCCGGGTCGGCCTCGGCGCCGGCCCGTATCGCCACCGCCTGCCGGCCGGTGCGCTCGGCGACGGTCTCCAGGACGTTCCCGGCCGGCGGCTCGACCCACAGCCTGCGCAGCGTCCCCGCCGCCTCCAGCAGCGCCTTCGCCTCCGGCAGCGAGCGCACCGACACATCCGGATGCAGCCGCTCCAGCAGCAGCACCCCGTCGTCGGGTTCCGTCTCCAGCAGCTGTACGGCGCCCAGCCCGGCCCAGTGCGCCAGCGCCGCCCGCTCGCTCTCCGGGCGGGCCCGGGGCGGGGCCAGCTTCAGCACGGCTGGGGTGCCGTCCGCCCGCCGCACCAGCACCACCAGGCTGCTTCGCCCGCCGGGCACTTGCACCCGCTCGACGGTCAACTCGCGCCGGGCGACGGCCCGCTCGGCCGTCTCGGGCAGCCGCGCCAGCCAGTCGTCCCCGGCCGGTGCCGTCTCACCGAGCGCCCGCACCAGGCGCTGCGGCGCTTCGAAAGCCATGCGCGAGTCGTTCCCTTCCCGTCTGGTCCTGTCTGGTCCTGTCTGACCTGTCCTCAGGTGGTGCCGTACGGCCGGTCCGCCGTACGGCCCTGTCGTGCGCGCCCCGATGGCGGGCCTGCCGTCGCGGCGGCTAGCGCGACGCCGACGCGCTGGCCGACGGGGCCGGACCGGCCTCGCCCGCCTGCTCGCCGGACCGCTCGGCGAGCCCAGGGAAGGCTACGCTCTCCCCGCTCCAGCGCACCGCCCGCACCGCGGCCTCCCGCAGCGCCCCGGCCGCGTCGGCCCGCCGCGCGCCGGTCGCCGCCCGCACCAGATCCGCGTACACCCCGGCCATCCGCTCCTCCAGCCGCGCGGCCAGCCGCACCGCCGCCGACCCGTCCTGGACCGGGAACGGCAGCGCGTACGCGGCGCTCGCGGCGACCGGTGTGCCGCCCAGGTCGCGCACCGCGCGCACCAGCGCGTCCCGGCGCGCCCGGTGGGCGTCGTACGCCGCCCGTGCCTCGGCCCGGCGCCGCTCGCCGACGCGCCCGCCGACGACCCCGTATCCGTACACGGCCGCGTGCTCCGCCGCCAGCGCCGCCTGGAGCGCGGTCACTTCAGCCGGCTCGTCCCGCTCGGTCACGTCGCTCACCTGGCCCCCTCCGTCAGCAGGTACGCGTGCGCGGCCCCGGCCGCCGCCACCGACGCCAGCAGCCGCGCCAGCTCGCCCGGCGCCTTCAGCAGGTCCTTGGCGCGCTGGTCGGCGAGGGCACGCTCGGCGGCCGCCAGCCCGGCCACGGCGTCCTTCTCGGTGGCCGGGACGGGAGCCGGTGAGGCCGAGGACCGCGTGGGTGCGGGCGTCGTACCGTCCGCGAAGGCCGCCGCGTGCGCCGCGACCTGCGCCCGCAGCGGGCGCAGCCGCTCGGCCAGCGAGGGATGCGCGGCGAGCACGGCGTCGTAGCGCTCCAGCAGCCCCCGGCTGTCCCGCGCCGCACGCGCGCGTCCCCGGGCGGTGGCCGACGGGCCGGTGCCGCCGGAGTCCGGCCCGTCCGAGCAACCCGTCAGCAGGGCGGCGCCGGCGGCCGAGGCGAGCAGGGATCTTCTGCGCGGCCCCGAACGGGCGCGCGGAGGCGGGGGATACGGCACTGCGGACGTCCTCGGGGGCTCGTACGAACACACGGGCGGGAACGCCGGCCCGCCGCTGATCACGGTACCCGCGAACCCGCCGCACGCATGTCACCGGCTCGTGGACCCACCCGAGGGGCGCGGGGCCGTATCGATGTGCGGCTACCGCCGCGCGGGCGCGACAAGCCACGACGGACCCGCACTCGCCCATGCACCACGGCCCCCCGAGCCCGATGGCGCCCGGCCCCACCGCCGCGATGACGCCCATCCCCACCGCCGCGATGGCGCCGGCCCCACCACCGGACGGCAGGACGCAACACTCCGTGCGACCGGATACCCTTTGACCAGACGCGACCCATCCCACAACAGCACACGCGGCCGAGGAGTCACCCGGATGAGCACCACCCAGAGCGAGAGGCTGCGAGAGCTGCTGGAACCGCTCGTCACCTCCCAGGGGCTGGATCTCGAAGAGATCGCCGTGGACTCCGTCGGACGCAAGCGTGTGCTGCGCGTCGTCGTCGACTCCGACACGGGAGCGGACCTGGACTCGATCGCCGATGTGAGCCGTGCGCTCTCGGCGAAGCTGGACGAGACGAACGCGATGGGCGACGCGGCGTACGACCTGGAGGTCGGCACCCCCGGCGCGGAGCGCCTCCTCACCGAGCACCGGCACTTCGTGCGCGCCACCGACCGGCTCGTGAAGTTCCAGCTCACGGAGGACGGCGAGCTGCTCGCCCGGATCCTGACGGTCGACGAGGAGGGCATCGACGTCGAGGTGCCCGGGGTGAAGGGCCGCAAGGCGACCACCCGCAGACTCGGCTTCCCGGAGATCGAGAAGGCGCGCGTGCAGGTCGAGTTCAACCGCAAGGACAGCAAGAAGGACATGAAGGAAGAGGAGGAGGCGTAGCCGTGGACATCGACATGAGTGCCCTGCGGGGCTTGGTTCGGGAGAAGGAGATCTCCTTCGACCTGCTGGTCGAGGCGATCGAGTCGGCCCTCCTCATCGCCTACCACCGCACCGAGGGAAGCCGCCGACACGCGCGCGTGGAGCTCAACCGGGAGACCGGGCATGTGACCGTGTGGGCGAAGGAGGACCCCGAGGACCTCGCGGAGGGGCAGGAGTCCCGCGAGTTCGACGACACCCCGTCCGGCTTCGGCCGTATCGCCGCCACCACCGCCAAGCAGGTGATTCTTCAGCGGCTGCGCGACGCCGAGGACGACGCGACGCTCGGCGAGTACGCCGGCCGTGAGGGCGACATCGTCACCGGCGTGGTCCAGCAGGGCCGCGACCCGAAGAACGTGCTCGTGGACATCGGCAAGCTGGAGGCCATCCTGCCGGTGCAGGAGCAGGTGCCCGGCGAGACCTACCCGCACGGCATGCGGCTCAGGTCGTACGTCGTCCGCGTGGCCAAGGGCGTCCGGGGCCCGTCCGTGACCCTCTCGCGTACGCACCCCAACCTGGTGAAGAAGCTCTTCGCCCTGGAGGTGCCGGAGATCGCCGACGGGTCGGTGGAGATCGCCGCGATCGCCCGTGAGGCCGGTCACCGCACCAAGATCGCGGTTCGTTCCACCCGTTCGGGCCTGAACGCCAAGGGCGCGTGCATCGGTCCCATGGGCGGCCGGGTGCGCAACGTGATGGGCGAGCTGAACGGCGAGAAGATCGACATCGTCGACTGGTCGGACGACCCGGCGGAGATGGTCGCCAACGCGCTGTCACCCGCTCGGGTGAGCAAGGTGGAGGTCGTGGACCTGGCCGCCCGCTCCGCCCGGGTGACCGTGCCGGACTACCAGCTGTCGCTGGCCATCGGCAAGGAGGGCCAGAACGCCCGCCTCGCGGCCCGGCTCACCGGCTGGCGGATCGACATCCGGCCCGACACCGAGCAGGCCGGGGAATAAATCCCAGCCGCAGTTCGCTGAGATCACGACAACAGCCGTTCGATTTTTGCCCCAAAGGGGTGAGGTCGGTACGGGGAGGTAGACTTAACTGTGTCTGGCCGGACGCACACCCGAGCATGCCCTGAACGCACCTGTGTGGGGTGCCGGGAGCGGGCGGCCAAGAACGATCTCTTGCGGATCGTGAAGAGCGAGGACGCCTGCGTCCCCGATCCTCGCGGTACGCTGCCCGGCCGGGGTGCGTATGTGCACCCCGCCCTGGTCTGTTTCGACCAGGCGGTACGCCGCCGGGCGTTCCCGCGGGCACTGCGCGCCCCGGGAGCGCTCGACACAAAGGCGTTGCGTCGATACGTCGAGCAGACAACAGTTGCCGAGCAGGCAACGCCGTAAGACATGCCGTACGGAACCCCGTGCGGTCTGGTACCTCGCGAGTCGAAAGCAGGTCGAGATTGCGATGAGCACTCGATGAGTACGCGATGAGTACGCCCATGAACTAGCGACGGTCCGGCTTCAACCCGGACCTCAAAGGAGCGAAGTGGCTAAGGTCCGGGTCTACGAACTCGCCAAGGAGTTCGGTGTCGAGAGCAAGGTCGTCATGGCCAAGCTCCAGGAACTCGGTGAATTCGTCCGTTCGGCGTCTTCGACCATCGAAGCGCCGGTTGTACGCAAGCTGACTGACGCCTTCCAGGGCGGTGGCAGCGGCAAGTCCGCCGCGAAGCCCGCCCCGCGCAAGGCTTCCCCCAGGCCCGCCGCGCCCTCTCCGGCGCAGGCGGCACGTCCGGCTGCCCCGGCCCCGAGGCCGGCGGCTCCCAAGCCCCCGACGGCGCCCGCTGCCCAGCAGCCGGCCGCCCCGTCGGCCCCCTCGGCCCCGTCGGCGCCGGCCCCCGGCCCGCGTCCGGTGCCGGGTCCCAAGCCCGCGCCGCGTCCGGCCCCGGCCGCCCCGGAGTTCACCGCTCCGCCGGCTGCCCCGGCCCCGCAGGCCCCGCAGGCTCCGGCCGCGCAGACCCCGCAGGCTCCGGCCGCCCAGGGTCCGCGTCCCGGCGCCCGTCCGGGTGCCCCGAAGCCCGGCGGTCGTCCCGCTTCCGGTCAGGGCCAGGCGGCCCGTCCGGGCCAGGGTGGTCAGCGCCCCGGTGGTCAGGCCCCGCGTCCGGGTGCCCGTCCGGCCGGTCCGCGCCCGGGTAACAACCCGTTCACCTCCGGCGGCAACGCCGGCATGGCCCGTCCGCAGGCTCCGCGCCCGCAGGGCGGTCCGCGTCCCGGCCCCGGTGGTCCCGGCGGCGCTCCCCGTCCGCAGGCGCCCGGCGCCCAGGGCGGCGGTCCGCGTCCGCAGACTCCCGGCGGTCCCCGGCCGACCCCGGGCGGCATGCCCCGCCCGCAGGGTGGTCCGCGTCCCGGCCCGGCCGGTCCGCGCCCGAACCCCGGCATGATGCCGCAGCGTCCCGCTGCCGGCCCGCGTCCGGGCGGCGGTGGCCCCGGCGGCCGCGGTCCCGGTGCCGGCGGTCGTCCCGGTGGCGGCGGCGGTCGTCCGGGTGGCGGCGGCTTCGCCGGTCGTCCCGGTGGCGGCGGTGGCGGCTTCGCCGGTCGTCCCGCTGGTCCCGGTGGCGGTGGCGGCGGTTTCGCCGGCCGTCCGGGTGGTCCCGGCGGTGGCGGCGGTGGCCGTCCCGGCTTCGGTGGCCGTCCCGGCGGCCCCGGTGGCCGCGGTGGCACGCAGGGTGCCTTCGGTCGTCCCGGTGGTCCCGCGCGTCGTGGCCGCAAGTCGAAGCGGCAGAGGCGCCAGGAGTACGAGGCCATGCAGGCCCCGAGCGTCGGCGGCGTGATGCTGCCGCGCGGCAACGGCGAGACCATCCGTCTCTCCCGCGGCGCGTCGCTCACGGACTTCGCGGAGAAGATCAACGCCAACCCGGCGTCCCTCGTCGCGGTCATGATGAACCTCGGCGAGATGGTCACGGCCACGCAGTCCGTCTCCGACGAGACCCTGCAGCTCCTCGCCGGCGAGATGAACTACACGGTTCAGATCGTCAGCCCCGAGGAGGAGGACCGCGAGCTGCTCGAGTCCTTCGACATCGAGTTCGGCGAGGACGAGGGCGACGAGGAGGACCTGGTGGTCCGTCCGCCGGTCGTCACCGTCATGGGTCACGTCGACCACGGTAAGACCCGACTGCTCGACGCGATCCGCAAGACGAACGTCATCGCGGGCGAGGCCGGCGGCATCACCCAGCACATCGGTGCCTACCAGGTCGCGACCGAGGTCAACGACGAAGAGCGCAAGATCACCTTCATCGACACCCCGGGTCACGAGGCGTTCACCGCCATGCGTGCCCGTGGTGCGAAGTCGACCGACATCGCGATCCTGGTCGTCGCGGCCAACGACGGCGTCATGCCGCAGACGGTCGAGGCGCTCAACCACGCCAAGGCGGCCGACGTGCCGATCGTGGTCGCGGTCAACAAGATCGACGTCGAGGGTGCCGACCCGACCAAGGTGCGCGGTCAGCTGACCGAGTACGGCCTGGTGGCCGAGGAGTACGGCGGCGACACGATGTTCGTCGACATCTCAGCCAAGCAGGGTCTGCACATCGACTCGCTGCTGGAGGCCGTGATCCTCACGGCCGACGCCTCGCTCGACCTGCGGGCCAACCCGAACCAGGACGCGCAGGGCATCTCGATCGAGTCCCGTCTCGACCGCGGCCGTGGTGCCGTGGCGACGGTCCTCGTCCAGCGAGGCACGCTGCGGGTCGGCGACACGATGGTCGTGGGCGACGCCTACGGTCGCGTGCGCGCCATGCTCGACGACAACGGCAACAACGTCGCCGAGGCCGGCCCGTCGACGCCGGTCCAGGTCCTGGGCCTGACCAACGTCCCGGGTGCGGGTGACAACTTCCTGGTGGTCGACGAGGACCGTACGGCCCGTCAGATCGCCGAGAAGCGTGCCGCCCGTGAGCGCAACGCGGCCTTCGCCAAGCGCACGCGCCGCGTCTCGCTCGAGGACCTGGACAAGGTGCTCAAGGCCGGCGAGGTCCAGCAGCTGAACCTGATCATCAAGGGTGACGCTTCCGGTTCCGTCGAGGCCCTCGAGTCGTCCCTGCTCCAGCTGGACGTCGGCGAAGAGGTCGACATCCGCGTCCTGCACCGCGGTGTCGGTGCGGTCACGGAGTCGGACATCGACCTGGCGATGGGCTCCGACGCCATCGTGATCGGCTTCAACGTCCGTGCGGCCGGCCGTGCCGCGCAGATGGCCGAGCGCGAGGGTGTGGACGTCCGCTACTACTCGGTCATCTACCAGGCGATCGAGGAGATCGAGGCGGCCCTCAAGGGCATGCTCAAGCCGGAGTACGAAGAGGTCGAGCTCGGCACGGCGGAGATCCGCGAGGTCTTCAAGTCGTCCAAGCTGGGCAACATCGCCGGTGTCCTGGTCCGCTCGGGCGAGGTCAAGCGCAACACCAAGGCGCGCCTCATCCGCGACGGCAAGGTGGTCGCGGAGAACCTCACCATCTCCGGTCTGCGTCGCTTCAAGGACGACGTCACCGAGATCCGCGAAGGCTTCGAGGGTGGTATCAACCTCGGAAACTTCAACGACATCAAGGTCGACGACGTCATCGCGACGTACGAGATGCGCGAGAAGCCGCGGGCGTAACAGCCGACGGTGCCTGAAGCTGGCCGGCAGGATCTCGGTCCTGTCGGCCAGCTTGCCGTTGCTGCGGCCAGGCCAGGGGCTCCGCCCCGGACCCCGACCTCTGACCACCCACCACCCGACTCGGTCGGCTGAAGGGCGGGCGGACAGGAGTGGGTCCGGGGCGGAGCCCTCGGCCTGGAGCCGTGACCCACGGTGCGGAAACCCTGTCGAGCCGGCGGCAGGTACGCGGTACGGTTCTTGATGTCCCCGGCCACACGGACCCGGGACCATCGATCCCGTACCGGCGGGCAAACCCGGCTGAGAACATGTACGTGGGGACTCTGTCCTTCGACCTCCTCCTCGGCGACGTCCACTCGCTGAAGGAGAAGCGCTCCGTCGTCCGCCCGATCGTCGCCGAACTCCAGCGGAAGTACGCGGTGAGCGCGGCCGAGGTGGACCACATGGACCTCCACCGGCGAGCGATCATCGGCCTTGCCATGGTCTCCGGCGACGCGGCGCACCTCACCGACGTGCTGGACCGGTGCGAACGGCTGGTCGCCGCCCGCCCCGAGGTGGAGCTGCTGTCCGTACGACGGCGCTTCCACGGCGACGACGACTGACCACAGAACTCAAGCAAGAGAAAGAACGGGAGACGGACCAGTGGCCGACAACGCGCGGGCTAAAAGGCTGGCGGACCTCATCCGGGAGGTGGTGGCCCAGAAGCTGCAACGCGGGATCAAGGACCCGCGGCTCGGCTCGCACGTCACCATCACGGACACCCGGGTCACGGGTGACCTGCGGGAGGCGACCGTCTTCTACACGGTCTACGGCGACGAGGGGGAGCGGCAGGCCGCCGCCGCGGGCCTGGAGAGCGCCAAGGGCATCCTGCGCTCCGAGGTGGGCCGTGCGGCCGGGGTGAAGTTCACCCCGACCCTGACCTTCGTCGCGGACGCCCTGCCGGACACCGCCCGGACCATCGAGGACCTCCTCGACAAGGCCCGGCAGTCCGACGAGAAGGTGCGCGAGGCGGCCACGGGCGCCACGTACGCCGCCGGCGCGGACCCCTACAAGAAGCCGGCCGACGAGGACACCGACACGGACGGCGACGCCGCGGAATGACCCAGAAGCACACCACGCCCGACGGCCTCGTCATCGTCGACAAGCCGTCGGGCTTCACTTCGCACGACGTGGTCGCCAAGATGCGCGGGATCGCGAGGACCCGCCGCGTCGGCCACGCCGGCACCCTCGACCCGATGGCGACCGGTGTCCTGGTCCTCGGCGTCGAGCGCGCCACCAAGCTTCTCGGGCACCTCGCGCTCACCGAGAAGGAGTACCTGGGCACCGTCCGCCTGGGCCAGAACACCCTCACCGACGACGCCGAGGGCGAGATCACCTCGTCCACCGACGCCTCCAAGGTGACCCGCGACGCCATCGACGCCGGCATCGCCAAGCTCACCGGCGACATCATGCAGGTGCCGTCCAAGGTCAGCGCCATCAAGATCGACGGCGTACGGTCGTACAAGCGGGCCCGCGAGGGCGAGGACTTCGAGATCCCCGCCCGGCCGGTGACCGTCTCGTCGTTCACGGTGTACGACGTCCGGGACGCCGTCGCCGCCGACGGCACCCCGGTCCTGGACCTGATCGTGTCCGTCGTCTGCTCCTCCGGCACCTACATCCGCGCCCTCGCCCGCGACCTGGGCGCCGGCCTGGGAGTGGGCGGCCACCTCACCGCGCTGCGCCGGACCCGCGTCGGGCCGTACAAGCTGGACGCGGCGAAGACGCTGGACCAGCTCCAGCAGGAGCTGACCGTGATGCCGATCGCCGAGGCCGCGGCCGCGGCGTTCCCGCAGTGGCAGGTCGACGCCAAGCGGTCCCGGCTGCTGCTGAACGGCGTCCGCCTGGAGATGCCCGACGCGTACGCGGGTGCCGGTCCGGTGGCCGTGTTCGACCCCGAGGGCCGTTTCCTCGCGCTCGTCGAGGAGCACCGGGGCAAGGCGAAGAGCCTGGCCGTCTTCGGCTGAGTTCGCGCCGAGTCTGCGCCGGTCGCCGGTCTGCCCGTCTGCTTGTCCGCCTGCTTGTGTGCCGGTGTGCCTGTCCTGCCGTGGAGCGGCGGCCGGCCACGGTGCCGGGCCAATGCCGCCGCTCCACGGTCCCCCCTCGGTTCCCCCACCCCTAGGGTTATCCAGCAGCATCCGCCTATTCACCCGACCGGGCAGGCGCTCGGAGTGAACCGGGGGAGCGGAAGGGGGCGCGTTCACCGCGAGATCTGTCCCGCCGATCATCACGCGCCTACCGTCGAAGACAGGGCACGGTGACGGGCGGGGAGGTACGGCCATGGCGGGACGGGGCCCGCGCACCGGAGGCGGGCGCCGGGAGCACCGGGATGAGCCGCGTGCGTACGGCGAGCGTATGTACGGCGGATCGGGGCCGGACGAGGGTGCGCGCGAGGCCGCCGGTCCCGGCCGGCGCGCGGACACCGATCGCGCCGACGCCGCCCTGGTCCGGATCCGGGACCTGGCCGGCCGCCCCCGCGGCCTCGGATTCCTCGCCGATCATCAGGGCACCCTGCTCACCAGCCACGAGGCCGTCGACGGCCTGCCCCGGCTGGTGCTGCACGCCGCAGGCGACCGCACCTGTGTGGTGGACGCGGACGACGTCACTCCGCTGCCCGCCCTGGACCTCGCCCTGGTACGTACCGAGGGGCTGGGCGTGGACCCGTTGCCGCTGACCGTGCGGGACCGGATCGACGCCGGCACCTACGTCCAGGTCGTCGCCGGCTGCTGGCGGGAGGCGCGGGTGCTGGCCGCCACCCAGGTGACGTACACCGCCACGGACCGTTTCCACCTGCTGGACGACGCGCTGGAACTGGCGATCGGCACGGCCGGCCGGGACGCGCTCCGGCTCGGGAGCGGTGCGGCCGGCGGACCGGTACTGGACGCCGGTACCGGCGCTGTCCTCGGCGTCCTCGGCACCGCCCTGCACACCGCCCAGCGCGACGCGGGCTTCGCGGTGCCGCTGCGGCCCGCCGACGGCGCGCTCGCGGGCCTGCTCGCGCGGAACGCGGCCACCGTGCCGTCCTACGGCGCCGACCTCAACCTGGCCGGCATCCTCCAGTTGACCACCACCTCGGTGGGCCAGGACGGCCCCCCGGGCGTCCTCACCGGCCACCCGGACGCCCTCGATCCGGTCGAACGCGTGGACGTGGCCCGGGAGTCGGCGGCCTTCACCGACGGCGACCGGCCCGTGCTCGGGCTCGTCGGCGCCCCGGGTAGCGGCCGTACGACGGAACTCGCGGTGCTCGCCGCGCGCCGGGCCCGGGGTGAGCGGCCCGCACCCACGCTGTGGCTGCGCGGCGCCGATCTCGAGGACACCGACGACTCCGTGGCCGACGCCGCCCGCCGCAGCCTCGCGCGGGCCGCCCGGATCGTCGCCGCCGCCCGCTCCGTCGACCCCGAGGACCTCGGCGACGTCACCCCCGAACACCTGGCCCGCGTCGCCGCCCGGGCCGGCCGCCCGCTCCTGCTCCTCCTCGACGGCCCCGAGGAAATGCCCCCCGTCCTCGCCCGCCGCCTGGCCGCATGGACCCAGGGCACGGCGAACTGGCTGCACGAGACCGGCGCCCGTCTGACGGTGGCCTGCCGCGAGGAACACTGGGAAAGGGCGGGAGCCGCCTTCCCGAGGGAGTTGCTCCACGTCCCGGCGGGGTCCGCGGTGCCGGGGGACGGGAGTGGGCCGCTGTGCACGCCGACCGGTCGTGGGACAGCGGCCGATGACACCGTCCGGGACTGCGCCACCGACCCGGACTGCGCCACCGACCCCGACTGCGCCACCGACCCGGACTGCGCCACCGACCCCGACTGCGCCACCGACCCGGACTGCATCCTGCCCGGCGCTGCGCTGTCCGCCTTCGCCCCGGCCGGTTCCGGCGATGCGCTGCACGCCGTGGTGGGCCGCGGGACGGTGCCCTGCGCATCGGCCGACGGCGCCGAGCGTGGTTCGGCGGACGGTGCCGAGCGTGGTTCGGCGGGTGGTGCCGAGCGCGCTTCGGCGCGCGACACCGAGCGTGGTTCGGGCGGCGATGCCGAGCCGTTCCGCAGCCCGGCCGTCCCGGCCGCCCTGCCCGACAGCGCCCAGGCCCAGGGCGCTCCCGCTGATTCCGCCGCCTTGGCTGGCAGGGCCCACACCTTGCGCGTCCCGGCCGCCCTGCCCGACGGCGTCCAGGCCCAGGGCGCTTCCGCCGATCTCACCGCCTTGGCTGGCAGGGCCCACACCCTGCGCGTCCCGGCCGGTCTGACCGACAGCGTCCCGGCTGAAGGCGTCCCTGCCGATTCCGCCGCCTCGGCAGACACCGTCCACACCCTGCGCACCCTGGCCGCCCCCACCGCCCTGACCGACGGCGCCCAGCCGCTGCACCCCACGATCGCCCCCGCGGCCCCACCCGACCCCACACTCGCCCCCGGCACGCCATCGCCCCACGCGACTCCGTCCGACGCCCCGTTCGCCGCCCCCAACCGGCCCGGCCAGGGGCCCCGGACCCCCGCCGACCCGCTTCCTCCCTGTGTGCGGATCGGGGATCTCACTGACGACGAGGGGCGGCGGGCCCGTGCTCGGTACGGGATTCCGGACGGTGCCGTGGTCGAGCCCGACGCCCGGCATCCACTCACGCTACGACTGCTGTCCGAGATCAGGGCGGCCGTCCCGGACGCCCCGGCCGACGGCCCCGTGGACCGGCACGACGTCTTCGCCGCCTACCTCGACCTGATGTGCCTGCGCGTCGCGGTCCGCCTCGCCGCCGCCGGCGGCCTGCGCGGTACGGCCGTACGACGGCTCGCGGCGCGGGTGGCCGGGCAGGTGCACGAGGCCGCCCGGCGCAGCCTCGGACCGGGGCAGGGCGAGCTGGACCGGGAGTCGTTCGAGGCGCTGTTCCCCTGGGGATGCGCCCCGGCCCGGCTCGGCGGTGGTACCGGCTGGGCCTCCGCCGTGCTCACCGAGGGTCTCCTCGTGCCGGCCGGCGGCGGCTACCGTTTCGCCCACGAGGAGCTGGCCGACTGGATCCAGGGCATGCACCTGGACCTGGACGAGGCCCTGCGAGCCTTGGTGCACCGCGCCGGCGTGGCGCGTGAGCCCCGCCCCGCCCCGGTGCCGCACCACCGCGTCGGCCCCGTCGTACAGTCCCTGCTGCTGCTCGGCCGCCAGTACGGTCCCCGGCAACTCGCCCGGCAGCTGCGTGAGTTGGTCGACGCGCTGGAGCGTGACCCCGGCTCCTGGTGGGCCGCCCGGCTGCTCGCCCGGACCCTGGCCCAGGTCCCGGACGCGGCGCCGTACACCGAGGTCCTGCACCTGCTCGCCGACCGCATCGTGGCCTGGCGCCGCGCTCAGCGCCCCGTACCGGCCGAGTTCGGCCCCGCCTTCTGGACCACGCTGCCCGTCTCCGACGCCGAGCGCCTCGACCTGCTGCGCCGGCTCGTGCTGGCGGACCCGGCGCCGCCCGCGACCGGAGACCGCTACCTGGACGCCGTCGCCGCACTGCTCGCCGCCGCCCCCGCCGTCGTACAGCCCCTGCTCGCGCGCTGGTTCGCCGACGAGCGGTCGCTGCCCGCGACCCCGCACGCCACCGTGGCCACCGCCGCGCAGGCGCTGCTGCACACCCACCGGCACGGCGCCCTGGACCAGCTCACCGAGGTGCTGGTCGCCTGTGCGCACCGGCGTGCCGAGGAACTGCTCACCGTCCTCGCGGAAGAGGAGCCGTCGGCCGTCTGCCGGGCCGTCGACCGCTGGGCGCACGACGAGCACCCCGCCCGCCGGGTCGCGGCGGTGGCCTTCGGGCTGCGCGCGGCCCCGCACGTCCGTGCCGAAGCGGACCGCGAACTGCTGCGCTACACCGCGCTCGCCCTGCTCGCCCGCCCCGCCGACTGCACCCTGCACGGCGGCGCCCTGGCCCTGCTGGTCCGCGACCCGCACACCCGCGACCGGCACCTGCCCGCGGCCCTGCGCCACTTCACCGACGGCGACCCGCAGTTCCCGCCGAGCGCCCTGGTCCCGGCCCTGACCACGCATCCCGAGCCGGTCCTGGAGGCGTTCCGGGCCCGCCTGCGCGCCCCCGACGCGGGCGGCCCGGACACCGGTGCGGCCCTGCGCAGCCTCGCCGACGTCACCACCCCGGCCCTGGCCCCCCGGGTCGCCGCCCTCGTCCAGGAGGCGGTGCGGCTGCGCCCGGAGACCGCCGGGCACGTCGCCGGGTACGTCGACCGCCGCCTCGAACAGGGCCCCACCGCCCGCTCGGTCCTGCTGCCCCTGATCACCGGCCTGCTCGACGGCGGCCCCGAACAGGCCCGGGCCGCCCTCGCCACCGTCCTCGCCGCCCCCGGCGCCCCCGCCTCCCGCCCGCTCCGCCGCGAGCTGCTGGAGTTCCTGCTCGCCCGGGAGCAGGAACCGTCCGTCCTGGACGCCGTCCTGCACGCGGCCGCGGCGCACGGCGACGGCCGGGAGGAAGAGGTCCGCGGCCTCGTCCACCGCACCGGTCTGCTCCTCGTCCGCACGCCCGAGGGCGCCACCCGCTTCGACCGCGGACTGGTCGACCTGGGCCGGCACGTCCCCGGCTTCGCCGCACGCATGGCCCGCTGGCTCACCGACACCCCGGACGACTGGGCCGCCGTGGTCGGCCCCAGCACCCGACGCATGCTGGAGAACCTGGCGGGCGTACGCGTACCGGCCTGAACGCGGTGCCGAGCACACGCGCCCGCGGGCGACCAGCACAGCGGAACGTGCGCCCCGTCACAGCCCCCATGCCGATGCTGGCGCGGAGCACCCGGCATGGCACCCTTAGACCTGCACCACGAGGTCAAGGCAGGACACGGACAAGGGTTCGAGGAGCGGTCACAGTGCAGCGCTGGCGTGGCTTGGAGGACATCCCCCAGGACTGGGGGCGCAGCGTCGTCACCATCGGTTCCTACGACGGCGTCCACCGCGGCCACCAGCTGATCATCAAGCACGCCGTCGACCGCGCCCGGCAACTGGGCGTACCGGCCGTCGTGGTCACCTTCGACCCGCACCCCAGCGAGGTCGTCCGCCCCGGCAGCCACCCGCCGTTGCTCGCCCCGCACCACCGCCGCGCCGAACTGATGGCCGAGCTGGGCGTCGACGCGGTCCTCATCCTCCCCTTCACCACCGAGTTCTCGAAGCTGTCGCCCGCCGACTTCGTCGTCAAGGTGCTGGTCGACAAGCTGCACGCCAAGGCGGTCGTGGAGGGCCCGAACTTCCGCTTCGGCCACAAGGCGGCCGGCAACGTCGAGTTCCTCACCGAACAGGGCAAGATCTACGACTTCGAGGTCGATGTCGTCGACCTGTACGTCACCGGCGCGGCCGGCGGCGGGGATCCGTTCTCCTCCACGCTGACCCGCCGCCTGGTCGCCGAGGGCGATCTCGCGGGCGCCCGCGAGATCCTCGGCCGTCCGCACCGCGTGGAGGGCGTGGTCGTCCGCGGTGCCCAGCGCGGCCGGGAACTGGGCTTCCCGACGGCCAACGTCGAGACCCTCCCGCACACCGCCATCCCCGCCGACGGCGTCTACGCCGGCTATCTGCACGCCCAGGGCGAGGTCATGCCGGCCGCGATCTCCGTCGGCACGAACCCGCAGTTCGACGGCACCGAGCGCACGGTGGAGGCGTACGCCATCGACCGCGTCGGCCTCGACCTGTACGGCCTGCACGTCGCCGTCGACTTCCTCGCGTACGTGCGCGGCCAGGCGAAGTTCGAGTCGCTGGAGGCCCTGCTGGAGCAGATGGCCGCGGATGTGAAGCGCTGCCGGGAGATCGTGGCGGCGGAGGAGTAGTCGTTCCCTGTCTCAGCTGTTTCAGCTGTGTTCCAGTTGTTCCGACGGAAAGGGCGGCCGGTGCGGTGAGCACCGGCCGCCCTTTCGCGTCTCGCGGTCCTACTGCTGAGGCGGAGCCTGCGGCGGCTGCTGGCCGTGCGGCGGCTGGGCCTGCGGCTGCGGCTGGGCCTGCGGCTGGGCCTGCGGCTGGGGCTGCCCCGGCTGCTGCGGGTAGCCGGGCGGCGCCGGATAGGGCTGCTGGCCCGGCTGGCCCTGCTGCGCCGGGAAGGGCTGCTGGCCGGGGGCGTACGGCTGACCCGGCGCCTGCGGGTATCCCTGACCCGGGACCTGCGGGGCCTGCGGGTATCCCTGACCCGGGACCTGCGGGGCCTGAGGGGATCCCTGGCCCTGGGCTTGCGGGTATCCCTGGCCTGGGACCTGGGGATATTCCTGGCCCGGAGCCTGCGGGGCCTGCGGATATCCCTGGCCCTGGGCTTGCGGGTATCCCTGACCCGGGACCTGGGGATATTCCTGGCCCGGAGCCTGCGGGGCCTGCGGATATCCCTGGCCCTGGGCTTGCGGGTATCCCTGACCCGGGGCCTGGGGATATTCCTGGCCCGGAGCCTGCGGGTACGGCTGGCCGGTGCCGTACAGCTCGACCGGCAGCGGCTGGCCCGGCATGGGCGGGGCGGCCACCGGCGGCGGGTTGCCGTCGCTCGTCCACAGCCCCTGCGCCTGCTGGTGGCGGGTGAAGTCCTCGGCGATCATCGCGGCGAGGTTGAAGTACGCCTCGCGCGTCTTCGGCCGCATCATGTCGAGGTCGACCTCGGCACCGGCGGCCAGATGCTCGTCGAAGGGCACGACCACGACTCCGCGTGTCCGCGTCTCGAAGTGCGCCACGATGTCCTCGACCTTGATCATCTTGCCGGTCTCGCGGACCCCGGAGATCACGGTGAGGGACCGGGAGACCAGGTCCGCGTAGCCGTGCGCGGACAGCCAGTCCAACGTCGTACTGGCGCTGCTCGCCCCGTCCACGGACGGCGTGGAGATGATGATGAGCTGGTCGGCTAGGTCGAGCACCCCGCGCATGGCGCTGTACAGCAGACCGGTGCCCGAGTCGGTCAGGATGACCGGGTACTGCCGGCCGAGCACGTCGATCGCCCGCCGGTAGTCCTCGTCGTTGAACGTGGTCGAGACGGCCGGGTCCACGTCGTTGGCGATGATCTCCAGACCGGAGGGCGCCTGGGAGGTGAACCGGCGGATGTCCATGTACGAGTTGAGGAACGGGATCGCCTGGACGAGGTCACGGATGGTGGCCCCGGTCTCCCGGCGCACCCGCCGCCCGAGCGTACCGGCGTCCGGGTTGGCGTCGATGGCGAGGATCTTGTCCTGCCGCTCGGTGGCGAGGGTGGAGCCGAGCGCGGTGGTCGTGGTCGTCTTGCCGACACCGCCCTTGAGGCTGATGACCGCGATCCGGTAGCAGGACAGCACCGGCGTACGGATCAGCTCCAGCTTGCGCTGGCGCTCGGCCTCCTCCTTCTTGCCACCGATCTTGAACCGGCCGCCCGCCGCCGCGGGCCGCCCGCTCTTCGCCTTCTGCCGCTTGTTGTTGAGCAGCCGGTCCGAGGACAGCTCCACGGCCGCGGTGTAACCGAGCGGCGCGGCACCGGGGTTGGTCGGCTGCCGCTGGTCATGCTGCACAGGCTGCGGCCACGCGGCCCCGGACCGGGGGTCGACGGGGGCCTGCGGCGCCTGCGGCGCGTCGGGGGCGGGGGCGGAGTCCGGGTTCTGCGGGGCCTGCGGGAAGCCGTAACCGCCGGGCTGGGCCGAGGCGTTGGGGGCGCCGGGCTGGGGGAAGCCGTAGCCGTTGGGCTGTGCCGGAGGGGTGGGCGCGCCCGGCTGCGGGAAGCCGTAACCGCTGGGCGGAGTCGGGCCGTTGGGAGCCGGCTGCGGGGCAGCGGGCTGCGGGAAGCCGTACCCGCTGGGCGGGGTCGGACCGCTGGGGGTCGGCTGGGGGCCGCCGGGCTGCGGGAAGCCGTAACCACCGGGCTGAGCCTGGGGGTTCGGGGTGCCGGGCTGGGGGAAGCCGTAGCCGTTCGGCGGCGTGGGGCCGTTGGGAGCCGGCTGCGGGGTTGCCGCCGGTGCGGGGCCCGGCGCGGTGGGGGCGCCGGGCCGGCCCGGCTGGTTCGGCTGGTTCGGCTGGTTCCACGCGGCGGGTGCCGGCTGCGGGGCCTGCGGCTGGAACGGCGGCTGCTGACCGGGCACGCCGACCGGACCCTGCGCGGCCTGCGGCTGCGGCTGCGGCTGCTGACCGGGCATGGGGCCGGGCTGTGCGGGCTGCTGCGGCGCGGGCTGTGCGGGCCACTGGGTCCCGGCTGCCGGGTGGGCGGGCTGGTACGAGGGCGGCAGCGGCGGCACCCCGCTCTGTGGCCCGGGCGGCGGGGTCCAGCCGGGCTGGGCGCCGTGCGGGGCCTGGGGGGCCGGGGGAGCGGGCGATACGGCGGGCTGGGGAGCGCCGGCCTGCTGCGCACCGGTGTCCGAACCGCCGGTCTGCGCCGCACCGGTGTCCGAGCCGCCGCCCTGCGACGCGCCCGGCTGAGGCTCGCTTTCCTGCGCCACGGCACCGGCTGCCACGGCGTCCACGGCCGCGGCGTTCACGGCCGCGGCGTCCGCAGCCTCGGACGCACCGGGCTGCGCGGCGCCGGCGGAAGCCACCTGCGCGTCGGACCGGCCGCCGTCGGCGGAGCCGTCCCGCACGTCGGAGTGGACGACGTCGGCCGCCCCCTCCTCTGCGGCGGCCGTCTCCCCGCCTTCGGACGCAGCCCTGCCCTGGGGCACGGCCTTGTCCTCGGACACGGCCTTGTCCTCGGACACGGCCTTGTCCTCGGACGCGGCCTCGCTCCGACCCGCCTTGTCCGGACCGCCTTCGCCCGGCTCCTCGTTCCCGCCGGAGGCGAAGCCTTCCGGGCCGGCGGCGTCCGCCACCAAACCCTCCTGCCCGGCAGCCGTCTCACCTGACTCCTCGGCGCTCTCGGCGGGGCTGCCCGGCAGCACGGAGGCAGCCGGCGTGCCATCGTCGGCGCCCGCGCCGTCGGCGGCCACCTCGGCCGAGCCACCCTCGGCGGCAACGGCTCCCGCGGAACCGGCGGAGCCCTCGGCGTCCGAGGTGCTCTCGGGAGCAGCGGCCCCCGCGCCGTCCTCGCCCGCCGCAGCCGCGCTTGCCGCGGAGCCCTCGTCGGCGGACCTGGAGCCCTCGTCGGCGGTCTCGGCCGGCTTCGTGGTGGCAGCCGCGCGCTCGGCGATCTCGGCCATCTGGCGCTTCAGGGCGACGGCGGAGAACCGCATGGTCGCCCCGCTCTCCAGGTCCCCGTTCTGCGTCTCCGGTTCGACCGCGGCGGAAGCGGCCGGCGCTTCCTGCGAAGCAGGTGGCTGCGGCTGCTGAAGCTCGAACCCGTCGGGCAGCCTCGGCATCGGCACGGGGTTGCCGACCGGCGGAGCGGGCTGCGCGGCCGGAGCGAACGGCGCGCCCTCTGCGGGCGCCGACGGTGCGTACGGAGCGCCCTGCGGAGCGGGCGGGGCGGGCGGTGCGTACGGAGTCCCCTGCTGCGGAGTGAACGGCGTGCCCTGCGGAGGGGTGCCTGTCGGCTGGGCGCCCGGCGGGGGCGGCGTCGGGCCCGGTACCGGCGACCCCGTCGGGAACGGCGTCGGCCCGGACGCGGCCGGAGCACCCGGGTCACCGGCAGCACCGGAGCCGTTCGACCCGGCGAAACCGCTCACGCCACCGGAGCCGCCCGACGTGCCGGACGCGTTCTGCGTGTACCAGGCGGGGGGAGCGTAGTCGATGGTGAACTCGCCGGTGGTCTCGATGGCCTCCGCGTCGGGCTGGTCATCGCCGGGTGTGTCCCAGCCCCCGCGCATCCCGTCCCGATCGCTGCTCACAGTTCCTCCTGGTGTGGTCGAGCACCCTCATGCCGTGCCGGGGCGACCATGTCGTGTCGTACCGAATCGTCCGTAGTCTTCGGGGCAGTCCGATTCACCGGCCCTTCCCCCGGGACTCCGACGCCCGGTCCACGGGTCCTGCCATCGCGCCCGCTCCCAGCCTAATCACCACGAGCCACCCCTCGGCAGGCCCGCCCACCTCTCGGCGCCCGTCCACGAGGTCACCGAGAAGGAGCGCGCCGCACAGCACGGCCTGAACAAAAGGGACGGATAAGGTCGGTTCAGTCCATCCGTCGCGGTGTGCCCAACAATCCGATCTCGGCATCGGTGGGTTGCGTCAGCACATACTGCCGGTCACGGTCCGTGCACCACAGGGTGACGCCGTCGGGCAGTGCCGGCAGCGACTCCACCTCGGTCCGCGACAGTCCCATGGTGCGCCCCAGTTCGGCCGCCTCGTCCGGCGAGACCCGCTGGATACCGGTGAGCCGCGCCTGCCGCAGCAGCCGGGGCGCGACCGGGCTGAGATACGGCAGCAGCGTCAGCACCGACTGCCAGGGCCCGGACACCACCCGGCCGCGCGGGGGCCGCATACCGCAGTCCCGCACCACCAGCACGGGCGTACCGGCGGAGGCACCCTGCGGCGGCACCCGTCCGACGTCGTACACGGACAGCCCGTTCTGCCCGCCGCCCATGGCATGCACCATCTGCATCCAGGCCTGCGGCCGCCCGGTCTCCACGGCGACCCGGGCACCGGTGGCCGCCGAACGCAACGCCAGCACCTGCGCCGTCCACAGGCCGCCGATCAGGACGACGTCGTACGGCGTGGGCCGGTTGATGCCCAGCACGGCCGGCTGCCCCTCGGCGTCGACACCGGCCACCACCCCGTCGTCCCCGATGGGCAGGGCGAGCGCGTCCAGTTCCTGCGCGGACAGCCCGTGCCGGCCGTGCCGGGCCCCGATCAGACCGAGCCCGTGCCGCAGCCGCTCGGTCATCAGCCGAGGCCCGGACGGCTCCTGCGCCCCTCGTGTCGTCGTACCCGGTGCCATGGGGGTCGTCGGAATCGTCGTCACCGCGCACCTCCGAGCGGCAGAGTGGCCAGCATGCCGGGCAGTTGCTCACGGTCGAGGCGGGCCAGGCCCGCCCCGGACTGCCGGGCCGCGCCCTCCAGGGCCCGTCGCGCCGCCACGAGTTCGTCGTCGCTGCGCCCGGTCACCCGCAGGTGCCCGCACAGCGACACCTCCTGCCGCTCCCCACGCGCGAGCGTCAGACTGAAGGTCGTCGCCAGGGCCGGTATCGCCGTGACCCGGGCCACGAACTGCGGCAGGGACTCGCCCCGGTCGCCGCCCAGTGAGGGCCAGCGCCGCACCCAGTACGTCGTGTGCCGCCGGTTGTCGCAGCGCCAGCTGCGCCCGGACTCCTCCGTGCGCCGCTCCCGGGTTTCACTGCGCCCCGCCTCGGCGGTGACCAGCGGGTTGGCGCAGGCCGAGGTGGCGAGGGCGGCGACCAGCTCCTCCTCGTCCAGCAGCCGCGCCCGGAACCCGGCACCGGTCAGCCGGCTCGCCAGATGGTCCGCGGCCCGCACGACGCACTTCTGTGCGCCCGGCAGCCCGCCGCCGCGCGCGGCCACGGCCTCCGCGCACAGCTCGGGGTCGAGCTTGAGGGCGATCCAGGTGATGCGCACGGCCGGGGCGCCCGTCTGTTCCTGAAGCGGGAGGTAGTTGGAGACGGCCACGGACTGCTGGGGCAGGTGCAGCGCCGGGGCCGGCTGCGTGTGCAGCACGATCTGGGCCGACTCCAGGCGGATGTCGTCCACCTCCAGCGCGTCCCGCACCAGGCCCAGCGGCAGTGGCTGCCGGCTGCGCTCGGCCCGCAGCGCGGTCGCGTCGGCCTCCACCTGGAGCACGGCGGTGACGAAGGTGCCGTCCCCGACCATCCCGACCGGGCGCCGGTCCCGCGCGCCGTACGAGTACGTACGCAAGGCCGGCTCGCACTCGACCGCCGGGACCAGTCCGGGCTCCGTGCCCGGCGGTATCGGGGTGGTCGCGGCCCGCTTCTGCCGCGCCCGCAGCTCCCGCGCGGTGCCCAGCCACTCGGGCAGGGACCGGCCCCGCCGCCGTACGAAGGCCAGCAGGACCAGCGCCAGCGCGACCACCGCGGCCGGCACGAGGGCCGCCATACCGACGGCCCAGCCGACGAGCAGCACGGCCGCCGCCAGCTCCACCAGCACGAGCCGTTGCAAACGGAACGAGCCTGCCCGGCCCGGCCGTTGCCTGAGACCGAGCGTGACCTGCTGCCGCTCCGCGCCGCGCTGGGCGGACGTCCTGCGCGGCGGCGTCCCGGAGCCGGCCGCGCGATCTCGTGCCGCCGACCGGCCGCGCGCTCGCGTCCGCGTTCCGGAAGCCATCACTCCATCCCCCCGATTTGTTCACAACTCGCTGGAACCAGGCCACTGAACAAGGCCCTTGAGGGCCCAGGTACCCTACCCGCTCCACGAGACTCGCTCCGTACCAGGCATAGTAGGGGCCGGGTCCGACAACGGAGGGCGGGGGAGCGTGGTCCCCGAGCGCGCTCCGCGTGAGACACGGGGAGAAACGGGCACAGATGGCATCTCGGCGGGACCAACTCAACGCCTACACCTTCGCGAAGCGACGCATGCTCGCGTCGTTCGTGCAGTCGTCACCGGATGCCTCCGACGAGGGAGCACCCCGGCCGCTGCGCGCCATCGTGCCCGGCGCGATCGTCGGTGTGGTCGTCCTGGCCGCCTTCGGTGCCTGGGGCATGTTCAAGCCGACGGCACCGCAGGGCTGGGACGACCCCGGACAGAAGGTGATCATCGCCAGCAAGTCCACCACCCGGTACGTCGTCCTGAAGACCAAGGGCAAGGTCCAGCTCCACCCGGTCCTCAACATGGCGTCCGCCAAACTCGTCCTGGACACCCAGAGCGATGTCGACGTCGTCACCGTCGACGAGTCGATCCTCGACAACGGCAAGATCCCGCACGGCGTCACCATCGGCATCCCCTACGCCCCCGACCGGCTGCCCTCCGGCAAGGAGGCCGGCGCGGCCAAGCAGTGGGCCGTCTGCGAACGCCCGAGCGGCAGCGGCAGCTCCATCCAGAAGGCCGCCTTCGTCCTGGCCGAGCGCGACCAGGGCAAGCTCCAGGGCACCAAGGAGAAGCTGCACGGCGGCGAACTCCTCTACGTCACCACCCCGGACAAGAAGCAGTACGTGGTCGACGCACACGGCCGGGTGTACCCGGTGGACACCTCCGACAGCCTGCTGCTCCAGACCCTCGTGGGCGCGGACCGCACCCCGCAGCGGGTGACCAAGGAGTGGATCGAGACGCTGCACGAGGGCGACGAGATCAGCTTCCCGCCGATCACGGGCGCCCCGGGCGCCGCCGCCAACGCCCCCGGCCAGCTCGACGAGCAGGCCAACCGCGTCGGCATGGTGCTCAGGGCACCGGTCAACAACCAGGAGCAGTACTTCGTCGTCTTGCCCCGCCGGGTCGCCCCCGTCTCCGACTTCGTCGCCCAGCTCCTCCTGGCCAGCAAGGACCTCGTGAAGCTGGGCCAGGCCGGACACCCCCAGGAGGTCAGCGCGGGCGCCATCAGCCGGGGCGAACCGTTCGCCGCCGACCACAAGTGGCCCACCGAGAAGCCCAGCGCGGTCAACAGCCCCTCCACGGCCGACGGCAGCCGCAACACCATCTGCAACGTCCTCCACCACGTCGACCCCGACAACGGCGAGACCACGCTGACCACCTGGGCCGGCACCGACTTCCCCGCGGTGCTGCCCACCGGCTCCTCCAGCGCGTACGTCACCGCCGGCTCCGGCCAGCTCTACCGCCAGTTCCAGGGCACGGAGACCAAGGTCGGCGGCGTGTTCCTGGTCACCGACACCGGCCTGCGCTACGCCCTCCAGTCCAACGACGACAGCGCCACGGACGACAAGGGCATCGGCACGTCGGCCAAGCAGCGCAAGCAGCTCCAGCAGGAGGCCAAGCTGGCGCAGACCCGCCTCGGCTACGCCGACCTCAACCCCGCCCCCATCCCCGCGCCCTGGTCGAAGTTCCTGCCCACCGGCCCCCGCCTGTCGACCGCGGCGGCCCGCCAGCCGCAGGGCTCCTGAGGGGTACGACAATGCTCCTGAGGGGTACGACGATGACGCCCGCGCTCCGCGCCCGCACGGCCGTGGCGACGACGGCCCTGGCCATGGCCACCACCCTGCTGGCGGCACCGGCGGCCACGGCGGCCCCGGGCTCCGACGAGTGCACGTTCTCCAAGACGAACCACAAGTACACGGGCACGCCCTGGTCGCTCCAGCGCGTCAACCTCGACGAGCTGTGGAGCGAGTCGAAGGGCAAGGACGTCCGCGTCGCCGTCATCGACACGGGCGTCGACACGGCCAACCCGCAGCTCACCCGAGCCGTCGACGCCTCCCTGGGCGCCAACTTCCTGCCCCGCAAGGACAAGAAGGGCGAGCCCATCGACCGTGGCAACGCCAAGGGCACGACCGACACGGTCGGCCACGGCACCCGCGTGGCGGGCATCATCGCGGCCCGCCCCATGAAGGGCACGGGCTTCGTCGGCCTCGCCCCCGAGGCCACGATCATCCCGATCAAACAGAACGACGCGGACGGCCACGGCACGGCCCTCACCCTCGCCCAGGCCATCCGGCACGCGGTCACGAAGAAAGCCGCCGTCATCAACATCTCCCAGGACACGGCCAACGCCGTAGTCCCGGACAAGGACCTTCAGCGCGCGGTCGACGAGGCGCTGGACGCCGGCATCGTCGTGGTCGCCTCGGCGGGCAACGACGGCGTGGGCGGCAACTCGAAGAAGACGTATCCCGCGTCCTACCCCGGCGTCCTCGCCGTGGGCGCCTCCGACCGCAACAACGAACGCGCGGCCTTCTCCCAGTCGGGCGACTTCGTCGGCGTGGCGGCCCCGGGGGTGGACATGATCTCCACGGTCCCGAAGGGCGGCCACTGCTCGGACAACGGCACCAGCTTCTCCGCCCCCTACGTGGCCGGCGTGGCCGCACTGATCAAGGCCAAGCACCCCGACTGGACACCGCAGGAGGTGGCGGCCCAGATCGAACAGACCGCGGAACGCTCCATCGCGGGCCACGACCGCCTGGTCGGCTGGGGCGTGGTGGACCCGGTCCGCGCCCTCACGGAGGACGATCACCCGATCGAGTCCCCCCACCCCGACGCGGGCCTCACCCACGCGGAGGCCCCCACCCCCGCGAAACTCACCCTCGGCGAGACCCCCGAGGAACGCAGGGCCCGCATCGCCACATACGTCGCGGTCGGCGTGGCGGTACTGGTGGCGGGGCTGAGCGGGGGAGCAGTGGCACTCAGGGACGCCCGGCGCAGGCGCCGGACGGTGGAGAGCCGGGCATGGAGTCCATGACAGTCCTCCTGTTCGCCCTCTCCGCAGTCCTCATAGTCATGGCCTGCGTCAAGTCGGACCGCGGACGCGCCTGGCGGGAGGCCCTCAACCCCTCGGCCCCGGACGTCCCCGACTCCGCCTTCGCGGTGGCCCGGACCACCCTCCTCGTCATGGCCGCGTTCGGCATCTACTACGGCTTCCAGAGCATCGCCTTCACCGACGACGCGGCGTGGAGCGGCGAAGAACTGACCAGAGCGGTCAGCGGCGCAACGGACGCCCTGGGCGGCGACGTCGCCTAGGCCGGCCCCCACGAAGGCGTTCCCGCCGACTTCAACGGCGAGTACGCCCTGAAGATCGAGGTCGAAGTAGCCGCACACGGCGGCGACGACGCCCCCGACTGGGATGTGAACGCCACCCTTACCGACCCGGATGCGTCCGACGAGGCGTACTACACCATCACGGCCGACGGAACTCCTTCGGCGTTCTGCCTGCACGTCACGGTGAGACGCGACAAGAGCGGCGACTACGAGGCACCGGGGATCGCCGGCAAGTCGTACCCGGAACGGGCGTATGTGTTCAGCGTGACGAGCCGGAAGGACGAGTGCTGAGGGACGAGCCCACGCCGCACAGGCTTACGGGGCCGCCGCTCGAAGTCGCCGAGTCGCAGGCGTCCATCGGGGACTTCAGCTGCTCTTCCCGGCGGTTCGAGACGTGCTGGAGCCCGGTGCCGAGCGAAGCCCTGCTGGGAGAGGTCGCCGGCCGCGCTGTCGCTGCTGGGTGTCGCCACGCGGGCCTTGTCCCAGAGCTGGTCGTAGAGGTGGTGGGCGGCGCTGCCGATCTTCACCAGGTCGCCGTGGCCCACCTTGAGGTCACCGGTCTCGCTGGGGATGACATAGGGGCCGTACGTGCCACCGCCCCCGTCGACATGGTTGAGCTGCATGTGCGCCGACGCCCCCTCGGCGGCCTGCACCTTCAGCTGTTCCCATTCGTCCCATGCCATGGAAGAACCCTTCGCCCGTGGTTGCTCCGGTGCCGAGTCAAGCTAGCAACCGGTGCTGAGGAGAATTTGCGCCATGTCCGCTATGCGTGATGTGTCGGATATGAAAATTCGGCAGGGGTGCGCTCGCCGGTCGACCGGCGAGCCCTTTGCCGGCCGAACTTGCGCCGAGGCCCGGCCCGAACTGTTCGGTAACGCCGGTTCAACTCCCAGGGGGTGACGTTGTGTGGTTGCAAAGTTCCCCTCAAGGGTGCCTCCAGCATCCCCTCCGTCCGTACGTGTGAAGCTTCTGCGTAGATACCCGACACCATCTGCCGCTATTGACCGCATTGTCGGTCTCGGGCGGTCGTGAGTCGGTCACTTCGGGACAGCATCGCAACTGAACTGTCGAAGAGTTCAGTTGGCCGCCCTGTGCACAGTGACTACAGTGGTCAGCGATAGATCGGATGATGCGGCCGTGCGCCGCCTGGTCTGTCCAGCTGTACCAAACGGGGAAACGGGGAAGGGGTCGCGGTGAGCGGTGGTGGCGGCTCGGGTATGAGGCGCGGCATCGACGCGCTGAAGGAGTTCAAGGGCAAACTCGACGACGCGCTGGCCGACTTCGAGGGCGGCGAGGGCGGTCCGTCGAAGATCGCGCAGCAACAGCTCAGCCGTGCGTCGTTCGGTGGCACGAAGGCTCGGTTCGACGAGGCGAATGACCTGCACACGGCGTACGAGACGGTGCACTCGCGCCTTGTCCACCTTTCGAAGACTCTGGGTCTGCACATCGAGGCTCTGAAGCTCGCGTCGCATGCGGCTGATGTCACCTACGACGGTACCGAGGAAGAGGTCTGGCGTCGGTTCCACAAGATCAGGATGCAGCTCGGCGCGCAGTACGAGGAGGAAGTGAAGAAGGCCGGCACTGCTCACAAGCAGGGTTCGGACCACAACGACAAGCCGCGCGGTAACAACAAGTCGACGGGGACGGGTTTCCAGTGAGCGACGACTGGAAGAAGCAGCCGGAGTACAAGTCCGACGTACAGCAGGTCGACAAGACGGTCGACCGCGAGGTCAAGCCCATCACGACCGCGCAGGACGTGCTGGCGAACATGCCGTTCTTCGGTGGGTTTCGTGTCAATCTCGTCGGATCGACGAACTTCGAGGAACACGGCCTCAACGACATGATCGACCTGGTCGAGCATGCCAAGCCTGAGGACCTTGAACTGACCAGCAAGGCCCTGTTCGACGCCGGCAAGGCCATCCGTAAGGCCGCGAAGGACTTGGAGCAACACGTCGGGGTCGATTGGGAGGGCGAGGGGGCCGAGGAGTTCCACAACTGGACGAAGCTCCTCCTCACGTACACCCATGACCTTGCGGGCTACGCCGATCAGGCAGGCACCCACATCTCTGTGGCGGCCACCGGTCTCGCCTCCGCCCGAGTCTCGATGCCGCCGAGGGACACCCGGCCCGCGGACGAGCAGAAGAAGCCCACGGAGTTGCCCAAGACCAAGCAGGTCGACGGCGACCCGGACTACGCGGTCGCGGTGAAGGTCGAGAAGAACCGGCAAGAGGCCATCAACCAGATGAACCGGTTGGCCTCGTACTACAAGGTTGCGGCGACGGACCTGAGCAAGCAGGAGGAGCCGAAACCGCTCAAGCCGATCACCAACGTGGGGGTACCGCAGACGTTTGGCGGTGACGACCAAAGTCGCCGGTACGGTTCGGGGCCGTCGTCGGCGTCGGCGTCGACGGCTGCGGTCCGAGGGGATCTCGGAGAAGGCCACTCCAGCACGGTTACGTCGGGCGGCACAGGGGCCACGGGACACGCGCCCGTGCCGCCTCTCAAGGAAGTCCACGAGCCCGGCGCGCCCTCGGGTCGCGACGTCGGCACGGAAATCAATACGACGACCACGCTGCCTCCTCAGACGCCTGCCGCCCCGCCCAGTTCTCCGGCGCCCACTCTGCCGACTGCCGGCGGGGGGCAGACGACCCCGCTCCCTCCGGGACCGATGGGCCCTCCCATCGCGCCGACCACCGGTCGCACTCCCGGCTATGGGCCGACCAGCAGGTTCCCCGTGACCGGGCAGGGGCGTACCGGGCCTTTGGGAACCGGAAGCGGTCGAGTGCCGCAGGGACCCACGGGGCAGCCGGGACGTACCGTCTCGGGCGGTCGAGTGCCGCAGGGCCCGACGGGTCAGGCAGGGCGTTCCGTCCCAGGTGGCCGAGTGTCGCAGGGTCCGGTGGGGCAGCCCGCTCGTGCCACGGGGCGCGCGACTCCGGCGGGTCAGCCGGGCGTACGGGGGACCGGTCAGCCCGGGCGCTCGCCGATGGGGCGCCCTGTCACCGGTGGAACGCCGCAAACGCCCAACACGACTGGCGGACGTGCCGGAACAACCGGTACCACCGGTCCGGTCCGCAACGGCGTCGTGGGCGGCAAGCCTGTCCCGGGTCGTTCGACCAGTACCGGCCCCAACCCGCGTATGCCACGCGGCACGGTCGTCGGCGCCGAGGAGCCGGTCTCCTCTACGCCGTCGAGGGGCGCTGTCGGGCAGCGGGGAGTCGTCGGTGCCCCTATGGCGAAGGCGGAACCCGACGCGGGTCAGGCGGTGCTGCGCTCGGCGAGCAACCCCGAGGGCGTCATCGGCGCGCCCCGCAACTCCGCGAAGGACTCGGAGTCCGGCAGGGCGGGGCTCGGCCGCGGTGCGTTGGGCAGCCGTCAGGGCCCGGGTGGTGAGGCCGGCCGTACCGGCGGCACTGCCGAGAAGGAACAGCGCCACCCGTCGCAGCAGCGGCGCGACGCGCCACAGAAGAGCGACTGAACCCGAACGAGGACATTCAGAGTCATGAAGCCAGGTACCCGCCGGCGCGGCATGAAGACTGCCCTCCTGACGAGGCGTAACACGAGACGGCTGGCTGCTGTGTGTTCGGCACTCGGCGCGCTGGCCGTCACGTCGGCAACGCTCGCTCCCGAAGCTGCCGCTGTGGACGTGCAGTCGAAGGAGTGGTACCTGGATGCGATGGGTGCCCAGGAGATGTGGAAGATCAGCACGGGCAAGGGGGTGAAAGTTGCCGTGATTGACAGTGGAGTCAATCCGGCAACTTCAACTCTCAAAGGCCAAGTGCTGGTCGATGAAGTGCCTAAGTCCGTGGCCTATCACGTCACTCATGACAACTCGGGGCACGGCACTTCCATGGCCGAGATCATCGCGGGTACGGGAGCCGGCGGCGGGATTAAAGGTCTTGCTCCGGATGTCAAGATCATTCCTTTTCGTATTAATTCGGCGGGCTTGAAGGGTGCTGACGAAATCAGCAAGACACCCGACGAAGCTGAGGCGATACGAGCAGCTGCAGGCAGTGATGCAAAGATCATCAACATGTCCCTCGGGGGCATCGTCCCTGACGACGGAGTGAAAGCCGCTATGAAGTACGCGGCGTCCAAAGGCAAGTTGATTTTCGTGTCGGCTGGCAACGAGGGAAACAAGGGGAACATGCCGTCCTACCCGGCCGCTTACCCCGGCGCGATCGGCGTCGCCGCGGTCGACAAAGCCGGAACCGTGGGCAAATTCTCCTCGTACGGGAACTACGTGGACCTCGCAGCTCCGGGCTTGAACATTCCGTCCTGGTGCGACGGCACGTTCACCGAGTACTGCGACACCCAGGGCACCAGCCCCGCATCGGCCATCGCCTCCGCATCCGCCGCCCTGATCTGGTCCGCTCACCCGGACTGGACGGGCAACCAGGTCCTGCGGACCCTCATCGACACCGCCGGGCGCTCCTGGCCGAAGAGCAAGCCCAGTAAATACCTCGGCTACGGCGGCATCCGCCCCCGGCGGGTACTCGTCGACAAGGACATCAACCCCGGGCCGGCCAACGTGGACCCCCTCGCCGACGAGAACAACGACGGCACAGCGGCGAAGCCCACCCCTTCGGCCAAGAGCCCCTCCGGCAAGCCGGCCAAGGACGCCGGCTCCTCCAGCGGCCCCACCTCCGCCGCCGCGAAGGACACCGAGTCCGGCAGCAACACCCAGACCTGGGTGATCATCGGCGCCGTAGCCGCCGTACTAGTCATCGGAGGCGCCGGTTTCGCCGTGCTGCGCGCACGCCGTAACGCCTGAGCGGTCTCCCGCATACCTGTTCATTCGCCGAGTGAGCAGAAGTCCGCTTGCCAGCAGCGCCGGCGCTTGAGCCAGCGGATGGCAAGGTCAGTTCACAAAGAAAGGCATCGCAATGGCGACAGGGCGTCAGAAAGTAAGCGACAAGGACATCATCGCCCTCGAAAAGGAGCTTCTGCACCGTTTCGAGGGCATCAAGGGTCAGCTCAAGGAGCTGCAGAGCATCATCGACAGCCTCGAGGGTCACTGGAAGGGCATCGGTGCCGGCGCGTTCAACGCCAAGCAGACCGAGATCAACGAGCGCATGGTCCGCATCGGCAAGATCCTCGCCAAGTTCATCGAGGCCATGAGCGCCACCCGGAAGATCAAGGACGGCACCGAAGACGAGGTGCGCGCGCAGGTTCAGAGCATCGACGTGAACTACGGCGGCTCGCACTCCGCGCTGTCCAGCTACTGATCCCGGCCAGGCCACAACTCTCAGCAACGGAGAAATCATGAGCGGTCAGAACATCGGTGACCTCGAAGTCTCGTACCACGACCTCGACCACACCGCCACGCAGCTGGCGAACCACGCCAAGCGGCTCGAGGAGAGCCTCGAGGCCATCAAGCAGAAGGTCGCCGGCGTAGCCAGCATGTGGGAGGGCGAGGCCCACACCGCGTACACCGAGCAGCAGGCTGCCTGGGACCGCGAGGCCACGGGCATCCACGAGGCCCTGCTCGCGATCGGTCGCGTCGTGCACGCGGCAGGCGGTGACTACCAGGGTGGCGACAAGAAGGCCGCCAGCTACTACATGTAAGGCTCGCACCAGAGCCGACGGGCAGGAAGCAACACCGGGGTGGGCACGCACGGGAGGTGCCCACCCCCCTGTCATGCCCGGAGCCGGAACAGAAGACCTGACCTTCACCGGTACGTCACCGGCGGCCGCATCCTCGATGAAGGAACACCGGCCGCGCGCGGTGGGCCGCTCCGATGCGAAGATCCGCTGGACTGTGTCGCTGCCGAAGCGCTCGCGGACCACCGTCGATCGACGACTCGGACGGAAGGCACACCGTGCACCTCCAGAACGTCGGCCGGTAACCGGGCCTTCGTCGGAATCGGGACACCTTGTCGGCGCTCCCGGTGTGCTGACCACTCGGTGACGGCAGACCTCATGCCAGGCCCCAGGCCCGGGAGACCGTGCCGGACAGCATGGGCGAGTTGGTGGCGGCGACCCGCAATATGCCGCCGGCGGCATGGTGAACGATCCGGTGATGCCGGAGCCCGCCTTGCACCGCAGCAGGCCGGACAGTGCGCGGCTGGAGTCGTGCAAGATGCGGAGGTTGTCCTCCTTTGCCGCGGCGGGTGCTTCCGTGACCACGTATCGGCTGCGCACCTCCGCCCGCACCAGTTGGGCGGTGCCCTCGAACTTCGCACTGGAGCACTCGAAGTAGAGCACAGCGGCCCTGGTGCCGACGAGGGCTGCTTTGCCCATGCGGTATTCCTCGAACGTCGGCGCGGCTTCGCCTTTCCGGGGAAGTTCTTGGGTGAACGAGAACTGCACCCTTACGGAGTCGACTCCGGACGCGCTCTTGTAGGCGCCACAGAAAGCGAAGTTCTTCTGATCGGCCTTGCCCGTCGAGTACTGCCCGGCCAGTTGGTCGGCCGTCCGCTGGGGGTCGCCCAGGTAATCGGTCTTCGCCGATGCGGGGATGTGGGCGAGCCGGAGCATGGCCGCCTTGGTCCGGGCGTTCAGAACCTCGTCGCACGACGCCCGCGCGGGCTGCCCGGCCGATGGGCTCCCGGACTTCACCTCCCCGCCCTGACAGCCGGTCGCCGCGAGCATCACGGGGGCCGCGACCAGGGTTGTGGTCCGGAGAGCGGTTCGGCTAGCCCGTGGGGAGCGCGGCCGACCCAGCGCTCGGCGACGTGATCGAGGGCGGCTCCGATGGCGAGGCCTTCGCTCTTGAGTCCTCCGGCCGCCTTCATGGAGGAGATGCGGGCATGGTCGCTGAAGCGACCGAAGTCCCGAAACAGATCGTGTGCGGCGGAACCGATAGCGGCGAGGTCCTTCTGGTGGACGGTGAGGTCACCGAGCGGACCTCCACCGCCGGGAGCCAGTTGGTCGAGGCGCATCTGTGTCGCCCGACCCCCCACGGCCGCTGCCTTCAGTTGCTCCCACTCGTCCCATGCCACGCGCGGCTCCTCCCCGCTCTCCCGGTGCACAGCCCAGGGGGCGGAGTCTCGGCAGGCTACCGGCGTCGATCTGCCTCAGTACTCCACATCCACCAACCCCGTCTGAACCAACGGCTTCCCCCGCTTCCGGGACACGAAGACGCCCCGCCCCGCCGGCATCGGCCGCGGGCGGACGCCGTTGAGGATGTCGCCCTCGGCCGGGTCGCCGGCCAGGACGATGCCCTGGGCGCCGAGTTCCTTCATGCGCTGCATGAACGGCTCGTAGGAGGCGCGGCCCGCACCGGCGGAGGAGCGGGCGATGATGAAGCGGACGCCGACGTCCCGGGCGAAGGGCAGCATCTCCGTCAGGCCGCTGAGCGGGTTGCCGCTGGACGTGGAGACCAGGTCGTAGTCGTCGATGACGACGAAGACCTGCGGGCCCCGCCACCAGCTCCGGTCCCGCAGCTGCTGCGGCGTGACGTCGGCCGTCGGCGTGCGGCGCTGCATGAGATCGGCCAGGGCCGCCATGTGGTGGTCCATCTGGCTGGACATCGGGATGTACTCCGCCAGATGGGAGGCGGGCGTGATGTCCAGCAGCGAGCGGCGGTTGTCCACCACGAAGAACTTCGCCTCGTCGCCGCCGTACCGCAGCGACAGCTGCTTGAGCAGCAGCCGCAGCAGGTTGGACTTGCCGGACTCGCTCTCGCCGAAGATGAGGAAGAACGGGTCCTGGTCGAAGTCGACGAACACCGGCTCCAGGTTGTCCTCGTCCAGGGCGAAGGCGACGCCCCGCTGCGGGAAGCGGTCGCCCGGCGGCAGCTTGACCGCCTCCAGCTGGCGCGGCAGCAGCCGTACCTGGGGGGCGCCCGGCGCCTGCCAGTGGCGGCCGACCTCGGTGGTGAGCGCGGCCGTGGCCTCGGCCAGGTCGGTGTCGGAGGTGAGGCCGTCGATCCGCGGGACCGCGGCCATGAAGTGCAGTTTCTGCGGGGAGAGGCCGCGGCCGGGGACGCCGGCGGGGACGTTCGCCGCCACCTTGCGGTCGATCTCCGAGTCCATCACGTCACCCAGCCGCAGCTCCAGGCGGTTCATCAGGTGGTCCTTGAGGTTCGCCCGGACCTCCATCGAACGGGACGCCGTGACGATGACGTGGATGCCGTAGCCGAGGCCGCGGGCGGCGATGTCCAGGACCGCCGTCTCCAGGGCCTCGTAGTCCGCACGGAAGTTGCCCCAGCCGTCGATGAGCAGGAAGACGTCACCCCAGGGCTGGTCCGTGACCGAGATCTCGCCGCGGGCGCGCCGTGCGCGGTAGTCGGCGATCGAGGCGATGCCCGCCGTGCGGAAGTACTCCTCGCGTCGGGTCAGGACGCCGTACACCTCGGAGACCGTACGGCGCACCCGCTCGGGGTCCAGGCGCGAGGCGACACCGCCGACGTGCGGCAGGCCGCCCACCGCGGCCATACCGCCGCCACCGAAGTCGAGGCCGTAGAACTGCACCTCGTACGGCGTGTGAGTGAGCGCGAAGGAGCAGATGAGGGAGCGCAGGAGCGTGGACTTGCCGGACTGTGGACCACCGATGATCTGCATGTGGCCCGCGGCGCCCGAGAAGTCCAGCATCAGCCGGTCGCGGCGCTGCTCGTACGGCTTGTCGACCAGACCGACCGGGACGACCAGGTGGCCCGCGCCCTCGTAGCCGGGCTGGGTCAGACCGCGGCCCTGCACCGCTGCCAGCCCCGGCAGCAGCGCGTCCAGCGACGGCGGGCTCTCCAGCGGCGGCAGCCACACCTGGTGGGCCGCCGGGCCCTGGGCCTCCAGCCGGCGCACGATCACGTCGAGGACGGTGTCGGCCAGTGCCTCGTCCACCTCGGGCTCGGACTGCGTGCGCTGCTGCGGGATGGCGGTGTACCGGACCGGCACCTCGGTGGCCGTGAACAGCACCGGCCGCCGGTCCACCGGCAACTGCCCGCCGGGCAGGGCGGCCCGCTGCGCCCCCGAGCGGTACACGCCGGAGACGTACGCCGCCTTGAAGCGGACCATCTCGTCCGTGCCGTACTTCAGGAAGCCGGAACCGGGGACGTTGGGCAGCTCGTAGGCGTCGGGGACGCCGAGCGCGGCGCGGGACTCGGCCGCGGAGAAGGTGCGCAGACCGATCCGGTAGGAGAGGTACGTCTCCAGACCGCGCAGCCGGCCCTCCTCCAGGCGCTGCGAGGCGAGCAGCAGGTGCACGCCCAGCGAACGGCCGATACGGCCGATCTGCACGAACATCTCGATGAAGTCCGGCTTGGCGGTCAGCAGCTCGCTGAACTCGTCGATCACCAGGACGAGAGACGGGATCGGCTGGAGGGGGGCGCCCGCCGCGCGCGCCTTCTCGTAGTCGTGGATGTTGGCGTAGTTGCCCGCGTCCCGCAGCAGCTCCTGGCGGCGGTTCAGCTCGCCGCGGATCGAGTCGCCCATGCGGTCGACCAGGGTCAGGTCGTCGGCGAGGTTGGTGATGACGGCCGCCACGTGCGGCATCTGTGCCATGCCGGCGAAGGTGGCGCCGCCCTTGAAGTCCGCGAGAACGAAGTTCAGGGTCTCCGAGGAGTGGGTGACCGCGAGGCCCAGCACCAGGGTGCGCAGCAGCTCCGACTTGCCGGAACCGGTGGCGCCGACGCACAGGCCGTGCGGGCCCATGCCCTCCTGCGCGGCCTCCTTCAGGTCCAGCATCACGGCCCGGCCGTCCTCGCCGACACCGATCGGCACCCGCAGCCGTTCGGCGAGCGCGCGCGGGCGCCAGGTCCGCTTGGTGTCGACGGACGCCGCGTCGCCGAGGCCCAGCAGGTCGGTGAACTCCAGGTTGGCGAGCAGCGGTTCGTCGTCGTCGCCGCCCGAGACCACGCGCAGCGGCGCCAGCTGCCGGGCCAGCGCCTCGGCGGACTCGTAGGAGAGGGCGTCCGGGCTGCCCTCGTACACCTCGCCGTGCCCGGACTCCAGGCGCAGCAGGCCGGGCTGTACGACGATGGAGAGGTCGCCGCCGGCCGTGTTCAGCTCGCCCGGCACCACCTCGACCACCGTGACGCCCTGGAGCCCCTCGGGGTTGGCGAGCACCGAGTCCGGCAGCAGGGACAGGTCGTCCAGCACCAGCACGATGTGCGGCTCGTCCAGCAGCGGTGCCGCGGCGGGGTGGAAGCGCGGCCGCCCGGTCAGCCGGGTGGCCAGCAGGTCCTCCAGCTCGCGCGGGTCGGTGCCGATCAGCCGGCGTGCACCGGCGCCGTCCACCGCACCTGCTGCCTGTGTGTGCGGCAGCCACTTCGCCCAGTCCCAGTGCGGCAGCGCCTCCCGGCCCGCGGCCACCGCGATGACCAGGTCCTGCGGGGAGTGCAGCGAGGCCAGCGAGCCGACCAGGGCGCGGGCCGAGGCCCGTACGGACTGCGGTTCACCGCTGACGGTGACGTGGTAGAAGGCGCGCAGCGACACGGCCATGGGCAGGTCGCCGACGGTGTTGTGCGCGGCGAGGAACCGCTGCATGGCGCCCGCGGTCAGCGGCTCCAGCTGTTCGACGGGTCCGGTCTCCGGGGCGACGAGCGGGGTGGCCAGTGGCTGCGGGCCCAGGCCGATGCGCACGTGCGCGAAGTCCTCGTCACCGGGCCGCCGCTCCCACACGCGGCTGCCCTCGGCGACGAGCGCCCAGAGCTGCTCGGGCGAGGGGTGCAGGTAGTACTGCGCGTCCCGCTGCGCCTTCGCCGTCGCCACGGCGGACCTGCGCGCCTGGGACAGATAGCTGAGATAGTCGCGGCGCATGTCGGCCAGCTGGCCCTGGGAGCCGCGGCGGAAGCGGACCACCATCGCGATGGACATCGCCACCGTCGAGGCGATCATGATCATTCCCATGATCTTCATGAACGGCTGGCCGTTCGTGAAGAAGAAGACCACCGAGCCGCCCATGCCCAGGGTGGGCAGGAGCTGCATCAGCACGCTCTCCTGGTGCCCCCGGGGCAATTCGGGAGGTGGCTGGACAGCGACCTCTTCCGTGGGCACTTCGGACGGCAGCGCCCTAGGGGGGCGCTTGACGACAATCTGGCTCACCGCTCACCAATTCCCTTGCCCGACCCAGGCATTCCGCCCGCCGCCCCGTGTCCGGCGAGCGTAGGCCGCCGCGTGATCCTACTGAGTTCGCGTGAGGCGGGTGAGCGGTAGGGTGCCGGATGTTCGGGTGAGCACACGCCGAGCGGGCTGGGGATACCGGGACAAACCCCTCAATCAAGGGGCGGGAAGACCCCGGAACCCGGCTGTACGGCACCCGTGTCTCCGAGCACCGGGCAAATCGGCACGGGACCTTCACGACATAGACGCACCACCACCACTGAGGGGGAGCAGCAGGTGAGCATGACGGCCGCCGCCACCGGCGGACCCGGGACGGGAGCCCCTTCCGGGTCCGGCACCGGACTCGGCTTCTGCCGGGTCACCATCGTCGCGCCGGACAGCCGTATCGACGTGGCACTGCCCGACGACGTTCCGGTCGCCGACCTCTATCCGGAAATCCTCCGGCTCTCCCAGCAGAGTCCCGAGTCGGGCGCCCCGGTCGGCTACCACCTCGTCCGCACCGACGGCACCGTGCTGGACAGCGCCCGCTCCTTCGCCGCCCAGCGCATTCTCGACGGCGAGCTCCTCACCCTGCGCCCGTTCGCGGAGTCCCTGCCGCCGGCCGTCTTCGACGACGTCGCCGAGGCCGTCGCCTCCGCCGTGACCAAGCAGCACGCGCTGTGGAGCGGCGACCTGACCCGGGCCGCGGGCCTCGTCGGCGGCGGTGTGCTGCCCGCGCTGCTCGCGTTCGTCGCCTGGACCGCCGACCCGCGCCACGACATGCACGGCCTGGCCGGCATACTCGCCGCCGTCACCGGCATCCTCCTGGTCGTGCTCTCCGCGGTCCGTGCCCGCGTCTACGACGACCGCGGCTCGGCCGTCGCCCTGGGCCTCGGCGCGCTGCCCAACATCGGCGTCGCGGGCAGCGGACTGCTTCCGCTGAGCGGCGGCGAGGGTATCGGCAGACTCCAGTTCCTGCTGGCGTGCGCGGCCGTCCTGGTCGCCGCCCTGGTCCTCGCCCTGAGCTCACCGCACGGCGACGGCCCCTTCGTCGCCTTCGTGTTCGCCTCCGCGATCGCGCTCGTCGTCGTCTTCGTCGCGACCCTCACCAACTGGGCCCCGACCGAGATGGCCGGCCTGTGCGCCCCCGTCGCCGTCGGCGCCCTGGCCTTCCTGCCCAGCATGTCCATGCGTTTCGCCCGGCTGCCGATCGGCTTCGAGAATCCCAGCAGCGGCGCCCCCCGCTCCGCCTACCGCGGCGAGGCCGCCGCCCAGGAGCCGGTGGACACCGAGCGCATCGAGGCGCAGGCGCGGCGCGGCCACGAAGTCCTCGTCGGCCTGGTCGGCGGCTGCGCGCTGCTCGCCGTCGGCGCGGCGGCCGTCCTCGGCTTCTCCGACGACATCTGGGCCCAGCTGCTCGCCTTCGCCACCGGCGTCGCGATGCTCATGCGCGCCGGCCTCTTCCGCTACACCGCCCAGGTCGCCTCCGTGCTGACCGCGGGCCTCGCCTCCCTGGTCCTGCTGGGCCTCGGTCTCGCTCTCAACCCGCCGCAGCACATCATGCGCGCGGCGCTGGCCGGCGACCGTACCGACCTCGACATCCGCACCGTCTGGCTGATCGCGGTCATCGCCCTGGCCACGGCCCTGGTGACGGCCCTGGGGCTGATCCTGCCGCGCGGCGGGCTGACCCCCTTCTGGGGCCGCTTCCTGGAGATCTGCGAGGGCTTCGTCCTGCTGACCCTCATCCCGCTCACCCTGGCGGTCTTCGACGTGTACGCGAAGGCTCGCGCCATGACCAGCTAGCAACCGTGGAACGAAAAGGGGCGGCACGCGCGCGTGCCGCCCCTTTCTCACGCCCGGCTCACTGCACGTCAAGCCCTCCGTTGTGCGCCATGGGCTTCAGATCGAACTCCCCGTCCCGCGCACCCAGCACGAACGCCCGCCACTCCGCCTCGGTGTAGCGCAGCACGGTGTCCGGGTCGAGGGAGGACCGCATCGCCACCGCCCCGCCGGGCAGGTACGCGATCTCCACCCGCTCCTCGTGCTCCTCCGTGCCCGGAGCGCACTGCCACTCGACGCCCGAGATGTCGAGCGCGTACAGCTCGTCGCGCTCCCGCTCCTTGCGCGCCTTGATCTCCGCTTCCGTTTCCGCCATCGTGCAGCGACCCCTTCCCGAGGTAGGTACGGTCCCGGCGCTCACCCTAGTGGCCGGTCCCGCCCCACCAGCGCGGTTCGCCGACCGGGCGTAAGGTGCCCGCCGTCGCCTGGTACCCTGAGTGACGGCCGTTTGTGTACGCACCCCCGGAACCATCGGTGTTCTGGAGGCCGCGCCCAGCGGATCCCCGCCTCCCGAGTAACGGAAGCTCCCCCGAGATGCAGACCGGGGGCACTCGGTGGCCACTCACAGACTATGAGGAGTACGCGTGTCGCTCGACGCCGCTACGAAGAAGCAGATCATCGCCGAGTTCGGTACCAAGGAGGGTGACACCGGCTCCCCCGAGGTCCAGGTCGCTCTGCTCTCCCGTCGGATCTCCGACCTGACGGAGCACCTCAAGACCCACAAGCACGACCACCACTCCCGTCGTGGCCTGCTGATCCTCGTCGGTCAGCGCCGTCGCCTTCTCCAGTACCTGGCGAAGAAGGACATCCAGCGCTTCCGTGCGCTGGTCGACCGCCTCGGCATCCGCCGCGGTGCGGCGGGCGCCAAGTAAGACGCCGTGAGGGGAGCGGTTCCCGAAAGGACTCGGGGGCCGCTCCCTTTGCCGTATGCGGGGCGCCGCCTCGCACACGGAAACCTCCGCCGACGTTTCGGAAACGTGCGGAGTGTCACTCACGCTTTGTAGTGTGGTAGCACAACGCAATACGTACGACACAGAACGACGTACGGCACAGCACGAGGAGGAGCGCACCTAGCCGCCGCCGGTCCTCGGTAGTGGCCCCCGGGGGGAAGCGAGCCCCGGGTGCTTCGATCGAAGACCGGCCCGCACCGCACGGAGCGCTTCTCCGCCACCGTCCCCCTGCCACACGGGCAGCCAAGGGACGAAAGACGATAAGTAACGGAGAAAACGCTAGTGGAGAACGAGACCCACTACGCCGAGGCCGTCATCGACAACGGCTCCTTCGGCACCCGCACCATCCGCTTCGAGACGGGCCGCCTGGCCAAGCAGGCCGCCGGCTCCGCCGTGGCGTACCTGGACGACGACACCATGGTGCTGTCGGCCACCACCGCCTCCAAGCAGCCCAAGGACCAGCTCGACTTCTTCCCCCTGACGGTGGACGTCGAGGAGCGGATGTACGCCGCCGGCAAGATCCCCGGCAGCTTCTTCCGCCGTGAGGGCCGGCCCTCCGAGGACGCGATCCTCACCTGCCGCCTCATCGACCGCCCGCTGCGCCCGTCCTTCAAGAAGGGCCTGCGCAACGAGATCCAGGTCGTCTGCACGATCATGGCGCTCAACCCCGACCACCTGTACGACGTCGTGGCGATCAACGCCGCGTCCGCGTCCACGCAGCTGGCCGGTCTGCCCTTCTCCGGCCCGATCGGCGGCGTCCGCGTCGCGCTGATCCGCGGTCAGTGGGTGGCCTTCCCGACGCACACCGAGCTCGAGGACGCCGTCTTCGACATGGTCGTCGCGGGCCGCGTCCTGGAGGACGGCGACGTCGCGATCATGATGGTCGAGGCCGAGGCCACCGAGAAGACCATCAAGCTGGTCGAGGGCGGCGCCGAGGCGCCGACCGAGGAGGTCGTCGCCTCCGGTCTCGAGGCCGCGAAGCCCTTCATCAAGGTCCTGTGCCGCGCCCAGGCGGACCTCGCCTCCAAGGCCGCCAAGCCGGTCGGCGAGTTCCCGATCTTCCTGGACTACAAGGACGACGTCCTCGAGGCCCTGACCGCCGCCGTCAAGTCCGAGCTCGCCCAGGCGCTCACCATCGCCGGCAAGCAGGAGCGCGAGGCCGAGCTGGACCGCGTCAAGGGTCTGGCCGCCGACAAGCTCCTGCCGGACTTCGAAGGCCGCGAGAAGGAGATCTCCGCCGCGTACCGCTCGCTCACCAAGCAGCTGGTCCGCGAGCGCGTGATCAAGGAGAAGAAGCGCATCGACGGCCGCGGGCTGACGGACATCCGCACCCTGGCCGCCGAGGTCGAGGCCATCCCGCGGGTGCACGGCTCCGCCGTGTTCGAGCGCGGTGAGACCCAGATCCTGGGCGTCACCACCCTGAACATGCTCCGCATGGAGCAGCAGCTGGACACCCTCTCCCCGGTGACCCGCAAGCGCTACATGCACAACTACAACTTCCCGCCGTACTCCACCGGCGAGACCGGCCGCGTCGGCTCCCCGAAGCGCCGCGAGATCGGCCACGGCGCCCTCGCCGAGCGCGCCCTGGTGCCGGTCCTGCCGACGCGCGAGGAGTTCCCCTACGCGATCCGCCAGGTGTCCGAGGCGCTCAGCTCGAACGGCTCGACGTCCATGGGCTCGGTCTGCGCCTCCACCATGTCGCTGCTGAACGCCGGTGTGCCGCTCAAGGCCCCCGTCGCCGGTATCGCCATGGGTCTGATCTCCCAGGAGATCGAGGGCGAGACGCACTACGTCACCCTCACCGACATCCTCGGTGCGGAGGACGCCTTCGGCGACATGGACTTCAAGGTCGCCGGCACGAAGGAGTTCGTGACCGCCCTCCAGCTCGACACCAAGCTGGACGGCATCCCGGCCTCCGTCCTGGCCGCGGCCCTCAAGCAGGCCCGCGACGCCCGCCTGCACATCCTCGACGTGATGATGGAGGCCATCGACCGGCCCGACGAGATGAGCCCGCACGCCCCGCGGATCATCACCGTCAAGATCCCGGTCGACAAGATCGGCGAGGTCATCGGCCCCAAGGGCAAGATGATCAACCAGATCCAGGAGGACACGGGCGCCGAGATCACCATCGAGGACGACGGCACGATCTACATCGGTGCCGCCGACGGTCCCTCGGCGGAGGCCGCCCGCGCCACGATCAACGGCATCGCCAACCCGACGATGCCCGAGGTCGGCGAGCGTTACCTGGGTACGGTCGTCAAGACGACCACCTTCGGTGCGTTCGTCTCCCTGCTGCCCGGCAAGGACGGTCTGCTGCACATCTCGCAGATCCGCAAGCTCGCCGGCGGCAAGCGCGTGGAGAACGTCGAGGACGTCCTCGGCGTGGGCCAGAAGGTCCAGGTCGAGATCGCCGAGATCGACTCCCGCGGCAAGCTCTCCCTCGTTCCGGTGATCGAGGGCGAAGAGGGCGACGACGAGGCGAAGGACGACACCGAGCAGTGACGTCCCGTAGCTCCAAGGCGACGGCCCGCTCCTCCTCGGAGGCGCGGGCCGTCGCCCGTACCCAAACCCTCATCAAGGGTCAGAACGGCATCGGTACGGTCCGCAAGACGACCCTCCCGGGCGGCCTGCGCATCGTCACCGAGACCCTGCCCTCGGTCCGCTCCGCGACCTTCGGCATCTGGGCGCACGTGGGCTCGCGCGACGAGACCCCGTCCCTGAACGGTGCCACGCACTACCTGGAGCACCTGCTCTTCAAGGGCACGGCCCGCCGCAGCGCGCTCGACATCTCCGCCGCGCTCGACGCGGTCGGCGGCGAGATGAACGCGTTCACGGCGAAGGAGTACACGTGCTACTACGCGCGCGTGCTCGACGCCGACCTGCCGCTCGCCATCGACGTCGTCTGCGACATGCTGACCGGCTCGCTGATCCTCGAGGACGACGTCAATGTCGAGCGCGGCGCGATCCTCGAAGAGATCGCCATGACCGAGGACGACCCGGGCGACTGTGTGCACGACCTGTTCGCGCACACCATGTTCGGCGACAACGCCCTCGGCCGTCCGGTCCTCGGCACGGTCGACACGGTCAACGCGCTCACCGCCGACCGCATCCGCCGCTTCTACAAGAAGCACTACGACCCGACCCACCTCGTGGTCGCCTGCGCCGGCAACATCGACCACAACAAGGTCGTACGCCAGGTCCGCGCGGCCTTCGAGAAGGCGGGCGCCCTCACGAACCCGGACGCGCAGCCCATCGCCCCGCGCGACGGCCGCCGTACGATCCGCACCTCCGGCAAGGTCGAACTGCTCGCCCGCAAGACCGAGCAGGCACACGTCGTCCTCGGCATGCCGGGCCTCGCCCGCACCGACGACCGCCGCTGGGCCATGGGCGTGCTCAACACCGCCCTCGGCGGCGGCATGTCCTCCCGCCTCTTCCAGGAGGTCCGGGAGAAGCGCGGCCTCGCCTACAGCGTGTACTCGTACACCTCCGGCTTCGCCGACTGCGGCCTGTTCGGCGTGTACGCCGGCTGCCGGCCCAGCCAGGTGCACGACGTGCTGAAGCTCTGCCGCGACGAACTCGACCACGTCGCGCACAACGGCCTCTCCGACGACGAGATCGCCCGCGCCATCGGCCAGCTGCGGGGCTCCACGGTCCTGGGCCTGGAGGACACCGGCGCGCTGATGAACCGCATCGGCAAGAGCGAGCTGTGCTGGGGCGAGCAGATGTCCGTGGACGACATGCTGGCGAAGATAGCCGCGGTCACCCCGGACGAGGTCCGCTCGGTCGCCCGCGACATCCTGGGGCAGCGTCCCTCGCTGTCGGTCATCGGCCCGCTCAAGGACAAGCAGGCGTCCCGGCTGCACGACGCGGTCGCCTGAAACACCACCGGTTAGGAAGCAGGAACATGAGCAAGCTGCGCGTGGCGGTCCTCGGTGCCAAGGGCCGGATCGGGTCCGAGGCGGTCAAGGCGGTCGAGGCCGCCGAGGACATGGAACTGGTCGCCGCCCTCGGCCGGGGCGACAAGCTGGAGACGCTGGCGGAGACCGGCGCCCAGGTCGCCGTCGAGCTGACCACCCCCGCCTCGGTCATGGGCAACCTCGACTTCTGCATCCGTCACGGCATCCACGCGGTGGTCGGTACCACGGGCTGGAACGACGACCGCCTCGCACAGCTGAAGGGCTGGCTCGCCCAGTCCCCGGAGACCGGCGTGCTCATCGCGCCGAACTTCTCCATCGGAGCCGTCCTGACCATGAAGTTCGCGCAGATCGCCGCGCCGTACTTCGAGTCGGTGGAGGTGGTCGAGCTGCACCACCCGAACAAGGTGGACGCCCCCTCCGGCACCGCCACGCGCACGGCTCAGCTGATCGCCGAGGCCCGCCGGACGGCCGGTACGGCCCCGGCGCCGGACGCCACGGTCACGGCCCTGGACGGCGCCCGCGGGGCGAACGTGGACGGCATCCCGGTCCACGCCGTCCGGCTGCGCGGCCTCCTGGCCCACCAGGAGGTGCTGCTCGGCGGCGAGGGCGAGACCCTCACCGTCCGGCACGACTCGCTGCACCACAGCAGCTTCATGCCGGGCATCCTGCTCGGCGCCCGCCGCGTGGTGACCACTCCGGGCCTGACATTCGGCCTGGAGCACTTCCTGGACCTGAGCTGAGCCCGACGACGTCATGCGCGCGAAGATCACCTACCTCGTCACGGCCGCCGTCCTGGTCTTCTACTTCGTCCTGGTCGGCAGCCGCGGCGTCATGCTCATCCAGTCCGGCACGGTCCTCACCGTCACCTTCGGCGTGGCGGTGCTGATCCTGCCGGTCATCGGCCTGTGGTTCCTGTGGAAGAACACCCGGTTCGTCCGCAGGGCCAACGCCCTCGCCGTGGAACTCGAGGCCGAGGGCGGCCTCCCGGTCGACGAGCTCACACGCCTGCCCAGCGGCCGTATCGACCGCGACTCGGCCGACGAGGTCTTCGCCAAGCGCAAGGCCGAGACGGAGGCGTCCCCCGACGACTGGCGCTGCTGGTTCCGGCTCGCCGTCGCCTACCACGACGCCAGGGACACCCCCCGCGCCCGGAAGGCAATGCAACGAGCCATCGCCCTGCACGACGGCAAGCCGGCCCCGACCTGACCACCCGGCCCCGTCCGCCCCGGCCTCCCACCGAGGCCGCCGAAGCCACGCCGAAGGGGCCGGTCCGCATCTCTGCGGGCCGGCCCCTTCCGCTTCGCTTGCCGAGGTCAGGCCCCGTCGGTTTCGGTCGCGGGGTCAGCCGCGCCGGTGCTGCGCTCCGTTCTCCGCCGCCCACGCCTCCACCGTGTCGGCAGCCCGGTCGAACGCGGCCGGGCGGCCCAGGAAGTCCAGGCCGTGCGTGGTCAGCAGCGGCGGAGTGTCCTCGGCACGCCGGTCCCTGCGTACGAGTGCCAGGGCCTGCCCCTGCACCGTCCGCGGCAGCCCCAGCCAGCGCACCGGCTGCTGCACCGTCCGCACCGAGACCACCCGCGCCCAGGGCACGGTCCGCGTGACCAGGAAACCCGCCAGGCGCAGTCCGCTCCCGCTCACCCAGATGCCCATGCGCAACAGCCGCAGCGCTCCGGCGACGATGGCCAGGCCCACGCCCAGAACGACCCCGGCGGTGGACACCGAGCCGGTCAGCGCCATGACGACCGCGCCGAACAGGACGAACGAGGCGAGCAGCAGCCCCAGCGCCGCCACCGCCACCCGCCAGGGCCCAGGCCGGTAGGGCCGACGCCAGCGCTCCGGATCGTCGTACGGCAGCGCACTCTCGGCCGCCGTCTCGAAGGTACGGTCGGCCGTCAGGAAGGGCAGTGACACGGCTGGTCCTCACTCGCTCCTCGTGCGGGCTGTGCCCGGTGAGGCTATCCGGCCGGGTTCGCGCTCACCAGCCTGGAGCGTCCGGAAGGGTCAGCCGCCTCCGCTCAGTGCCCCTGGGACGCCTGGGACTGCTGAGCCGGCGTACTGGACGGCGTGGAGAGCGCCGGCGTACCGACGATCAGGGCTCCTACCAGCCCGGCCACGAGGGTGAGGCCCAGCAGCCAGCGCCCGGCCATCTCGCCGAAGGACGCCCGACGGCGGGGCGGGGGAGTGACATTGCTACGGAACCTTTCCGCCTCGGCCAGGAAGGCGAAGGGTACGGGCTCGCGCCGACGGAACATCGCGGTTGCCGCTCCTTTCAGGGGTCGAAGATCAAACGTGCACGCCTCACCGGTACAGACGCACGAGTGACACAAAAGGTGCCCCATGTCCGAAAAAATCGCCGGTGGGTTTTTCGGGGCCGGGTCCTGCCCGGGCCCCGGCGGGTGCCCCGTAAGGTGGGCGCGAACCACAGAAGTGATGGGAAGGACCCCAACCCCCGTGACCAGCCCCGAGTCGCTCACGTTCCGTAGTGACGTCACCGTCGAACTGGTGAAGTCCAGCGCTTCGGACGCCGACGTGCTCTTCGCCGCCCGCGTCTCCACCGCCGGCGAGCAGTCCCTGGACGAGCTGAAGAAGGATCCCGAGCGCTCCAAGGGCCTGATCAACTACCTGATGCGCGACCGGCACGGCAGCCCGTTCGAGCACAACTCGATGACCTTCTTCATCAGCGCCCCGATCTTCGTGTTCCGCGAGTTCATGCGGCACCGGGTCGGCTGGTCGTACAACGAGGAGTCCGGCCGCTACCGTGAGCTCGAGCCGGTCTTCTACGTTCCCGACGCCTCCCGCAAGCTCGTCCAGGAGGGCCGCCCCGGCAAGTACGTCTTCGTCGAGGGCACCCCGGCCCAGCACCAGGCCGTGAGCGACACCCTCCAGGAGGCGTACGAGCAGGCGTACGCGGCCTACCAGAAGATGCTCGCCGAGGGCGTCGCCCGCGAGGTCGCCCGCGCGGCCCTCCCCGTCGGTCTGTACTCCTCCATGTACGCCACCTGCAACGCCCGCTCCCTGATGCACTTCCTCGGCCTGCGCACCCAGCACGAGCTGGCCAAGGTGCCGTCCTTCCCGCAGCGGGAGATCGAGATGGTCGGCGAGAAGATGGAAGCGGAGTGGGCGAAGCTCATGCCGTTGACGTACGCCGCCTTCAATGCGAACGGCCGTGTGGCCCCGTAACGAAGGCTTGTTCCCCTCTCGGGAACGGATGTACGGGTCAGTCTGGCGAAGTGTCCGTATTGCAGCATTTAGTGAAGTTCATCTAGCCTGATCAAACGGACCCGGCACTGCTTGAACCCCCGAGCAGGCAGTGCCGGGCTCCTTATTTGTCCTGACTTTCCCGACACCCCAAGGGCGCACCTCGCATCGGGCACCGAGTAGCGTGTTACCCATGGCTCCGACCTCGACTCCGCAGACCCCCTTCGGGCGGGTCCTCACCGCCATGGTCACGCCCTTCACGGCGGACGGCGCACTCGACCTCGACGGCGCGCAGCGGCTCGCCGCCCACCTGGTGGACGCAGGCAACGACGGCCTGATCATCAACGGCACCACCGGCGAGTCCCCTACCACCAGCGACGCGGAGAAATCGGACCTCGTACGAGCCGTACTGGAAGCCGTCGGCGACCGTGCCCACGTCGTCGCCGGCGTCGGCACGAACGACACCCACCACAGCATCGAGCTGGCTCGCGAGGCCGAGCGTGTCGGCGCCCACGGACTCCTGGTCGTCACGCCGTACTACAACAAGCCCCCGCAGGAGGGCCTGTACCGGCACTTCACGGCCGTCGCCGACGCCACCGGCCTGCCGGTCATGCTCTACGACATCCCCGGGCGCAGCGGTGTCCCGATCAACACCGAGACCCTCGTCCGGCTCGCCGAGCACCCCCGGATCGTGGCCAACAAGGACGCCAAGGGCGACCTCGGCCGCGCCAGCTGGGCCATCGCCCAGTCCGGCCTCGCCTGGTACTCCGGCGACGACATGCTCAACCTCCCGCTGCTCTCCGTGGGCGCGGTCGGCTTCGTCTCGGTCGTCGGCCACCTGGTCACCCCCGATCTGCGCGCCCTGGTGGACGCGTACGTCTCCGGTGACGTGGTCAAGGCCACCGAGATCCACCAGAAGCTGCTCCCGGTCTACACCGGCATGTTCCGCACCCAGGGCGTCATGACCACCAAGGCCGCCCTCGCCCTTCAGGGGCTGCCCGCCGGACCGCTGCGCTCGCCCATGGTCGAGTGCTCGCCCGAGGAGATCGCCCAGCTCAAGATCGATCTTGCCGCCGGCGGGGTACAGCTCTGACAACAGACTTGGCAGCACACGGGCTTCACAACTGAAGAACAACAGAACAGGCGGGCCACCGGTGCCCGCACCCCACAACGACAACTGCTTCTGCACGAACGTCATGCGCGCCACGTGCCCGACCGGTACGTGGCGTGTGTGGTGAGGAGAGTCTTTTGAGTCATCCGCATCCTGAACTCGGCGCGCCCCCGCCGCTCCCCAAGGGCGGCCTGCGGGTCACCCCGCTCGGCGGCCTCGGCGAGATCGGCCGGAACATGACGGTCTTCGAGTACGGCGGCCGCCTGTTGATCGTCGACTGCGGAGTGCTCTTCCCCGAGGAGGAGCAGCCCGGAATCGACCTGATCCTCCCGGACTTCTCGTCCATCCGGGACCGCCTCGACGACATCGAGGGCATCGTCCTCACCCACGGCCACGAGGATCACATCGGCGGCGTCCCCTTCCTGCTCCGCGAGAAGCCGGACATCCCGCTGATCGGCTCCAAGCTGACCCTCGCCCTCATCGAGGCCAAGCTCCAGGAGCACCGGATCCGCCCCTACACGCTCGAGGTCGCCGAAGGCAACCGTGAGCGCGTCGGTCCCTTCGACTGCGAGTTCATCGCCGTCAACCACTCCATCCCGGACGCCCTGGCCGTCGCCATCCGCACCCCCGCCGGCATGGTGGTGCACACCGGCGACTTCAAGATGGACCAGCTCCCGCTGGACAACCGCCTCACCGACCTGCACGCCTTCGCGCGGCTGAGCGAAGAGGGCATCGACCTCCTCCTCAGCGACTCCACGAACGCCGAGGTTCCGGGGTTCACCCCGCACGAGCGCGACATCTCCAATGTCCTGCGGCAGGTCTTCGCCGGCGCCCGCAAGCGGATCATCGTGGCGAGTTTCGCCAGCCATGTCCACCGCATCCAGCAGATTCTGGACGCGGCGCACGAGTACGGCCGCCGGGTCGCCTTCGTCGGCCGCTCCATGGTCCGGAACATGGGCATCGCGCGGGATCTGGGCTATCTGCGGGTGCCGCCGGGTCTGGTCGTCGACGTCAAGACCCTCGACGATCTCCCGGACCACGAAGTGGTCCTGGTCTGTACGGGCTCCCAGGGCGAGCCGATGGCGGCCCTGTCCCGGATGGCCAACCGCGACCACCAGATCCGCATCGTCGCGGGGGACACCGTCATCCTCGCGTCCTCGTTGATCCCCGGGAACGAGAACGCGGTGTACCGCGTCATCAACGGCCTGACCCGCTGGGGCGCCAACGTCGTCCACAAGGGCAACGCCAAGGTGCACGTTTCCGGCCACGCGTCCGCGGGCGAGCTGCTGTACTTCTACAACATCTGCCGCCCGAGGAACCTGATGCCGGTCCACGGCGAATGGCGCCATCTGCGGGCCAACGCCGAGCTGGGCGCGCTCACGGGTGTGCCGCACGACCGGATCGTCATCGCCGAGGACGGCGTGGCGGTGGACCTGGTGGAGGGCAAGGCCAAGATCTCCGGCAAGGTCCAGGCCGGTTACGTCTATGTCGACGGCCTGTCCGTCGGCGATGTCGGCGAGCCGGCCCTCAAGGACCGCAAGATCCTGGGCGACGAGGGCATCATCTCGGTCTTCGTGGTCGTGGACGCCTCCACCGGCAAGATCACCGGCGGTCCGCACGTCCAGGCGCGCGGCTCCGGGATCGAGGACTCTGCCTTCGCCGACGTCCTTCCGAAGATCACCGAGGTCCTCGAGCGGTCCGCCCAGGACGGCGTCGTGGAGCCCCACCAGCTCCAGCAGCTCATCCGCCGGACCCTGGGCAAGTGGGTCTCGGACACCTATCGCCGCAGGCCGATGATCCTCCCGGTGGTCGTGGAGGTCTGACACCTCGTCGGTGTTCGTCCGGAGCGGGGCACCTCGATTTGCATCGGGGCGCCCCGCTCCAGTACGTTTACGGCTCCGCCCAACCGGGAACCCCAGCACTTCACGCGCTGGACACAGGTGCCCGGAGCGGGTGGGAAAACCGACTCAGAACTTCTGATAAAGTCGGAACCGCCGGAAAGGGAAACGCGAGAGCGGGAACCTGGAAAGCCCCGAGGAAATCGGATCGAGAAAAGATCTGATAGAGTCGGAAACGCAAGACCGAAGGGAAGCGCCCGGAGGAAAGCCCGAGAGGGTGAGTACAAAGGAAGCGA
>NZ_JBVJRL010000023.1:0-125044 GCF_055607665.1 Streptomyces sp. NPDC036984
GCTACGTGGCCCGCGAGATCTACCAAGCCCTGCTCACATCCAGAAAGCAAGCCCCGGCACCAGTCCCCGCCGGTTGACATCCATAGGGGCATCAAACGCGGATACGTCTTTCTCGGCACCGTCACCGTCGCAGCCATCGTCATCTGGCTCCGCACGTGATCGCCCGGACAGGTCCTAGCGGAGCTGCAGGACACCCGGAGCGCGGTCTTCGAAAATCTCAAGCAACCAGTCGAAGACGGTCGCCCCACGCCCCTCACGGGCCGCAGCCAGCTCCGCGCTGACCGCGGGACGGTTGTCGGGGTGACAGCGTGACAGACGCATCTCCAGCTGGCGGGCCGTCTCCGCATGCGCCAAATGCCCGCGGGAGACTTCGTGGTCCTGCCAGACCACCACGTAGTCGTCATCCTCGGGTGTCCCGAACCCGCCGTTGAGACAGTCGGCAAAGGCATCGAGGTTCCGGCCGAAGTAGCCGCCCGTACCGTTGATCGCCTCACCGATCACCTGCCAGAAGTCCTCCAGCGTCCTGATCCGCGTACCGTCCAGTACATATACCGCCGTCATAACCCGCAGAATACGTGCTGCTGGGCGAGGCTCCGGATACGGACTACTGGGCCGAGGGCCGGATACGGACTACTGGGCCGAGGGCCGGATACGGACTACTGGGCCGAGGGCCGGATACGGGCTCCTGGGCCCGGGTCCGGCCTCGGGACCGACCGCACGGCACGGACACCGGGGACGGCTCACCGCCTCCCCTGGGCCAACACGGCGGCCAGCAGCCCCGGGAAGCGGGCATCGAGTTCGGTGCGGCGCAGAGTCATCAGACGGGCTCTTCCCACTCGGCGGGTCTCGGTGATTCCGGCTTCTCGCAGGATCCGCCAGTGATTCGACAGCGTCGACCGGGGCACGTCCAAGCCGTCCGGGCTGCACACGCTCTCGCCGCCCTCGGCCATCCGGCGGACCAGTGCCAACCTCACCGGATCACCCAGGGCATGCAGCACTGCTGCCAACTCTTCATCCGTCTCCGCACGGTCGTGCTGTCCCACCGGCCCTCCTAGCCCTCGTGTGCATGACGCCCGTAGTATGCAGATCGCTTCGATGCTTCGAGAAAGTCGAAATGATCTTGGAGATGGCCGTGACCGTGCTCGCCACCCTTGCCCGCGTCTACGTCGACGACCTGGACGCGGCACTGCCGACGTTCGTCGAGCTCACCCAAGAACAGCCACGACTGCGGTTCACCTACGGCGACCTGGAGCTCGCCGGCGTCGGCGGCTATCTGCTCGTCGCAGGTTCGCAGGAAGCCCTCGCCCCCTACCGCGCCACCCACGCCACCACGATCATCGACTCCCTGGACCAGGTTCTGCGCCTCACCGAGGACCAGGGCGGGGAGATCCTCGACGGCCCCAACGACGTCCCGACCGGCCGCAACCTGACCGTGCGGCACCCCGGAGGCGCCATCATCGAATACGTCCAGTTCCACGCCGCCGCACGGACGTCACTTATATGAGAGATCCACCTTGCAACCATCCTCCCGACCCGCGTGTCTCCTCCTATAGCAGAACGAACCTCAACCAATGGGGACACCATGCAACGAACAAGGGCGGCAATCGCGGCGCTCGCTCTGACAGGAGCCTGGTTGGGAGTGGCAACGACCACCGCGGGCCCCGCAACGGCAGCCACCACCCACGCCACGGCCTGTCCGACCGGCTGGGGCAGCGGCGACAAGGGAGGCGCCACCTCAGGAGCCGCACCGCTGAAGAACATCAGGACCGGTCGGCACGACTGCTACGACCGCATGGTCTTCGACGTGCCCGGCGGCAGCACCGTCGGCTACTCCGTCCGATACGTCGACCGGCTCTACCAAGACGCAAGCGGCCGCTCCATCCCCGTCCGCGGCGGAGCCATACTCGACATCCACATCGGCGCGCCCAGCTACGACCCCGCCAGCGGCACACCCAGCTACCCCGGAAAGGTGGGCCGCACCCTGCCCGGCGTCAACATCAGCGGTTACCGCACCTTCAAAGACACCCGATTCGCCGGCAGCTTCGAAGGCCAGTCACAGGTCGGCCTCGGCGTCCGCGCCCGCCTGCCCTTCCGGGTCACCCAACTGACCGACCGCCTCGTGATCGACGTAGCCCACAACTGGACGGGCAACCGCTGACCACCCCACAGTTCCACCCGACGAGGGGCGCTGCACAGGAGTGCAGCGCCCCTCGCGCACTCGGAAGAAACAGAGGCGGCAAGGAAGACCGTCAGCCCGGCCGCCGCCTCCGCCAGGGCTTCACGTCGGCAGCGCTCGTCCGCTGGTTCGGGGCGGCGGTCGCAGATCTTGAGACTGTGATTGTCCATGTGGGAGGGGGTGTTCGTCTTGGGGGAATGGAGGCTCACCGGCCAACTTCTTTGTGCCATCAGCCAGTACGACGGCCACGACGGGGCGGAGGAGACTTTCTGCCGCGACCGCGACCGGGCGAGCCTCCGATTCCGGAGGGCCGGCGTGGCCGCGTACAGGTCCGAAGCACAGGAGGGGGCGGCACGTGAGCGTGCAGCAGTACGACGAGATCGGCGAGGCATTCGAGGGGTTCAAGTCTCTGCCTCTGATGCGGTACGGGGAGGTGCCGAGCTTCCTTGGCATGGTCGGGGACGTGAACGGCAAGTCGGTTCTCGACCTGGCCTGCGGCACCGGTTTCTACAGCAGGGAGTTCAAGCGGCGCGGCGCCACGGAGGTCTTCGGTGTCGACATCTCCGTCGAGATGATCGCCGCCGCGCGGGAGATCGAGCGTCGTGACCCACTGGGTGCCCACTACGAGGTCGGCGACGTGGCCGAACTACGGCCTCTCGACCGGCGCTTCGACATCGCACTCGGAGTGCAGTGCCTCAACTACGCCGAGGACATCGCGGTGATGGAGCGGATGTGCCACAACATCCACCGGAACCTGGCGCCGGGTGGGGAGTTCTTCGTCCTCGCCCAGAAGCCCGACTACCAGTTCGACTGTGCTTCCTTGGACAGGTACGGGTTCCGCTGCGAGCCGACCGGCGAGGAGATCGAGACGGGTCCGCGGGTGCGGGTCACGGCCCTCCTCGACCCGCAGCCGATCAGCATCGTCTCCACGGCCCCGCGCCGCGAGGTCTACGAAAAGTGTCTGCGGGCGGCCGGTTTCAGCGCAGTGGAGTGGGTTCCGCTTCAGGTGTCCGAAGCCGGCATCCGTGAGTTCGGCAAGGACTTCTGGGCGGACCTCCTCGCGCACCCGCCGCTGGAGATGCTGCGCTGCCGTGCCTGACCGGCCGGCTGACCGAACCCAAAGGCTGTCCCGTAATGATCAACTGAGTCGACACGTCAGCGTCGGGGATGGCCGCCTCAGGCCGGTCCATCCGGCGAGCACGAGGTTGTGCAGGCGGGCTATGCCAAGCATGGCGTGATGAACGCCGTCTCCCTTCAAGCGGCAGTCGCGGACGACCTTCCAGCTCTTCATGCGGGCGAAGGTGCGCTCGACGCGGGCACGGGCCTTGCGGTGTGAGCGGTTGTGCTCCTCTTTCCCCACCGGGAGTCCGGCCTGGCCGGGTTCGCGGCGGTGCGGGCTCACCAGAGCAGTGCCGCGGTAACCGCCGTCAGCGATCACCGTGGTGTTGCCGACCACGGCCTTCGCTCCGGACAACTCCCATGCCTTGCACTCGCTGCGGTTGCCAGGCAGAGGCTGGCCGACCGCGACGACCAGCCGCGTATCGGGGTCGATGACAACCTGGTGGTTGGTGGAGTACCGGTAGTTCTTCGACTGCTCGGCCACCGTATGGTCACGCGTGGGGACCACGCTGTGCGGCGCGATTTCCGGTGGTGACACAAAGCGTCTCGCCGCCGACCGGATCTGCTCCTCGGACCATCCCGGCTGCTCAGCTCGCAGTCTCGCCGCGTATTTCTCGAAATAGCGGTGCTGCAGTGCCGGGGGACGATAGCCCTCGACCACCAGGAACCTCAGGTCGGCCGGCAAGTGCGCCTGCGCCTGGAGCAGACGCTCCAGCACGCCTTCCCGCAGGTAGAAGAAGGCGTCCGAGTCGTCCTGCTTCCGCAGGTCCACAAGGAGCGGACCGCCCCTTCGGATATCGATCAACGGCTCACCGCACTCGCGCACGGGGACGGCTGCTACTCGTGGATCCGACATCAAGATGATCTCGCTCATCGTGCGATGATCTCGCACGTGCTTTGGGAGTCATCAAGGAAACCTTGGCCAATCACCCGGCGAACGTTCCTGGTCACAGTACTAGCAGCCGGTGCTTCGTCCGCCGACCAACTACTCCACCCGATCGGACGGCACGCCCGATCACCGGCAGACGACCCAGGTCGCCTAGGATCCGGCGCGTGGCACAGGTCCCCGATGAATTGATCAAGCTGGAACGATCCGCCGAAGAAGAACGCGCGAAACTCGCCGGCCTCACCGGTGAGGAGTACGACGCCCAATTGAACCGCTGGCGCACAGCCTCCGAAGCAGTCCGCGCGGCCATCAGCGAACACGCCGAGGCCACCAAAACCAGTCGGCAGGAAGTGGAACAGGCCGTGAAAAAGGCCCTCCACAACACCCAGGAAGACCCGGCCGTCGAATAGCCGGCCGCACATCCACCGCTGGTCGGGCCAGGCGACCAGCGCGCCGGCGATGTCCTCACGCCCCGACCGGCCGAGCCGGACCGACCGGCCATCGCCGGCGCTTTGGGGCGACCGGCCGAGGTCCCGCTGCACGCCATCGGCAGGCGCCGCATGAGAGCCGTCATCGACGGCCACGAGGATCGGTGAAATGGGCGGTCATGCGGGCCAGCACAGGCTGACGTCGGACGTCGGCGTGGGGCAGCTCAACCAGCTGCCCGACGCGGTCCGGGCCGCCGGTTTCAGTAACCGATGGTGAAGCGACGCTGGACGAGGCGAGGCAGCTCCGCCTCGTCGATCAGAGCGACGGCGGCGTCCTCCACCGAGATACGGCTACGGCCGTCCGCGTCCAGGACCGGCTGGTCGCCGCCGACCCTGAAGCGACCGGTACGTTCCCCGGGGGCGATCTCCTCTGCTGGGCTGAAGTAGGTCCACAACCGGTTGGAGGTCCGCAGGACGTCGAGGGCGTCCCGGTGACCGCGCACCGCGGCCGCATACTCACGGGGCAGCCCCAGTTGGTCCAACGCGGCGTGCAGCAGCGCGTCGGAGTCGGCGCGCACCACACCCGGCTCGCCCTCCAGGCTGCCGGCACCGCCGACGGTCGCCGGGCGCGGGCCTGGCCCCGCCACCGATTCCAGCACGGCCTGCTTGGCGAGCAGCCGGGCCCTGGCCGTCGGATACTGAGAGGTGAAAAGGCGGGGAGTCGCATACGCCTTCTCGCTGGCACCGCCCTGCCAGGGGGTAACCATGAGTGACCATCACGGGCACGACCATGACCACGACCACCCCAGCCCGAGCCCCGACGACCCGACCGGCACGACCGGCGGTCACGGAATGCTGGTGTTCGGTCAGGATGTGATCTACTTCTCGCATCTGCCAATGTTCGACATACCGCACAACTACCAGGTGCTACTCGAAGTGGGCCTGGACGACAACGTGCGTGAGACGCTTCGATCGCACCACCACGTGATCCGTAAGGAACCGTACGACACGTTCAAGCCCGTTCCCTTCCCGATGGCCGAGATCGATCCGGCTGAAAGCGGCCCGAGGCGAACCTCCATCAGCGGAAGCATCTTCTGCGGCCACTTCGAGCGCGGGGCGGACGGACAGCAACCGCTCGCCGACGACATCGAGGTGCGCATCGAACGCATCGTGCGGTTCACCAAGCTCGATGTGGACGCGCATGCGACCGGCGACGGCACGCTGGAATACCTGTGTTTCGGCCACGGCGACCACCTCTACCTCGCGCACGCGATCGGCGGCTGGCCGAGTTTCGACCAGATTCTCGAGGTCCATGCCGTTCCCGGCACGGCAACGAGCCGTATGGGAGAGCCGCTGCCGGATGACGCGGCCACGATGGAGGAGTTCTTCCGGGAGCACTTCGCCACGGCCGACCCGTTCGACATCCGCGGGCGGAACGACGACCCGGACCACCGGCTGGCTTCCCATGAGGTGGCCGACGGAGCGTTCCTCGCCACCTCCCCGCCCAGCGGGTTCCACGGGTTCAACGTTCAGCTCGAAGCCGAGCGAGAGGTGTATCTCGAAATCGGCGAACTGGCGCACCCCATGCACCCCATGGGCTGATCCTCGGGCGACGGGTCGTGGCCCCTGTCCCCACCGGGCCCTGCCTCGCGGAACAGCCCGACCAGCGGCCCGTATCGCCGCCCGGCAGCATCTCGCCGAGCCCCGGCGTTGATCAGGAACTCCGGGCCGAGATCAGGAACTCCGGGCCGGCACGCAAGCTGCTTCCTGCGCTGCCATGACCTCGTCGCCGTGCTCGAAAGCCCACGCACCGACGGCGTCGATGGGCGCCAGGAAGGTCCGGCCCAGAGTGGTGAGTCGGTACTCGACCCGTGGTGGTGCGCCGGGATGGGTCTCGCGGTCGACCAGTCCGTTGTACTGCAGCCGCCGTAGAGTCTCGGTGAGGACTTTGGAGCTGATGCCCCCGATGCGCTCTCGAAGTTCGACGGGGCGCATGGGGCCGTCGCGCAACGTCCAGAGCACCACCGCGTTCCAGGTGTTGGAGAGCAGGTCGAAGGCCAGGCGGGCGCGGCAGTCGGCGAGAAAGGCGTTGGGCGTCACGTTCGTCACGTACCAAATGGTGCCTGAGCGTCCCTCTAGCGTCGGTGCGAACGGTCGAAGCCGGCACGGAGAGGGAACGCCTGATGAAAATCGGAGTACTGGGAACGGGCACCATGGCCGACGCGCTCGCCACGCACTGGGTGCGCGCCGGACACGAGGTGACCATCGGGGGGCGGGACGGAGACAAGGCAGCACGGCTTGCGACGCGGATCGGAGGCGGCGCGCAGCCCGCCAGTCTGCGTTCGGCGGCCCAGTCCGGTCAGGAAGTGGTGCTGGCCGCGCTGCCGTTCGGGGCCGGAGCAGAGGTGGCACGGGATCTGCGTGCGGCCCTGGACGGCAAGGTGCTGCTCGACTGCTCGAACCCGGTCGGGCCAGGGTTCCGGCTTCTGACGGAAGGAGGGCCCTCGGCCGCTCAGCAACTGGCCGCGGCGGCACCCGGAGCCCACGTGATCAAGGCTTTCAACCTCTGTCACGAGGGCGTGTGGCGCATGCGGCCGCCTGTCTTCGACGGGAGGCCGCTGGCCGTGCCGGTCTGCGGGGACGACGAGACGGCCCTCGCACGTGTACGCCAGCTGGTGCGGGACGTGGGCTGCGTCCCCGTGTCCAGCGGCGGCCTCGAACGCGCGGGACTCCTGGAAGCCACCGCCGCGCTGTTCATCGGACTGTGGGTCGGCGAGGGAGCGGACGCCCAGGCGATCGCTCCTCCGCTGGCCTTCGCGACCGGCCCGAGCAACCAGGAGACGGAAGACGCGACGGGGGCGTCGCGGTAGGGCTTCTCAGGCCGACCCGCCGGCCGGCGGCGGGAGTTCACACCGGCGGGCTCCGTCTGCCGGAGGTGCCGCCGGGGCCCCCTGCGCGGAGTGAAGGCAACCTCCAAGGTACCAAGGTGATGTGGGTTCGGCGGGCGTCATGCAGTGAACGCGCCACGGGGCTGCGAGGCTGTTTGCCGAGGTGGGCGCCGAATTGAGCGGTCGCACCGCCACGGCGCCCAGACATCCCGGCTCCTCACCCCCACGTATGAGTGGGCCTCAGCGGCATGTCCCAGCCGCGGGCAAGTCTCGACGGGTGCAGATTCCGGCTGTCGCCGTAGAACTCGCAGAACTTCATGATCAAGGGGTCCCAGCGGTCGGCGTCCAGGTATGAGGGACGGTCCGGCACCAGGAGCTCCTCCTCCACGTGGATCCGCACGATCCGCGCGTCGATGGCCACGACACCCGAACCTTCCTCCGCGAAGGGATGGATCCTGTCGACGACGGCTTCCAGATGCACCGGGCACTCGGCGATCCGGGGCGGATCGACCGTCTCCGAGGGCAACGGGCTCAGGCCGGCCGCGCCGAACTTATCGGGTTCGTAGCGGTACCCCTTACGCCGTTTGTGCTCTGGCACCACAGGTGATCCGGTGAGCAGGGCGAGACGGTCGACGGCCCCGACGAGTTCGGACGACGGGAGGTTCAGTACGCACTCCCCGGTGCGGGCGAGGTTCTCCGTCGTCCGCGAGGTCTCATCAAGCCCCAGCATGCAGGACTGCCCCACCCACCAGACGGACGACATGGGCGCGAGGTTCGCGGAGCCGTCGTCGTTCGCGGTGCTGACCAGAACGACTGGTGTGCCGAAGTAGAGAACCCGTGGATGAACGGTTCGATGCACGCTCCTGCTCCCCTGTGGTGCTGCCCGCCCGCGCCGCGCCCGGACGTGATCCGCCGGCGGCGGACACTCCACTGTGCGGGTGCGGATGCGCCGGCACCGGCGGAAAAGCGACATCGAGCCGGCACGCGGTGGCCGGCCCGCCGGCTCCGAGACGGGCCGCCTCGGTAGGGCGAGCGCGGCCCCGTCTGCCTGGGCGCCGTCACCGCTGCCGCCCTGCTCCTCCGGCTCCGGGCCTGATCGGCACGGCCGAGCCGCAGCGCATCAACCGTTCGCGCGCTCCCCCGCGCTGGGTTCCACGCAGAACTCGTTGCCCTCGGGGTCATGCAGCGTTACCCATCCGGTTCCGTCGGGCCGTCGGTGGTCGCCCTGAAGCGTGGCACCGAGCGAGAGGAGGCGCTCGACCTCCTCGTCCCGGGTGCGGTCCTGGGGTTGGAGGTCGAAGTGCACGCGGTTCTTCACCGCTTTGCGGTCGTCGACCCTGACGAACAGCAAGGTGGCTGCCGCAGCCGTGACGAGCGCTTCCGGGTCTCCCGGGAAGTCGTCGTCAGCGAGCGAGCCGTTCAGGGCCTGGGCCCAAAAGCCCGCGAGAGCATAGGGATCGGCGGAGTCGATGGTGACATGACGAATCAAGGAACTCATGCCGGGACCCGATCATGGATGCCTCCGGCTGTCCAGAGGCGGCCGGCCCTGGAGCCGTGATGCCACTGGCCGCGACTGGCTGCGCCTGCCGGCAGCTGCCCCCTCGTCCGGACCGTCGAACCGACCGCTCGCCGTCGATCGACGCGCCGACGGAAATTCCCTACCGCAGTGGCCGGAAAGGGCGGAGACTCCTTTCATGGCTGACATGGAGTCGTTCCGGGAGGCGGTCACCACGTGGGCGGCCGGTGGGCCCGGCGACGCCGCGCGCGAGCTGGCCGCGCGACTGTCCGTCCGGACGGCTGTCCTGCTCGAAGGGCCGAGCGACGCCGCAGCGGTCAGCGCGCTGGCCGCCCGGCGCGGCCGGAACCTGGCGGCCGAAGGCGTCTGCGTCCTGCCCATGGGCGGTGCGATGAGCGTCGGGCGCTTCGCCCGGCTCCTCGGGCCAACCGGCCTGGGCCTCCGCCTTACCGGACTGTGCGACGAGGGGGAGCGTCGCTACTACGCCCGTGCCTTGGAGCGGGTCGGTGCGGCACGGCAAGAGTTCTTCGTCTGCGCGGCGGATCTGGAGGACGAGCTCATCCGCGCACTCGGCGTGCACCGGGTGGAGGAGCTGGTGCGGGCGGAGGGCGATCTGCGCGCTCTGGAGACCTTCCTGCGCCAGCCCGCGCAGCAAGGGCGCACCTCCCAGCAGCAGTTGCGGCGCTTCTTCGGCACGAAGAAGGGGCGCAAGATCCACTACGGCCGTGTGCTCGTCGAGGCCCTCGACCCCGGCCGTACACCGGCCCCGCTCGACGGCCTGCTCACCAGCCTCTGACCGCACGCCGTACTCCCCCTCGTGGTTGTCCGGATCCCTGGCCGGCCCGGGCCCGCCGGGAGTCCGCTCCGCTCACCCCGCCGGTGAGAGGGCCTGATCACCCATCGCCGAGATCCACCTGGATCGGGCCACGCGCCCCCTCAAGTCCGCCGCCTGTGTGATCGGTTGAAGGCGCGTCCGGTCGTGGCCCGGCACCCGCTTGGGTTCTGGGGCATCACCGGGGAAACTGATTCCGTGACGTCCCGTGATCCGCGTGGCTCCCTGCTCCGACTCGTCCGACCGCGACCGCTGACCGCCGCCCCGAGGACTCTGAATGCGCGGCCTCCGCGCCGTCCCGCCCCGCGGCCGCCGGAGGGCACGCCCGCCCCCGCGGAGCTGGCCGCAATGGCCCGCGCCTGCCTGGCCGGTGCGGCGCGCGTCGCCCGTTGGGCCGACGCCGCCCTCGGCGCCGGCCAGGGCGGTGCCACCGCCGACGGCAGGGCCGGTCTGTCGGACGCCACCGCCGAACTCGCCGCCGCCGACCTAGGCCTGAGCGTTCGTCAGGTCCGCGCCGAATGGGACACCGCCCGCCTCGCCGGACTGGTCGAGGTGCACGGCGACAGCGCGCGCCCCGGCTGGCGGCTTCGGGTCTGGGACCGCGACCAGAGCGCCGTACTGCGCAGCTGGGTCGCCCTCTTCGACGCCTGGTCGCTCGCCTGCCGCGAACCCGCCGGGCACGATCCGGCCGCCGTCGCCGACGTCGTCGCGGCCATGCCCCAGGTGCTTTCCTTCCTCCAGTTGTGCGCCGGCCCCGTCCCGGTGGAACAACTTCTCGACCTCTTGATGCAGCGGGCCGCAGAACTGCGTACCGAACGCTACGAGAAGCCCCATGGACCGCAGGTCGAGGGTGCGCACGAGCCGGCCACCGCGGAACTGCTCGCCCCGCTGCTCGACTGGGCGCTGCGGGCCCTCGCCTCCGTCGGCGCCCTCACCTGCGGCGACGGCCAGGCCACCCTCACCCCGCTGGGCAGCTGGGCGGTGTGGGTCAAGCTGGAGCAGATCTGCGTGGCCGCGCAGAGCCCGGCCGGCAACATCGAGCAGTCCGCCGAGGACATGCTCCGCGGCTGCGCCCGGCTCCGCCCCAACGCCGCCCGCGCCGAGTACCGCGCCTGGCTCGCCGCGCGCTCCGTCCACGGCGCCGTCGCCGAGCTGATCGCCGCCGCCCGCGGCGACGACGCCCTGCTGCGCGGCCTCGCCTTCGAGGCGCTGCGCGTCGTCGGCGCCCCCGCCGAGCCCGGTGTCCGGGAGGTGGTGGACGAGCCGGCCCTCAGGCCGTACGCCCTGCTGTGGCTGGCGGAGTACGACGGTGTCGAACCGGAGGACGCGTTCCAGGTCCTGACCCGGGAGGAGGCCACCTGGCTGTGGGTGGACACGGCCGCCGCGGTCGCCGACCACGGTGAGGCGCCGATGCTGGTGCGGCATCTGGAGTCGGCGGTGCAGCCCACCGTGCCCCAGCTGCTCGACGAGGTCCGCGCCGTCGGCCACCCGCGCACCGTGCAGGTCCTGGTCGCACTCGCCGCCGCGCATCCGGATCCGGTCCTCGCGAAGGCCGTGCGGCGGGCCGCCTTCCAGGTGTACGACGGTGTGCCGCCGCGCTGTCGGGCTCAGGTGACGCTCGTGGACGGCGATCCGCGGGCGGGGAGCCCCGTACGCCTGGCCATGCGGCTGGTGGCCGACTCCGGTCATCCCTGGGCCCGCCCGGGTGCGCGTCCCCCGCTGGACATCGTCGCCGTGCCGCTGAGCAGTGCGGACGTCGTGCCGGCCACGGTGCTGTACGGCCCCCAAGAGACCGGATCCGCTCAGTTCAGCGTCACGGCGGCGGAGCCTGGCACGCACCGGATCCGGTTCACCTTCCTGCACCACGACACCGGCGTCGCGCTCCAGCAGGTGGAGACCGACGTGGACATCGCGGCAGCCGCCGTTCCCCCGGAGGTGGGGAAGAGTCCGCTGTGGCCGCACGGGGGGAGGGCCTGACGACGTGCCACGCCCATTGACCACCCGCGTCGTCCAGGACCCCAGCGACGGCTTCCGTCACCTGCCGCATCTGGAGACCGAGCCGCCCGATCTGCGTGTCAGTTTCGATGTCCTCGGTGGTGGCCGGATCCGGGCCCGGATGACGGGCGCGTCCGTTCCCGCGCTCGCGGGCAGCGAGCACAAGGCCGACCTGGTCTGTGGGCCGGACGAGGTCCACGGAGCTGCGGCCCGGCTGTGCGCTCGGTGGAAGGAGCGGTTCGTCGACTTCCAGCCGGTCGACGGCCATGGCCGGGTCATACGCGACCGGCGGCGCCCGTATGCGCTGGCCGCGGACCTCAGCGGCGAACCGGAGGACGAGGTGCGCACGGTGGTGGCCGATCTAGCGCGCGGCGGTGAGTCCCTGCTGTTCGACACTCTGCTGCGCGGAGACGACGTACGGATCGAGACGTTTCGCACCTATCTCCGGTCGGCCTTGTCCAGGGAGGGGCTCCGGGTGCGGTTCGACTCCGATCTTCAGCTTCCCTGGCCGATGCTGTGCACCGGAGCGGAGTCCACCGCGTCGGCAACCCTCGGTGAACTCTTCGCCCGCTTCCTCGGCCACCGGCATCAGATCGAGTACACGGGCGACGCCTACGCGTGGATCGGACCACCGCGCAGGCCGCAGCAGCGGCCCGCCGTCAGCTTGAACCACGACGTCCACGTGGGCAGCGCGACCCGGGCCGACGAAGTCGCGAAGGCGCTGGCGGAGGGCACGGAGTGCACCGTGCGCACGACGTACGGGGAACTGGTCCGCGACTTCGAGAATCCGTGGCTGGCCGAGCAGTTCATGTACTTCTGGTGCCACGGCGAGTTCATCGGCAACGCGCCCGAACCCCACGTCCTGGTCATCAGGCTGACGGACGGCATCGCCTTCGACGGGCACCTCGTGCGCGAGCTGCGGTCAGGAAAGCGGCACAGCTGTTTCCGGCCGCTCGTTCTGCTCAACGCCTGTCATGCCGGAGTCCCCGGGGCGAGCGCGGACCGTGCCTTCCTCGGGCGCATGCTCATCGAACACGGTGCGCAGGGCGTGCTGGGACCGCATATCGCGATGCCGCAGGCGTTCGCCGCCGAGTACGCGCTCGAGTTCGTCCGACGCTACCTGCGGGGCGAGTCGACGGCCGGCCGGATCGTGCACGGGCTGGCCCGGCACTTCGCGGCCCGCTACCGCAACCCCCTGGGGTTCGCCTATGGGCTGCACGGTGGCATGGACGCCCGTCTGGAACGGAGAAGCGGAGGTGACACGTGAACCGTGGCGTCGCGGTCGTCGAGGCCGTCGACCTGGACGAGAGCGGCTGGTTGCTCGACGCCGGCACGGGTGAGCCGGTACCCGACCACCGGCTGCGTCACTACTTCACGGAGCACCTCGCCCCGCCCCCCTGGGCCACGGACGTCTTCGTCTACGTGCACGGCTGGCAGACGTCACCCGGCTCCGCCCTCCGCACTGCGGAAAGGCTGCTGAGTCTGGCACACGGCAATCTGGCGGCGGCCCCCGACAGGTATCCGGCCCTGGCGGCCGAGGGCTTCAGCCCGTGGTGTGTCGTGGTCCGCTGGCCGTCGTCCAGCCCGGTCAGCCCGGCCGGCTACCGCAGGGTCAGGGACCGGGCGCACGCGATGGGTGCGCGCGACGGCGAGGGACATGCCGCTCACATCCTGGGCCGCTTGCTCGGCTATCTGGACGAGGAGCGCGCCGACCCCGAGGCGGCCCCGGTGCTGGCCAACCGCGACGGTCAGTACCTCCATCTCGTCGGGCACTCCTTCGGCTGCCGGTTCCTGTGCGAGGCGGTGCAGTGGGCGGCGGACCCTCGGCGCGCGGACACGCTCGGCTGGAGTGCCTCGCACCGTTCACCGGGCCGCCCGTTCACCGTGGACAGCATGGTGCTGTTCCAGATGGCGGCACGCCGTGACGCCTTCCTCTCCCTCTTCCCCCGCCTCCTGCCGAGTGACCGGCACGGCGGCGCCCCCCTGCGAGGGCCCATCGTGGCCACGTACTCCCGCCACGACCGGGCGAACGGGTTCTGGCACCTGCGTGCCGAGGGGCAGCACGGCATCGGGCACTCCGGGATCGGCCCGGCGCCCGCGCCCATGTTCACCACACGTCTGCTGCCGCTGGACGAGCGGTATCCGCTCTCCGCGCTGGACCACCGCTTCGTCAACGTCGACGCCTCCGACCTGTACGTCCGCGGTCGCCGTCTCAGCCCGGCGGGCGCCCACTCCGACCACGTGCGTCCGGAGTCGGCCCATCTCCTGCTCACACTCGCGGACTACTCGCGCTGAATCGGTCGTGCAGGACGTCCGGCGAGCCATGCCGGGTCGCACAGGAGCAGGCCGTCGTCGGGTCCGACGGGCAACGAGCCGGTGGTGAGCGCCGCGCCGGCGAGACCGGCGGCGAGCTCCTCGCAGGGCAGGTCGAAGAAGGAGGCATTCGGCGTGGGTCGGGGCGGGCGTGGAGCCGTCGACCGGCGGAGCGCGTCGATGGTCAGAAGGTCGGTCGCCTCCCGGACCGCCTCGTTGGTCAGGATGGCGAAGATCCGGACCGGTTCGCCCAGGTTCCTCCAGCCGACAAGGTCCAGGAGGCCGGGCTGGACCTGGAGGGCGGGTATCCCGGCCGTCCGGGGACGGAGGGCCACCATCCGCCGGGGCCCGTGGGGGAAGGCGATCAGGACCCGGGTCTGCTCGCAGACCGTGTCGAGCAGCCGCATGGCGTCCTCGGCGCGGTTTCGGATCATCGTGCGTGCGGCCCACGGGTGCCCGGCGGCACCGCTGGAGGTCAGGGCGTGCACCAGGAGCGGCTCTACGAGACGCAGGGCCAGGTCGCGGTCGAGGAAGACGGTGTCCGGGGCGGGAGCGGCCTCGTCCTCGTCCGGGTCCGGCAGGCTGGCGATCACCAGTCGGGCGCGGGCGCTGTAGTCCACCGGCCGACGGAGGTAGTCGTCCCGCAGCGGACCTGTGGAACTCCGGCGGGACTTCAGTGAATCCGCGAGACCGACGAGCTTTCTGCCGTCGCCCTCCTGCGGCGGTTCCGGCTGACGGCCGTTGTCCAGCAGCTTGCCGACCTTGAGCTGGAGGAGTCGGCGCGCCTCTGTCCGCACCTTCGACGGCGCGCCCATGTCGTCCAGGCGCCGGAGTGACGCGGCGCTGGAAAGCACCGCGCTGTAGAGGGCGTTGAGATCGCTGACGAACGTGAAGCCCTCATCGGAGCGCACGACGTGAGGGCGCAGATCCGGAGGCAGGACGGGCAGCCGCTGCATGACGACGGTGTCCGGGGAGAGGCCGGCTGGGATGGAGTCACCGGCTCGACGAAGAAGGAACCGCACGGCTTGACCGCCCGTCAGGGCTGTGGCGCCGCTGCAGTGGGTGGTGGCGGTCCACTCCTCGGCACTCAGCAGCCGACCGGCACGCAGTGCCGTGGGGCCGGGGTCGGTGACCAGGAACAGTTCGCAGTCGGCGATCTGCCCGAGTTCCCGCTCGGTCAGCCGGAGGGAGCGCGCGAGCAGTGCGCCGGCCGTGCCGCCGAGGCACCAGCCGTGGACCACCGGCACGGGGAGTTCGATGTGGCCGAACCGGCGGCCGCGCTCACGGAGGGTGGCCAGAGGGCGTCCGCAGGCGTCACATGCCCCGTCGACGTCCCGGAGGTTGACGGGCCAGGGGCTGAGGAGCGCCCCGCAGACGCAGTCCTCCGCACGGTCCGAGCCGAAGATCCGCTCGCAGAAGAGCCCGTCCGGCCAGGGGCGTCCGGTTCGTACGTCGAAGTAGACGTCGCTCTTCACTTCGCCGTGCGAGAGGCGCAGTACGTCGGCGTCGGTCATCAGGCGCAGCCCGATCCGATCGGCTTCGCGCCGCGGCGCGATACGAGCGGCGCGCAGTGTCAGGTCGAGCCGACGGATGGCATGGGTCGGTGCGTCATGCAGCGCGGTCGGCGGGCCGGGGGGTGGGCCGGCGGCATCGCCGCGTTCCTCCAGCGAGGTGCGCAGGCTCTTCCGCCAGCCTGCGCAGTCGCCGCGCGGTCCATAGATCTCCAGCGCCAGGTGCCGTGCCCCGTGCTCGATGAGTAACTGGAACTCCTCGGGTTCGATCAACTGGGCACCGTCGCCGGTCCTGCTCCACAGCGGCTGCTGGAGGACCAGGGAGTAGCCGCCCGCGGACCGGGCGCCGGTGTCCTGCCCGGCCAGGCCATGGGCGGCGAGGCGGACTCGGACGGTCTGGCCGGCTTCGCCCGGTGGTGGAGCCCAGGGGTGGTCGGGGGCCACGACCAGGTCCGGTTCGTCGGCGCTGCCCGCGAGGTGTCTGAGCGAGGGTCCGCCGACGAGGCCGCAGACGACGGCGGAGGCACCGGACTCGTCGTCCAGCCTGTCGCCGTGCTGCACGGGCTGGTCGACGGCGATGGTGACCGTGATGTGCGTCCCCGACCCGCCGCCCCGCAGCTGCCGACCGGGGACCGCCGGAATCGCGTCGGTCGCAAGGGCACCGCTGATCCGCTGCTCCAGTACGTGTCCGGGCAGTCGACCGGGCATGGCCAGTGACCTGTTCCGCAGCGCCCGGTCACCGAAGACGGCGTACAGCAGGCGCTCCTCAGGCGTGCGCAGCGTTTCCTCGTCGGTCACGGGCGAGGCTGCCCCCACCAGGAGCTGCCCGGGTCGCACCGGCCGTCCCGGGGTGACCAGGCCGCACGTGTCGAGGCTCGCTGCCTCCTCGTCGGCCACAGTCGGTGGCGTCGGGGTGAGGATGGCGCCGTCGGGCAAGGTCGTGCCCAGCTGGACCAGGGTCGGGACCGTGAGCGCGTCCGGATCCGCCAGGCGCTCATTGGCCAGGGCCGCCGTGCCCCGAAGTCGTGGCGAGGCGACGACGGTGCACTGCGCGGACACCGCGCCACGGCTCACCAGATCGCCGAGTTCGAGATTCCGGACGGTCACGCGCTGCAGGCGGTCCCAGAATCCTTGCGTGTACGACGTGCTGCTGCGGTACTCGGTGCCCGTCGGGGGCCGCCGTCCAAGAGGGCGCGTCTGCCCGGGCGGCCCTTCGATCACGTCCTGGAGGAGTTCGTCGGTGAACCGGGCGTACCCCTTGCGGTAGCCCAGCAGGGTGCGTCGCAGCAGGGCTTCGAGGATGGGGCCGAGCTGGGTCCGGCCGTCGTAGCGCAGTGTGTCCTTCAGCCCGAGGAAGCGGTCGCCCTCGTAACCCCGGGGCCAGGGCACCGTCATCGCGCTCGCCCAGAAGACGGTGGGTGCGTCGAAGACGATCTCTCCGTGCCGTTCCCGTAGGCCGATCGGCAGCGGCAGGTACATCAGCAGGTGGCGGGCCCGCTCGATCGGTCCCCGGTCCTCGGCGACGAGGTCGAGGAAGAGGGGTACCAGGAAGTCGTCGGCACCGGCCCCGCCCCGTCGTGCCTGCCAGAGGTTCGCCAGGGTCACCCTGGTCCGGCAGGCGGGGCAGACGGCGTAGTCGACGGACCCGGTGCAGGTGGGGCCCGGGCAGCGGGGCGTCGCCTCGGTGATCCTGCCGTGGCCCGAGACGGCCGTGCACGCGCAGGTGTGGTCGTAGCGCCGGGCGAGGCCGGTGAGCCGGCCGCAGGAGCAGCTCCATTCGCCCAGCTCGTACCCGGCCAGTCGCAGGCTGATGCCGGACGTGTCGGAGACGGAGTCGGGGAAGAATCGCCGCAGGACTCTGTGCAGGCCGGTGTCGAGCCGCTCGTGCGGGAGCCGGTCGATCTGGAGGAACCCGGCCAACTCCTGGCAGTGCTGCTGCTGGGCGAGCACGCTCTCGGGGGTGCCGAAGGGACGCTGTTCCAGGAGGAGTACCTGTACGTACCTGAGCAGATCGGGTCGCTGCGTCAGGGAGTACGTGCGCGCGATGTGCAGATCGGCCCGCAGTGCGTCGACGCCGAACATGCGCCGGCGCAGGCTCCTGAACTCCTCGTCGAGGATCGTGTCGTGGAGGTCGTCGCCACGTCCCTCCTCTGCGGCCAGCCGGATGGCGTTCTGGATGGTGTAGGGCGTGGAGCACTGCCGCCAGTTCCGCACCAGGGCCGAGAGGCCGGCCCGCGGCCGCCCGCTGGACAGCAGCGCGCTGACCTCGTCGCGTATCGACGGCATCCGCTATCCGATCCCGGCGCGGCTCCGGAAGTACTGCCGGAACCGGTCGTGGCAGAAGCTGTACTCCTCGCCGGCCCTGCCCGGTGCGACGCCGGGCGCGGCGCGCCGGTGAACGAGCAGGAAGCGGTGGATCTCCCGCAGGATGGTGTCGAAGTTCAGCCAGGTCAACCCTTCGACCAGGTTGTACAGGTCCATCGCGGAGAGCGTCCCGGCTTCCAGGAGGAACCCCAGGATCTCGACGTGCTCGGTACGGTGGGCACTGCGGTTGAGCTGCTCCAACTGCTGGTCCAGGTAGCCTTCGAGACCGGTGGGGGTGCGCTCGACGTTCTCGCGTGTGAGCACGCCGGCGGCGGCGTCCTCCGCCAGGAAACGTACGTAGAACGGGTCGCCGGCGGAGACGCGGTGCATCTCTGCGACGAAGTCGGCGTCCTCGGCGAGTCCCGGGGCGGCCGCGCCCGCCCTCCGGAGCAGTTCCACGAGCGCCGCCTCGTCCAGCCCCTCCAGGCGCAGGTGCAGGTCCACGTCCGCCGGGGAGAGCGCGATATCGCTGAGGCAGGACCGATCGCCCTGGGCCCGGCCCGACAGCACGAGCACCAGCCCGGGCGGCAGCTGTCGCGGCAGCAGAGTGCGGAGTTGGTCCGGCGGGTCCAGTTCGTCGATGGCGTCCAGTACGACGACCGTCGGCTTCTTCGGCGGCCGGGTCATGAGGCCGCGGAACTGCCGCTCCAGGCTCTTCAGTCCTCCGCCTCGCACATGGGCGGGGTCCAACTGCTCACAGAGGCACTCCAGTACGTCCTCGGGACTGGTGGGGTCGAACCCGCCGCCTCTGCGCCGGTACGCCTGGCTGATGAAGTGGTAGCGGAACTCGGTGTTCTGCCTGACCAGATCGGCGAGGAGGGAGGTCTTCCCGTATCCCGAGAGCGCCTCCACGAAGACGTAGCCGGAAGAGCGGTTCCGGACGAACTCCATGATCCGGTGGTTCTCGGCCCGCCGCCCCGCGAACAACTCCGTGTGTTTCTTGATGAGATCGCGGAAGAAATCCCGCGTGGCGGGCTCCTGAGCTGCCCCCTGGTGGCCGGATTCCTCCGCCTGCTCCCACAGGTACAGCAGCGGGCCCGGATCCATCTTCAAGGCCCGCGTCAGCGCCATCACGGTTGCCCTGCTGGGAAGGTCGGGCCCGTTGAGTGCCTTGCTGACCGTGGTGTGCCCCAGGCCGGTCAGCCTCTCCAAGGTGATCATCTTGACACCGCGCTCGTCCCGCCGGTCCCGTAACCGCTTCTTGAGCTCGGCCAGCGCAGCGTCACCGTCGGACATGTCCTCCAGGGACCGCACCGGACCTCCTAGACGATCAGCCATATCGACGAGCGAGCCCGTACAGGTTCGTTCGCCCGAACGCCGGCGTACGGGCACTGCGGCACCTTCGTTCTCGGGCGACAGCCCTCAACAGCCCTTCGGAGAACGGAGAAAGACCATGGCCGCCTCGCCGCCCGTGCACGCCCTCACCCTACTGGTCGTGTTCCTCACCGCGGCCCTTCTCGCGCTCCTGGCCGCGGTCGCCGCCGGGCTCCTCGCCCGCTGGGACGGTGCTTCCCTCCCTGGCGCCCTGCTCCGCGCGGGCACGGCGTTCGGTGCCACCCTCACCGTGCTGTGCAGCCTCATCGCCTGCGGAGTCGCCGCGCTGTCATGACGTCATTGTCCTTGTGCCGGTGCGTTGTCAGTGGCTCCGGCCAGGGTGCTCTGTGTGGGGCCGGACGGAGATCGTGAGGGACTCGCGGCCATGGGGGGTGGGTCGTACCGGCCCCGGCAGCCGGCTCGGGACTGGAGATGGAATGCCGTATTCCCACCCCCCACCTCCGGCCATCCGTTCAGGCCCTGCCGTGGGAGGGCGCGGTCACCGTGCCGGGTCCGGCGCCGCATGCCGGCGGCAGCGGCGGCGACGGCGTGCGGCTGCCCATTGCGCGCGCCGGCGCACAACCACTCACACAACCTCCCCCTCGGCGCCGCTGCCGGAGGCTCCTGATCCCGCACAGAATGGGCGGGCTGTGCGCACTTTGCCGCATATCAACACGGGGGGTCCGATGAGCAGGTGGCTGTACGTCGGTGGCGGCTCGGGGCCTGACGGGGCGGGGGGCGCGGCGCAGGTGCTCGCGGTGCACGCCGCGCTGGTGCCCGTGGGCCAGCAGGGCGGCGTGCTGTATTTCGCGGGCAGCCAGTGGCTGGAGGCGCCCCTGTGGGAGGCCATCGAGAACGAGCCGAATCCGGTGACCGATCCCCGCTATCCCGCGGGGAAGGCCCAGATCGATCACACCAGGGTCTACGACGTCGCCGCGCGGCGGGTGTCCAATCCCGGCTCACCGGACGCCGACCTGTTCTGCAGCGGGCACGCGTTCCGGCCGGACGGTCGGCTGGTCGTCGCGGGTGGTACGCAGCACTGGCCCGACCCCGCCGAAGGGGATCCGCACCACGCACACTGGAGCGGCACGCGTGCAAGCTGGCTGTTCGACCACACGGCACAGTTCAGGGCCCAGCCGGGAGCGCCGGTCACGGCCCTGTGGCACGGTGACCAGCACCTCGACCTCTTCGCCACGGGCACCGACGGCGCGGTGTGGAGCACCTGGTGGGAACCCGGCAGCAGCTGGGTCCCGTGGTTCCAGATCCAGCCGCAGGTGCGGATGCAGCCGGGCGCGAAGGTCACGGCTCTGTGGCACGGCGACCAGCACCTCGACCTCTTCGCCACGGGCACCGACGGCGCGGTCTGGAGCACCTGGTGGGAACCGGGACCCGGATGGCAACCCTGGTTCCTCATCCACCCCGAAGTAAAAATGCAACCCGGCACCACCATCACCGCCCTCTGGCACGGAAACCAACACCTCGACCTCTTCGCCACCGGCACCGACGGAGCCGTATGGAGCACCTGGTGGGAACCGGGACCCGGATGGCAACCCTGGTTCCTCATCCACCCGGAGGTGAAAATGCGGTCCGGGGCCGCGGTCACCGCCCTGTGGAACGGCGATCACCTCGACCTCTTCGCCACGGGCACCGACGGCGCGGTGTGGAGCACCTGGTGGGAACCCGCACGCAACTGGCAGCCCTGGTTCCTCATCCACCCCGAAACAAAGATGCAGCCCGGCACCACCGTCACCGCCCTCTGGCACGGAAACCAACACCTCGACCTCTTCGCCACCGGCACCGACGGCGCCGTATGGAGCACCTGGTGGGAACCCGCACACAACTGGCAGCCCTGGTTCCTCATCCTGAAGGGACAGTTCTGGGTCTATGCGGGGTCGCTGAACCGGGACCCGGCCCAGCGGGCGGCGGGAGCGCCCATGGGCGGCGGACGGTGGTATCCCACGCTGGTGACGCTGGCGGACGGCGGGGTCTTCGCACTGACCGGGCATCCGCTGATCGGAATGTACGGAGACCGGCGGTACGACTACGACGAGCGGCACAACAACACCAAGCCGGAGATCTACCGTCAGCAGGGCAACTCGTGGCACCACGTGGACAAGCAACTCGGGGTGAGCGGCGCCCACGACTACGCGATCTACTACCCGCGGCTCCATGTCCTGCCGCACACCGGTGAGGTCTTCGTCGTACAGCCCCTCTACAGCAAGCTCGTGACGCCCAACCCACAGGCTCGCAACCTGTATTCGCCGAACCCGGAGGACACCTCACCGCCGTACACGGCGGACGTCATGGACAAGAGCCTCTGCTACAACGTCGGCAGCCGGCAGGTCACGCGTGCCTTCACCGGGCCGCAGGCGATCGACGCCATGTACCTGGACCGATTCTTCACCAGCCAGCCCACGACGTCCGTGCTGCTGCCGCTCCACCACGAGGACAACTACCGCCCGCGGGTCCTGGCGTGCGGTGCCCAGCAGGCGGTGGTCACCGACCTGGGAGCCGCCGCCCCGCAGTGGGCGCCTACGGCGCCGCGCGCCCTGACCGACCCCGCGACGGGCCGACCGCCGGTGCGCTACTTCGCCACGGCCACGCTGCTGCCGACGGGTGACGTGCTCGTCTCGGGAGGCGTCACCAAAGAGACGTACAAGGAGGCGGACGGCGTCCGCACGGCCGAGCTGTACCACCCGTCCGCGACCGGCGGCAGCTGGAGCACCGGCGCGGTCGCGGCCGAGACCCGGGGATACCACTCGGTGGCGCTCCTCACCCCGGACGGCCGGGTGTGGACGGCCGGCTCGGAGTTCAACGACACCTCGACGCCGAACCTGTCCATCGAACTCTTCGAGCCCGACTACGTGTCGGTCGCCGACCGGGTGACGGTCAGGTCCGCCCCGGGCAGTGTCGGTTACGGCCGCACCTTCCGGGTCGACTACACCCCGACCTCGTCGGCGACCCCGATCGCGAAGGTCGTCCTCATGCGGTGCGGCTCCGTGACCCACTCCTTCGACGGCGACCAGCGGTACGTGAGTGTGCCCTTCACCGCTGCGGGCACTTCCCTCACCGTCACCGCACCGCCGGACGGTTCTGTGGCGCCTCCCGGCTCGTACATGCTGTGGCTCGTCGACGCCCACGGACTGCCGTGCAAGACGGCGCCCTTCGTCCGGCTCGGCTAGGCGGGGTTTGGGACTCCAGTTGTAGATCGCGATCTTCATGTCTGAGGGGCTTGTCGCTGCCGGCGCGCACGGCGATGAGGAAAGCATGGGCGGGCATCGCGAGAGTGACCCAGCGGTGCCAGGACGCCCAGCGTCCAGCCCGACCAGACCCTTGCCGGACTGGAAGGTCTCCTCGGCGCTCCTTCTGCGTCCGGCGACCCGCACCAAGGTGGACAGCGGCGCCGGGACAGCTGAGTAGCAGCGGTGGAAGGCGAGTTCACCGTTGCTGCGGTTGCGGCGGACGAGCATGTGGTGGTGGCCGGGCCGGTCGTCGGCGACGTCGGCCAGGGCCCAGTCGTAGAAGCGGTGCCCCTGGGTTCCGGCCCCCGCGGAGCGTATCTTGCCAGGCTCTCTTCGGCAGCCGCTCGACCAGGGCGTCGGCGCGTAACGTGCCCGCGCGGGTGGTGATCCGTTGGCCGGCATGCAGCCGCTTCAGCTCGGGCGTTGCCCGACCTTACCCAGGTAGTACGCCGAGCTCCCACCTGGTTTCCGTCAGCGACAGACAGCCCCAAGCCCAGGGCGCACAACGATCTGCAACTGGAGTACCAACCACAGGGCCAGGGAAGCGAATTGCCCGCCTGCGCCTTCAGGACCGATCCTCGAAATGACAGTGGCACAAGGGGGTCCTAGGATGGAATGAGCCCGAAATGGGAATCGTCGTGCTGCATTCCGCTATCTCCTCGTGGCCATGATCCCGCTGCTCGAATCACTGCGTTCTCCCGCATCAGCGTCTTTTGGCCGCAGGCGTGGGAGGAATCATGGACATCCCCGAGGAACTCGTCCAGGCGAAGAACCGCGTCGAGCCGGACCTGCTGGCGCTGCCCGGTGTCACCGGGATGGGCATCGGGCTGCGCGAGGAGCGGGGTGAACTCCTGGACGAACTCGCGGTCCGCGTCCAGGTGGACCACCCCCGATACATCACCGCGGACATCCCCGACGAGATCGGCGGGCTGCCCGTGTGCGTCATCGTCCGGCAGATACAGCCGTGCGCTACACCTGACACCCTGCGCTACGGTGACCTGCCGGGCGGAGTCATGATTCGCAACCCGCTGGTCGCCGAGGGAACCATGGGCGTCATCGTCGCGGACGCGAGCACGGCCGAGGCCGAGTTGCTGGGACTGACCTGCTACCACGTGGCCGGAGGTCCCGAGAACGACTTCCCGCACACCGTCTGGCAGCCGGTCAACCCGCCTCTGGTCGTGGGCAGCACGGTGCCTCACACGGACAACTTGGGAAGGGTGGACCGCGCCGACTTCCCGCAGACGCCTCCGTTGCCGGGCTCGCCCGTCCTCGTGGGCCTCGTGGACGCGGCGGTCTTCCATCTGGACGACGCGCAGTCGAACGGCCGGACGCTCTCCAGGCGGATCGTCGGCCGGACGCCCGGCGGGGCGGACCTGGTCGCCAAGGTCACCGCGACGGCCCGTTCCTTCGTCACGCAGCCCGTCCGGAAGCGGGGCTCTCAGACGCTCCTCACGTTCGGGAGGGTCATCGCCAACTTCTGGACCGTCCAGTGGTCGGCGGGCTCATCGGACACCTGGCTGATCGATCAGGCCGAGATCCTCGCGGACGACCCGCGCCCGGCGGACGGCGTCAATCCGGACGGGGTGTTCGCCCTGCCCGGCGACTCGGGATCCCTGGTCCTCGACGCCACCCAGCCGACGGCCGTCGGCCTGCTGTGGGGGGCGAACAAGCCCGGCGAATTCGGCCGTGTCGAGGGCAAGATCGCCATGATGTCCGAGATCGTCAACGTCGAGGCCCAGCTGGGCGTGACGGTACCGGTCTGACGAAGCCCCCCCCCCGCGGACGCGGCACCTCACCGCGTGCCCGATCGCGTGAGCAGCGGCGACGGTTCTCCCGCTCAGGCGCGCAGGAAACCGTCCCCGTGAGTGGCGATGTGGGATTCCAGAGCGGAGAGGGCGTCCTGAGTGGCCTGCGCCGACCCACTGCCGCGCCGCTCGGCGTAGTACGCCGCACCGAGTTGCTTCAGCAGATCGGTGCCGGCACGCTGCGCCTGGACCTCCTCCACCTTCTGCTTGCCCTGGTTCAGGGCGCTCTGCGCCTGCTCCTTGGCCCGGTCCAGAAAACCTGCCATGATCGCCTCCCGTCGTGTCCCGGTATCACTTCCCATCCCCCCGTCACGCATATGCATGCGCGCCTTCACATGGGCTAGTCACGTGACCCGCCGGGCACACCCTGAACAGCGGTGAAAAAATCTTGGCCGGCGATGTCGAGAACCCCTGACGGGCTCCGTCCCCGTGGTGAAGGCGACCACAATGGGTCGCACCAGCACCGAGGAGAGACACCATGGCCAAGTACCTGCTGCTCAAGCACTACCGCGGCGCCCCGGCTCCGGTCAACGACGTGCCCATGGACCAGTGGACGCCGGAGGAGATCTCGGCTCACGTGCAGTACATGCAGGACTTCGCGGCCCGGCTGGAGAAGACCGGCGAGTTCGTCGACGGCCAGGCCCTCGCCCCGGAGGGGGCGTGGGTCCGGTACGACGGTGAGGGGCGCCCGCCGGTCACCGACGGCCCGTTCGCCGAGACCAAGGACCTCATCGCCGGCTGGATGGTGATCGACGTCGACAGCTACGAGCGCGCCGTCGAACTGGCCGGGGAGCTGTCGGCCGCGCCCGGAGCGGGCGGGAAGCCGATCCACGAGTGGCTGGAGGTGCGCCCGTTCCTGGCCGCGCCGCCCACCATCACGGAGTGACCTCACCGATGGACGAGCCCCTGCTCCGCAGCCTCACGCCGAGCGTGATCGGCGTCCTCGTCCGCCGCGGAGCCGACTTCGCGGCGGCCGAGGACGCCGTACAGGACGCGCTTCTCGAGGCGGTCCGCGGCTGGCCCGCCGCCTCCCCCAGCTCTTCGGGCAGGGGCGAGGCCGTGCGGGACCCCAAGGGCTGGCTGGTCACCGTGGCCTGGCGCAAGTTCCTCGACGCGACCCGGGCGGATGCCGCCCGCCGCCGGCGTGAGGACCGTCTCGACGCGGAGCCGGCGCCCGGGCCCGCGGCCGCGGTGGACGACACGCTCCAGCTCTATTTCCTGTGCGCCCACCCGTCGCTGACGCCGTCGTCCGCGGTCGCACTCACCCTGCGGGCCGTGGGCGGGCTGACCACCCGCCAGATCGCCCAGGCGTACCTGGTGCCCGAGGCGACCATGGCCCAGCGGATCAGCCGGGCCAAGCGCACCGTCTCGGGCGTGCGGTTCGACCAGCCCGGTGACGTCGCCACCGTGCTGCGCGTCCTCTACCTCGTCTTCAACGAGGGCTACTCCGGCGACGTCGACCTCGCCGCCGAGGCCATACGGCTCACCCGGCAGCTCGCGGCCGCCATCGACCACCCCGAGGTGGCGGGGCTGCTCGCCCTCATGCTGCTCCACCACGCCCGGCGCGCCGCGCGGACCGCACCGGACGGCAGCCTGGTACCGCTCGCCGAGCAGGACCGCGGCCGGTGGGACACCGGGCTGATCGCCGAGGGCGTCGAGATCCTTCAGGCCGCCCTCGCCCGCGACCGGCTGGGCGAGTTCCAGGCCCAGGCCGCCGTCGCGGCTCTCCACGCCGACGCGCCCACCGCCGAGGAGACCGACTGGGTGCAGATCGTCGAGTGGTACGACGAGCTTGCGCGCCTGACCGACAGCCCGGTCGTCCGGCTCAACCGCGCGGTGGCGGTCGGCGAGGCCGACGGACCGCGCGCCGGGCTGGCGGCGCTCGCGGAGCTGGACGCCTCGCTGCCCCGCCACACCGCGGTGGCGGCGTACCTGCACGAGCGCGACGGCGACCTGACGACGGCGGCCCGGCTGTACGCCGAGGCGGCCCACACGGCACCCAACCTCGCCGAGCGCGACCACCTGACGCGCCAGGCCGCCCGGCTCAACGCCGGCCGGAGCCACTGACGCGTCCCACTCGGCACGCGATTCGCTGTTCTCGGCGTCTGCCGCGGCGGGCCGGGCCGCCGGGGCGAGTGAGGTGGTCACCGCGTCGTACTGCTCGCGTTGCCCGCGGGATCGGGCCGGTCGGCTCTGGTGCGCATCCCGTTTCCATGGTGTGCTGGTAGGGACGGGAAGGACCCGCTGAAGACGCGGGGAAGCGGCTGGCAGCCGCGCACCGCGCAATCCGGATCCGCGAGAAGCGGGTGGCGCCCTTCCCGTCCTGTCCGCCGTGGCCCGGTCGGTGGTTCCGGGTGCCGCGGCGATCCGGTGCCGGCCGCTCGTGCCGTCGATCCGCAGATGAGGGTGTCGTGGTCTCGACGGACGAAGGGACCGGAGCAGGGCCGCTCCGAGCGTTCTCCTCCCCCGCGGTCCGGCCGGCGGCGTCGTCCGGCTCGGGGCCGATGGGCCCCAGGCCGGGCCCGAGTGGCCCGTGGCGGTCCGGGCCGGACGCGCCCACCCTGGGAGCAGAAGCCAAGAAGGGAGCCGGTGCGATGACCTCCGCCACCACCATGACCACGGCACTTGAGCCCGTGCACCGCGAACGGCTGATGCGCCTCGCCCACGAGGTCTCCTTCGAGGCCGGGGCCCGCCTGTTCGAGGAGGGTCGGCGCGCCGACCGTTTCTGGATCGTGCGCACCGGCACCGTCGCCCTCGACCTGCACGTGCCCGGCCGCCAGCCGGCCGTCATCGAGACACTCGGGCGCGGCGAACTCGTCGGGTGGTCCTGGCACTTCCCGCCGTATCTCTGGCAACTGGGCGCCGAGGCGATGAGCCCGGTGCGGGCCTGGGAGTTCGACGCCGAGACCGTACGCGCACTGTGCGCGGAAGACCCTGCGTTCGGCCGGACGATCGCCGCCTGGGTCGGGCGCGTGGTCGCCCAGCGGCTGCACGCCTCCCGCATCCGGTTGCTCGACCTCTACGCCCCCTACGGCAGCGGTGGCCTGACATGACCGCGGCGAGCGGAATCCGGGCGGCGTCCCGCACCTGTCCGCACCCTCCGAGTTCACGAGGGTAGCGGGACCCGCCAGTCCAGCATGGTGCCGTGTCCTTCGGGGCTGGTCACCTCGAGTCGCCCGCCGAGATTCTCCGCCCGCTCAGCCATGTTGCGCAGTCCGCTGCGCCGGCCGGCGGGCGGGATGCCCACGCCGCTGTCGGAGACCATCAGACACACCTCGCGGCCGTCGGTCGTGAGGACCACCTGGGCCCGGTCGGCGCGGGCGTGCCGGGCGATGTTGGTCAGGGCCTCGGACAGTACGGCCACGACGTGGTCCGCGATCTCGGCCGGCACGTCGGTGTCGACCAGTCCCTCCATGCGCACGCTGGGGGCGAAGCCCAGCACGGGGGCGGCCTCGCCGGCCACCCGTACGACCCGCGCCCGCAGTCCGCTCCGGGCGGTGCCCTGGCGGGCTCGCAGCCCGAAGATCGTCGACCTGATGATCTTGATGGTCTCATCCAGGTCGTCCACGGCCCGCAGCACCCGCTCGGCGGCCTCCGGGTGCTCGATGAAACGGCCCGCGCTCTGCAAGGTCATCCCGGTGGCGAACAGCCGTTGGATGGCCAGGTCGTGCAGATCGCGGGCGATCCGGTCGCGGTCCTCCAGGAGTGCGATCTGCTGGGCGTCCTGCCTGCGCTCGGCCAGTTCCATCGCGATCGCGGCCTGGGCGGCGAAGCCCTGGAGCATCTCGGTCTCCTTCCGGCGGAAGACCTGCCTGCCGGCTTCGCGGACCACCAGCACCACCCCTCGAACGCCGCCCGCCCCGGTGCCGATCGGGACGGCCACGGCGGGGCCGAGACCGCCGAAACGTGGGGGCTCGGGCGCGATCCGGGGGTCGTGCACGACATCGTCGCTGGTGACCGGGGCACTCGCGATGTACGCCAGCCCCATCAGGCTTTCCTCCATGGGCAGCACCAGTCCGCGGTGCGCCTCCGCGTCCACTCCGACGGCGATCTCGACGGTGAGCGACTTCGTGCCCTCCATGGGCAGGGCGACCGCTGCCAGCGCCGAGCCCGAGATCTCCCGGGCCCGCTCGGCGATCAGCCCGAGGGACTCGGCACGCTCGCTGCCGGACATCAGGCTGTTGCCGATCTCCGCGTTGGCCCGCAGCCAGCGCTCGCGCAGCCGGGAGTCCTCGTACAGGCGGGCGTTGTCGATGGCCACGCCGGCGGCCACGGCCAGTGTGGAGAGGACCGACTCGTCCTCCTCGTCGAACTCCAGCCCACCGCGCTTCTCGGTCAGGTACAGGTTGCCGAAGACCTGGTCGCGGACCCGGATCGGGACACCGAGGAAGCTGTTCATCGGCGGATGGCCCGGCGGGAAACCGTACGAGGCCGGGTGGCCGGAGATCTTCGCGAGCCGGAGCGGCTGCGGGTCGCGGATCAGCTCGCCGAGGATGCCGTGGCCCTCCGGGTAGGGGCCGATCACGGCGATCTGCTCCTCGGTGACGCCCACGGTGTGGAAGGCGGACAGCCGGGTGCCGTCCGGGCCGATGACGCCCAGGGCCGCGTACTCGGCCTCCACGAGCACCGCGGCCGCCTCCACGATGGAGCGCAGGGCCTGCTCCAGCTCCAGCTCACGGCCGACGGAGAGCACCGCCTCCAGCAGACTGTGCACGCGGTCCTGCGTGCCCCGAGCCGCGTCGATCCGAGCCTGAAGCTCCTCCAGCAGCTCGTCGAGCTTCAGCTGAGGCAGTCGTACGCGGGGCTCCTCCGGGCTTGCCACCACGTCCCTCCAGGTCTCCTAGGCGCGCCGACCCGGCACCGGGGGTCAGCTCCACCGTATCCCGTCCCCAGTGGACGACGGGACGTCGGAGCGGCAATCGGCCACTCCCCCTCCCCGCGGTCGACGAGTCGGTCCGGCTGATGGTGCTCCGCTTCGACACCGGTGGCCGAAGCGGAGCGAACGGAAGGACGGCCGGCCCCGGTTCGGGGGCCGATCGGCACTGGAGAGGCGGACGGGCCGGGACGGATCGTGGAGTCAGGAGCGGCACCGAATCCCCCGCGGTGTCGCTCCGCCCGTGCGGTGCGACAGCACGCACGGGCCCCGTTCCGGCGGCAAGAGAGTCCCCCGCGCGCGAAGCCAGCCGTGATCCGTCATCCCGCAGCGACGCCCCACCACGTCGAACTCGACCGGGCCGAGGCGCTGCGCCTGCTCGGCAGCCTGTCCTTGGGCCGGGTCGTCTTCACGCGTCAGGCGCTGCCCACCGTCCGCCCGGTCGACCACATCCTGGACGGCGGTGACCTCGTGATCCGCACGCACGAGGGCGCGTCCCCGACGTCCCAGGCCCGGCAGTCCGACAGCGCCGGTGTGGTGGTCGCCTACGAGGCCGACGTGATCGACCCGGACACGCATCTCGGCTGGAGCGTGGTGGTGACCGGCTACGCCCGCCTGGTCACCGATCCTGCCGAACTGGCGCGGATTCGCGGCCTGTTGGCTCCTTGGGTGCCGCACCAGGGGATGGACCACGCGGTCCGTATCCATCCCGAACCGGTCACGGGGGTGTTGCTCGCCGGGAGGGACGACGCGTCGGGCCGAGCGTAGGAGCGCCACTGCCCTCGGCCGGTCTGTCGGTCGAGGGCGGAGCCTTTCATGGCGCTCCTCACCCTCTTCGGTCGGTCCGCCGCGGGGATCCGCCGTTCCGGCACGGTGCCGGATCCGGTCCCGCACGTTCAGCTTCGCGGGCGGGTGAGCGGTACTGCTTGAGCCGTCCGGCCCTCACGTCCGGCTGCACGGCACCCTCCTCGAAACCGTCGGCACGAGGGCCCGCACGTGCCGCGCGGTGCCCGGACGGGCTCCCGGCCAGGGCCGGACGGCCCTACCGCCCCGTCCGGCGTCCCCGGTTGGCTCTCCCTATGTCCGAGAACGACACGGCCCAGCTGCCAGAGCACCGCGCCGAGCAGGACGTGGTCGTGGCCCATGGGGTGAGCGGCGGAGCGACCCTCGTGTCCCTGCGCGGCGACATCGATCTGCTGACCGTCTCCACCCTGGCGGAACGGCTCGACGCCCTCACCGCACATACGCGCCCCGACCTGGTGGTGGATCTGCGGTCGGTGGCGTTCATCGACTGCGCCGGGCTGGGTGTGCTGTGCCGCGCACGCAACCGGGCACTGGCCCGCCAGGGCCGGCTGCGGCTGGTCACGGAGAGTGCGACCGTGCGGCGGATGCTGCGGGTGACGGGACTGGAAGAGGTCTTCGAGCTGCACGCGCGACTCCCGCGGCCGCTGCCTGGGGCCCATGGAGCCTCGTAGGCGTGGGTCGTGCGCGTCGGGCGACGGTCAGTCGTGCGGAACCACGGCGACCGGGGCCACGACGTGGTGCAGGACGGCATGCGCGACGTGGCCGATATGCGGGCCGAGGGGGTTGGTGCGGATGCGCCGGCCGACGACGACCAGCGATGCCTGGCGGGACGCGCCGACGAGCACCTGCGCGGCGCTGCCGCACCGGCTCGCCTCGATCACCTGCACATCCGGGAACTTCTGCCGCCAGGGCCGCAGCAGCTCGGTCAGGACCGTGGACTGCCCGCGGGCGAGCGATCCGGTCCGCTCGGCGTCCCCGTGGAAGTGGTGGAAGGAAGCGGACGGCTCGCTCCAGCCGTGCACGACCCGCAAGGAGGCGCCCCGGCGCGCGGCGGCGTCGAAGGCGAACTCCAGCAGGGCCTCGTCCGGGGCACCGGTGTCCAGGCCGAGGACGACGGGCCGGAAGGGGGTCGCGGCGGACGGTACGCCGGCCGGGTCCGCCTTGTGCTCGTCGGCGGCCTGCTCTCCGGCCCGGACCAGCACCACGGGGCGTTCGGCGTGGGCGATGACGGCCAGGCTGACCGAACCGGCCATGAACCCACCGATCGCACCGAAGCCGCGGGAGCCCAGGGCCATGAGCTCGGCGGCGTCCGCCGCCTCGGTCAGGGCTTCGGCCGGGTTCCCGGTGAACTGGTCGGTGATCACTTCGAGCCCGGGGTGACGCAGCCGCAGCCCCTCGGCGGCCTCACGGGGAACCTCTCCGGTCCGGGGCCGGCGGGTCTCGGCGCCGACGAGCGGGGCCCGGGCCACGGGTCCGGGCAGCGGCTCCCGGACGTGGACGATCTTCAGCGGCAGACCGCGTAGCCGTGCTTCGCGCGCCGCCCATTCGCCGGCGGCCCGGCTCTCGGGCGAGCCGTCGAGACCTGCCGTGACGCTTCGGGTCATCACCACGACCTCCCGGGACCGGGTTCCGCTTCCAGCGTGATGGCACCCCGGCTCGCGGGGTCAGGGGCCGCAGGTCCCCGTGCGGGACCGACCGGCCCTGTCCGGGGGGCGGGGCGACGGGCCGCCGAACGGCCCGTACGGGGGCTGCGGCGGCCATTGCAGTTGCTTTATGCGCGTAAGAGCTGAGTGCCATGATCTCGGGATGACTGCCGCACTCACCTTCCAGCAGCTCACCTCCCCGGACGACGCCACCCCCCAGCTCCGACGCGCTCTCACCGAGTGCTGGGTCGAGGTCACCGACGCGGGCGGTCCGGCAGGCTTTCCCTTTCCTCCTGTCGATGCCGCCACGGTGACGTCGGTTCTCGATCGCATCATCGGCCTGCTCGCTCCCGACACCAGTCGACTGCTCACGGCAACCATGGATGGGGAACTCGCAGGCTGGCTCAACGTTCGTCGCGACCGGTCCGAGCTGATCGCGCACTGGGGCACTCTCCATCATGTTCAGACCCGCACCGCCATACGCGGGCGTGGTGTCGGCCGTGCCCTCATGAATGAGGTGCGCAAGGTCGCCAAGGAAGAGATGGGCCTGGAACAACTGCGCCTCGCCGCCCGCAGCGGCGTTGGCTTGGAGAACTTCTACGGGCGGCTCGGCTGGAAGGAAGTCGGCCGGTGGCCGGGCGCCCTCCGACTTGCCGAAGGCGACGACCGCGACGAGATCCTCATGATCCTCGCCCCACTCTGATCCGCACAGCCGGAAGCCGCGGCGCGCCCGGTGCGGTACCTCGAAAGGGTGGTGGACGTGCTGGGCGACCCCGCCCGCGACGAATCATGGAACGAGTGGGGCCGGTCGGCCCTAGCCGGGACGGCGGCGACGGATGGATGATCAGGCTCGTGAACCGCACGCAGCGTCCGTCACCCGCGGAACGAGAGGTCCTCATGGCCGAGACACGCACCTTCACGGAACAGGACCCGATCCGCGTGTTCCTCCTGGACGACCACGAGGTGGTACGGCGTGGACTGACCGACCTGCTCGACGCCGAACCTGACATCTCGGTGGTCGGCGACGCGGACACCGCCGAGCACGCCCTCGCCCGCGGCCCCGCCCTGCGCCCGCACGTCGCCGTGCTCGACGTCCGGCTCCCGGACGGCGACGGCATCACGGTCTGCCGCGAACTGCGCAGCCGGATGCCGGAACTCGCGTGTCTGATGCTGACCTCGTTCGACGACGAGGACGCACTGCTGGACGCCATCATGGCCGGGGCCTCCGGCTATGTGCTGAAGCAGATCAAGGGCTCGGACCTGGTGTCGGCCGTGCGCACCGTCGCGTCCGGGCAGTCGATGCTGGACCCCGCGACGACGGCCCGCCTGATGAACTCCCTGCGGGCGGAGCCCTCCGTGTCCGCGTCGCTGCCGCCCGAGCTCGCGAGCCTGTCGCCGCGCGAGCGGGACATCCTCGCGCTGATCGGAGACGGTCTCACCAATCGCGAGATCGGCAAGAAGCTGTTCCTGTCGGAGAAGACCGTCAAGAACCACATCTCGCGGATCCTGGCGAAGCTGGGCGTCCAGCGCCGGGTGCAGGCGGCGGTCCTGGCGTCCCATCTGGAACCGAGGGAGTCCGGGGAGGCATGACAGGGGACACGGACGCGGCGATCCCCGGTCGTCCGGGGTGCCGTGGACGCACCGGCCTGCGGCGGGCCCGGCCCGTCAGGCGAGTTGGGGCATGACCTCCGCGGCGACGACTTCCAGGTGGTCGCGGTCCTCCAGGTCGAACGGCTGGAGGTAGATACGGTCGACGCCCGCCTCGACGAATCTGCCGATCTTGTCGACGACTTCGGACGGCGTGCCGGAGATGCGGCTCTTGGAGAACGCGCCGCCCTCGGGGCCCAGGGCGGCGGCACGGCGGCGGAATTCCGCTTCGGTGCGGCCGCAGCACAGGACCTGGGCGACGGACAGGTGGAGGGTGTCCGGGTCGCGGTCGGCGTCGCGGCATGCCTGACGGACGCGGTCGAAGAGCGGAACGGTCGCGTCCAGGGACAGGAAGGGGACGTTGAACTCGTCGGCGTAGCGGGCGACCAGGCGGGGGGTGCGGGACGGGCCGTCGCCGCCGATCAGAAGGGGCGGCCGGGGCTGCTGGACCGGCTTGGGGAGCGCCGGCGAGTCCGCGAGCCGGTAGTACGTGCCCTCGTAGGTGAAGGTCTTTCCCGGTGGGGTCTCCCACAGGCCCGTGATGACGGCGAGTTGTTCCTCGAAGCGGTCGAAGCGCTCGCGGAGCGTGGGGAACGGGATGCCGTACGCCGTGTGCTCCTCCTCGTACCAGCCCGTGCCCAGGCCGAGTTCGACCCTGCCGCCGCTCATGTGGTCCACCTGGGCCACGGCGATCGCCAGGGGACCCGGGAGGCGGAAGGTCGCCGAACTCATCAGGGTGCCCAGCCGGATCCGGCTCGTCTCCCTGGCCAGTCCGGCCAGGACGGTCCAGGAGTCGATCGGGCCGGGCAGGCCCGGGACGTCGCCCAGCTTCAGGTAGTGGTCGGAGGTGAAGAAGCCGTCGTATCCGCAGTCCTCGGCGGTGCGGGCCACACTGAGCAGGCGATCGTAGTCGGTGCCCTGCTGCGAGGCCGTGTAGACGCTCAGCCTGGGTTTCATGCGTGCCTCCGGGGGTCGTACACAAGACGTGCGTGGTGCAGGAGTTCGGTGTCGTAGACGGAGTGGTGCTGGGCGACGAGGACGAGGTCGGCCTCGGCGATCACGGCGCCGAGACGGGACACGGACTTGTGGTGGCGGCCGTCCACGAGTAGTTCGGGGACGTACGGGTCATGGATGCGGACCTGGGCGCCGCGGGCGGTCAGCTCGCGGATCAGGGGCACCACGGGGCTGTTGCGGATGTCGGACACATTGGGTTTGTAGCTGACGCCGAGGACCAGGACCTCGGCTCCGTCCAGCGGGGTTCCCGCCGTCCGCAGCAGCGTCTCGCACAGGTCCACAACCCTGACCGGGCGTTCGTCGTTGATGCGCTGGGCCAGCTCCACCAGGTGCAACGGTGTCCCGGCGGCGCGCGCCGAGTGCGCCAGGTACAGGGGGTCGACGGGAATGCAGTGGCCGCCGACGCCGACGCCGGGGTAGAAGGGCTGGAACCCGAACGGCTTGGTCGCGGCCGCGTCGATCACCGCCGTCGCGTCGATGCCCAGGGCGTCGCAGTAGGCGGCGAATTCGTGGACCAGCCCGAGATTGACCTGGCGGTAGGTGTTCTCCAGGACCTTCGTGGCCTCGGCCTCGCGCAGCCCGGCCGTGATGTGCACGGAGGACACGACGCCTCCGTAGAGCTCCTCGGCACGCAGGGCGCAGACCGGGGTGAGACCGCCGATCACGCGCGAGGTGTCGGCCGAGTCGAACACGGGGTTGCCGGGATCCACGCGTTCCGGGACGTGCGCCAGGCTGAAGTGCACGCCGGCGACGAGGCCGGAGCGTTCCAGGACGGCCCGGACCACGCCGTCCGTCACTCCCGGGTACACGGTGGACTCGATCACCACCAGCTGGCCGGGTCGCAGGTGGGCCGCGACCGTGCCGCAGGCGGCGCGCAGGGCGGTCAGGTCCGGTTCCCCGGCGGCGTCGACGGGGGTGGGCACGCACACCACCACCGCGGAGCAGCCGGCCAGCGCCTCGGTGTCGTCCACGGCGCACAGCGCATCGCCGAGCCGTCGCACCCGGTCGTCGGGGACGGTGTCGACGGGGCTGCGGCCGTCGCGGAGCGTCGCCGTCACCTCGGGGCGGTTGTCGATACCGATCACCGGGTGCCCGGCCTCCGCGAAGGCGACCGCCTGCGGCAGCCCGGCGTAGCCGAGGCCGATGACACCGACGCGGCAGCGCGCTCCCACGGGCGTGCGCGTGCTGACCGGCAGGGTGAGTTCGCTCATCACGCACCGCGCCGGGTCGTCGTGGCGGTCGGGCTCTGCGCCGGTCGGTCCCCGGGTCCGTGCCGCACGGCCGCCGGGGCCGCTGTCTCGTCTCGGGTGCGGGGCATCAGGCGGCCGAGGGCGTGCACGACGCCAAGGGCCCGGTTCAGCTCGCGCACCGCGTGGTCGTCGCCGACGGCGCTGTTCCGGGCGGTGGCGACCAGGTCGGAGACGGTCATGCGCCGGGGGTGGTCGGCCCCGGCGGACCATGCGTTGCGCAGGGCGGCGGACCATCCCTTGCCGTTGCGGTGGGCGATCACGAGATCGGGGTGGAACCGGACGGGGGTCCCGACCTCGTCGAGAGAGCGGGCGAGACTGTTGTCGCCGCCCACCCCCTCGTTGCTGAATCCGTGCACCCCGTGGAACGCCGACGTGAGCACGGAACCGTTGCCGCAGGCGAAGAAGTCGACCGGGGTGCCCTCGCGCAGTGCCCGGTAGCGGGCGTCGTAGCGCGCCTGCCGGGCGCGCGAGACGAGACCGGCGTCGAAGCCCAGGACCCGGCCGGTGAGGGCCGGCCGGTCGGCGTCCACACCGGCCGCCACCGTCAGCCAGTCGCCCCGCGGTACGGCGTCGTCGTCCAGGAAGGCCAGCACATCGCCGTCCGCGACCTCCACGCCCAGACGCCTGCTGGCCCCCGCGCCGAGCCGCTCGGGGTTGCGCAGCAGGACCACGGGCAGGTCGCTGTCGCGGGCCGGTGCCGTGGCGTCGGGGGTGGTGGAGGCGTCGTCCACCACGATGACCTGGTGCAGCGTCACGCCGGCCGGCAGCCGGTGGGCGCACTCGGCGAGGCCGTCGAGACATCGGCGCAGGTCCGCTGCCCTGTTGCGGGTGGGGATGAGCACCGAGATCCGTACCACTGTTCTCTCCAATCTGCGGCCATGGCGGGCCAGCGGTCGGTCTCGTGGACCGGCAGGTAGGTGCGCCTGATCTGGAGCGGGCGAGCCGTCCAGGGGGCGGGGGCGGACTTCACGGTCCCGAAGCCGAGCACGGTGGACGGCACCGGGTTCACCTCGGGGATGAGGCCGTAGGGGTAGGCGAAGGAGCGCGCGGGGCGTCCGGTCCGCTCGGCCACGTCCCGCAGCGCGTCGTGCACCTCGCGTTCGGCGCTCGCCGGGTCCAGCTCGTCGAGTTTGGGGTGCGTGCGGGTGTGCGCGGACAGGACATGACCGTCGGCCGCCAGGCGACCGGCCTCCGCCCAGTCCAGGTAGGACTCCCTGGGCGGCAGAGCGGCGCGTTGCTGCGGCGTCATCGTGGACGCGCGGTCGAGTCGCTCCGTGGTGCAGAACAGCAGGACGCGGACGTCGAACTCGGCCAGCACGGGAGCGGCCAGGGTGAGCGTGTCGCGGTAGCCATCGTCGAAGGTGAACAGCACGCTCGGGTTGTCGGGCGGCCGGAAGCCGGGTCCGACGTCGGTGGGCTCCAGCGCCGGTCCCACCCGCGTCAGGACGGTCTCCAGACCGCGGCGGAAGTCGTCCGGGTCCAGCGAGGTGTAGTGCCGGACCAGCGGGTTGACGTGGTGGAAGTAGAGCACGAGCGGCCAGCCCGGAGCGCTGCCGAGGGCAGGATCGGCGAGCGGCGTCATGAGGCGTCCCAGCCCAGTGCCGTGACGATCGACGCGGGCAGCTCCAGGCCCTGCTTCTCGGCGTGTTCGGCCTTGCCCTCCTCCAACTGGTCGGGGAAGTAGGGTCGTTCGGGCGTCGTGTCGTGGCCCGCCTCCACGGCACCGCGCAGCTGGGTGACCAGGGCCGCGAGGTCGGCCGGGGCGGCGGGCGCGTCGGAACGCACCGCGGGGTCGGTGAAGTGCCGGACCGAGAACCCGACGAACAGCTGTGCGCAGCGCATGACTTCGCCCGTCCGCGTGACCTGCCGAGCCACGTCCGGGCTGACCAGGCCGCCGGCCAGGCCGCCGGCCAGGATCTCGGCGATCAAGGTGATGCACAGGCCCTTGTAGTCGCCGAACAGGGGTATGGAGCCGCCCTGGTCGAGTTCGGCGGGGTCGGTGGTGGGGGCGCCTTCGGGGTCCAGCAGCCAGCCTGGGGGGACGGGTTCGCCGCGGTGCCGGGCGTCTCTGATCTTGCCCGCGGCGACGATGCCGGTGGCGAGGTCGATACAGAAAGGCTCTTCCGCCGGCGTGGGAGTGACCAGACAGACGGCATTGCTGCCGAGGGTGGGGCGGCGAGCGCCCGGGGCGGCCACCGAGGGCGCCGAGATGTTGAGCAGCAGGCCGACCACACCGTGCTCCTGGAAGGGCCGGCGGTAGGCGGCGAGCATGCCGACATGGTTGTTGGTGTGCACCGCGACGGCGGCCAGGCCGTGCTCCGCGGCGGTGGTCGCGCACCAGCGGGCGGCCAGGTCGGCGGCGGGCTGGCCGAACCCGCCGCCCGCGTCGACGGAGGCCAGCGTGGACGTGACGGAGGTGAGCCGCGGTTCGGCGCCGGCGACGATGCCGCCGTCCGTGATGCGCCGCAGATACGTCGGCAGCAGGGCGACACCGTGCGAGGCGTGGCCGCGCCGGTCGGCGTCGACGAGGACGTCGGCGACGAGGGAGGCGGTGCCGGCGTCGGTACCGGCCTCGGTGAGGGAACGGTGGGTGCGCTGCCGTACCTCGTCCAGGGTCATGCGAACGGCCGGCGGCGGCGCGGGCCGCTGCGGCTCGGCCAGGAAGCGGCCGCCCTGGAGAGTCAGTGTGCGGTGCTCGCCCGGGATCGGCGCCGACGTCCAGCCGGGCCCGCCGAGCACCAGGACGCCGGCGTGTGGCCCGTTCGGCAGGGGCGTGGTGGTCGCCGTCGCGGTCGGACGGTCACCACCGTCCAGGACGAGCGTCTCCCCTGCGCGGGGGCGGTCGCCGAGGGCACCGGTCCGGGCCCGGGCCGCGCGGACCGTGCCGTACCGGGGGCGCAGGCGGCCGGTGAGCAGCGCGGCGAGGCTTCGGCGCGCCGTGGCGTCGAGGCCGGTGAGCAGCACCGTCTCGCCGGCGGCGACACGCAGGTCGGCGCCGCGCAGCAGGACGCGTTCGGCTCCGTCCGGCCCCAGGGCCAGGACGACGTCAGACAGTTCCAGCACGGTGGTCCCCTTCCGGAGCGATCGGCGGCAGCCAGGCGGTGAGCGCGGCGGCGACGCCGACGGGGTTCGTGGCCAGCAACAGGTGGCCGCCCTTCACGGGCGTGATCTCCAGGGCGGAGACGCTGTCGCGCCATGCCTCGACGGAGTCGACCGGGCATCCCGGGTCGTCGGGGGCGTAGAGCGCCAGGGCCGGGGCGGGCGTCGTCATCGCCGGGTCGGTCCGCTCGGGCAGCCACTCGGCGAGGGCGGTGAAGTCGGCTCGCAGGGAGGGCAGCAGCAGTTCTAGCAGCTCGGGCATCTCGGCGATCTCCTCCGGGACGCTTCCCATGTCGATCACCTGACGGATGAAGTCGGCGTCGGCGGCGGTCGCGTCGGGCAGGTCGCCGGGCCACGAGGGAGCCGACCGGGACACCAGCACGAGTCCTGGAACGGTTCTGCCCCGCCGGGACAGCTCGATCGCGGCCAGCCAGGCGACCAGGGCGCCCGAGCACTGGCCGAGCAGCACGGGGGCGGTGCCGGTGAGCTCCTCGGCCTCGGTCGCGGCGGCGACGGTGTCCCCGACCAGGTCGGCCAGCCGGGCGGGTGGTTCGTCGAGGAAGCGGGACTCCCGGCCGCCGAAGGCCACGCCTGCCACCAGCCAGTCGTCGGGGAGAGCGGCCCGCAGCGGGTTGGCGGTCGCGGAACCGCCGCCGGCGTGCGGGACGACGAGTACGGTACGTGCCGGACTTTCGGGGTGTTCCTCCGGCAGAGCGAATGCCGTCATGACGGGCGGCCTCCCACCGTGGTCAGCTCGGGGCGGATGAGTTCGGACAAGGTGCGGAAGGTGGGCGAGGCGTACAGGTCCCGGGGAGCGACACGCACCCCGTGCTCCCTGGTGAGCCAGGCCACCAGACGGGCGAAGGCCAGGGAGTCGCCACCGGAACGGAAGAACTCCGCGTCCGGGCCGGAGGGCGGACGACCGAGCGCCTGCGTCCAGGCGAGCCGCGCGAGGGCGGCGGCGGGATCCGGGGCTGCGGTAAGAGCCGGCCCCACCGCGGCAGACGCCTCGGGCGCGGCGGCCGTCTCGGGCGCGGCGGCCGTCTCGGGCCCGGAAGACGCCTCGGGCCCAGTAGACGGCTCAGGCAAGGGAGTCGGTCCCGCCTCCGGCGCCTGGCGTTCCTGCTCTTCCACCAACGGTCGTGCCCCCGCCGCCACGGCCGCCGCGTCCACCTTTCCGTTGGTGGTCAGCGGAATCGTGTCGAGCACCGACCACAGCGTGGGGACGCAGTAGCCCGGCAGGATGCGGGAGAGGCGGGCGGCCAGCTGCGACGCGGACAGGCCGGCCGGGCCGTCGGGTACGACGCCGGCCACCAGGCGGCGCTGCGCCGCGTCCGGGCCGACGGCGACGACCGCGGCGTCCTTCACACCGGGCTGTGCGGCCAACGCGAGGCGGACCTCGTCCAGTTCCACACGGTAGCCCCGGATCTTCACCTGCCGGTCCACGCGGCCGAGGAAACGCAATTGCCCCGCACCGGTCAGCCGGACGAGGTCACCGGTGCGGTAGGTGCGCTCCCCGGCGGCCGGGATCACGCGGAACGAGTCCGCTGTGCGTTCGGCGTCCCCCGCGTAGTCCAGCGCGAGGCCCAGCCCGGTGACGTACAACTCGCCGATGCCGCCGGGCGGAACGGCCCGTCCCGACGCGTCGAGGACCAGTGCGCCACTGCCGGGTACGGGGGTGCCGATCGGCAGGGGGCCGATCGCCTCGCACGGGTCGTCGAAGTGGGCGACGGTGCTGAACGTGGTGTTCTCCGTGGGGCCGTAGCCGTTGGTCACGCGCAGGCCCGGGTAACGGGTGAGCAGGTCGCGGACCTGCTCGGGCGGCACCACGTCCCCGCCGGCGAGGACGTGCGAGGCGCGGGCGAAGCCGTGCGGGGCGAAGTCGGCCATGAGCCGGAAGAGCCCTGCCGTCAGCCACAGCACGTCGACCTCGCGTTCCAGCAGGAACCGGGCCAGCTCGGCGGGCGCGACCAGGCCGGGCGGATGGACCTCGACGCAGCCCCCGCCGACCAGGGGGGCGAAGACCTCCAGGGTGGAAGCGTCGAAGGCGAGGGGGGCCAGCCTCAGCATCCGCCGTCCGGGGCCGCAGGAGACGACCTGCCCGGGCGACGGCCACACCAGCCGGGCCACGGCCCGGTGCGGCACCCGTACCGCCTTGGGCAGCCCGGTCGAGCCCGAGGTGAAGGCTATGTAGGCCACCCGGTCGCCGCGTGGAGCGGGCGGCTGCACCTCCGGCTGCCGCTCGCGGGACGCGAGACGGATGTCGACGGGCGCGACCCGGCGTACCGGGAGCGGGCAGGCGCTCTCCGCGCGCCGGGCGAACGTGCCGCTCGCCGGATCGGTGCCGGCGAGGACGGCCGCGGGGGGCAGGACCCGCAGGAGGGTGCGCAACCGCTCGTCGGGCGTGCTCGGGTCGATGGCGACATAGTGGGCGCCGACGGCGAGGACGGCCAGCACGGCGACGATCTCCAAGACGCCGCGTTCCAGGGCCAGCAGCACCGGGTCGCCGTCGGTGACACCGGCTTCGGTGAGTGCGGCGGCCTGGGCGGTCACGGACCGGACCAGCTCCGTGTACGTCAGTGTGGTGTCGCCGTCCCGGACGGCCGGGGCGTCGGGGTGGGCGCGGGCGGTGGCCAGCACCAGGGACCACAGGTCGCTGCCGGCGACCTCCGGCGGCAGCGGGGGCCCGGTGCGCAGCGCGTCGAGGCGGGCCCGCTGGGCGGGGGTTGTGGTCCGTATCTCGGCGAGCGGCGCGGCGGGCAGCCCGGCGAGTTCCTCCAGGGTCCACTCGACAGCGTCCAGCAGGTCGTGGGCCTCGTCGGGCAGGAAGGCGCCGTGTGCGTATTCAAGGGCCAGCCGCGGCTCGTCGCCCGTGCGCTGGACGTAGAGGGTGGCGTCGAACGGCGCGCCGTGGCAATGCCCCTCGTGCAGGCGGAGGGTGACCTCGCCCCGCCGTACCTGTTCCGGTATCAGGTCGTCGTGCGCACCGAGGACGAACTGCACCAGCGGGTTGCGCCGGCGGTCGTGCGGCACGCCGATGGCCGGTACGAGGTCCTCGACGGGGACGTCGGACGCGGCCACGGCGTCCGAGAGCGCGTCGGCGACGGCCACGACATACTCGGTGACGGTCGCGGTGTCGTCCAGGACGCAGTGCACGGGGACGAGCCCGGAGCAGGGGGCCAGCACCCCGTGGAGGGCTGGGTCCCGGCGTCCGGCGACGGGCACGCCGACGAGGAGTTCGCGCGCGCCGCTGCGCCGCCCCAGGACCAGGGCGTAGGCGGCCAGCAGTACGGCGGTCCCGGTGGTGCCGGTGGCCCGGGCCAGATCGCGCCAGGCCCGGGCCGAGGACGGGCCGAAGGCGGCGGGCAGCCGGTCGCCGCCCACCTCCCAGCGGGCGGGCCGCCGCGCGTCGCCGGGCAGTTCGAGCACCTGGGGGACCGGTCGCAGCCGGTCGGCCCGGCCGCGCAGTGTTTCGTGCCAGGCGGGCGTGGCGGTGCGGGCCCGGTGCGCGGCGAGCACGCTCTCCGGACTGGGGGCTGGGGTGGGCAGGATCTGCCCCGCGAGAAGGGCGGCCAGTTCGTCGAAGAGAACGCCGAACGACCAGGCGTCCAGCAGCGCGTGGTGGGCCAGGACGGACACCAGCAGGCGGTCGGCGGCAGCGGGCCGGGTCACGGTGGTGACGGCGAAGTGGACCGGGGGCCGTTCGTACGGGCGCAGCAGTGCCGCGCCGGCCCCGGCCAGCTGCGTGTGCACGACGGCGACGGGGTCCGTGCCGTCCGGAATCCGCAGGGTGTGGTGCCGGATCACGGGCCTGGCGTGCGGGACGACCCGGCGCCCGACCCTGCCGGTTTCGGGGTCGGCCGGCACGAACACGGTGCGCAGGCCCTCGTGCCGCTCGACCAGTGCGGTCAGTGCAGCCGGCACCGCGACCGCGGGGGCGCCGTCGACCTCGGCGGTGAACAGCAGGTGGTAGGCGGGGCCGGGGGCGAGGTCCTCGACGCCGAGCATGCCGGTCTGCCCGGGCAGCGCGGCACGGCCGGCGCCAGGCTCGGTCAGTTCGGGTGAGGGTGCGGCCGGGGGCGGCGGACCGGCGGCGCGCAGCACCGCGCCCACCGGTTCACGCCCGAGGATCCGGTGCAGTGGCAGGTCGGCGCCGGCCCGGGCGGCCTCGCCGACGAGATGCAGGGCCTGGAGGGACGAGCCGCCCAGGGCCGTGAAGGACAGGCGTTCGCACCGCTCCCGCACCTCTGCCGGCGGCAGCCCCAGCGCGGTGGCGGCCAGTTGCAGCAGGGTGGCGAAGCCGGGTGTGTCGGTGGGCCCGGTCATCGGGGCGCACCTCCGTCGACCGGGGCCGGGTCGCCGCCGGCGAGTTCCGACAGCAGTGCCGTCGCCCCGTCCAGCAGCTGCCGTGCCGTTTCCTCGGTGTAGTGGTCCGTGCTGTACCGGATGGTCAGCACCAGCTGGTCGGCCACCACGTCGCCCTCCACGTTCAGCACCCACGGTTCCCGCTGCCGGGCCGACCGGCGGCTGCCGCCCGCCGCGTCGGCCGGGCGCAGCCAGCGGCCCACCCGGTCGTTGACCTGGTTGATACGGCTGCGGAAGTTGAGCCGGATCCCGCTGCCGTGCAGGGCGTCGGGCCCGTCCGGGCCGTCGGCCGGGAGCCGGTCCCCCGCGTGGTGCAGTGCGTCGAAGCCGAACTTGTGCGGCGGAACCGCGGCGAGGTCGGCGAGGGCGTCGGTCTGCCAGGACGCGCGCGGCCCGGAGTGGATCACCACGGGGTACGTCGACTGGAGGTAGCCGAGTGCGCTGGTGATGTCGTGGCCGTCGGGGACGCCGTCCCGGCCGTGGTGGTACGTGTCCACGCTGACGGCGGGCAGGTCGAACCGCTCGGCCACGGACCGGGCGACGGCGGCCAGCACGAGAAGGCCGACGGGGTGCCCGAGCCGTCCGGCCGCCGTCTGGAGGGCGGCGGTGTGCCGCTCGTCCAGGCCGGCCGTGACGGCAGTGGAGGTCGACAGCGTGCCCGGACCGTCCGAGTCGGTGGGCACCGGGGGCACGTCCGCCAAGCCGAGCGCGGTCCAGCGCGCCGCGTCCTCGTCGGCCCGCGGGGACGCGAGCCAGGCGGCCAGGTCGGCGGCGAGATCACGGGGCTGGGCGGCGGACCGCCCGGGTTCGCGGCCGATCAGCGCGTCTTCCAGCTCGTCGGCCAGCATCGTCAGGGAGTAGCCGTCGAGGGTGAGGTGGTGCACGGCGATCTGGAGGTAGCGCTGCCGGGGCAGCCACAGGGCGTTGAACACGCGGCCCTCGGCGAGCCGATGGCCGCGCACCGCCTCCTCGAACGCCTCGGCGAGTCGGCTGTCGTCGGCGTCCACGGTGGTGAACAGTCCGTCCGGTGCCTGGGGAAGGACCTCGGCGACCGGGCCGTCGGGGCCGTCCAGCAGGTAACGGGTGCGCAGCGCCTCGTGCCGGTCGCTGAGCCGGCGTACGGCCGCCTCGATCCGCTCGGCGTCGACCTTGTCGCCGTCCGGTGTGGTCTCGGGCACGTCGAAGACCCAGACGAAGCCGAAGTGGTCGGGGTCCGTGAAGGCGTTGGAGATCCAGCGCGACTGGCAGGGCAGCAGGGGCACGGGCCCGGCGGACGGCCGGGCCTGCGCCCGGCCCGCGGTCGTGTTGTCCGCGTGCAGGCGGGCGAGGATGCCGCCGAAGGTGCGGCCGTGCAGGAAGTCGGCGGGTCCGGCGGCGAAGCCGGCCTTGCGCAGCTGGGTGACGCTGCGCACCATCAGCAGCGAGTCCCCGCCGGCGGCGAAGAAGTCGGCGTCCCGGCCGGAGGGGGGCTTGCCCAGGGCGGCTTCCCACACGTCGGAGAGCAGCCCGGCGAGGGCGTCCGGTCCGGAGTCGACGGATTCCGTCATGGTTGAACTGGGTCCTTTCCTTACGGTCTCCCGTACCGGCCCGGAGCCGGCGGTGACGCTCAGCTCGCGGGAGGGGTGGCGCTCTTGGGCTCGATCGGGGAGGCGGCGGGGGGGTGTGCGGTGTCCGGTCCGGCCGCCGTGCGCACCAGCCACGCCGACGCCAGGCAGCCGACGACGAGCAGGGCGGCCAGGGCGAACCAGGCCAGGTCCGCGTCGGCGGCGATCAGGGTGGTGACCAGAACCGGGCCGACCGCTTCCTGGGCGGCCAGGCTCAGCCCGAACAGCGACAGGTACCGGCCGCGCAGCCGCTCCGGCGCCAGGCTCATGGACACGGTCCACTCCCCGACCGCGCCGAAGAGCTCGGTCAGGGTGTGGGCGAGGACCGCCAGCACCAGCAGGCCGATCACCACGGCCGTGGCGTCGCCGAAGCGGTGGGCCGCCCAGTAGCCGATCGCCGCGAGGACGAACAGCACGGCGGCCGCCCGGTAGACGCGCGGCGCCTGGGCGGGAGAGGTGCAGCTCTTGGCCGTGCGCATCTGCAGCAGCACGACCAGCACGGTGTTGAAGGTGAACAGCAGGCCGACGAGGCCGGCGGGGGCGCTGGTGTACTCGTACACCCACAGCGGCATGCCGATGGTGAACGCGGTCGAGTACATCAGGACGAGGATGTTCAGCACCGCGAGACTCACGTACCGCCGGTCGGCGAACACCTGCCGGTAGCCGGCGCGTGGCCTGCCCGGCTCGGGGGGCTGAGCGGGCTGGGTGGGGCGGATGACGGGAATGGTGAGGACAAGGGCGATGGCCCCGGTGTAGGAGACGGCGTTGACCACCAGCACCGCCTGGTAGCCGGTGTGTGAGCCGAGGGCCAGGACGGCCGCGGTGACCAGGCCGCCGATCCCGAATCCGACGTTGAGGACGGCCCGTTGGAAGGCCATGAGGGGCACCTGGTCCTCGGCGTCCGCGATGGTGGTGAGGAAGACCTTCCGGGCCGGGTTGACCATGCGGTCCGCGACATGGGCGACGCTCGCCACGGCGACGAGACCCGCCCAGTTGTGGACCCCGAGGAAACCGACGTACGCCACGGCACCCGCCGCCCAGCAGCCGACCACCACCTTGCGCGCGCCGAACCGGTCGATCAGCGTGCCGGACAGCGGGGTGGCGAGGCTGCCCACGAGTCCGGCGACGCCGAGGCCGGTTCCGACGGAGCCGGCGCTCAGGCCGACCACGACCGTGAAGTAGAGAACGGAGATCGGCAGGAACATGCCGGTGCCGACGGCGTCCACGACCGCGACCAGGGCCCAGCGCTTGGCCGCGGGTGCGTCCGGCACACCCGCGCGGCTCAGGACGGCACGGCCCCGCGCTCCCCACTTGGTCATGGACTTCTCCCTTGCATGGTCGGTGGCGTCGGCCCGGCGGGTCACGGGGTGCGCAGGTCCAGCAGCGTCTGCCACAGGCGGCTGATGTGCTCGGGCAGCGGCTCCTGCTCCGGCTCGCCGGCCCGTTCGGTGAGCTGCTGCGCGTACGGGAGCAGGTCGAGGCCGATCGCCCGGGACAGCCGGCCCAGGTCCTCGCCGGCGCACAGGCGGGCGTACTCCACGACGGTGGTGCGGGCGGGGTCGCGCGTGGCGGCGTGCGCCAGCCACTGCTGGTGCCAGGCGGCCCACTTCTCCAGCGCCTCCTGCCGGCTGCCGGGCCGCCACGGCCGGTCGCCGGTCCACCTCAGCATGGAGCGGGCGACGGCGGCCGGGTGACGTACGAGGAGCACCCAGTGCGCGTCGGGCAGGGTGTCGGCGAGTTGGTCGAGTTCCAGCAGGTACTCGTTGTACTTGTCGCCGTAGCGGGTGGCGTCCGCGTATGCCGCCCGCATCACGTGTCTGCGCAACGCCGGCGCGTCGGTGACGCGGCCGTCGGCCACGTCGGCGGCGGCCGTGCGCAGGACCTTCTCCACGGTGTCCAGCCAGCGCTCGCTGTGCCGGCCATAGGGCGGCTTGCGGTGCAGGGCGTGCAGGATCTCGTCCACCCGGAGGTGACGGCCCGTCACGTCGGCCTGGGTGCACCAGCGGTGCAGCAGGTAGGGCAGTTTGCCGTTGATGGTGAACGTACCGCCGGCGTCGGCGAAGGCGTCGTCGAGGACGCCGGCGAGGGCGGTGGTCCCCGAACGCTGTGCGCCGAGCAGCACCAACGGGGGCGCGGCCGGGATCATGAGGTCTCCAGCAGCTCGCGGGGGAGCCGGTCGCACCAGGCGCGCAGCCGCTGCATGCACTCGACGCTGGCCGCGAAGCCGTCCCGGGAGAAGTCCTCGCCCCAGGGCCGGTCACGGTTGACGGGCGAGAGGACCCGGCCGTGGCGCCAGTGGGTTTCGAGGCTGAGGAAGCCGGTGTAGCCGTCGTCGGCCAGGCGGGCGAGCATCGTCGGCCAGTCCAGGTCCCCGTCGCCGAGGCGGACATAGCCGTTGGTGCCGTCCGGGTCCTTCACGTGCACGTGCCGGATGAGGTGGCGGCCCATCAGGTAGTCCGAGGGGTAGCGCACGGGCCCCCAGCCGCCGCGCACGGCGTTGGCGGGATCCCAGAGCACGCCGATGTCGTCCCGGCCCACCGCGTCCAGGAAGTCGAGGACCTCCCGCATGTGCGGGGTGTTGCTGCGGGACTCGGTCTCCAGGACCAGCGGCAAGCCCGGGTCCACGCCCTGCAGGAGAGCGGCGACGACGTCGGCCGCCCGCAGCGGCTCAGGGGCGTGCTCGGCGTCCGTGAAGAAGCTGAAGATGCGTGCGTGCGGCGCCCCTAGGCGCACCGCGCGCCGGCAGGAGTCCACCAGCACCTGGCGGGCCTCGGCGAGTTGTTCGTCGGTGGTGGGCAGCGGGCCCTTGAAGATCGGCGGCGCGAAGCCGGCGACGGCCAGTCCGCGCTCGTCGAGGAGCCGGCGGTGGTGATCGATCTGGTCGTCGGTCAGCTCGTGGGGCGGCGTTTCGTCGTACGACCGCACCTCGACCCCGGCGAAGCCGAGCTGGACGGCGGTGTCGGCCACCAGGACAGGGTTCTGGGACAACTCGTCACCTATGACGGCGAGTTTCATGCGTGTGCGGCTCCTGGCTCGGACGGGTACGTCGGGGCGGCCGGGTGTCGGCCGGGCGGCGTCCCTGGTCGAATGGCGCTCGGGAGGGACGATGGCGTTGTGTCGGCGCCGTTGTCCGGACCCGCTCCCCGTCGTGGGGGGTTCGGTCCGGCGGCGGGCGAAGCCAGCTCGGCGGCGAGCACGGCGAGATCGGCGTCCGGGGTGCCGGCGCGCGACTCGACGGTCACGGCGTGCAGCGGGCCGAGGCTCAGCAGGTACGACAGGTCGGACAGGTCGTGCGGGGTCAGCGAGCGGTGCCGGGTCCCTTCCGGGGTACGGAGAACGCCCTTGACCTGCGCCGCACGCACGAACGGGGCCAGAGCGCGCAGTTGCGCGTGGTCGGCGCCGCCGATCTCGGCCAGGCCGAGGAGGTCGACCAGCACGCCCACACCGGTGCGGTCCGCGAGATCGATCAGTCCGGTGACGTCGGGGCCGCCGGCGTGGGTCTCCACCCACGGTTCGAGGCCGGCCTCGGCGGCGGCGGCGAGCTGCTCGGTCACCAGGGCCGGGTCGGGGCGTTCGGCGCAGAAGACCTTGACCGGGTACTCGGTCGGCACGGCTTCCTCGCCGACGGGCCAGCGCGCGGGGTCGCCGAGGCGCCAGCCGACACCGACGAAGAAAACGTCGGCGCCGGTGCGCCGGATCCCGTCGATGCCCGGCCGTACGCCGTCCCGTTCCCAGCCGTGCCCCTTGCCGATGCGCAGGTCCACGCCCGTTCCGCCGGCGCGCCGCACCGCCTGGGCCAGTTCCTCGGGGCCGGCTCCGGGCAGGGTGCCGGACGAGTAGCCGAGGGGCGGGTGGCGAAGGGCGGGCGAGGACGTGGAACGGGAGCCGGTCATGCGGCCACCTGACAGGTCGTACCGACGGAGGAGTGGAGCAGGCCGTCGAGAACCGCGACCACGCCGGTGCTGCGATCGAGCCGGGACAGGTCCGGGGCCGGGCCGCCGCGCAGTGCGTCGGCGAGCTCACGGTAGACGTCCTGGCGCAGCTCGGCCGCCGGGTGGGCGGGGGCGGCGAGCGGTCGGCCGTCGACCTCGCCCGTCGTGGCGCCGGCCCGCACCTCGACCCAGTCCTGCCGCCCCAGCACGGTGAGCTGTTCGAAGCGGGCGGCTGCCCGGCAGGTCACGGTGACGGTGAGCCGCGCACCCGAGCGGAAGGCGACGTGGCCGCACAGTTCCGTGTCGATGCCCGCGGCGGCGTCCGTTCTGGACAGGCAGGTGACCGCGACGGGTTCACCGAGCAACTGGCAGGCCAGATCGAGGTAGTGGGCCCCGAGGTGGACGCTCACCCCGCCGACGGCCGCTTCCGGCTCGGCACGCCAGCCCTCCCGGTAGTGGTCGTCGGAGCGCGGACGGGAGATCAGCAGGCTGCCCACCGCCTCCGCGAACCGCTCCGGTGCCTTGGCCCGCAGCTGCTCGGGCAGGGCGAAGCGGTGCTGGAACATCACCGTGCTGAACAGGTCCGCGCGGGTCGAGGCGGCGAGGATCTCGTCCAGTTCCGCGGGCGACCGCGCCGGCAGTTTCTCGACGACCAGATGCTTACCCGCGGCGACCGCGTCCGCGAGCACGGGTGGACGGTTTCCCGGCGGCAGGCAGACCGCCACCGCGTCCACCCCCGGGTCGGCCAGCACCTCCGGCAAGGGGCGCACGGGCAGGCCCGCCTCGCGGGCTCGTCGTGCGGCCGCCGGGTCGGTCTCCACTACGGCGGCCAGCCGTACGCCGTGCAGCGCCTGGACGGCGGCGACGTGCTGTCTGCCCGCGTTGCCGAACCCGACGACGGCGATCCCGACACCGTGCGTTTCCGTCGCCACTGCCCCGCCCTTCCGTATCACGCCCGGTTCCCCGGATTCTGTCGCCATGTCAGCGGCCGGCCGGCGATTCGTGGGGCGGACACCACAGTTTCGCGGCGGTCCGTCCGAGGTAGTCCGCCGCGCCCTCGCCGGGCAGCGCGCGGGCCACCTCCCGGGCATAGTCGACGAGTCCGGGGTAACCGCGGTCGTGGGTGTGCGGATAGTCGGATCCCCAGACGAGGCGATCCGTCCCGAAGCACCGGCCCAGCTCCTTCAGGAGCGGCGCGGGGTCGGCGTCGTCACCCACGCCGTACAGGTTCATGGTCGAGACCTTCACATAGAGGTTGTCGTGGGCTCCGACCTCGAACAGGGGCGCTGCGCCCCTGCCGTCGGGGCCGTCGCGGAAGTCGACGAATCCGCAGTGGTCGAGGACCAGGGCGACCCCCGGGAACCGCTTGACCAGGGCCGGCACCTGCGGCAGTTGCTCGGGGGTGACCCGCACCAGGACCGGAACGCCGAGTTCCTCCGCGCATTCCAGCAGGGGATGGCAGCGAGGGTCGATGGTCCCGGATCCGGTCGCCAGGTTCAACCGTACGCCTGCCAGGCCCTGTTCGCGGATCATCCGGTGGAGGGCAGCGCGCGAAGCGGCCGGTTCGCCGACGTCGACGACGGCCACGCCGCGCAGCCGGTCCGGGTATGTCGCGCAGCTGTCGGCAAGGTAGCTGTTGTCACTGCCGTAGACCTGGATCGGCTGCACGAGAATCGTCCACGCGACGCCCCCTTCGTCCATGAGCGCCAGCAATTCCTCCGCGGTGACGGGGTGGGTGCTGTACCAGGCGTCCTCGTCTCCGTCGCGGAGAATCGACGGATAGCGAGAGGCGTCTCCCGCGATGATGTGCACGTGCGAATCCACAATCACTGTTTACGACCCCCGTCGAATCGCGGCACGTTTCCGCGATCATTTGCTATCACAGCACTTTCGGCCACGTCAACGTCATTGTTTTCGCTGGACACGCTTCTCCTCCCGCTCGCCACGTCTCACACATGCACAGTTTCTTCACGGGTTAGAAACCCCTTGACACGGGCACGCCACCGGACGGACGATTCCGGCGTGGCCGATTCACAGAGCAATTCATCGACAGCTCGCGCCCGCGCTGCCGCAGGCGTCCTTTTCTTCGACGAGCAGGGTCGTATCATGCTCGTCCAACCGACCAACCGCGACGATAAATTCCTCGGCATTCCGGGCGGTTATGTCCCACCCGGGGAGTCCCCTTACGAAACCGCCGTACGCAAGGTCAAGGAAGAACTCGGAATCGATGTACCGGTGGGTCGCCTCCTCGTGGTCGACTGGGCTCCCTCCGGCGACGACGAGAAGATCGTCTTCGTTTTCGAGGGGGCGGTCCTGGACGCCGAGACGCAGCGCCGCATCCAGCTGAATCCGGAATCGACGAGCGGTTTCGACTTCTACGAGCCGGAGCGTACGTCGGATCCCGAGATGCTCATGCTCCGGCTCATCAAGCGCATCGAAGCGGCGGTGCCCGCCCGTGCCGCGCGGACGACGGCGTACCTGGAGCACGGCGAGCCGCTCGCCTAGGAGCCGGTGACCGTTCGCTGTCCCGGCAGGCCGGTCGCCTGCGCACGAGTGCCAGTGCCGCAAGCAGGCCGGCCGTCACCGGGCGGTCTTCGTCGCCGGAGGCGAGACGCACGCCCATGCCAGGTCTGCGGTGTCGAGTCCGGCGTCATACCATCCCCTGGACGCCCTTGACCAGGACGGAAAGGCCGCCGGTCAGAGCGAGGGCGAAGATGAGGCGACGCACCCACCGCTCCGGAAATCTCGGTGCGAGCGCCCTGCCGATGAGGGCGCCCACCACCATGGCGGCCACGGCCACCGACCAGGCCGACCCACTCAGCCGGGGCACGCCGTTGGCGGCCACCGAGAAAACGTTCACCATGATTCCGTAAAATTGCGCGTTCGGCACGAATTCACGGACCGACCAGCCCGCATTCACCGCGTACAGCGAATACGGCGGCCCGCCGACACCGGCAGCGGAATTCATGAATCCACCCACAGCACCTGCGGTCACAGCACCCTTCGTCCCGGCCAGAGCCGGTATGCGCACGCCACCTATCACGAAAACGACGGCGAGCGTCACCAGCATTCCGATACCGGCCAGCAGTACGGGTTCGGGAAGTCGGGCGGCCACCCATGAGCCTGCGGGCACCGTGCACGCGGAGGCGATGACCAGGGGAATCATGGCGCCGATCCGTACCTGCCGCCATCCCGCAGCGAGTCCGACGATACTGATGACTCCGGCCACGCAATTCGCGAGTACAACGCCCTGGGCCGTCCCGAGTACCAGAACGAGCGCGGGCACCGCGATAAGCGCGAAGCCCATGCCGGTGAGCCATTGCACCGACGCACCCAACACGACTATGCCGCCCAGCAGTAGCTCGGCCGCCCCTGCGCTCGCCACAGCAGACACCTACCGTCATCCGAGATGATCACTGCCATCCTCTCCAGAGGACGGCGGAGAACGCAACGGGCTGGCACGCAAGAATTTCTGCACAGCCCTGACCCCGTCGCTTACCCAACCCTTATATGCGGAGGTCATGCAGAGATTCACGCCTTCTGGGACAGAAAGCCGGCGCTCGGGCACCGCTGCCGGCCGGCGACCGGGGAGGAAGGGGCGATAGTGCGCCAGCTGCCGAAGAACACGTCGTGCGCACTCCTCAGCACGTTCGATGCATGACACACTCACCTCCGCTGCCGTCGGTGCCGGCCGGACCACGAAGGAGGCCGCAGCATGCCCCGTCCCATCCAGTCCCTGTCCCGTGCCGCGGCTGTGTTGCGGCTGTTCGCCACGGGCACCGGCCGGTTCGGCCTGTCCGACACCGCCTCTGCCCTGGGACTGCCGAAGAGCACCGTCTACGGGATCCTTCATACGCTCGAACAGAAGGGCCTGGTCGAGCACCACACGGAGTCCGGCACGTACGGCCTTGGCCCCGAACTGGCGCGGCTGGGCGGCAGTTGTCTCCGTACCCATGAGTTACGCACGCGAGCGCTGGCCTGGGCCGACGACCTGGCCAGGGCCACGGGGGAAGCAGTGCACGTGGGAGTCCCGCACCCTTCGGGCGTGCTGATCGTCCATCACGCCTTCCGGTGCGACAGCACGCGGCAGGTCCTGGAGACCGGACGCGTGCTGCCCGTCGAGGGGACCGCGCTGGGTACGGTGCTGGCGGCCCACTGTTCCGGGCTGACCGCCGCGTCGGCCGTTTCACCCGACCTGCTGCGCGTCGCCCGGGAGCGAGGCTGGGCCTGCGCATCCGACCGGGTGCGCGACGGCATGATGTCGATCGCCGCACCCGTCCGCGACCGGTACCGGGCGACCGTGGCCGCCGTGAGCGTCTCCGCGGTCGCCGCGCGTGTCCGCGAGAACACGACGGTACGCGACCAGCTGGTCTCCTCGCTCCGGACCTGCGCCCGCGCCATTTCGCACGATCTCGGCGCCAACCACCCGTGACGCGGCCGTGGTTCACCGCCACGCCGGACAACTGCCGCGCCCTGCCTCCCGTAGAAGGAGCGGGACGCTCGGACGGCGCCGCCGTCGGTGGCGGCCGCGCTGCACGCGGTACCGCCCTCGCGCGACGCGTGTGATGGTTCGGTGACCCCGGGGCGGTCACAGGCGTTCACGGCGGCTTGGGCACGACCGCCACCGGGCACTGCGCGTGGTGCAGCAGCGTGTGGACCACCCCGCCGAGCTGGTGCCCGAGGTGGCCCGTCCTGCGGTGTGCGCCGACGATCACGAGGTCGGCGGCTGCCGACAGGTGCACGAGAATCCTGCTCGCCGGCCCCTCGTGCACGGCGCGGTGCGTCCGGACGTGCGGGTGCTCGGCGAGCATGCCCGCGATCGACTCCTCGACCAGCGCCGAGGCCCGCGCGTCGGCCGGTTCGTCCGCGCGAAGGGAACCGCCGCTCGCCTCGTGGGCGGAGCGGCGCCAGGTACGGACGACGTCCAGGGTGCAGTGCCGTACGTCGGCCTCGCGGAAGGCGAACCGGACGGCCTCGGCGCCGGTGTCGGGGTCCCCCAGTCCGACCAGGATGCGCCCATGCGTACCGGCGACACCCGCGTGATCCCCTCGCACCACCACGACGGGGCAATGCGCCCGGGCCGCGACGGCGAGCCCCACCGAGCCGAGCAGCAGCTCCTTGAGCCGGCCGCGCCCGCGTGAGCCTGTGACCAGGGCGAACGCGCTCTCGCCCGCGTGCACGAGGGCGGCTGCGGCATCCTCCGGGAGGATGTCCGTGGTGACCTTCACCTCAGGGTTGTGCCGCTCGGCACGGTCGGCGGCGGCGACGACGATGCGCTCGGCCAGCACCTGCTCGGAGGAGCGTTCGACGCCGGTCGAAGGCACTGCGCCCTCGTAATGCTCCCAGAGACAGGCGTAGACGAGCCTCAGGGGAAGTCCGTGGCGGGCGGCTTCGTCCACGGCCCAGTCGACCGCACGCAGACACGCGTCCGATCCGTCGACGCCCACGACCAGCGGGAGTGCCATCGTCTCCACCGCCTTTCATGGGGCTGCCACGTCGTGCAGCACATGGGAGGCGATTTCCCCTGTCGTTTCACTGTCGCACTGTTCCGCGCAGGGCACGAGCGCCCTGCGGCTCTCCTGCCGGACGCCGCTGCTCCGCCAAGCGCTCGTCCACATGCGCGAAGGGCGCAACCGCTGGAGCCTGATGCTGGGCCCACCCGTGCAGGACAGCTGCCGTCCCGGCGCACCGAGCGCAGAGGTGCGCGCGGGGTCGCCCGGAGAGGAATGATCGGTCGTGAGCGTTGTTCAGGGGCGAACGCCTGTTGCGGCCGACGGCCGGCTGGGTGCGGCCGTCGATCATCCGGGGTTCAGCGATCCGGGCTACCTGCGCCGGCGCCGGGCGATCGCCGCGCTTGCGCGGGGCCGCCGGGTCGGTGATCCGTCACCGCCCGTGGACTACTCCGAGAGCGAGGAGCAGACCTGGCGGACCGTGCACCGGGCGCTGTGGCAAGCCCAGAGCGCGCATGCGTGCCGCGCCGCCCTCGACGCCCGAGAGCATGCCCCGATCCCCGCGGACCACATCCCCCAGCACGCCGAGGTCGGTTCCCACCTGCGGGGACTGACGGGTTTCGACTTCACCGTCGCGGGCGGTGTGGTCGAGAACAAGCGGTTCCTGGGGTCGATGGCCGACGGCTACTTCCACGCCGTGCAGTTCGTCCGCCACCCGGCCGTACCCCTGTTCACCCCCGAGCCCGACGTCATCCACGATGTCTTCGGCCACGGAATCCACCTGTCCTCGCCGGCCTTCGCCGACATCTACCGCCTGATCGGGCAGGCGGCGCAACGGGCCGAGCGCGCGGGCGTCCTCCAGATGATCAGCGACGTGTACTGGTTCACGCTGGAGTACGGGGTCCTCCACGAGGGCGGGACGCCCAAGGCGTACGGCGCGGCCCTGCTCTCCTCCTACGGGGAGATCGGCCGGCTGGAAGCGGCCCACGTCCGTCCGCTGGACGTCGATGCCATGCACGCGACCCCGTACGACATCCGCGGCTACCAGCCGGTCCTCTTCAGCGCCCGCAGCCTGGACGAGGTCACCGACACCCTGGCCGGCTTCCTGGAGGAGCTCGACGACGGCAGCGAGCCGCGTCCGCGCTCGGCCTTGAGGAGCACCGGTAGGAGGTGATCCCCCTCCCCCCGGTCGGCAAGGACTGCCCGGCGTCACGCACAACGCGACCGGCGTCGTCGGTCGCGGCAGCGGTCCGGCGTGGTGCCGTCGGCGCCTCGGCAGCGACGGGGATGATGTTGTCCTCTCGCGCCCCGTCGGCGAGAGCGCCGTTCCACGACGTGGCCCGACCGAGGAAGCCCGCCATGGCCAAGACACTGACCGATCTCCCGATCAGCGGATTCGTCGCCCAGGAGGTCGCCTTCTCCCAGCTGTTCGGCCGACTGTCCGCGACCGCGAAGAACACCATCCGAGAAGCGGTGATCGAGCCGGCGGTGAACGCCGAGCACTTCCCGTCGGACAACCAGTTCTGTCTGATCACCATTCTGGGGCACTCCGACCGGGTCGACACGCCTGGACTCAGTTCGGAGCAGCGTCGTGCGCAGGAGCTGGACGCGAGCGACAAGCGGGCCGGCAGCGCCGGCGAATGGGTCTTCGACCAGATCACCTCCGCGCTCGCCGCCGCCGGGGAGACCCCTCCGGCGAGTGTGGAGGCCGCGACGAACTTCGACATCGTCCTCGCCCCCTGCGGCGCCGCCAATCTCCTGAACGTGGTGCCGGCCGACGAGGCGGAACGTGCGGAGAACCGGCGCGTCGAGTTCGTGATCTCCACCTTCACTCCCTGACCGGCTCCACCGAGTCGCCGTATGGGCGGCGCTCCCCCGCACTGCCTCCGTCAGCAGCCGGTACTGGGCAGCGTCTCCCGGGGCGGTCAGGATGTCGGTGCCGGGAGGCACGACCTCGGGGGGAGCCTGCTGCCCGTCCCGGAGGCGTTCCATCGCCCCGGCCCTTTTGCCGCTTTGACGGCGCTCCGGTCCGAACCGGTGATGCGCGGCGGTGGGAGCCGGCGTCCCGTCGCGGGAACCGGGGTCGTGGTGGCCGTGGGCATACCCCGGGGAGGCGCTGCACCAGGGCTCGTCAAGCGTGATCCACCAGGGCACCCGGTCGGCCAGAGCCTCGGCGGTCAGCCGGGTGCAGTCGGCGCACCGGGCGGCGATGTCACGGTTGCGCCGGCCGCCCTCCTCTTCCAGCGCTTGGGGCAGGTCCCCGTGGTGGAGCGTCACGGCGGGCTGACACCGGCGTCCAGCAGGCCGTCGACCGGGCGCTGACAGCAATCGAGAGCCCCTCACGAGATGTCCGTGTCCTGTCGCTGTCGGTACATCTAGGATCCTCGGGAACTAAACCGGTTCTGTCCAGACACGGTGGCTACTTACACGTTCAATTCACTGAACCGGGGCTCAACTGAACGATCCGGCTGGACAACGTTGCCAGGGGAACCTTGTTGACAACGATGTCACCCTGCTGGAGCGCTCCGAGGCGAAGACCGGCCAGGTCAACGCGATCGACAACGCGGCCGAGATCGGCCTGAACAAGCCGGACTACCGGCAGAAGCTCGTCGACACCGCACGCGGCGCACAGAAGGGCAGCCTCGACGACTTCTTCGCGGACCTCGACAAGAGGTGGAACGAGGCGGCCGGCACCGTCGGTTCCTGACCCCCGCCGACTCCTCTTCCACCAGCCGTCACCGGCCCTGCCCGGACCAGCGGACGGGGCCGTCCGCCCGTCGCAGATCAGCGGACGATGAAAGGCCCGACATGACCGAGACGACCCGCACGGCACCCGCGAAGGTGCCGCGTGCCGCCGCCCCGCCTCCCGGTACGGCGCGCCACCCCTCGCCCCCGCGCGGCAGTCTGCTGCGCCGCCTCACCCCGTGGCTCTTCCTCGCCGTCCCCCTGGCCCTGCTGGTCACGTTCACCTACGTGCCCGTAGGGAACATGATCTACTACAGCTTGACCGACTGGGACGGTGTCAGCCCCGACCGGAACTTCACGGGTCTCGACAACTACCGGCAGATCTTCACCCGGCCCGAGCTGTTCCGGGTGTTCTTCGTCAGCTTCTACTACCTCGCCGCCTCGGCCGTGCAGATCGTGATCGCCCTGTACTTCGCGACCGTGCTCAGCTTCGATCTGCGTTTCCGCAACCTGTTCAAGGGGATCCTGTTCTTCCCCTACCTGATCAACGGCGTGGCCATCGGCTTCCTCTTCCTGTACTTCTTCCAGGGCGGCGACACGCTCGACTCGGTGATGTCCTGGTTCGGCGCCGGCTCCGACCACGCCTGGCTCGGCGACCCCACCTCGGCGAACACCTCGTTGGCCGGGGTGTCCGTCTGGCGCTTCACCGGACTGAACTTCGTGCTGTTCCTCGGCGCGATCCAGTCGATCCCCGCCGAGCTGTACGAGGCGGCCCAGCTGGACGGGGCCACGCGCTGGCAGCAGTTCCGGCACATCATCGCCCCGAGCATCCGCCCGGTGGTCAGCCTGAGCGTCATCCTGGCGGTTTCCGGGTCCCTTTCGGAGGGGATCACCGTCTACAACGACTTCTACATCCCCTTCCTCTACATGCCCTCGGAGGACCTGGGCACCGTCTCCACCGCGCTGTTCCGCTTCAAGGGGCCCTTCGGCGCGCACTGGGAGGATCTCGGCCGGCACCATCCTGGTGATCGCCCCGACTCTCCTCGTGTTCCTCTTCCTCCAGCGCTACATCTACAACGGCTTCGCACAGGGCGCGACCAAGTGACACCGGCCGGCTCCGCGGTCACCGCCGCGGAGCCGAGGTGACGCGGGGCGCGGGAGGTGAGATCACGCGAGGCACGGGAGGTGAGCGGCTTACCGACCGCTACACGAACCAGCCCGGACCGACCCTGCGCGTGCCCCCTCCGAGACGGAGACCGACGGCCACGACGGTATCGGCACTTCCCAGGAGTGAGCAGGGGTTTCGGCTCCGTAGCCACCTTGCGCCCGGTACCCGCCCGGGCCGTCTCGGGGGGCCGCCCGGCAGAACGGGAAACGCCAAGGTTTCTGGACGGTTCCGGTGAATACGGTGCGGGTAGGCCGCTACGGTCTCACCAGAACTGACGGGGCGTCGAGCCGTGGCCACCGGCTGTGGTTCTCCGCGCCCAGGCGCACTGATGTGAAGGACGGTGGCAGGTGGCTCTGACGGGGGCGGCACGCGTGTGGGTGTGGGTGACGGCGGTGGCGACCGGCCTGGCGGCGGTCGGGCTGACGCTGGTGGCGGTGTGGGGGAGCCTGGACACCGCCGGGCAGGCCGCGAGCGTGGCCGGCGCGGTGGTCAGCCTCGCGGGCCTGCTGGTCGCGGTCATCGCTCTGTTCCGCAGTGGCGGCAGCGGTGGGGGCTCCGGGGGCGGACGGAGGGTGCGGGCCGGGCACGGTGGCGTCGCGGCCGGCGGCAACATCACGGGCTCCGCGCTCGGCAAGAACTCCAAGGTGACCGGTCCTCACTCCACGGCGAGTGCCGCTCCCGCACCGTCGAACGGGGACGATGTCCGCGCCGGGCGGAACGGGGTCGCAACCGGCGGCAACATCACCGACAGTGCCCTGGGTGAGGGCAGCGAACGGTGAACCTGCTCCCTCGGCCGCGCAGGAGGAACAAGCCCGGCCAAGCCGCGGACGGCATGGTGCCGCAGCGGCCGGAAGCCCGGCACACCGTGTCCGCCGGCCTGGGCGGCGTGGCGGCCGGCGGGGGGATCAAGGGCTCGGCGCTGGGGGCCGACAGCACGGTCACCTATGCCGAGAACCTGTATCTGACGCAGTCCGACGCGCAGGTGGAGTGGCCGGTGGTCGTGGGCACCGTCCCGGTACTGGCCTCGGCCTTCCAGGCCCGCACCGGACTGCGCCAGGCCATCGACGAAGCCCGCGGCAACGGCCGCACCGTCGTCCTCACCAGCGACGGGACGGATCCGGCCCTGCCGGAGCCCGGCACGCGCACACCGGTGCAGGTGATGTCCGGCGGTGGAGGAGTCGGCAAGTCGCAGCTGGCCGCCGCCTACACCCGGGAAGCCCTCCAGGACGGCACCGATCTGGTGCTGTGGACCCCGGCCACCGAAACCCAGCAGATCCTCACCGCGTACGCCCAGGCCGCCGTCCTCGTCCAGGCCCCTGGCCGCACCGGAGGGGACCTGGAAGCGGATGCACGTGCCTTCGTCGGCTGGCTCGCCGCCACCGACCGGCGGTGGCTGGTTGTCCTGGACGACATCACCGACCTGGACGCGGTCGAAGCCTGGTGGCCGGACAGCCAGCGCGGCACCGGCTGGGTTCTTGCCACCACCCGCCTCAAGGACCCCCGCCTGACCGGCGGCGGCCGCACGCGCATCGACATCGACGTCTACACCCCGATCGAGGCGACCAGCTACCTGACCGCCCGCCTCACCCGCGACCGCAAACTCCACCTCCTGGACGACCAGGCCCCCGCGCTCGCCGAGGCCCTCGGCTACCTTCCCCTGGCCCTGGGGCACGCCGCCGCCTACATGCTCCGCGAGAACATCCCGTGCGGCACCTACCTCGCACAGTTCACCGAACGTGCCGCGCACCTGGACGAACTCCTGCCCCGCTGGGCGGACACCGAACGCTACGGCAGGCAGATCACCACCACGCTGCTCCTCGCCCTCGACGCGACCGACCAGGATCCGCACGGCCCCCTGGCTCGCGCCGCGCTCCGCGTCACCGCCTTCCTCGACCCCGCAGGACACCCGGCCGCGCTCTGGCACACCCCGGCCCTCACCACCTATCTGGCCGCCGGCAAGCAGCCCGCTCGGCCTCGCCGCACGTGGGGGTTCCGCCGCCGCACGTCCCGGCCGAGCCGCATCACCGGTGCTGAAGCACAGGCCGTCCTGCGACTCCTGGACCGCTACGGCCTGATCACCTACGACACGACGGCCGACCAGCATCGCGCCGTGCGCATCCATGCCCTCACCGCACGTGCCGTCCGCGAGAGCACCGCCGAGGACCAGCTGGCGTCCGTCGCCCTCGCTGCCGCCGACGCCCTCCTCCAGCTGTGGCCCCATCCCGACCAGCCCCACCGCGACCTCTCGGCCACCCTGCGCGCCAACACCGACGCCCTCGCCGATCACACCCTGGACCGTCTCTGGTATCCCGACGGCCACCCCCTGCTGTACCGGGCCGGCAACAGCCTCCTGGATGCCGGCCTGATCGCGTCGTCCACCGCGTACTGGGAGAAGATGGCCGCCGACTGTGGGCGGCTGCTGGGCGGTGACCACCCCGACACCCTCACCGCCCGCGCCAACCTCGCCTCCTGCTACTGGCAGGCGGGTCGCACCGGCGACGCCATCGCGCTCGACGAACGGGTGCTGGCCCACCGCGAACGGCTGCTGGGCGACGACCATCCTCACACCCTCGCCGCCCGTGCCAACATCGCTGCCGCCTATTGGCAGGCGGGCCGCACCGCCGAGGCCACAGAACTGCTGGAGCGGGTGGTGGCCGACCGCGAGCGGCTGCTGGGCGACGACCACCCCGACACCCTCACCGCCCGCGCCAACCTCGCCGCCTCCTACTGGCAAGCGGGCCGCACCGGCGACGCCGTACCGATCGAGGAACGGGTGGTGGCCGACCGCGAGCGCGTGCTGGGCCGCGACCACCCCGACACCCTCACCGCGCGCGCCAACCTCGCCGTCTCGTACACGAATGCGGGCCGCACCGACGAGGCCATCGCGATCGAGGAACGGGTGGTGGCCGACCGGGAACGGCTGCTGGGCGACGACCACCCCGACACCCTCAACGCCCGGGCCAACCTCGCCGCCTCGTACTGGCAGGAGGGCCGCACCGACGAGGCCATCGCGATCGAGGAACGGGTGGTGGCCGACCGCGACCGGCTGCTGGGCGACGACCACCCCGACACCCTCACCATCCGGGCCAACCTCGCCGCCTCGTACTGGCAGGCGGGCCGCACCGGCGAGGCCAAAGAGCTGCTGCGACAAGTCCTGGCCCGCAGTGAGGGGCTCCTGGGCAAGCACCACACCACCACCCGCGCCGCCCGCGCGACACTGTCGATGTGGCAGTCGCCCAAGACATGACTCAGGCGACCGGCTCTTGTTTCGACAACTCTCTATGTTGACGTTTCTCGATTCAAGGCGGAAGGTTGAATCAATGAACGTCAATACAGGCCGCGGGTCCCTGCTCTGACCCGTCCCGGGGAGTGCGTCATGAGCGAGCAGTCCGCCCATCTGCGGGAAACCGTCCGCCGCCGGTACGCGGCGGCAGCCGTGAAGGTCACCGAGGGCGGCACCGCCTGCTGCGGGCCGCAGCCGGCCGAGATCGACGAGCACTTCGGCGCTGCCCTGTACTCCGCGGACGAGCACGCCGCTCTGCCCGCCGAGGCACTGGCCGCCTCCCTCGGCTGCGGCAACCCGACCGCGGTCGCGGAGCTACGCGCAGGCGAGCGGGTGCTGGACCTCGGTTCCGGCGGGGGGATCGACGTACTGCTGTCCGCCCGCCGCGTCGGCCCGGCCGGGAAGGCGTACGGACTGGACATGACCGAGGAGATGCTCCGACTCGCCCTGGCGAACGCGGAGCAGGCGGGCGCGCGCAACGTGGAGTTCCTCAAAGGCACCATCGAGGCCGTCCCGCTGCCGGCCCACACGATCGACGTGGTGATCTCCAACTGCGTGATCAACCTGTCCACCGACAAGCCGGCCGTGTTCGCCGAGATCTTCCGGGTGCTCAGGCCCGGCGGCCGGATCGGTGTCCTCGACGTCGTCGCCGAGGACACCCTCACCGCGGAGCAGCGGGCAGAACGCGGCGACTACGCCGGCTGCATCGCCGGCGCGCTGTCCTTCGCCGAATACCGCCGGGGCCTGCAAGCCGCCGGCTTCACCGACGTGGAGATCACGCCGACCCATCCGGTCGCCGACGGCATGCACGCCGCGATCGTCCGTGCGGTCAAGCCGCCACGGGCCGGCGGCGCCCGCCGGGCGGGTCCTTGCTACGCGTAGCGCGAGGACCTGGTCAGCGGACGACGTCGAAGACGTTCTTCTGAAGGCCGTTCGCGTACACCTCGTGCTCGACCAGCTTCAGCTTCTGCGTGTCCTTGTCGGTGGTGCTGAACAGCCGCTTGCCGGCGCCGAGCAGAAGCGGGAAGACGAGCAGGTGGTAACGGTCGATCAGGCCGGCGTCGGAAAGGCTCTGGTTCAGGGCGGCGCTGCCGTGGACGATGATGGGGCCGCCCTCGGTCTCCTTCAAGGCGGCGACCTCGTCGAGCGAGCGCAGGATCGTGGTCTCGCCCCAGTTCGACACCAGGTCGCTCTCGGTGAGGGTGGTGGAGACGACGTACTTCGGCATCACCCTGTAGTCGGCGAAGTCCTCCATGTCCGGCCACACCGGGCTGAAAGCCTGGTAGCTGACCCGGCCCAGCAGCATCGCGGCGGCTTCCTTCTGTTCCCGGCCCTTGATCTCGAACGCCTCGGGGAGGAAGTCGATGTCCTTGAAGGTCCAGCCGGAGTTCCGGTAGCCGGGCTCACCGCCGGGGGCCTCCACGACGCCGTCGAGCGAGACGAAAGCGGTACTGATCAGGGTGCGCATCTGTGGTTCCTCGGTATCTCGTGTCTGGTTGTCGGCAGGAGCGGAGACTGCACGCCCCGATCACCTCGCGGCCGCGGCACGCCCTCCATGATCTCTGACTCCGGGTCACACGGAAAGTAATCGGTCCTCGCCCTGGGACTTGTGGAACTGTCAGCAGTGAAATGAGCACCAACGTCCTGCGCACCGCCGACGGCAGGTGGGTGGTCCTCCACCAGCCTCTCGGACCCCGCCCGGGCAGGGGAGCCCCCGATCGACCGCGCCGTCGCCGTCGGCACCAAGGCCGTCACCACCGCCGAGCTGCCGGCCGACCGGGCCGCCGTGCGCGCCGCGGCCGCGAGCGGCGAGGCGGGCACACCCGTCACCGATCTGGCGCCCCTCTCCCCCGTCACGACCCCCTGCCGAGTCGTCGCCCAGATGGTCGACCACCGCAGTCGCACCCGGGATTCGCGCTTCACCGGGGACCTCCCGCCCGCCTTCTTCCGCAAGGCGTCCGGGTCCGTCAGCGGACCGTACGACCGGGCAGCCCAGCTGTACACCGCATGAGATTCTGTCCAGGCCCAAAGCGCCTTCGAGAAGAGCCCGTTGAGGAGCATGACGCGATGAACACGCCGTACCCGGAACCGTTCTTCACGCCCGATCCGCAGGCCGCGGCGGCCAGCCGCATCGTGGACTTCGCCCGCCACGCGGGGAGGGACGGATCCGACTATGCCGCCCTGCACCGCTGGTCGGTCACCGATTTGGAGGGCTTCTGGAGCGCGGTCTGGGAGTACTTCGACGTCGACGCGGACACCCCGTACGAGCGGGTCCTGGCGGAGGAGACCATGCCGGGAGCCCGCTGGTTCCCGGGCGCCACACTCAACTACGCCCATCACGCCCTGCGCCGTCTCACGGACGATGGCGTGGCGATCATCGCCCTCGCCGAGACCGGCTCCGGGCACGAGGTGACCGGAAAGCAGCTGCGCTCCCAGGTCGCCTCGGTGGCCGAGACCCTGCGCCGGCTGGGGGTGGGGCAGGGCGACCGCGTGGTGGGCTACCTGCCCAACACCCCGCACGCGATCGTGGCGTTCCTGGCCGCCGCGAGCCTGGGCGCCGTATGGTCCGTGTGCGGGCAGGACTACGCCCCGAAGGCCGCCGCCGACCGGTTCGCCCAGCTCGAACCCACCGTCCTGGTCGCCGCCGACGGCTACCTCTTCAACGGCTCCACCCACGACCGCCGCGAGGCCGCCCTCGAACTGGCCCGGGCCCTTCCGACCCTGAAGGCCACGCTGCTGGTGGGCCATGTGGGCCTGCCCTGGCCCGAAGCCGGCCACCCGACCGTGGTGGTGCCCTGGGAGGAGGCGTCCACCCGCACCGCGGAACTGTCGTGTACGCCGGTGCCGTTCGACCACCCGCTGTGGGTGGTGTTCTCCTCCGGCACCACCGGCCTGCCCAAGGGCATCGTCCACGGCCACGGCGGGGTCGTGCTGGAGCACCTGAAGACCCTCGGCCTGCACTCCGACCTCGGCCCCGGCGACCGCCTCCTGTGGTACACCACCACCCACTGGATGATGTGGAACCTGGTCGCCTCCACGCTGCTGACCGGTGCCACGACGTGCACGTACGACGGCAGCCCGGCGCCGCACGCCAAGCTCGACGTGCTGTGGGAGCTGGCCGCGCGGCACCGGGTGACCCTCTTCGGCACCAGCCCCCAGTACCTGCTGGGGATGGCCAAGTTCGGCATCGACCCGTCCGGGCACGACCTGTCGTCGGTCCGGGTGCTCGGCTGCACCGGCTCCACCCTGCCGGCCTCCGCCTACCCCTGGGTCCGTGACCACATCGGCGACCATGTGCTGCTCGCGTCCATCAGCGGCGGCACGGACGTGGTCTCCGGCTTCGCCGGCAGCGCGCCCAACACGCCCGTGTGGGCCGGGGAGCTGTCCGCCCCCCACCTGGGCGTGGCGCTGGCCGCGTACGACACCGGGGGCCTCCCGGTCACCGATCAGGTCGGCGAGCTGGTCGTCACCCGGCCCATGCCGTCGATGCCGCTGTACTTCTGGAACGACCCCGACGGCACCCGTTACCGCGACGCCTACTTCTCCTCCTACCCCGGGGTCTGGCGGCACGGAGACTGGATCACGGTCACCGCTCACGGCTCGGTGATCGTCCACGGCCGGTCCGACAGCACGCTGAACCGCAACGGTGTGCGCCTGGGCAGCGCCGACATCCACGACGTGGTCGAACGCCTCCCCGAGATCACGGAAGCCCTCGTCATCGGGGCGGAGGAACCCAACGGCGGTTACTGGATGCCGCTGTTCGTGGTCCCGGCCCCCGGGGTGACCCTGGACGACGCGCTGCGCGACAAGATCAAGGAAGCGATACGCACCGGCGCCTCGCCCCGCCACGTCCCCGACGAGATCCTCGACGTACCGGCCATCCCGCACACCCGCACCGGCAAGAAGCTGGAGGTCCCCGTCAAGCGCCTGCTCCAGGGCGCGCCCGCCGAGCAGGTCGTCAACCCCGCCGCCGTGGACGCACCGGAACTCATCGACCACTTCGCCCGCCTGGGCGCCGAGCGACGCGGCCGGAGGGCCACCGAGGCATGAGAACGCCGCGGGTCGCCGCCGCCCTCTGACAGCGGCGAGTCGACCTGCGGACGAGGCGACCGGCAAGGCCACCCCGGGCTCCGGCTCGGGGCGGCCTCCGTTCACGCCTCGGCCACCGTCCGCGCACTCCCTCTCGGCGTCAACGCCCGGGTGCGCAGGGCAAGCAGTGCCTCGAACCGGAAGGCGGGGTCGCTGAGTCGGTCGCCGAAGAGTTCCTCCAGCCGCCGCAGCCGCTTCCGTGCCGTCCGGGGGTGGATGTCCAGCACCCGTGCGACCTCCGGGGCGGTACGGCTCCAGGACATCAGCAGAGCGTCGAGGGTCTCCGCCAGCCGTGCGGCCCGTCCCGGCGGGAGGTCCCACAGGAGGCCCAGGACCCGGTCGCCGAGCAGCCGCCCGATGTGGATCCCGTGCCGCAGGTGTGCTTCCGCCAGCCCGTCGCCCGCGCTGACGAACGTGCCCGCGCCGGCACCGGTGGACGTGCCGCTGTGCGCGGTGGAGGCATGGGCGGCCAGCATCAGGCGGGCGCAGTGCAGGGACACCCACGCGTCCCGTGGGGGCACCGCGGGTCCGAGCGCCGCCGTCCGCCCTCGTACGGCCGTCCGCAGCCGCTCCGCCGTGCCCTCGCGGTCCGGGTCCGGGACGATCAGGACCAGGTCGGCACCGTGCGTCAGCGCGAGGACCACCGGGCCGCGCTCCTGCGCCGGCCCGGACAACCGCCCGCCGCCGGCGCCCTGGCGCACCAGCAGGCACGCGACCGCCTCCGGCAAGGGCCACTCCGCCTGCCTGGCGAGGCGCTCCACCATGTCCCCGTGCGCCGCGCGCTGCTGGTCCAGCAGGCATGCGGCCAGCGTCCGCCGACTGCGCTGGAGCCCGCCCTCGGCCGCCGCCTGGGCGGCGGTGTAGCCCTTGACCGACTCGTTCGACAGGACGTTGATATGGGTCAGCACCGCCTCGTGCAGCGGCATCACCACCTCGAGCGGCAGTGACGCGGACTGCGCGGTCTCGGCGTAGAGCCGGGCGCCGACGCGCGCGCCGACCCGGAAGGCGGCCTGGAGCGCGTCGGTGGTGCGGCCGTTGCGGAACTCCAGCCGGCCCAGCGTGCGGAAGTGATGGACATGGTGCTCCTGCCGGCTGTGCGGTTCCTCGGTCAGCTCCACGAACTGTCCGATCGCCCGGCGTACGGATCCGGCCAGGTCCCGGCCGAGCGCGGAGTCCAGCGGCCGGCGGTAGGCCGGGACCTCGTTCCTGCCTCCGTACGACCGCCGGCACGCGCGGCGCCGGCGCGGACCGGTCGCGAGCGCCACGGGCCTCGCGGTGACCCTCGGCCTGGGTCTGGCCTCCCTGACCGGCGGGCATGCCGCCGCCGCGCAGGACCCGGCGACCACCCGCGCGTCGTTGACCGCCGCGGCCACGGACGAGCAGAGCGCCGGCACGGCTCGGACCCTCACCGATCCGCAGGGGCCCGAGCAGTCCGAGCTCGTGGCGCTCACCCCGCCCTACCACGGCACCACCTTGCAGGGAATGGGCCTCATGCCGCGCGCGATACCGGGAGCCGACGTACTGCTCGGCGTCTCCTGCGCCTCCTGCGACCAGCAGATCGTCGGCTCCGATTTCCTCGGGGACCTCAACTCAGGTGAACGCACCGCCCCGGAGGTCGACTACACCGTCATCGCCACGGTCCACGACCAGGTGGTCACGCCCTTCGCATCGTCCTACCTCGTGCCGGCGGCCAACGTCACCGATCAGACCGTGCAGACGTACTGCCTCACGAACGCCGGCGACCACATAGACATCAGCTACGACCCGGTCGCCACCCGCCTGGTCCTCAACGCCCTGGACCCGGCACGGAGCGAACGCCCCGCCTGCTGAGGCGGAGGACCGCCGACGCCGCGCCGACCACCGGTCACCTCGCTGTGACACGGGGTCGGCGCGGCCTTGTGCGCAGCGGTGCCGGCGTGACGGGTCGGCAGGACCGGAGACCCCGCGGAGGGTGGGAGCCCCGCCGGGCGGCACCTGGGGGCACGGCTTCTCGGCCATGCCAGGCGGGTGTGCCCTGGAGCACCATGGGCCCGCCACACCCCGCGCCTCCACCGCGCCCGACTGCCGGACCTGCGGCTGCTCGCACCGGGGGCGGCGCTGTCCGGGACCGCCCGACGGGTCAGGGGTGGTCGGAGCGGCCCGGATGGTGACTGGGCAATCGCTTGCAGCGGCCACGCACGCCGACGAGCATGACCCCACCCCCTTCGTCAGGGAGTGGCCCATGTCCCCGAGCGCGTCGGTAGTGAGCGCGAGCGGTGCAGCGCCCGCGCCTTGTGGTTGTCGTTGTCGGTGCCCCTTGTCTTCCGAAAGGGCTGGACGTGCCAGAGCCGTTTGACGCCGTGACCCCTGCCTCCGCCGGTGCGCCCCTGGCCCCGGCGGACCTGACCGCACCGCCGACGGTCGGCGTGGAGGAGGAGTTCCTGCTGGCCGATGGGCACAGCAGGGCGGCCGCGTACCGGGCCGTCGCCGTGGTGTCCGCCGCCCGCGGTCACCTCGGCGCGTCGCATGCCACACCGGAGGTCTCGCAGTCCCAGCTGGAGACCGTCAGCGCGGTGTGCCGTACCGCAGCCGGCCTGGAGGCGGAAATCGTCCGGCTCCGCAGCGGCGCGGCCACAGCCGCGGCCGAGTACGACTGTCTGCTGGTGCCCAGTGGCACGGCGATCCTCGGCCGCACCGGCCCGCCGCCGGTCGTGGAGAAGGAGCGCTACCGCGCCTTCGCACGCCGCTTCGGGCCCCTGATCCGCAACCAGGGGGTCAACTCCTGCCACGTGCATGTCGGGGTGGCCGATCGCGAAGAGGCCGTACGGGCGATCAACCATTTACGTGGCTGGATGCCCTTGCTGCTGGCCATCACCGGCAACTCCCCGTTCAGCGAGGGCCAGGACACCGGATACGCCAGCTGGCGCGCCATGGTCTGGGGCCGGTGGCCGTCGGCCGGCCCTCCGCCCTACCTGCACGGCGCGGCCCACTACGAACAGCTCGTCGACCAGCTCGTGGCGACCGGCGCGGCGATGGATCCGGGCATGATCTACTGGCACGTCCGGCCCTCGCCCCACCTGCCCACCATCGAGGTACGCGTCGCCGACGTGCTGCCCGAGCCCGCGGTCGCCACCGCCTACGCGCTTGTGGTCCGCGCCCTCGTCGGCTGCGCCGTGGACGCGGTACGCGCCGGTGAACGCGCGCCCGAGGTCCCCGACCCGCTGCTGAGGGCCGCCTGCTGGCAGGCCGCCCGGCATGGCACGGCCGGCACCCTGCCCGCCACCCACACCCGCGACTGCGCGCCCACGGCCGTCGGCCGGCTGGTCGAGGAGCTGTGGAAACGCGTCGAGCCGCACCTCAGCCGCTACGGCGACGACCGCTGCGTCGGCGACTGGCTGAGCGAAGTCCAGCGGCATGGGACCGGCTCCGCGCGACAACGGCGTGTCGCCGAACGCCACGGGGGCCGCCTCCAGGCCGTGGTCGACGAACTCGCCGTCCGGCCCGGTGAGATACCGCCAGGGTTTACACCGGCCCGCTCTGCGCCCCAGGGTTGACGGCGGTGTCCTACGCCTGCCCGATGTGTCCGGCACCCGGCCGCGCCTAGGTTGCGACCTGAGCGATCGACGCATCGGCAGAGAGGATCTGTCCTGCATGTCCCGCACATCGATGTCCCGCATGTTCCGTAGGACGAGAAGAAGACGCGGCCGCGTGCGCAGCACGGCGGTCACCCTCGCGACCGTGTTCGCCACGGCCGCGGGCGCGCTCGCCCTCACGCCCCAGCCGGCCTCCGCGGCCCCGAACTACACCGGCGACCCGGTCCTGTACTGGAACAACGTACTGCTCGACGCGATCAGGACCGCCGGGGGCGCCCCGGGCCCGGTCTCGCGGGCCGCCGCCGAGATGAACGCGGCGATCTACGACGCCGAGAGCTCCTACCGGCTCCGCTGGCACACCATGACCTCCGACCCCTACCTCCAGGCGGTCGACTACGCGGCATGGATGGAGGGTCCGGGCGAGGAGGAGCGGGTGATCGGCCGCACCGCCTACAACATCCTGCTCAAGCTGTTCCCCGACCAGACGACCTACCTGGACAACAAGTTCGAGGAGCGGTTCGGCACCAGCCCCACGGACTTCGACCTCCTCGACGCCACCGTGGTCAACACGGTCGTCACCAACATGGGGAACTTCCGCACCGCCGACGGCTCGGAGAGCCAGGCCGTCTACACCCCGGACGGCAAGCCCGGTGCCTGGCTGCCCACCAGCTATCCCGACCTGCCGGACCCGGGCTGCGGCCAGGGGAACCAGGCCGCCATCCCCGAGTGGGGCAAGGTCAAACCGTGGGCGCTCACCTCCGGATCCCAGTTCCGGCCGTCGACGCCGGGGCAGTTCGCCTCGTACGAGAGCCTGCTCGCCAGCCCGGCCTACGCCGAGCAGGTGCAGCGGGTACGCACCCTCGGCGCCGCCGGTTCCACGGCCCGTACGACCGACCAGACCGCGGCGGCCTGGTTCTGGGCCAATGACGCCAACGGCACCTACAAGCCGCCGGGGCAGCTGCTCGACATCACCGCCCGGGTGTCGAGGGACCGCGGACTGACGACGTATCAGAACGCCCGGCTCTTCGCTCTGGTCTCGGTCGCCATGGCGGACGCGGCCATCGCGGAGTGGGACGTCAAGTACCAGACGCCGATCGACCTCTGGCGTCCTGTCTCGGCGATCCGCGAGGGCCTCGGGGACACCACGTGGAAGCCGCTGTCCGGCACCACGCCGTGCTTCCCGGCCTGGGCATCCGGTCACTCCGCGTTCACCGCCGCGTGGGCGGGGATCATGCGGCAGTACTTCAAGAGCGACAACGTCACCTTCACGGCCTCGACCGATGAGCCGAAGTCACCGGTGAAGACGCGTACGTTCACCAGCTTCAGCCAGGCCGCACGCGAGGCCGCCGACAGCAGAGTATGGCTCGGCGTGCACTACCCGTGGGACGCCGGCGACGGCCTGACCCTCGGTGAGAACATCGCCACCTGGGTCTTCACCCACAAGATGAAGACCGTGGGGTCGTAGGACAGCACGGCACCCCGAACCCGGGCAGCACCCGCCTGGCGTGACCGCGAGGCGGGCGCTTGGCGTCCTGCGCCGTGCCGCCGCGACGACCCGGCCGAGGTGGCACCGCCGCCACGCTTCGGCGGGCACAGCTCCCTTCATGTCACAGACGGCCGCGCTGTTCTGTCTCAGGTGGCGAAGGCAGAGCATGAGCCGCCAGGTCCGTCAGCGCGCCGCGCGCAGCTCGGCGTACAGCTCCGGTCCGGTCCACGTGCGCGGTGTGGACTCCGCCTCGTGCACCAGGGCCACGAGACGGGCGTTCACGGGTGCGTGCTGTCCGTGGGCGGTGGCGAGGGCGACGATCTCCCCTTGCAGGGAATCGATCTCCGTGGGCCGGCCGCGCTGGAGGTCCTCCCACATGGAGGACCGCGCGTGGGCGTCGATCCGGAGGGAGGCGGCCGCCACCCGGCGGAAGAGGGCGTCGGGCAGTCCCAGCACATACGGGGTGACACCGGGCGCGGTGGGGCCGAGGCGGGCGGGAGTGACCCCGGCGGCGCGGTAGGCGGCAAGGGCCTCACGTTGGCACAGGGCGAGGCAGCGGCGGTACGCCCGCCGGCCGAGCTGGTCGCGCAGCGGCAGCCCGGAGAGGGCGTTGATCGCATTGTTGAGATTCATCAGCAGCTTGGCGTGCTGCACCTCGGACATGTCGGTGCGGGTCTCGATGGCCAGACCCGCCTCCCGGAAGGCGGCGAAGAGCCTGTCGTCGGGCTCGGTCATGAGTCTGCCCGGCATGCCCTGGTGCACGGTGCCCGGCTCGGACTGCACCACGTTGTACGGCACCATCCCGGCCAGCACGGTGTGGCCGGGCAGCGCGGCACGGAGGGTGGCGGGGTTGTGCAGGCCGTTCTGGAAGCTGACCACGACGGCGTCGGGGGCGAGATGGGCGGCGAGGTCCTTGGCGGCGGCCTCGGTGCCGGAGGTCTTCACCGTGACCAGCACATAGTCGGCGCCGGCCGCGGCCTCGGGGCCGGTGGCCAGCGTCAGCCGGTCCGGCGTGAGGTGGACGGGCGGCCGGACGGAGGTACTGAGGGTGAGTCCCCGCTCGCGCAGCACATCCATGCCGGCGGGCCGGCCGATGAACGCCACGTCGTGCCCGGCGGCGGCGAGACGGCCGCCGAGATGACAGCCGATACTGCCGGCGCCGAGGACGGCGAAGCGGGGCTTGGGCATGGAGGACTCCTGCGAACAGGCCGGGGCGGGCAGAGGCCAGCATGGACCAGCGGCATGCCGACTGACCAGGCTCCGGTCTCCCACCGGCTCGTCACCCGACCTCGGCCGGCGACAGAACGCAACGGACAGCGCGCCCCGGTCGGCACCAGCTCCCGGCGGAACCTCAGGTGCTGCGTCATCCCGCCTCAGTCTCCGCGCGGACGCCAGGTCTCCCAGATCCGGTCGAGGCGGTGGTAGGCGTCGTCGAACCAGGCGTCGGTCAGCGGGACGGTCACGGTCACGGCCGTGAGGGACATCGCGTGGTCCCTGAGAGTGACCCGGCACCGGTCACCGTCCTCGTCGCGTTCGATGAACAGCCAGGGGGCGCGGGTGCCCTCACGCCAGGCGACGTCGCGTCCGGCATCGAGCAGGTCCAGGGCCTGCTGCCACTGCCGCAGATCATCCGGGAACAGCCAGGTCTGGAGGCTGCCTCGTACGAAGGGGGTGTCGACCTGGAACTCTCCCACCAGGACGTCGGTCCCGTCGGGACCGCTGTGTGCCTCCTTCCCGTTGATCCGGAGGATGACGCTGTTGCGATCGCCCTCCAGGCGGATCAGATCGATCGGTTCCTCAGCCATGACGGCACCTCCCCGCTCGCGCACGTGGTCGAACAGTAACGGTCGGCACTGACACCGGAGCGGCCGGGAGGATCCGGCACTCGCCGACGGCATCGCGGAAGGGTCAGGGCAGGCTTGCGCCCTGTGCGCGGAGTTCGCGCTGGACCGCACCCACCGGGATGTCCCGGGGCCGCCGGCCCCGGGTCGCGGCGAGGGCCGCGCAGACGCCCGCCGCCTGTCCGGTGGCCATCGAGATCGGCATGACGCGGTACGAGGAGTGGGCCACGTGGTCGCCGGAGATACAGCGGCCCGCGACCAGGATCCGGTCCAGGCCGAGGGGGAAGAGACAGCGCAGGGGGATGTCATAGGACTCGCCGCGCGGCAGCCGCTTGAGCATGGTGCCGCGACCGCTCGGGTTGTGGATGTCCACCGGGTAGGCGCCGCGGGCGACGGCGTCGTCGAACTTGCGGGCCGTGAGCACGTCTTCGCCCGTCAGCTGGTATTCGCCCGTGATCCGCCGCGTCTCCCGCACGCCGACCTGGACGCCGCTCTGGACGACGTAGGAGTCGGCGAAGCCCGGCACGCGGTCGCGGAGGAAGCGGGCGATCTGCGCCATCTGGCGGTGAGCCGTGAACTCCGCGCGGGTGAGGTCCCACACGCTCGTGCCGAGCACTTCGGTGATGCGGGTGGAGTTGACCGCCACCTCACCGGTGTGGGGGGTGGCGAAGAAGAGCACGTCCTCGCGCGGGAGGTCCAGTTCCCCGGCGTCCGTGGCGGCGCGGACCAGGTCCCACAGCCCGTGCACGCCCCTCCACTGGTCCGGGTTGGCGCGGGTGTAGGCGGTGAAGTCCTCCTGGTCGAAGCGGACCATGCGGAACATCAGCGACATGGGCTGGGTCCAGCCGTCCTCCGGTCGGCCGATCTCGTACTCCGCTCCGGCCGCGGCGGCGATGTCGCCGTCCCCGGTGCAGTCGACGATCACGTCCGCGTCCATGACGAGCGGCCCCGACTTGGTCTCGAACACCGCACGTGCGCGATCGGGCAGAGTGAAGACGTCGGAGGCGAAGGCATGGAGCAGCGTACGGACCTCGTGGGTCTCCAGCAGCTCGTACACCACCAGTTTGAAGAGCTCCGGGTCGAAGGGCACCGTGTAGCCCGTTTCGAGTGAGGGCCGGATCGCCGCACCGGCTCGGACGAGCTGGTCGAGCAGCACCCACAGCACACCGCCGACGACCGGCTCGCCCTCGCCGTGGTCGGGCGGCAGCAGGCGCCCGGTGTCCCCTGCCACGGCTTGCTTCATCTCGTTGTGGAAACTCATCAGCGGCATCACCAGCGCCGCGGTGGCGTTGCCGCCCAGGAACCCGTAGCGCTCGACCAGGACCACCTCGGCGCCCGCGTTGGAGGCGCCGAGGGCCGCGCCGATGCCGGCCGGGCCGCCGCCGATCACCAGCACCTGGGTGGACCCCGCGTGCAGGGCTTGACGTGGCGGAAGCTCCACCGTCCTGGGGACGCGGGGTGGCATCAGGTAGGACACGGTCACTCCCTCGAATACGGGTGGCGGTCGGCGTCAGCCCGCAGTGGAGGCGGGAACCGGGGTGCTGTCCTGGACGTCTCGCGGAGCGGCTCCCTCCAGATAGGCCAGGAGTCGGTCGGCGGTCTGGGCCGCCCGCAACCGCAGCACCGCCGTGCGAGCGGCCATGTCGGCCGTGCGGGCGGGTCGCTCGTCCCAAAGACGGTCCACTTCCGCCAGCAGCAGCCCCGTCGTCTCCCTGATCACACCGCGCAGGGCGGGCGCGCCGACCTGCTGGGCGAAGTCGAAGACCTTGCCCGCGTAGGGCAGGGGCAGCAGGGGAATGCCGGCGAGCGCGGCGAAGATCAGAAAGTGCAGCCGCATGCCGACGGCCAGGTCCAGCTGCGTGACGATGTCGAGGACCTGCTGCGGCCCGTGATCGCCGTGCAGCACCGTGCAGCGGTCCGCTGTGGCCATGCGGGAGACCACGGCGTGCGCGTGCCGGATGTCGCCGCGTTCCATCGAGACGAAGACGACATGGGCGTCCAGGCGGTGGACGAGGAAGTCCCCCACGCTGGCCAGGAGCTGGTGGTATCCCTCTTCGTCGAGGTGCTCGGCGGCGCGGCCGGGCTCCCGCACGCTCATGCCCACGAGGCGTACTCCCCGGGGCACGGCCTCCTCGCGCAGCAGCGCCCGACCGCGATCGCCGGGTTCCAGCAGCAGCGCCGGGTCGGCGGTGACCGTCACCGAGCGGGTCAGCCCGGCCTCTTCGAGCACGAGCTTCGACTCCTCGTCACGGACCGTGACCTCGACCGCGTCGGAGAGCACCGTGCGGACCCAGGCGCAGTCGGTTTCGTCGCTGAGCGGACCGGCTCCCAGGGCGTAGGCGAAGACGGGTACGCCGAGTTCCTGGGCGGTGCGGGCCATCCGCAGATACCGACGCGCCTCGGTGTCGTAGAGGATTCCGCCGCCCCCGACCACGAGCACGTTCAGCCGGCTCAGATGCCCTGATATACCGTCCCGGCACACACCCTCCCACCCGACGACCTCGACGTCCGGATGGACGGCACGGGTGTGGTCGGGAGTGCGCGAGAAGACCACGAAGCGCGCCTCCGGCCGGCCGGCCCGGACCCGCTCCAGCAGGGCGGTGAGGATCGCCTCGTCACCCACGTTGCGGCCCCCGTAGGAGCCCAGTACGCCCACGGTCACGCTGCCTGCGCTGTTCATGACCGTTTCCTCTCGACGTTCACCAGCAGTGCTCCCACGACTCGGGTGTGGAGAGGTGGCCGCCCGCCACGCGAACGTTTTCAGCCCCTCTGCACCAGTTTGCCGTTTCTCCGTGGGTGCGCGCGCCGAGGGCTCGCTCAGTCGTCGGCGCTCGCGGCACGGCGAACGGCTCCGGCCGCTTCGCGGACGAGGAGCTCCGCCAGGTCGTGCGGCCTGGAGAACATCGGCCAGTGACCGGTCTCCATCTCGACCAGCCGCCACTGCTCGCAGCTGAGCAGTGCGGCCACGTCGGGGCTGAGTGCGGCGCCGTTGAGCAGGCATCTGACGTAGGTCGTCGGGATCTCCGAGAGAGGGCGGGTCAACCGCGCCGGCTCGGTCAGCGTGTCACCCGGATGGGGGGTCGAGCCGTCCATGATGCGGGTGATCCGCTCATCGGTCAGGTCCTGGCCCGCGTAGAAGCGCCGATCGGGCGGTGGCCAGAAACCGCCGTTCCGGGCGATCGCCGCTTCGACCGCCTGGCGGTCCGGCCACCTGGCGAGGCACGGCTCCCCGTCGACGGGAACGGGAGCGTCGACGAGAACAAGGCGGGCCAGCCGGCCGCCGATCCTCCCGGCGGCCCGAGCGGCCGGAGAACCGGCGTAACTGTGTGCGACGAGAACGACGTCCCGAAGACCGAGACGTGACACCTCGCTGACGATGTCCTCGACATGGGTGTACGGCCGTGCCGGCACCCCTCGCTTCTCGGCGAGCCCGGACAGGGTCAACGGCTGCACACCGTGGCCGGAGGCGCGCAGGTCCGGCACGACGTCGTCCCAGGCCCACGCTCCGAGCCAGGCGCCTGCGACCAGCAGAAAATGCGCCACGCCGCTCAGCGTAACGGAAGCGGCGGTGGGCTTTCGGTCCGCTCGCGGATCGCCGGCCGGCCGCGGGGCTAGCGCGATGCGCGGATCGCGGGAGGCCGCCTCGGCGAGGTCCCGCAGCGCGCGGTCCAGGACGACCCCCGCGGGGCGGCCGCACCCGGGTCGCGCGCGAGCAGGTGTTCCAGGTTCTTGCTGCCGCCCGCGACCCGCTCGACCGCCTCCAGCCGCCGCCCGCCGCCCAGCGCGGCCCGCGCCGCACGCGCCAACGGCTCTCGCGCCACTGCTCCGGGTGCCACGTTCCGAACCGCCTCTCCGCCACGACAACGCTCGCACGCCACCGGAGCGCCGGCGCGGGGACCCGTCGGTCAATTTCGCTGCCACCGGCCCGAGTCTGCCGACGGGGCGGGCAAGCACCGGCAGAGCACGGCCCGTTCCGGGCAGCCCACCCTGATCACTCCGATGGCGGACACAGCCGGCCGTGGTCAAGTGCCGGTCGGCTCGGAGGGCGGGCCGACCGCGGCCGTGGAACTGGAACTCCCCGAGGGAGCAGCCGTACCGGGCTGCTCGCGAGCGGCCTTTGCGGCGGCCGGTCGTGCGTGGTCAGGCGGTTTGGAAGACGAGCGCGGCGTTCTGTCCGCCGAAGCCGAACGATGTGCTGAGGACGGTGTCGATCCGGCAGGCGCGCGGGGCCTTGGTGACGACGTCGAGGTCGATGCCGGGTTCCGGTGTGTCGAGGTTGGCGGTCGGGTGGATGGTCTGGTGGTGGAGCGACAGGACACACACGGCTGCTTCGACGGCACCGGCTGCCCCGAGGGAGTGCCCCAGGATGCTCTTGGTCGCGGTGACCGGGGGCGGCCGGCGGAAGACCCGGTGCAGCACGGCGGATTCCGTGCGGTCGTTCAGCGGCGTGGAGGTGGCATGGGCGTTGACGTGGTGGATGTCGCCGGGCGTCAGCTCCGCCTGGGCCAGGGCCTGTCGTACGGCCAGTTCGGCGCCCTCCCCTTCGGGGTGCGGGGTGGTGGGGTGATGGGCGTCGCTGGTGGCACCGAATCCGGACAGGACCGCTTTCCCCCGGACGCCGCGAGCGCGGGCGTGGTCCGCGCGCTCCAGAACGAGGACACCGGCGCCCTCTGCCAGGACGAACCCGTCGCGTTCCGTGTCGAAGGGCCGCGAGGCGCCCAGCGGGTCGCGGCAGCGGGTGGACAGGGCGCCGAGCCGCCAGAAACCCATGCTGGACAGCGGCCCGCAGGCACTCTCCGCCCCGCCGACCAGCACGATGTCGCACAGTCCGCCTTCCAGGAGCTGCCGGCCGATGCCGATGGCGGTCGCGCCGGACGCGCAGGCGGTGCTGACGCCGAGGCACGGTCCACGGGCACTCAGGTCGGCGGCGACCTCACCGGCGGCCATGTTGGGCAGGGCCCGGGGGACCGTGGTCGGCGAGATCTTCTGGTACGTGCCCGCCTCCAGGCACTGCGCGACGTGCACGTCGGTCTCGCGGCTGTTGCTGCCCACTCCGATGACCACGCCGACTCGCTCGCCGTCCCACTCCCCCGGCTGAAGACCCGCGTCCCGGGTCGCCTCGCGGGCGGCCGTCAGGGCCAGGTGGATGAAACGGTCCGTGCGCCAGCGCAGCCCGCGGCCCAGGGATGCGGCGAGTTCCTCGTCCGGCACCCGGCAGCTGAAGTCCACGGGCAGACCGGCGAGCCGCGGATCCGTGGCCGCCGTGGGTGTCCCCGCGCACAGCCGCTGCCAGGTCGCGTCGGCGACACCTCCCGGGGTGACCAGACCGATGCCCGTGACGACGGTCTGGTACCCCCTCATGCGTCCACGTCCGCCGGCGCGGCGGCCAGGGCGTGCAGGGCGGCGCGGGTGGACTCGTCGGCGAACCGGGCGACGTAGTCGGCCACCGCCGCCACCGTGACGCCGGGACCCGCCGGCATCGTCTCGTCCGTGAGGGGAACGTCGATGCCGGTCTCCTCCTCGACCACGACGAGCAGTTCCGCCAGGGCGATCGAGTCGAGACCCAGGTGCTGCAGATTGCTGTCGGCGCTCAACTGCCCGGGATCCATTTCGAAATGGCGGACGATGAGCCGAATGACGGTGTCGACGAACAGCTGGTCAGCCAAGAATTCACTCTTTGGGATGCAGGGATTTTCCGGTCGGGAGGCAGCCAGCAAAGCGCACCCGCGGCAGGCCCGCCCACTCGCCGACGCTCTCCATCACCGCGGCGGTGCCGGCCGCGGCCGTCAGCCCCGCTCCCGCACCGGCGATGATCTGCACCAGGGCCAGGTGCGGGTATCCGGACTGTGCCGTGGTGCCGGACAGCAGCACGAAGGCGGCCGCGACCACGGCGAGGCCGCTCACCATGACGGACCGGTGGGTCAGCCGCGTGGTGAGCACCGCGGCCAGCGCCGCACCGGCGACGAGGGCGGCGGGCAGGGGCAGCGTGCGCAGGCCGGCCTGCCACGGAGTACAGCCCAACACGCCTTGCAGATAGAGGGAGATGACGAAGAGGGCGCCGAACATCCCGAACGACATCATGGCCAAAACCGCCGCCGGGACCGTGACGGCACGGCGCATCACATGGCGGGGCAGTATGGGTGCCGGAGCCCGTCGTAGCCGCACGCCGAAGGCGGTCAGCAGCCCGGTCGCGGACAGGACGGTCCCGGGCAGGTCGACGCGCTCGGTGCGGGCGGGCGGCGGCGAGGGGACCACGAGCAGCGTCAGCGCGATGACCACCGCGGCGAAGGGGACGTTCAGCCAGAACACCGCCCGCCAGGAGTGATGGCTGACCAGCCAGCCGCCGATCAGCGGCCCCAGGGCACCGCCCACCCCGCCCCCCGCCGCCCACAGGGAGATGGCCCGACGCCGCAGGACCGGCTCCGGGAACAGGCTGGTGAGCAGCGACAGCGTCGCAGGCATGATCAGCGACGCGCCCGCGCCCATGGCACCGCGCGCGGCGATCAGCTGCCACGGTACGGCGGCCACCGCACCGGCCCAGGAGGCGAACCCGCAGACGGCCAAGCCGGCCAGGAACGCGTGTCTGCGGCCGATCCGGTCGGTGACGCCGCCCGCCGTCAGTACGAGGCCGCCCAGCACCAGTGCGTAGGCGTCGACGATCCACTGCGTCTGCCCCGCGGACGAGCCGAGGGCGGTCTGGAGATCGGGGACGGCGACGTTGAGCACCGTGAGATCCATGCCCAGCAGAAACAGCCCCGAGCAGACGGCGCCGGCGCTCGCCCAGCGTCTCCGTGTTTGTGCCGCAGCCGCGTGAAGGGCGTCGATATCCGTTCCGCGTTCACCCGTCATGTGCACTATTTATCAGAGGGTGTGCGGGATGCCGCGGCAATGGGGTTCTCCCGGCGTCTTCGGTAAACAGCGGAATGACGGGCGAGATCTGTATGGAAGCATCCGATACGTTCATCGACTGTCTGATGAGGCAGTTCCCCTTCGATGTCGGCACCGAGGAGTTCATCCACGACCCGTACCGTTTCTACGAGCAGGTGCGCCGTACGAGCGGTCCGCTCCACCGCACCCCGTCGGGCGATGTGGTCGTTCTCGGCTACTTCGAGGCCCAGGCCGTTCTGCGCGATCCGCGCTACGGTCATGGCGCCCAGACGGCACAGGAGCAGACCGGCTACGGGGTACCCGCCCGCACGTTCCTGTTGACCGATCCGCCCGGCCACACCCGCCAACGCGAACGCGTGCGGCGTGCTTTCACGGCACGTGAGGTGCTGTCCCTGCGCCGGAAGATCGGCGGGTTGGCGGCCGGTCTGGTCGAGGAGGCGGCACGGTCGGGTACGGCGGACGTCGTCGCGGATGTCGCCCGGCCCTTGTCCGCGAGGGTGGTCGCCGATCTGATCGGGGTGCCAGGAAGATTTGCACGACCGGTTCACGCAAGCGGCCGCCCTTCTGGTCCGCGGATTGGATCCGCCCGATCTGATTCCCCCCGACACCCGTGAGCGGATCGCGCGGGCGCGGGTCTGCCTGGCCCGGGACATCGGCGTCGCCCTGCGGCGTCCGGGCGCCGGCGGCCTGCTGCGCGTCCTCGCCCAGGGCGCCGACGGCCAGATGGCACGAGCGGAGACGGTGGCCACGTGCGCGCAGCTCGTCGCAGCCGGATACGAGCCTCTCGGAGTTCCGGAGGGTCACTCGTCGTCCCTACCCGCCCAGCCTGGTCCGTAGCAACCCCTTGCCCGGCGCCCTGCCCGGAGCGCCCGGGCAACCCTTGTTCCCGGGTCGGGCCGACCGGAGGTCAGTCCTGCAGGGCGTAGAAGTGGATCGGCGAGTTCGGCCTGAATCCGATGCGGGGATACACCGGCGCCCCCGCCACCGTCGCGTGCAGGGTGGCGCGGGTCAGGCCGGTGGCCCGGGCGCCCTCGTACAGGGCCTTGCGGGTCACGGCCTCTCCATAGCCTCGGCGCTCGCATTCCGGGTCGGTGGCGACGAGCACGACGAACAGCCGGCCTTCCGCTTCCACGGTCGCGGCGCACGTCACCGGGACACCGTCCCGCAGGCCGAGGTAGGCGTGCACCTGGTTCTTCCACAGCGCCGACCCGAGGAGCCCGTCCCGGCCGGCCTCCAGCGCGAAGCCGTAGGCGCGTGAGTTCAGGTCCGCGTACGCTTGCAGCTGCTCGTCTGTGGTGACGCGTACGAAGGTCAGCTCCGGGTGGGACGGCTCGGGGATGGGCAGCAGGTCTCCGGCCATGCCGGTGCCGGGGAAGGCGTACGCGAGGCCCGCCTTCTCGGCCGTTTCCCGCACCTGTGCACGCGCCTCGGCGCCGAGGAGGTCCTCGAAGAGCCACAGGAATCCGGGGTGCTTCTTCGAGCGCATGATGCCCGCGGCCTGGCGCAGCCGTTGCCCGAGGAGCGCGCTGTCCACGTCGACCTCGGTCAAGGTGATGCAGTTCCAGAACGGGAACCGGCAGTCGGCCCAGCGGACGGCGATACCCGGGAGGTCCCGCACATCGGCATCCGGGTCACGGTCGAGCACCATGGCGTGCCAGACCACGGCGAGCTGCTCCATCGATTCCATCGGCTCCGTACGATCGGTCACCAGGTCCTCCGAGATGGCGAGTTGCGGAAATCCACCCAGTCATACGCCACTTCCCGATGCCGGGGCAGTCGCCCGTTCGGCTACAGGTGTCGAACTCGCCATCAATGCACGGAGGTTCATACGCGGGGGGCGGAGGGCCGCTTGCCCCGGGTGCGGGAGGTCACGACCGGCCGCGGGCGGCCTGCGCCAGGTGGTCGCGGACGCGGATGACGTCCGGGTTGTCGGGGACGCCCGGCCGCTGGACCAGGTACGCCGTGTTGATCGGAGGGTCGCCGGGTTCGTGCAGGAGGACGAGGGCGCCGGTGGCCAGTTCGTCGGCGCACAGGTAGCGGGGCAGCACCGTGAAGCCCGCACCGGCCACGACCGCGGACTTCACACCGCGCAGGTCCGGCACCGTGAGGGCGGCGGGGCAGGAGAGCCGGCGGCCGAACACGTGGCGCCAGTAGCGGCGGGCGATGGGCAGATCCTCCGCGTACGTCACCAGCGGAACCTGGTGCAGGGCCGAGGGGCCCTGGACGGCGAGCGGCTCCTTCAGCCGCTCGGCCCACGCGGGTGCCGCCACGAGGACGAACTCCTCGTCCTCCAAGGGGACCGCGGGCAGCGCACGGCCCCGGGGGCGGGTGGTGGCGATCACCAGGTCGTGGCGCCCGGCCCGCAGTTCGTCGAGCAGCGCGTCGGTCAGCCCCGTGGCCACGCGCAGGCGCACTCCGTCGGCCACGAGGGGCGCCAGCGTCGGCAGTGCGCTGACGCAGAGGAACTCGGCCGGGCCCGCCAGGTGCACCGGCTCGGCCGTGCGGCCCGCCGCCGCGTCCGCGCCGGTCGCCGCGGCGAGCATGTCGAGGCCCGGGGCGACCCGCGCCGCGAGCTCGTCGGCGACGGCTGTGGGCGCGACCCCGCGCGACAGACGCTGGAACAGCTCCCGTCCCGTCTGCCGCTCCAGGGCGCGCATCTGCGTGGTCACCGTGGGCTGCGAGAGCCCCAGCAGCCGGGCGGCACCGGTGAAGGAGCCCGACCGGTACACGGCGAGGAATGTGCGCAGCAGGTTCAGATCGGGTTGCTGGGAGGCGCCGGCCGGATACGGAGCCGGAGAGCCGCCGTGAGACTTTCGCTCGCTCATACGCAGACTCTAAGCGCACCATAGAAATTCCCATGGCAGGCATTGGAGTCTTCATTGGAAACAAATGGCTTCGCGCCCTACGTTCGAGAGCGTCGCCGCGCTGACGATCCGCGCGCACAGCGTCAGTGAGGCGACAACTTACGCTCTCACCGAAAGAAGCACTCCATGTCGAAGATCCTTTTCGTGATGACCGGCGCCGACCACTGGACGCTGGCCGACGGCTCCAAGCACCCGACCGGATTCTGGGCCGAGGAGGCCGTCGCCCCGTACGAGGCGTTCAAGGCCGCGGGCCACGAGATCGTCGTCGCCACCCCCGGCGGCGTCGTCCCCACCGTCGACCAGGGCAGCCTCGCCCCCGAGGTCAACGGCGGCCAGGAGGGCGCCGACAGGATCGCCGCCGCTCTCGCCTCCATGACCGAGATCAAGAACCCGATCCGCCTGGAGGACGTCAGCCTCGACGACTACGACGCCGTCTTCTACCCCGGCGGCCACGGCCCGATGGAGGACCTCGCCGTCGACGCCACCTCCGGCCGGCTCCTCATCGACACGCTCGCCTCCGGCAAGCCGCTCGGTGTCGTCTGCCACGGCCCGGCCGCGCTGCTCGCCGCCGAGCGGAGCGACGGCTCCAACGCCTTCGCCGGGTACGAGGTGGCCGCGTTCACCAACGCCGAGGAGACCCAGGCCGGCCTGGCCGAGAAGGCCAAGTGGCTGCTCCAGACGCGCCTTGAGGAGGCGGGCGTCGACGTCCAGGTGGGCGAGCCGTGGGCGCCGAACGTGGTCGTCGACCGCAACCTCGTCACCGGACAGAACCCCTCCTCCTCCGCCCCGCTGGCTGCCGAGCTGCTGAAGAAGCTGGGCTGACCGAGTGGGTCGACGGACGACAGCGTCCGACACCCTGGTGGCCGGGCTTCTGGCCGTGCCCGTGGCCTCGACGGGGGCAATCAGCCGGCGCACCCCGGTCGGCGTCGACGTCGGTCAGCGCCCGGCCGCCTCGCGGGCTATCTGGTCGAACTGGGCCCCCATGGCCTCGGCGAGCGCCTGCGCGGCGGACAGCGGACGGACCATGACCTGGAAGTCGTCGATCTTGCCTTCCTCATCGAAGTGGAGGAAGTCGCAGCCCTGGATCCGCTTGCCGTCGACGGTCGCGGTGAAGACGAAGGCATGGTCGCGGCCGTCGGGGTTCGCTATCTCACGGACGTAGGTGAAGTCCTCGAAGACCCGCATGACTCCGCGCAGGATCGCGGCGGTGATCGCCTTGCCCGGGTACGGCTTGAAGGCGACCGGGCTGGTGAAGACGACGTTCTCGGCGAGCAGCGCCTCGATGGCGGCGCCGTCGCGGTTCTCGACGGCCGTGCGGAAGGGATGCACGAGATCTCCTCGGGTCCGTTGGTTGATCAGGTGGGGTGGAGCCTAGGCGTCCGGCCACGACCTTGCGAAGCACTCCGGTGCCGCGAGATCTCCCTCCCGCCGTCTCGGACGCAGACATGAGCGGGCCTGATCGCACGGTCCACGCAGTCGCTGACACGACTTCAGCATCCTCCGGCGCGAACGTGTGTGCTTCATTGCAAAATTCCGGGACATAGAAGTACATTTCCGAGCACTGCTTCTCAATGTCACCGGCAGACGGGGCCAAGGGATGAGCACGGACGACCGCGTCACGGTGACGACCGGGATCGCGCGGCTGCACGCGTCGCCCGGTCTTGCCGGGCCCGGCCGGTTCGGGCTGGTGACCAACCACACCGGGGTCCTCCCCGACCTGCGCTGGGCCGCGCCCGCGCTGCTCGAGGCGGGTGCGCGGCTGGTCGCCCTGTTCGGTCCCGAGCACGGGTTGCGCGGCACCGGCCAGGCCGGCACGAGCGAGGCCGCTCGGACGGATCCCACCACCGGCCTGCCGGTCCACGACACCTACCGGTGCAGCCGCGAGCGCCTCGACGAACTGCTGATCGACAGCGGCGTCGACGCCCTGGTCCACGACCTCCAGGACATCGGGGCCAGGTTCTACACCTACGTGTGGACCATGTTCGACCTGATGGTCTCGGCCGCCCGTACCGGCGTACGGTTCGTGGTCGCCGACCGGCCGAATCCCCTCGGCGGACTCGTCAGCGAGGGCCCGCTGCTCGACCCGGCGTGGGCCGGCTTCGTCGGGCGCGCCCCGATCCCCGTCCGCCACGGTCTCACCTGCGGCGAACTCGCCCGGCATCTCAACGCCTCGGCGGTGCCCGAAGCAGCGGGCGCCGCCGTCGATCTGACGGTGATCGAGGCTGTCGGCTGGCAGCGCGCCATGGACGCCGAGACCACCGGCCTGCCGTGGGTCGCGCCCTCGCCGAACATCCCGACGCCCGCCACCGCCGCCGTCTACCCCGGCACCTGCCTGTTCGAGGGCACCAACCTCTCGGAGGGCCGCGGTACCACGCAGCCGTTCGAGATCGTCGGGGCCCCGTACATCGACGCGCGCTTCGCGCCCTCGCTCGCCGAACTCGCCCTGCCCGGAGTGCACTTCCGTGATCTGTGGTACGTACCGACCTTCCACAAACACGCCGGACGGCCGCTGCGCGGGGTCCAGCTCCACATCACCGACCGCGAGGCGTTCGCTCCGGTACGCACCGCCGTCGCGATGCTCGGCACGCTGCGGCGGCTGTACCCGGACGACTTCGCCTGGCACACCGTGGACGGCGGTGCGGAGGGGACCGAGCACCGTCACTTCATCGATCTGCTGTGGGGGTCGGACCGGTTGCGGCGCGCCGTCGACGCAGGCGACGATCCGCTGCCGCTGTGCGATCCGCCGGCGCCGCCCGGGCGGTGGGCCGGCGACGACGTGCTGCTCTATCCCTGAGACCTCCCGGCCCACCGCCGCGCCCGGCCCTGTCGCCGTAGCGCTCCGGGCGGCGTCCGACGCCGTCCGCGACCCGCGTTTGGAAGGACAACAGTGTCGATGACCATCCGCACGACGACATCCCGGGCAGACAGTGCGGACATCCGTGGCTTCCGCGCTGGCGACGGGCCGCAGGTGGTGGAGGTGTGGCGCCGGAGTGCGCCGGCCGACCCGATCGCGCCGGACCGCTTCCGCTCCCTGGTGCTGCTCGACGCCAATTTCGATCCGGAGGGGCTCCGGGTCGCCGTCGCCGGTGGCCGTGTCGTCGGCGCGGCCTACGCGGTGCGCCGGCTGACGCCCATGACCGGCACCGACCTGGAGCCGGAGCAGGGCTGGATCCCGTTCTTCTTCGTCGACCCGGCCGCCCGCGGGCGCGGCCTCGGCCGCCGGCTGCTGACCGACGCCCTCGACTGGCTGCACGGCCACGGCCGTACCCGGGTGGACTTCTCCTCGTACACGCCGAACTACGTCCTTCCCGGCCTGGACGCCGAGGAGTACCCGGAAGCGGCCAAGCTCCTCGAGTCCCTGGGCTTCGGCACGCTGTACGAGGCGGCGGCGATGGAGCGCCGCCTGGTCGGCTATCGCGTCCCGGCGGAGGTCGCGCGCCGCCTGGACGAACTGACGGCGCAGGGGTACCGGTTCGGCTCCCCGTGCGACGACGACCTGGTGGACCTGTTCGCGCTCGCCGGGAACCACTTCGGCCCGGACTGGGCGTGCATGATCCGGGACTGCCTGGCCGCGGGCACACCGCTCGACCGGATCGTCGTCGCCCGGGACCCCTCGGGCCGCCTGGTCGGCTGGGCGATGCACGGCACGTACGAATCGGTGGACGAGCGGTTCGGCCCGATCGGCGTGCTGGAGGAGATGCGCGGCACGGGACTCGGCAAGGTCCTGCTCCACCTGGTCCTGGAGCGGATGCGGGCGCGCCGTGCGCACGCCGCGTGGTTCCTGTGGACCGGCGAGCGGTCCCCGGCGGCGCACATGTACCGTACGAACGGTTTCACCACGACCCGGGTGTTCCGCGTGATGCGTCGGGAAGCCGCACGATGACGCCGGCGCACCGAGCCGGCGGCCTGAGCCCGCGCCGAACCGGCCGCCTGAGCCGCCGTCACTTCGCGCTCGCGCTCCCCTCGGCAGTGCTCGCCTCCGGATGCGCCGCCTCGCACCAGGGCACCGGGCGGCCCGGGGATCCGATCGTCCTGACCCTGCTCTCCCACTACGCGAGCGGAGAGCTCAAGGCGGCCCTCCAGAGCCCGGTGGACGAGTGGAACGCCACGCACGACCGGGTCAAGGTGCGCACCAAGGCCGTCGAGTTCACGGACCTGCTGACCACGTTCATGGTCCGGCAGGCCGCGGGCCAGGGCGCCGACATCCTCCACCCGTACTGCCTGTGGAACGGCCAGCTCGTCCGGGCCGGCGTACTGCGGCCCGCTCCGTCCGAGCACGCCGAGGAGATCACGCGCGGCTACAGCGCGGCCGCCGTGCGCGCCGCGTCGGTGGGGGGCAGGGTCTACGGCTACCCCACCGAGGTGCAGACGTACGCCCTCTACTACAACAGGCGGCTGCTGCGCGAGGCCGGCATCGACGGCCCGCCGCGCACCTGGCGGGAGCTGGAGGAGGCGGCCCACCGCACCGCCAGGCGGGACCGGTACGGCAACACCCTGGTCCAGGGGTTCGGTCTCTCGACGTACGACGACTCCACCACCGTCGGCCAGACGCTCGCCCTGCTCAACGCCGCCGGCGGGACGTTCGTCTCCGCGGACGGCAGGAGCACCGCCATCGACTCGCCGGCCGGCCGGGCCGTGTTCGAGCTGGAGCACCGGCTCGTCACCGAAGGCGCGAGCGCGCCCGGTGTCAATGTCTACAAGGCGTTTCCGTCCGGGCAGGTGGCCATGGTGGTCAGCGCCGGCTGGTGGACCGGGAGCCTGAAGCCCCTGATGGGAAAGGACTACCAAGATGTCGGCGTCGCGCCCGTCCCCGTCCCGAAGGCGCACGAGGAACCTGCCACGCTCTCCACCGGCTTCATGCTGGGGGTCAACACGGCCAGCAAGTACCCGCGCGAGGCCTGGGAGTTCCTGCGCTGGCTCAACGCCGACAAGGTACCCGGCAAGGGCGCGACGGCGACCCGGATGAGTTCCCTCCAGGTGTCGGTAGGCTCCCTGACCGGCCGCGCCGACGACATGCGCACACTCCTCGGCGGGGGCGGCGATCCGAACCTGCGGCCGTTCCTGGACGCGCTGGCGTACGCGGTGCCGGAGCCGAACGTGCCGGGGGCGCAGCAGGCCAAGTCGCTGCTGCGCAAGAACATCGAGGCGCTGTGGACCGGTCAGCAGTCGGTCGAGCAGGCACTGCGCACCACCCGCCGCCAGGTCGATCAGGAGGTGTCCCGCTCATGGTGAACACCCTGGCGCCGGAGACGACCGGGCGGGCGGCGGCCGGCCCGCGGTCCGCCGCGCCGTCCGTCGACGGCGGCAGCCGGTCCCGGCGCCGCCAGACCGTCGTCGCCTATCTGTTCCTGACGCCGACGCTGCTGTTCTTCGCGGTCTTCCTGATCCTGCCGCTCGGCTTCGCGCTGCTGTTGTCGCTGTCCCGTTGGGCCGGGTTCCACCTCGGTGACATCGATCCGGTCGGCCTGGACAACTTCACCGGCCTCTTCGCGGACGGATCGACGTTCCTCGCGCCGATCCTCACCAACACGCTGCTGTTCGCGCTGGGCACCGTGACCCTCGCGCTCGCCGGCTCGCTGCTCGTCGCCACCTGCATCGACAAGCTGCGGTTCCAGGGGCTGTGGCGCACCCTGTACTTCCTGCCGATCGTCACGACCGTCGTCGCCGTCGGCAACGTGTGGAAGTACATGTACGAGCCGGGCGGGCTCGTCAACGGCATCCTCAACGCCCTCGGGCTCGGCTCGGTGGCGTTCCTCCAGGACCCGGACACCGCGCTGCCCTCGGTCGTGTCCGTCCAGGCGTGGGCCTCGGTCGGCTCGGCGATCCTCATCCTGACCGCCGGGCTGAAGTCCATTCCGGAGTCGTACTACGAGGCGGCCGCGCTCGACGGTGCCGGGCCCGTCACCGTCTTCTTCAGGATCACCCTGCCGCTGCTGCGGCCGTCTCTGCTGTTCGTGTGCGTCACCCAGTTCCTCACCGGCCTCCAGTCGTTCGCGCTGATCATCGTGATGACCAAGGGCGGGCCGGGGGACGCGACCAATGTGGCCGCGCTGGAGATGTACCGGCAGGCCTTCAGCTACGGCGACTGGGGCACCGCGAGCGCCGCCGCCTTCGTACTGTTCGTGGTCGTCCTCGGGGTCACCCTGGTGCAGTTGTGGATCTTCCGGCGCAAGGGGGAGGACGCGTGATGCGCCGCCGTTTCCCGTGGCTGTCGTATCTGCTGGTCGTGACCGGCGCCGTGCTGACGGTGGTGCCGTTCGCCGACATGGTGATGACGTCCTTCAAGGGGCCGGGCGAGGCGGGCACGCTGCCGTACCGGTTCCTGCCCAAGGCGTTCGACCTGTCCAACTACCGGGCGGCGATCGCGCAGTTGGATCTGCCGGTGCTCTTCCGTAACAGCGTGGTCGCCACCGTCGTGATCACCGGCTCGGTGCTGCTCACGTCGTCGCTCGCCGGGTACGCTCTCGCCAAACTCCGCTTCCCCGGGCGGGACTTCGTCTTCCGGCTGGTGCTGGCGACGATGATGTTCCCGCCGTTCCTCTTCTTCATCCCGCACTTTCTGATCCTGGTGCACTGGCCGCTGGCGGGCGGCAACGACCTGTTCGGGCGCGGCGGCGGGGGCCTGACCGTCAGCATCGTGGCGCTCGCCATGCCGTTCCTCGTGAACGGCTTCGGGATCTTTCTGATGCGCCAGTTCATGGTGTCGATCCCGGACGAGGTCCTGGAGGCCGCGCGCATCGACGGGGCCGGCGAGTTCGCCGTGTGGTGGCGGATCGTGGTGCCGCAGACCAAGCCGGTGCTGGTGACGCTCGGGCTGCTGACCTTCGTGGACGCCTGGAACGAGTACATCTGGGCGTTGCTCGTCTCGACGGCGAACCCGGACGTGATGACCCTGCCCGTCGGCATCCAGCTCCTCCAGGACTACGTCGACCCGACGCGCACGATGCCCATCGTCATGGCCGGCCTCGTCCTGAGCGTCCTGCCGGTCCTGATCCTCTTCCTGCTGCTCCAGAAGTACTACATCCGCGGTGTCATGCTCAGCGGCCTGAAGTGAGGAGGTGAGCAGGCGGGCGTGCTGTGTCCGCCCGCTGCCCGGGGCAGGACGGGCCCGATGGGCTCAGGGTTCGGTCGTGAGGGGTTCCGCGTGGGCGATGAGAAGGGCGACGTCGTCGTGGCCGGCGGGGTGGCGCAGCTGCTCCAGGAGGCGGTCGCAGGTCTCCTCTATGGACTGGTCCGCCGGTGTCAGGAGACGCACGAGGTCTTCCAGGCGCTCGTCGATGGGGTCGTGGCGGGTCTCGACCAGTCCGTCGGTGTACAGGACGAGGCGGTCGCCGGGCCGCAGCTCGCAGGTGGTGGTCTCGAAGGGGACGCCGCCGACTCCGAGCGGAAGGCCCGTCGGCAGGTCGAGGAGTTCCGGGAGCCCGCCGGCCCGCACCAGGACCGGCGGCAGATGGCCCGCGGATGCCACGTGCAGTCGGGCGTGGCGGGGGTCGTAGACCGCGTACACGCAAGTGGCGAGGTACGGGTCCAGGTCGCGGGTGATCTTGTCGAGGTGTGTGAGGATCCGGGCGGGGTCGAGGTCCAGGTCGGCCAGGGTGGAGGTGGCGGTGCGCAGGCGGCCCATGGTGGTGGCGGCCGGGATCCCGCTGCCCATGACGTCGCCGACCACCAGGGCCGTCCGGTGGCCGTCGAGCGGGATCACGTCGTACCAGTCGCCGCCGACCTCGCTGAAGGCCTGGGCGGGGCGGTAGCGGGCGGCGAGCTCGAGGCCCGGACGCCGGGGCGGCAACTGCGGGAGCAGGCTGCGCTGGAGGGTCTCGGCAGCGCTGCGGATGTGCTGGTGCAGGACGGCGTTGTCGATGCTCAGCGCGGCGGACGAGGCCAGCTCGCAGGCGAGGGTGAGGTCGTCCGCGTCGAAGGGCAGGGGGTTGCGGGCCCGGGCCAGGCCCATGACGCCGATGATCTGTCCGCGGGCGATGAGCGGGACGGCCATGTCGGTGTGGACGCCGGCCCGGGCGAGCAGGCCGGCGGCCTCGGAGTCGGTGGCGATGCGGGAGTGGTCGCCGCCTGACAGGTGGGTGATCAGATGCGGGCGGCGGGTGCGGATGCAGTGCGACGCCGGGTGGTCGGCGTGGTAGGTGGTGAGACGGCCGGGCGGCACGATCGCCTGGGCGGCGTCCGTGGGGTAGGCGGTCTTCACCGCCAGGGCGCGGAACAGCGCCGGCTCCTCGTCGAGGTCCGTGCGGCCCGTCTGGAGGACCGAGTCCAGCAGGTCCACGGCGACCATGTCGGCCAGGTCGGGCACCACGACGTCGGCCAGTTCCTGTGCCGTGCGCTCCACCTCCAGGGTGGTACCGATCCTGGCCGAGCCGTTGGCGATGAGGCGCAGCCGCTGCTGGGCCTGGTCGGCCTGCTTGGCCGCCCGGTACCGGTCGGTGACGTCGACCACCACGTTGGCGATGCCCAGGACGTTCCCGTGGTGGTCCTCCAGGCGATAGAGCGACACCGCCCAGGCGTGTTCGTTCTCCGGGTCGGCGGCGGTACGGCCCACCACCTGCTGGTCCACCACCGGGGCGCCCGAGGCCAGGACCTTCCGCATCACTGCCTCCGCTCCCATGAAGGGCGCGCCGGGGAGGATCTCGCGGTAGCTCCGGCCGATGTGCTCGGCCTCCGGGACGCCGTGCATGGCGGCCAGAGCCGGGTTGATGTCCAGATACCGCAGATCGGTGTCCAGGACGGCCACTCCGATCGGCGCCTGGGTGACCAGCCGGGTGGACAGGGCCAGCTTGCGTTCCACCTGCCGCAGGGTGGTCCGGTCGGTGGCCAGCCCCAGGGCGTAGTGGTCGCCGAGGCTGTCCGTCAGGCGCATGTTGCGGAACTCGATCATCCGGGAGCTGCCGTCCTTGCGCCGGACGGGGAACGCCCCCGCCCAGCCGCGGCCGGTCGCCATCACGTCGGCGAACAGGGTGATCGCCGCGTCCTGGTGTTCCGGGTGCAGGAGCAGCGGCGCCGCGTACTGCCCGACCGCCTCACCGCGGGAATAGCCGAACAGTTCCTCGGCCTGCGGACTCCACATGTCGATCCGGCCGTCGGCTTCCAGCAGCACCGCGGCGACGCCCAGCAGATCCATCAGCCCACTAGGGTCCGCCGCGGCGCCCGCCAGACGAGCCGCCTGCTCCGGGCGCTGCTTCGCTCGCCTCATCGCACGCGCTCCTTCCGCCCACCGGCCCCACCGGCGCGGCCGCCTCGCCTCGCAGGTCGGACGAGACGTTCTTCCGCCAGGTCGGCAGCCCTCTCGACGCGGCACGGGACCTGGGCCGGCCGGCGCCGCGAGCCGGCGAGAGCGCCGCGACCGAAGGTGCTCCCCGCATCCCGGGCAACCCGTACGCGATCCGTATGCGGCCTCCTCACCGGTCCGGTCCTCACTCCACTACTACCCCTCCGCGGCGCCGAGCGTCGGGCGAGGACACCGGCACGACACTCGGTCGGCGGTAGGAGACGCCCGGCCGAGGCGTCCGAGGGATCACCGGGTCGGCCTTCCCTGGCCGCCATCTCAGGCTCCCCTGGCCACCATCACGACGAGGACGACGAGGAGCAGGACGACATAGGCTGCGGAGTACACGCGGTCCGGGACGCGGCCGCTGATCCGCCTCGCCACGGCGATGGTGGGCAGCGAGCCGATGAGCAGGGCGGCGCCCGCGGCAAGATCGACGTAGCCGAGCCGCCCCGGGCCGGCGGGCGGGGTGGGGGCGAGGGCGTAGACCAGGGTCGCGGCCACGGCGACGGGGACGCTGAGGGGGTTGGCCATGGCGGTCGCCTCGGCCATGGGCAGGCCCCTGCGGCGCAGGAGCGGAACGGTCATGACACTGCCGCCGACCCCCAGGGCGGCGGCGACCAGGCCGATGCCCATGCCGCCGAAGGTGGTCGTGCCCCGGCTCAGCGGCTCGGGACGGGTCCGGTGGGTCACGGACAGGAAGCCCTTCCGCAGCAGACTGTCGGCGATCGTCACCAGCAGATAGGCGGCGAACAGCAGGCGCAGCGCCGTACCGCCGATCGCGGTGGCCGCCAGGGAGCCGGCGGCGGCGCCGATGGTGATGAACGCGGCCAGCGGCCAGACGTACGCGCGGCGCAGCCGTCCCTGCCGCCACTGGGCCAGCGCCGCCACCGCGGCGTTCACGACCATGACCGCCGCCGAGGTGGCCACCGCGACATGCATGGCGTCCGCTCCGGGACGCGCCGTGGCGGTCAGGACGCCGTAGACGACGGGGACCGTGACGAAACCGCCGCCGAAGCCGAAGAGCACGGTCGTGATGCCGGTCAGGCACCCGAAGAACAGGAGGGTGGAGAAGGAGGTCAGCACCGGTACGACGCTAGGGATCACGCGGGGTGGCGGGCAATCGGTGAGTTGCCTGTTTCCTACGCGCAGCAGACAGGACGCGGGGTCGCCCGTACGCTCGCGGCATGCGCAACATCCCGGTCGCGGAGGTGGACGGCCTCGATCGTGCCGTGCTGGCCATCGGCACCGACTATCCCCCTGCCCACCGGCTCGTCTGGCACGAGCACCGCCGCGCCCAGGTCCTCTACGCGGCCACCGGTGTCATGCAGGTCGAGACGGCGGACGGCAGCTGGACGATTCCCACCGCCCGGGCGGTGCTGATCCCGCCCGGGACCAGGCATCAGGTCACGATGACGGGGGTCAGTACCCGCAGCCTCTACATCGAACCCGCCGCCGTGCCGTGGTTTCCCGCCCGCTGCCGGGCCGTCGACGTCTCCGGCCTGCTCCGGGCCCTGATCCTGGAAGCCGTCGAGATGGAGCCGCGCTATCCCGAGCACAGCCGCGACGCGGCGGTCGCCGCCCTCCTCCTCCACGAGCTCAGGAACCTCGCCCCGCTGCCGCTCGATGTGCCGCTGCCGTCCGATCCACGGCTGCGCGGCCTGTGCGAGGCTTTCCTGCGCAGGCCCGACATCCACGACCCGCCCGCGCGCTGGTGTGCGGCCCTCAACATCAGCGAACGCACCCTCGCCCGCCTGTTCCGGCGGGGCACCGGCCTGAGCTTCTCGCAGTGGCGGCAGCGCGCCTGCGTCCTGCACTCGCTGGAGCACCTCGCCACGGGCGTGCCCGTCACACGTATCGCGGCGGTGCTGGGCTACGACAATCCGGCCGCCTACACCGCCGCGTTCAAGAAGCTCCTGGGCAAACCGCCCACGGCCTACCGGAGCCCGCACGGCGCCGCCTGAAGCCTCGCCTCACACGACAACGCCGTGGCGTGTGCGTGGGGCGTAACCCCGGACGCGCCCGACCTGTGATGGGCCGGAAATTCGATCTTCCTACGGTGCTGGTCCAGGGCCTGCCGCCACCGGCGGGACGGTCCCGGACCGGGAAGGCACACACCGCGGGATGGGGTTTCGGTGGCATCTGGCTCGACGGACGGCAGCGTCCGCACGGTCTGCTCGTACTGCGGCGTCGGCTGCGGGATCGTGCTGGACGTGGCACGCGACCCCGCCGACGGCCGCCGTCGTGCCGCGAAGGTGTCCGGGGACAAGGCGCATCCCACCAACGCCGGCCGCCTGTGCACCAAGGGCGCGACCAGCGCGGACCTGATGGCCGCGCCGGGGCGGCTGGACAAGGCGCTGGTGCGGGCAGAGCGGGGCGCCGAGGCGGTCGGGACGGATGTGGACGAGGCCGTGGCGTCGGTCGCGGGCCGGCTGCGGGCGATCCTGGACGAGCACGGGCCGGACGCCCTGTCCTTCTACGTGTCCGGGCAGCTGTCCCTGGAGGCGCAGTACCTGGCGAACAAGCTGGCCAAAGGCTTTGTGCGGACCAACCAGATCGAGTCGAACTCACGGCTGTGCATGGCGTCCGCGGGCTCCGGTTACAAGCTGTCGCTGGGGTCGGACGGCCCGCCGGGCTCGTACCAGGACTTCGACCACGCGGACGTGTTCTTCGTCATCGGCGCCAACATGGCCGACTGCCACCCGATCCTGTTCCTGCGCATGATGGACCGCGTGAAGTCCGCCGGCGCGCGGCTGATCGTCGTGGACCCGCGGCGCACCGCCACCGCCGACAAGGCCGACCTCTTCCTCCAGATCAAGCCCGGCACCGACCTCGCCCTGCTGAACGGCCTGCTGCACCTGCTGGTCGCGAACGGCCGCACGGACGAGGAGTTCATCGCCGAATGCACCGAGGGCTGGGAGGAGATGCCCGCCTTCCTCGCGGACTACCCGCCGGAGAAGGTCGCGGAGATCACCGGCGTTCCCGAGAGCGACATCCGGCGGGCCGCGCGGTGGATCGGCGAGGCCGACGAGTGGATGAGCTGCTGGACCATGGGCCTGAACCAGTCCACCCACGGCACCTGGAACACCAACGCCCTGGTCAATCTGCACCTGGCCACCGGCGCCATCTGCCGCCCCGGCTCCGGCCCGTTCTCGCTGACCGGCCAGCCCAACGCCATGGGCGGACGCGAGATGGGGTACATGGGACCGGGGCTGCCCGGCCAGCGGTCCGTGCTCGTGGACGCCGAGCGCGCCTTCGTCGAAGACCTCTGGGCCATCCCCGAGGGCTCCCTGCGCACCGAGGTCGGGCGCGGCACCGTCGAGATGTTCGAGCGGATGGCCGCAGGCGACATCAAGGCGTGCTGGATCATCTGCACCAACCCGGTCGCCTCGGTCGCCAACCGCAAGACCGTCATCGCCGGTCTGGAGGCCGCCGAACTCGTCGTCACGCAGGACGTGTTCGCCGAGACCGAGACCAACGCGTACGCCGATGTGGTGCTGCCCGCGACGCTGTGGGCGGAGTCCGACGGCATCATGATCAACTCCGAGCGGAACCTCACTCTCGTACAGGGGGTCCTCGACCCGCCCGGACAGGCACTGCCCGACTGGCAGTTGATCGCCCGCGTGGCCTGCGCGATGGGCTTCGCCGAGGGCTTCACCTACGCCTGCGCCGAGGAGGTCTTCGAGGAGCTCAAGCGGGCCTGGAACCCCACGACGGGGTGGGACCTGCGCGGGGTGACCTACGACCGGCTGCGCACCGCCCCCGTCCAGTGGCCGGCACCGGCCGCCGACGGACCGGACCGCAACCCGATCCGCTACCTCAACGACGGCGTCAGCCAGACCCTGCTGGAACGCGCGGACGGCACCCGCCCCCGCCTGGCCTTCCCCACCGCGAGCGGACGCGCCCGGTTCTTCGCCCGGCCGCACCTGCCGGCCGCCGAACTCCCCGACGATGACTATCCGTTCGTCCTCAACACGGGCCGGCTCCAGCACCAGTGGCACACGATGACGAAGACCGGCAAGGTCGCCAAGCTCCAGAAACTCACCCCCGGCCCGTTCGTGGAGGTCCATCCCGAGGACGCCGAGGCTCTCGGCGTCGCCGACGGCGACCACCTGGAAGTGGCCTCCCGCCGCGGACGCGCCGTGCTGCCCGCCGTGGTCACCGACCGCGTCCGGCCCGGCACCTGCTTCGCCCCCTTCCACTGGAACGACCTGTTCGGGGAATACCTCAGCATCAACGCCGTCACCAACGACGCCGTCGACCCGGTCTCCTTCCAGCCCGAGTTGAAAGTGTGCGCCGTCGCCCTCGCCCGGACGGCCGCCCCCGTCGAGGCGGCCCGACCGAGCACCCGGCCGGAGACCACGCCCGTACCTCCCGTGCCCGTACCGGCTGCGGCCTCGGCCCCGGCGGGCTCCCCCGTCCATGCGCTCGCCACGGTGTTCGGCATCACCGACCTCGCCCCGGTGTCCCTGGCCGAACCGGAGCGCCGTTATCTCTCCGGCTATCTCTCCGGCCTGGCCATGACCCCACCCGACGGGCGCGTCCCCGTGCTGCCGCCGGACGCGCCGTTCGACCCCGGGCACGCCCTGTGGGTCGACGGCGTCCTCGCCGGCATGTTCTCCCGCGCGGGCACCGACGCGCCCGCCCCGGTGCCCGCGCGGACCGGCGCACCGGCCGGCGGCCCGGCCGTACCGACCCGCCGCCTGCTCATCCTGTGGGCCTCCCAGACAGGCAACGCCGAGGAGTTCGCCGCCGGCACCACCGCCTACCTCACCGACGTGGGCCTCGCCCCCGAACTGCTGCCCATGGCCGACGCGCACCCGGCCCACCTCACCACCGACGCCGACGTCCTCCTCGTCACGAGCACCTTCGGCGACGGCGACGCCCCCGACAACGGCACCGCCTTCTGGCAGGCGCTGGCCGCCCCGGACGCCCCACGGATGGAGGGAGTGCGGTACGCGGTCCTGGCCTTCGGCGACTCCAGCTACGACGACTTCTGCGGCCACGGCCGCCGGCTCGACGAACGCTTCGAAGCCCTCGGCGCCACCCGCCTCGTCCCCCGCGCCGAGTGCGAACCCGACTTCGAGGGGACCGCCGAGCGGTGGCTCGGCCAGGTGGTCACCGCCCTGGCCGCGGCCGACGACCGGCAGCCCGTGCCCACACGGGCGGCACCCACGGCTGCGGCGGCGCCCGCTCCCGCACCGGCCGGCGCCGGCAAGTCGTCACCGTTCGCGACTCTGCTCATCGGCAACCGGCTGCTGAGCCTGCCCGGTTCGCAGAAAGAGGTACGGCAGTTCGCCTTCGACACCCGCGACGGCGAACTCGCCTACGACGCCGGCGACGCCCTCGGCGTGTGGCCGGTCAACAGCGCCGGGCTCGTCGCCGAATGGCTCGCGCTCACCGGACTCGACTCCGACGAGCCCGTGGACCTGGGCGACGGCGCCCCGCTCCCCCTCGAAGAGGCGCTGCGCACCCGCGTGGACATCTCGCGCATCACCACCGACCTGCTCCGGTTCGTGACGGAGCGCACCGGCAACCACGATCTGAAGCGCCTGCTGCGGCCCGACAACAAGGACGCCCTCGCGCAGTGGAGCTGGGGCCGCCAGGCCGCCGACGTCGTCGCCGCGTTCCCGGTCCGGGCGTCGGCCGTGGAGTGGACGGCCGTGCTCAGGCGCCTCCAGCCCCGGCTGTACTCCATATCCTCCAGCCCCCTGGCGCATCCCAGCGAGGTCCGTCTCACGGTCTCGGTGGTCCGCTACACCAACGATCTCGGCCGCGACCGCAAGGGGGTGTGCTCCACCTATCTCGCCGACTGCGCCGACGACGGCCCGGTCCAGGTCTTCGTGCAGCGCTCACCGCACTTCCGCCCGCCCGCCGACCCCGCCACCCCCATGATCATGGTCGGGCCCGGCACCGGCGTGGCCCCCTTCATCGGCTTCCTCGAAGACCGCCTGGCCCGCGGGCACACCGGGCCCAACTGGCTCTTCTTCGGCGAACAGCGCCAGGCCACCGACTTCTACTACCGCGAGGACCTGGAGGCGTTCCGGTCCTCCGGCCATCTCCACCGCCTGGACCTCGCCTTCTCCCGCGACCAGCGCAACAAGATCTACGTCCAGGAGCGGATGCGCGAGAACGGCGCCCGCCTGTGGCAGTGGCTCGAGGACGGCGCCCACTTCTACGTGTGCGGCGACGCGGGCCGCATGGCCAAGGACGTCGACCGAGCGCTCAGGGACGTCGTCGCCGCCCATGGCGGCATGGCCGCGGACGAAGCCACCGCCTACGTCAGGCGCCTGTCCACGGAGAAGCGCTACGTCCGCGACGTCTACTGACCTCCCCGACGCGCTCCCGGCGTCGATCCCCCGGCCGGAAGAACGCGGCACGTACCCTCGTTCCCATGGTCGAGCACCGGATGATCGACGTGAACGGCGTGCGCCTGCACATCGCCGAGCAGGGCAGCGGGCCCCTGGTGGTGCTGCTGCACGGCTTCCCCGAGTCGTGGCACTCCTGGCACCGCCAGTTCGGCCCGCTGGCCGCCGCCGGCTTCCGCGTGGTCGCCCCCGACCAGCGGGGGTACGGGCGCAGCGACCATCCCGACGACGTCGGCGCGTACACCATCTTCCACCTGGTCGGCGACGTCGTCGGGCTGATCCGGGCGCTGGGCGAGGAGAAGGCGTACGTCGTCGGCCACGACTGGGGCGCGCCGGTCGCCTGGCACACCGCGCTGCTGCGGCCGGACGTGGTGCTCGGGGTGGCCGGCCTGAGCGTGCCGCCGCCGTTCCGCGGGACGGAGCCTCCGCTGGCCGCCATGGACAAGAAGTTCGGCGGCCGCTTCTACTGGAACTACTTCAACCGGCCCGGCGTCGCCGACGCCGAGTTCGCGAAGGACACCCGCACCACGTTGCGGAAGTTCATCTACGGAGCCTCCGGAGACGCTCCCGACGCCGGTGCGGGCAAGCAGCCGCTGGTCGACCCCGAGCGCGGCTGGCTCGCGGCCATGCCGGACCCCGAGGTGCTGCCGGAGTGGTTCACCGAGGACGATCTCGACGCGCTCACCGAGAGTTTCTCCAAGGGCTTCACCGGAGCCCTCAACTGGTACCGCAACCTCGACCGCAACTGGGAACTGACCGCCCCCTGGCACGGCGCCGTCGTCACCCGGCCCGCCCTGTACGTCTACGGCGACCGCGACGCCGTTGCCGCCTTCCCCGGCACACCCGAACTCATCGAGCGCCTGCCCCAGCTGATGCCCGGTCTCCAGCGCGAGCCGGTCGAGCTGGCGGGCTGCGGTCACTGGACCCAGCAGGAGCGCCCGGAGGAGGTCAACGCGGCGCTCATCGCCTTCCTCAAGTCCTGTTCCTGAGGAAGGCCGGCCTGCCGACCGCCGGACCTGCGCCGAGCGGCGCCGATTTGCCTTCGAGTGGACTCCAGCCTTCACACTGATCGCGACGAGAACCCGTGCCGAGACAGAATGGCGGCAGCAGATGGCTACGACGAGTGGGGCGGGGCATCCCCTGCCGTACGACACCTACCGAGAGGCGATCGAGCGGGAGACCCACCGCTTCGTCGAGGCGGTGCGAGGCGCCGACCCCGCGGGCGCCGTGCCCTCCTGCCCCGACTGGACGCCGGCCGATCTCACCCGGCACGTCGGGTCGTTGCAGCGCTGGTTCTGCGCACTGCTGACCCAGCGCGTGCAGGAGCCTCCGCGCAGCCGCGATGTGGAGCTGGGGCTGCCCGAGGACGCGCGGGAGTATGCCGACTGGGTGGCGGCAGGCGTTCCCGAGGTGGCGGCCGTGCTGCGGGACACGGACCCCGAGGCGGCGATGTGGTCCTGGGGCGAGGACCAGCATGCGCGGTTCTGGGCCCGCCGGATGCTCTTCGAGACGCTGGTGCACCGGGTGGACGCGGAGCGTACCGCCGGCCGGGAGACGGATCTCGATCCCGTGCTGGCGGCGGACGGGGTGGACGAGTTCCTCGTCAACCTGCCCTACGCGGGGCTCTTCGCCCCCGGTGTGACGAAGCTGCGCGGCGACGGCGAGACCATCGCGTTCCGGTGCGCGGGCTCCGGCGGCACGAGCGGCGAGGAGTGGCGGGTGCGGCTGGACCCGGAGGGTTTCCGCCTGCTGCCGTCCAGCGGCGCGGAAGCCGAGCCGCCCACGGCGACGGTACAAGGGCGGGCGGCGGATCTCCTGCTGCTGCTCTACGGGCGTCGGTCGTACCAGGAGCCCGCCTTCGACGTCTCCGGTCAGTCCGCGGTCCTCGACCGCTGGTTCACGCACACGGCCTTCTGACCCCCTCCCGGGTCCTACCGGTTCGCCGGCGGCATGCGCGGTCCCTCTCCGCCGTGCTCAACCCGCCGGTGCCGGAGGCGGTACGGGCGGCTGGGCGGCGGGGAGGCAGACGGCGAGGGCCGCGATGTCGTCCTGGAGCCGGTTGCCGCTGTGGGCCATCAGGTCGAGGTGGAGCCGTTCCAAAAGCTCGCGGGGCGGGAGGGAGTTCCAGGAACCGAGGCGCTGGAGCAGGGGGTAGAAGGAGCCGTTCGCGTCGCGCGTCTCCGTGATGCCGTCCGTGTACAGCAGGAGCTGGTCGCCGGGGCGGAGCGCGTAGTCGTCGACGTGGTACGGCTCCCCGACCAGCATGCCGAGGTTCAACGGCGGCGCCGAGCGTCCTCGGTCCAGTTCGAGCACCTCGCCGGAGCGGATGAGGATCGGGGGCGGATGGCCGCAGTTGACGACGCGGATCAGCGGAGCTTCGGCGGGGATCTCGGCGAAGACGGCGGTGACGAACCGTTCGCCCGTCTCGCTGCCGCCCAGCAGCATCGCCCTGCGGTTCATGCTCGTCTCCACCCGGTCCGCCAGGGCGGGTAGAGCGGGTTCGTCGTGCGCCGCCTCGCGGAACGCGCCGAGCAGGGCCGCGGCGGTCTCCACCGCGAGCAGCCCCTTGCCCCGGACGTCACCGATGAGCAGCCGGACGCCGTACCGGGTGGGGACGGCCTCGTAGAGATCGCCGCCGATGCGTGCCTCGGCGGCGGCGGACAGGTAGAGGCTCTCCAGGTGGAGGGAGCCGATCCGGTGGGGAACGGGGCGGAGCAGGACCCGTTGGGCGATGTCGGCCACGAAGCGTACGTCGGCCAGGGTGCGTTCCCGGTGGGTGCGATGCGCGGCCACGATCGTGCCCAGGACGCCCACCAGGGCGGTGCAGAAGTAGGCGGCCACGTAGTGACGGTCCCACAGATAGCCGACGGCCCGGCCGGCGCAGCACGGGGTGCCGGCCAGGACCCCTTCCATGACGATGGCGAATACCGTGGCACCGGCGACGACGACGGGCCCGTGTGCGAAGGCGGTCACGAGAGGCAGTGCGATCAGCAGGAAGCTCACCGGCCACTCCACCGGCGTCACGGGCTCCAGCAGCAGAACGGCCAGCACGTACAGGGCCGGCAGCCATCGCATCCACGCAGGAGGCGCCGGCAACCGCGTCCGCGTACCGACGCCGCCCTCCGGGTCCCGACCGGTATGTCCGGGCTTCGGCATACGTGGTCTTCGCACACGGACTCCTGTTCCAGGAACTCGACAACGGTTCAGCCTGGTGTGCCGGGCGGCGGCGCGCCGGGATTGCTCCACTCAGCGGCATGTTCCGGCGGCAGGGCCGGCATCACCGGGCCCTGCCGGGCCCGTTGACGCCACCGGTACGCAGTGGTTGAGTGGCTCAGCCACTGACCCACTACGTCGCTGGAGGCCGGAGTGGAAGCACTGCCACGCGAGACGATCGTCGACGTGCTGGAGAGCAGGCTGCGCGAGGACATCCTCGCCGGGCGCCACCCGGCCGGGAGCCTTCTGCCCCCCGAACGGGAACTCGCCGACGGGTTCGGGGTCACCCGCACCACGCTCAAGCACGCGTTCGGCCGGCTGGTGCAGTCCGGTCTGCTGGAGACGCGCCATGGAGTGGGGACGCGCGTACGGGACTTCCTGCGCCTGGGCGGGGCCGATCTCCTGCCCATGCTCGTGCGCCACAGCCCCGACTGGATCGGGGAGGTCTTCGAAGTCCGCCGCGGCATCGGCACGTTGATCGCGGAACGCGCCGCGGCCCGCGCCACGGCGGCACAGGTCGCCGAGCTGCGCCGGCTGCTGGCGGCCGTGGGCGAGGCGGACGGCGGCGATCCGGTACAGCTGGCGGACGCCGAGGTGCACCGGGCCCTGGCCCGGGCCACGGGCAACCGGGTGTACGTCCTGCTGACCAGCACCCTGTTCAACGCGTACCTGCCGGTGCGCGCCGCGCTGGTCGGCCCGTTCGAGGACGCCCGGTCCGCTCGGGACCGCCTGGCACCGGTCGTCGAGGCCGTGGCGGCCGGCGACCAGGAGGCGGCACGGGCAGCCGCGGGACACTACCTGGCGGCGACGGAACGCATCATGCTCGAAGGGCTCGCGCGCTCCGGCGGACGCCGAGGCGCGGCCCTGTGACCGCGCGCGGAACGACGTTCAGGGAGACCATGCTGGGCCGGGTCCGCCTGGCCGTCGACACGGCCGGCCGCCCGGTGCGGCTGGACCTCCTGGCCCGCGCCGACGCCCTGCTGCTGCCCCATCGCACCACCCGGGCGCGGCTGACCGGACGGATCCGGATAGCGGGACGGGTGGACGACCCCGCGGCCGAGGGCGAGTTGGAGATCTCGCCGCTGGCACGCCGCCGGATCCGCTACCGGCTCCGCTTCGAGCTGGAGGGCCGGCGGCTGCTGCTGGACGGCTGGAAGTCGGTGTCGTTCACACGCCCCCTGTCCTCGCTGACCGTCCTGCCGTACACCCTGTACGAGGACGGTGGGCGCGTCGGTGAGGGCACCCTGCGCTTCCCTCTCGCCACCGGCCTGCTGCCCTTCCTGACCGGATTCCGGTTCCCGCGGGCGGCCGAGCCCGGCGCCGACCGGTACCTGGCGCCGCGCTGGGACGGCACACCGGGGCGGACAGAGGTCTGGTACACCACCCTGACCGATCCGGTGACCGGCAGCGGCCTCTGGCTGCACCACGAGATCGTCGCCCCGCGCGACGGCGCACCGGCCTACGCGCACGGCTGGATCGCCGTGTTCCCCCAGGACGGCCCGGTCGAGCACGCCCGCTTCGGCCCCGCTCCCTGGACGAGCCCGTCCCACGGCTTCGCCGCCGAGGGCACCACCGCCGCCCCCGGCCGCCTCACCGGCTCGGCCGGGCCGTTCAGCTGGGCGCTCACCGAGGAGCCCCAGGGGCCGCCGCTGCACACCTTTCCGCGCTGGTCCTGGCGACGCCCCTGGCTGCCGGCCGCGCACATGCTGCCGGCCGCCCGCGCCCGCTACCGCGGAACCGTCCGTCACGGCACCGGAGAGCTGCGGCTCACCGACGCGCCCGGTGCGAGCGCCCGCATCTACGGCCACGGCAACGCCCGCCGCTGGGCCTGGCTCCACGCCGACCTGGGCGACGGTGGCGTCCTGGAGATCGTCGCCGCGGTGTCGACGCGACGCGGCCTCGACCGGCTGCCGCCGCTGGTGTTCCTGCGCCTGCACCGCGACGGCCGCACCTGGCCCCGGCGGGCGGAGCGGACCGCCGTGGGCTGGGCGGGCCTCGGCCGGTTCCGCGCGGACATCGGCCTTCCGCGGTGGCGGGTCGAAGGCCGTGCGGGCCTGCGTCGCATCCGGGTCACGGTGACCCAGCCACCGGACGGCACACTCGCCCTCGGCTACACCGATCCGGACGGTTCCACCGCGGTGTGCCGCAACAGCGAGCGGGCGGACGCGGAGGTGCGCCTGGAGCGCTGGTGGGGTCGATGGCGGCCGGAGGCGACCTGGCGACTGTCGGGCACCGCGCACGCGGAGGTCGGCGACCGATGACCTCATCTCCCCACGCCCTGACCGGGCTTGCGGCCGCGGTCCTCGCCGACGACGGAACGGCCGAGTGGACCAGGGCCGTGCCCCGGCGCGTCGCGGCCCTGCTCGACGCCATGCCGGCTCCGGCACGCACCGCCGTACGCGGCGCGGCCGCGGCGATCGACGCCTACGCCGTCGCCCGCACCGGCAGACGGCTGGCGGCGCTCGGCGCCGAGGATCGGGAGCGTGTCATGACGTCGCTCGCCGCCCGCCGGTCCCTGCTGCCGCTGCTGGACGCGGTCAAGGTGCCGCTGTTGCTGGCCGCCGGCACCGAACGGATGCTGCACCACACCGCCACGCCCGCGGTGTCCGCCCCCGAGGACCCGCCGCTGGACTGCACGCCCTCCCGGCACTGGCCCACGCGGTCCACCGCCGACGCGGTCGTCGTCGGATCGGGTGCCGGCGGCGCGATGGCCGCCCGGACGCTCGCCGCGGCCGGCCTGCGCGTCGTCGTGCTCGAAGAAGGGCGGCATCACTCCACCGAGTCGTTCGGACGGCGGGCTCCGCTCGACCGTTTCATCGATCTGTACCGGGACGGCGGCGCGACCGTCGCCGTGGGCAACCCCCCGCTGGTGCTGCCCGTGGGCCGTGCCGTCGGCGGGACCACCGTCGTCAACGCCGGTACCTGCTACCGGACGCCGGACCACGTCGTCGCCCACTGGCTGAGCCGGCACGGATTCGCGGCCGCCGAGGGCTTCGACACGCGGCTCGACGAGGTCGAGCGGTCACTGAAGGTCGCGCCGCAGCCGCTGGGCGTCCTCGGCGACAACGGGCTGCTCGCCCTGGCCGGGGCACGGGAACTGGGCTGGGCCGCCGCGCCCCTGCGCCGCAACGCCCCGGGCTGCCGGGGTTCGTGCCAGTGTGTCGTCGGCTGTCCCACCGGCGCCAAGCAGAGCGTCCAGCTGTCCGTGCTGCCCGCGGCCTGTGCGGCCGGCGCCCGTATCGTGACCGGCGCGCGGGTACGGCGGATCCTCACCGACCGGGACGGGCCCGCCGGCCTGCGGGCCGCCGGCGTGCTGGCCTGCCGCCCGGACGGCAGCGAGCTGGAGATCCTCAGCCCGTTGGTCGTGGTCGCCGCCGGGGCTCTCCACACGCCACCCCTGCTGCGCCGCTCCGGCCTGGGCGGGCACCCGCGGCTCGGCCGCAACCTCAGCGTGCACCCCGCCCTCAGCGTCGCGGGCCGCTTCAGCCGCCCGGTCACCGGCTGGAAGGGGGTGCTGCAAAGCGTCGGGGTGGAGCAGCTGCGCGCCGACGGCATCCTGATCGAGGCCACCGCGGCGCCTCCCGGGATGAGCTCCTTCATACTCCCGGGCATCGGTCGCGCACTGCGCCGCGAACTCGAGCGGACACAGGAGCTGGCGACCCTCGGCGCCATGATCGCCGACCGCCCCTCGGGCCGCGTCCTCGGCCGCGAGCGCCCGCTGCCGCGCTACGACCTCGCGGCGCGCGACGCGGGCCGGCTGCTCCGCGCCCAGCGGGCCATGGGACGCCTGCTGTTCGCCGCCGGCGCCGAGGAGGTGCTGACGGGCGTCCCCCACGCGCCGCGCGCCTCCTCCTCTGCCGAACTGGAGTCGCTGCTGGACACGGTGCACGCCCGCCACCTCCACCTCTCCGCGTTCCACCCCACGGGCACGGTGGCGGCCGGCGCCGACCCCGAGCGGTGCCCGGCCGACCCGGAGGGCCGGCTGCGGGGCGTTGACGGAGTGCTCGTCGCCGACGGTTCCGTACTGCCGAGCTGTCCGGAGGTGAACCCGCAACTGAGCATCATGGCCGCGGCGCTCGCCATCGCTCGGCGTTTCGTGACGCAGTCCCGGTGACGGTGAGCGGCGTCCGCCCCGGTTCTTCCGCCCTCCTCGGGTGCGCGGGGCTCGCCGCCCGGCACCCCGACGATCCAGTTCGGCCGCGTGCGGTCGCCGATCACGGAGTTCCAGTGCTAGAAAAGGTAGATGAGCGGACGTTTTCGCCGGCCATGGGCGAGAGCGGCGCCGCCGCCCGGCACACGGTGGCCATCCGATCCGTCCCGTCGAAGGCTCTGGCCCGGACGCGGACGCCGCCTTTCGCGATCCCTGAGCGTCCGCACGCTCGCCGCGCAGGTCTTCCTGCTCCAAGTGCTGATCATGCTGGTGCTGGTCGCGGTCGCGGCCGCCGCCCTGGTGGTGCAGGGAGGGTACGACGCCGAGCGCAGCGCGAGGGATCGCTCACTGGCCGCCGCGGAGGCGTTCGCGCACGCCCCCGGAACGGCACCCGCGCTGCGGTCGGCGGACCCGACGGCCCTGCTCCAGCCGGCGGCGGAGCAGGCCCGGAAGGGTGCCGCCGTCGACTTCGTCAGCGTCCTGGACGCACACGGGGTCCGGCTCACCGACCCCGAGCCCGCCCTGATCGGCACGAAGGCCCAGGGCGTCGGCCGGGCCATCGGGGGTGAGACCTTCACCGAGACCTTCCACGGTGAGCCGACCGACGCCGTGCGCGCGGTCGTCCCCGTGACGGACGCCAGCCGGCGCGTGGTCGGGATCGTGAGCGCCGGGATCCAGTACGCCAACGTGGGGCATGTGCTGCACGAGCAGCTGCCGATGCTGCTCGGCGCGGCGGCGGGGGCCCTCGTGCTGGCGACCGGCGGCGCGGCTCTGATCAGCCGCCGGCTGCTCCGGCAGACCCATGGACTCGGGCCGGTCGAGATGACCCGGATGTACGAGCACCACGACGCCGTGCTGCACGCGGTGCGCGAGGGGGTGCTGATCGTCGGCGGCGACGGCCGGGTACTGCTCGGCAACGACGAGGCACGCCGGCTGCTGGACCTGCCGGAGGACGCCGACCAGCGGCACGTGCGCGAGCTGGGGCTGGGACCGGGGCTGACGCGGTTGCTGGTGGCGGGCGAGGCCGCCACCGACGAGGTCATCCCGGCCGGGGACCGGTTGCTGGCGGTGAACATCCGGCCCACCGCCCCCTACGGCGGCGTGCAGGGGCTGGTCGCCACCTTCCGTGACAGTACGGAGCTGAGGGCACTTTCCGGGCAGGCGGAGCTGGCGCGGGGCCGGCTGGCGTTCCTGTACGAGGCGGGTATGCGGATCGGCACCACGCTCGACGTACGGCGTACGACCGAGGAGCTGTCCGAGGTGGCGGTCCCGCGCATGGCCGATTTCGTCACCGTGGAACTCCTCGACTCGGTGCTGCGCGGCGAGGAGCCCACGAGCGCGGTGCGCGAGATGCGCCGTACCGCGCTGCGTGCGTCGCGGGCCGGGCACACCCTCCAACCGGTGGGCGATGTGATCCGGTTCGTGATGGCCGACACGCCGATGGTGGTGGCGCTGCACCGGGGCAAGGCCGTGCTGGTGCCGGACCTGCACACCGCCCAGGACTGGCGGGCCCAGGACCCGGAAGGGGCGCGGCGGGCGCTCGACTACGGCATCCACTCACTGATCACGGTGCCGCTGCGGGCCCGCGGGGTGGTCCTCGGCATGGCCAACTTCTGGCGCGCCACGGGCTCCCCCCGGTTCGAGGAGGAGGACGTCGCAGTCGCCGAGGAGCTGGTGGCGCGTGCCGCCGTCGCGATCGACAACGCGCGCCGGTACGACCGCGAGCACGCGATGGCCGTGACCCTCCAGCGCAACCTGCTGCCGCTCGGTCTGCCGGAGCAGGACGCGCTGGAGGTCGCCTCGCGCTATCTGCCGGCGCAGTCCGGCGTGGGCGGCGACTGGTTCGACGTCATCCCCCTGCCCGGGTTCCGGGTGGCCCTCGTCGTCGGGGACATCGTGGGGCACGGGCTCCAGGCCGCGGTGACCATGGGACGGCTGCGCACGGCCGTGCTGAACTTCTCCTCGCTGGACCTGGCCCCGGACGAACTGCTCGGACATCTCGACGAGATGGTGGCCCGGCTGGACACGCAGACCGCGACCGCCGGTGACGACCGGGTACCGCTCACCGGTGCCACCTGCCTGTACGCCATCTACGATCCGGTCGGCGGGCACTGCACCGTCTCCCGCGCCGGCCATCTCGCCCCGGCCGTGGTCGATCCCCAGGGCCGGGTGACCTTTCCCGACCTTCCCCTGTCGCCGCCGCTGGGGGTGGGCGGGCATCCCTTCGAGACCGGCGAGCTGGCCCTGCCCGAGGGCAGCCGGCTCGTCCTGTTCACCGACGGTCTGATCGAGAACCGCGGGCGGGACATCGACGAGGGTCTGGCACTGCTCTCCGCGACCATCGCCGACGCCGACCGGACACCGGAGGAGACCTGCCGCGTCCTGGTGGACACGATGCTGCCGAAGCACCCCAGCGACGACGTGGCGCTGCTGGTGGCCCGGACCCGGCTGCTCGATCCGTCGTCCGTCGCGGCCTGGGACGTCCCGTTCGACGTGGAGGCCGTGCCCCGGGTGCGCGGCGAGGTGAGCCGGCAACTCGCCGCATGGGAGCTGGAGCAGACGGCGTTCTCCACGGAACTGATCCTCAGCGAACTCCTCACCAACGCGATCCGCTACGGCGCCGCGCCCGTGCGGGTCAGGCTGCTGCTGGGCCGCACCCTGGTCTGCGAGGTGTCGGACGGCAGCAACACCTCCCCGCGGCTGCGCCGCGCGGCCACCACCGACGAGGGAGGCCGCGGGTTGTTCCTCGTCTCCCAGTTCGCGGACATCTGGGGTGTCCGCTACGCGGCGCGGGGCAAGGTCATCTGGGCCGAGCAGACGCTGGACCGCGCCCCGGAGCCGGATGTGTCGGCCCTGTTCGACATGATGGATTTCTGACCCCGGCCGCGGGGGAGCAGGCGGCCGGCGGCCGTCTTCACGGCAGGGTCTTCGCGAGGAAGCGCCGGACGGTGTCCGCGACGTCGTCCAGGTGGCTTTCGAGCAGGAAGTGACCGCCGTCGAGCAGGCGGATCTCGGCGCCCGGCGCGTCGTCGGCGAAGGCGAGCGCGCCCTCGGGGCGGAAGATCTCGTCGTTGCGGCCCCAGACGGCGAGCACCGGGACCCGGCTGTCGCGCAGATAGGCGTGCAGCTTCGGGTAGAGCGGGAGGTTGTTGCCGTAGTCGGCGAACAGCCGCAGCTGTACGAGGTCGTTGCCGGGCCGGGACAGCAGGGCGAAGTCGTGCTGCCAGGTGTCGGGGCTGACCAGGCTCTCGTCCGGCACGCCGTGCAGATACTGCCACCGCGTGACCTCCAGGGTCAGCGCCTGGCGCATGGCCGCCTCGGTCCGCGGGTTGCGCTCCTGCCAGTACTCCCGCACCGGCTTCCAGAACTCCTCCGCCAGGCCCGCCTCATAGCCGTTGCCGTTCTGGGTGATGATCGCCGTGACGGCGGCCGGGTCCGCCAGGGCGAGCCGCCAGCCCACGGGCGCCCCGTAGTCCTGCACGTACATCGCGTACCGGGTGACGCCGAGCTGCGCCAGCAGCTGCGCGGTCAGGTCCGCGAGGGCGTCGAAGGTGTAGTCGAACTCGTCCGCGGACGGCGCGTCCGACAGGCCGAAGCCCAGGTGGTCCGGGGCGATCACGTGGTACCGGTCGGCCAGCAGCGGGATCAGGTTCCGGTACATGAACGAGCTGGTGGGGAAGCCGTGCAGCAGCACCACGGTGGGCCCGTCCGCCGGCCCCGCTTCCCGGTAGAACAGCCGCCGGCCACGGACGGTGGCGTACCGGTGGTGGATCGTCGTCATGTCTGCTCCCTTCGGCATCACCCGGTCGGCCGACCGGGCGAACCCCTAACCCCTATAGGTGATTTAAGGGGTTAGCTGGAGTCAATCAGCGACTAACTAACCTGTCAAGTTAACTAGAGGGGTTAGGGCGTCAGGGTGGGCGGCGGGAGCGCATCCGGTAGGAGACTGGGGCATGTGTGCCCGTGCCCGGCGGGGGAACCTGGTCGCGGGTGCGGCCCTGGTGAGAGGAGTCCGGGTGAGCGCGTCGACATCAGCGGCAGGCGGCCGGAACCCGGGCGGGCAGGAGGCCGGTGACGAGCCGGACCCGCAGCGGTGGCGCGCACTGTGGGTCACTCTGGTGGCCGGCTTCATGAGCCTGCTCGACGTGACGATCGTGGCCGTGGCCCTGCCGACCATCCAGCGCGACCTGCACGCCTCCCCCGCCCAGGTGCAGTGGGTGGTCTCCGGATACGCCCTGGCCTTCGCCCTCGCTCTCGTCACCGCCGGCCGCCTCGGCGACGCGCTGGACCGGCGCCGTATCTTCCTGCTGGCCCTCAGCGGCTTCGTGATCTTCAGTGCGGCCTGCGGAGCGGCCCCGGACATCACGCTCCTGGTGGTGGCCCGCCTCGCCCAGGGACTGGCGGCCGGCTTCATGGCCCCGCAGAACTCCGCGCTCATCCAGCAGATGTTCCGCGGCGCCGAACGCGGCCGGGCCTTCGGCTTCTTCGGCGCCACCGTCGGTATCTCCTCCGCTGTCGGACCCCTCACCGGCGGCGCCATCCTCGCCCTCGCCTCCGGCGCCCAGGGCTGGCGGTGGATCTTCTACGTCAACCTCCCCATCGGCATCCTCGCCGTGCTCCTCGGCCGCCGTCTGCTGCCCCGCACCCGACGCTCCGGGCGGGGCAGCGTGGACGTGCCCGGCGTCCTGCTCCTCGGCCTCGGCGTCCTGGCGCTCATGTACCCGCTGGTCCAGGCGGACTCCGGCGGACTCCGCCACCTGTGGTGGCTGTTCCCCGTCGGCGCGGGACTCCTCGCCGTCTTCGCCCGGTGGCAGCGCCGCCTCGTCGCCCGAGGCGCCCAGCCGCTGCTCGACCCGCGCCTGTTCAGCACGGTGCGCGGCTACGCCGTCGGGGCCGGCATCGGCACCCTGTACTTCATCGGCTTCAGCGGCGTCTGGCTGGTCTTCGCCCTCTTCTACCAGCGCGGACTCGGCTTCTCCCCGCTCCGGTCCGGCCTCGCCGTGACCCCCTTCGCCCTCGGCTCGGCGAGCGCGGCCGTGGTCGCCGGCCGGCTGGTGGACCGATTCGGCCGGCTGCTCACCGTGTGCGGCCTCACGGGCGTGATCACCGGCCTGGGCGCCACCGCGCTGCTGCTCCGCTTCGCACCGCTCCACGTCGCCCCCTGGGTCGCCGCCCCGGTTCTGTTCCTCGGCGGCATCGGCGGCGGTTTCGTGGTCTCCCCCAACATCACCATGACGTTGCGGGACGTACCGGTGCGCATGGCGGGTGCGGCGGGCGGAGCCCTCCAGACCGGGCAACGGCTGGGCGCCGCCCTGGGCACCGCCGCGCTGCCCGGCCTCTTCTACCTGGTGCTCGGCAGGAGCGGCGACTACCGCGGCGCCCTCTTCACCGCGCTGGGCGCCGCCCTCGTCGGCATGGTGGCGTCCCTGGCTCTGGCGACGCTCGACTGGCAGCGCGACCGGCGGAGACGCCGGCCGCACAGGAAGTGCCCGGACGAGGTCGCCAACGACCCGGTACACGCCCGGCAGACCTGACGGCCGCCCGTCCGTGCCCGATCACCACGCCGACGGGCCCGTCGTACGACGATGACGGGATTCCGCGACGCCCGATACGCGACCGGCCGAGGCGCGGCGTAGTCGCTCACTCCTCGTGCGGCGGGGCCATCAGGGTGGTCTCGGGCCGTGTCGGGCGGCCGGCGCGTGCGCGGTTGGCCATGCTGGGCCCAGAGCGGCCCCCTGAGCGGCGACGAGGAGCACTGCATGCCGACGGACCCGGTTGAACGTTTCCTGGCGGCGCTGGACCCCGACCACCGGGAGGCCGTCGGCGCCGAGCCGCGCGAGGAACAGGAACGGCTCGCGGCGGCCTGGGAACGGGAACTCGAAGCGGACGACGAGCTGGACACCCTGGACGAGCTGTCCCCGCCGGCGGCGGAGGCGGAGGCGGCCCGCCGGGTCCTGGGACGCGAAACCGACTAGCGTCCGGGCGATCGCGGCCTACTCGGCCGCGGTCAGGGCGGCATCGTCACACCCGGGCACCGAACCCGGTGTTGCGGCGCGGCCGTCGGCGTGAGGGCTTCCAGGGCCCGGAACGGTCGTGCCGACGGCCCGCGCGCCCGGCGGTCGGCGGCCTGCCCGGTTTTCCCGGGTGTCTCCCGTGGGCAGGCCGCCGGTGTCCGGTGCGGGCGCGTTACAGCGCGCGTTCGAGACGGTCCGCCATCAGCTTGACGAACCGGGCCGGTTCCTTCGGCTGGCCGCCCTCGGCGAGCACGGCCAGGCCGTGCAGGAGCTCGGCGGTCTCGGCGAGCTCCGTGCGGTCCTCGCGCTCCTTGTACGCCTGGTTGAGGCCCTTGACCAGCTGGTGGCCCGGGTTGAGCTCCAGGATCCGCTTGGCGCGGGGCACCTCCTGGCCCATCGCGCGGTACATGTTCTCCAGGGCCGGGGTCAGGTCGTGCGCGTCGGAGACGACACAGGCCGGCGAGACGGTGAGGCGGGAGGACAGGCGTACCTCCTTGATGTCCTCGTCCAGCTGCTCCTTCATCCAGCCGAGCAGTCCGGCGTACTCCTCGCTCTGCTTCTCCCGCTCGCCGTCGGCACTGTCCTCGTCCTTGGCGTCGAGGTCGATCTGTCCCTTGGCGACGGACCGCAGCTTCTTGCCCTCGTACTCGCCGACGGCATCCGCCCACATCTCGTCCACCGGGTCGGTGAGCAGCAGAACCTCGATGCCCCGCTCCCGGAACGCCTCCATGTGCGGGGAGTTCTCGATGCTCTGCCTGGACTCGCCGGTCAGGTAGTAGATGTCCTCCTGACCTTCCTTCATCCGCTCGACGTACTGCTTGAGCGTGGTCGGCTCGGTGTCGTGGTGCGTGCTGGCGAACGACGCGACGGCGAGGATGGCGTCGCGGTTCTCCGAGTCGGTGACCAGTCCCTCCTTCAGGACCGTGCCGAACTCCCGCCAGAACGTGCCGTACCGCTCCTGGTCCTTGGTCATCATCTCCTTGACCGTGGACAGGACCTTCTTCGTCAGCCGTCGCCGCATCATCTCGATGTGGCGGTCCTGCTGGAGGATCTCGCGGGACACGTTGAGCGAGAGGTCCGCCGCGTCGACCACGCCCTTCACGAAGCGCAGGTACGGCGGCAGCAGCGCCTCGCAGTCGTCCATGATGAACACACGCTTGACGTACAGCTGGACGCCGCGCTTGAAGTCCCGCGTGAACAGGTCGTGGGGGGCGTGCGCGGGGAGGAACAGCAGGGCCTGGTACTCGAAGGTGCCCTCCGCCTGGAGCCGGATCGTCTCCAGCGGGTCACGCCAGTCGTGGCCGATGTGCTTGTACAGCTCGTGGTACTCGTCGTCGGACACCTCGTCGCGCGGCCGCGCCCACAGTGCCTTCATGGAGTTGAGCGTCTCGGGCGCGGGCGCCTCGTCGCTCTCGTCGGCGGTGGCGGGCCGCTCGGGCACCATCCGGATGGGCCAGGTGATGAAGTCCGAGTACCGCTTGATGATCTCCCTGATCTTCCACGGGTCGGTGTAGTCGTGGAGCTGGTTCTCCGGGTCGGCCGGCTTGAGGTGGAGCGTGACCGAGGTGCCCTGCGGCGCGTCGTCCACCGAGTCCAGCGTGTACGTCCCCTCGCCCCGCGACGACCAGCGGGTGCCCTGGCTCTCGCCGGCGCGCCGGGTCAGCAGGGTGACCTCGTCCGCCACCATGAAGCCCGAGTAGAACCCGACGCCGAACTGGCCGATCAGACCCTCCTCCCCGGCCGAGTCCTTGGCCTCCCGCAGCTCTTGGAGGAACTTCGCGGTGCCCGAGTTGGCGATCGTGCCGATGAGCTGCCCGACCTCGTCGTACGACATTCCGATGCCGTTGTCCCGCACGGTGAGCGTACGGGCGTCCTTGTCGAGGTCGATCTCGATGTGCAGGTCGGACACGTCGGCGTCGAGCGAGTCGTCCCAGAGCTTCTCCAGGCGCAGCTTGTCCAGTGCGTCGGAGGCGTTGGAGACGAGCTCCCGCAGGAAGACATCCTTGTTCGAGTAGACCGAGTGGATCATCAGCTGGAGCAGCTGACGGGCCTCCACCTGAAACTCAAACGTCTCAGTCGGCATGTTCGCGATACCTCACAGGTCCTGTCGGCGGAACCGATGGCAGCCACTGTAAAACACCATGTCAGGGCGTTGGCGGGAATGTGGGGCGGTGGCTGGAATTCCGCGGTCATGACCGCGGGCTCCGCGGGTACCCGGCCGGTCCGGGGCCGGGTCCGCCACGCGGGCCGACGGGCCCTCCGACAGTCAAGCAGCGACCACGGAGGCGCAGAGATGAGCACGGTCAAGGAAGCGGTGGAAGTCGCCGTCCCGGTCCACACCGCCTACAACCAGTGGACGCAGTTCGAGGAGTTCCCGAACTTCATGGAAGGCGTCGAGCAGGTCACGCAGCTGGACGAGCGGCACAACCACTGGACCACGAAGATCGGCGGGGTACGGCGGGAGTTCGACACCGAGATCGTCGACCAGCTGGCCGACGAGCGCATCACCTGGCGCACCACCACCGGCGACACCCGCCAGCGGGGCACCGTCCACTTCGAGCGTCTGGACGACACCCACACCAAGGTCGAGCTGGTGATGGACATCGAGCCCAGCGGGGCCGTGGAAAAGGTCGCAGACCTGGTCGGCACGATCGACCGGCGCGTCAAGGGTGACATGAAGCGGTTCAAGGAGTACATCGAGGAACACGGCGCCGAATCCGGTGCCTGGCGCGGCCGGATCCGCCCGGGAGACGCCGGCCCGGCCGTGTGACCACACGCAACCGCAACCACACGACACACGCCGCCTCCGCCCGGAGGAAGGCCCGCCCGGCGAGCCCTGACTGCCGGAGCGGGCCCCGGCGTTGTCAGGGGGTGGCCGAGAGGGTCGACGGCATGACGGACGTCGACGACCGGCGTTCCTTTCCGGCCCGCTGCAGCCCGGGAACGGACCGAGGGGCAGGGCTGCGACGCCCCGGGCGAGGGAGACCGGCCGTGGTCTCGGCTCGCGTACTCCCGCCCCAGGGCGCACGATAATCACAGGGGACACTCGTCACAGGGGGCACTCGGCACCGCGGACCGGACTTGCGGACCGCGGGCGGCACGAGGAGGGCATCATGACCCGCGCCGGCACCGTCGCCGCCTCCCCGATGCCCGACACGGTCAAGCCGGGCGGCATCGAGTCGGAGAACCATCCCTGGAGGATCCGGCTGGTCGAGCATCCGAAGCGTTTCGAGTCGGCGTTCTTCAAAGCCGCGAAACGGACGGCTCACAAGATCCTCGAGGAGATGGACGACGAGGATCTCCCGTACGGGCCGCGGCCCGCCGGGTCCGAGCACTGGGAGATGCACCACGGGGGCAGCCTGTGGGTGAAGACGGCGGGCGGCTGGCGGATGTACCGGGCCCGCGTGGGTATCGAGTGGAGCATGCAGTTCTGCGCCGAGCCGTCGCGGGTCGACCGGCTGCGCCGGGACGCGGCCGAACTTGTGGCGGCTTTCCCGCTGACCCTGCCGGCCCTGGCCGAACTCGGTTACGAGGAGGCCGGGGACCTGCTCCGCACGCCCGTCGAGGACGCCGACGGCGTCGAGGCGTGGACGGACTCCCTCTTCAACGCCTGTGTCCCGATGAGCCGTGGGAACCACCAGGGGATCCTGCCGAAGGTGCCCGGTGAGCACCACTACCCGTGGCCCGTGAAGGGTGCGGACTTCATCCGGTACGAGGACTTCCAGCTATGGGTGACCCTGCCCGACGGCATGCACGGGGCCGTGGTGCCGGTGGACCGGCGCGGCTCCGGCGACGGGCATGTGCGGCTGGTGCACGCCCCGGAGGGCAGCCAGGCCGCGGACACCCTGGCTCAGGCGCAGGACCTCGGGCTGATGGCGGTCCTGCCACCGAACAGCTCGGCCGCGCTCCAGGCGTTCTCCGCGCAGATCGAGCCGGGGCAGCGCACGGCGTCCGGGCCGCCGGCCGCACGCCGGGGGCACGGGAACGGCCGGGGGAACGGCCGACGCGCGCGGGCGCGTTGAAGCGCGGCGGCCGGGTGCCTGGGCGATGTCTACCGGGCCGACTTCAACCCGCTCACCGCGACCAGGCCGGTACGGCTGTCCGCGCTCGGCCAGCAGGCGGACTCCGCGGGCGGGAACACCGAGGTGCTGTGCGTCGTGGTGCGGGACGAGGCGACCGCCCGGAACATCGCGGCCAGGCTGCGCTCGGTCGTGCGTGACAAGGCACCGCGCTACGCGGGCACGAACGTGGCGGTGGAGAAGGGCGACCAGCCCCTGGTCCGGGCGAGCGTCCCGGACACCGCCGCCCAGCGGCCCGGCCGGCTGATGCTCTCCGACGCGGACCTGTGGATGGCCGTCATCAGGCGGTGACCAGGGCCGCGCGGCCGACTGCGGTGCGCCGACGGCCGTACGGCCCGCGCGCCCCTGCCCGGCTGCCGGTGCGGTCAGTTCGGGTTGTCCCCGTGGGTGAGGGTCTCCCAGGCGACGAAGAGGTTGTTGCTGCCTGCCGGACGGTTCTGCCGGGTCAGGGTCTGGGTGTTGGTCATGGCGATGCCCAGGCGGTTGTGCAGGGCGTTGTAGCCGACCTCGGTGACCGGGCCCAGGCCCCGCTTGACGGTCCCGCCGCACAGCCAGCCCGGGACGGCGGTGCCCAGTTCGTAGGTGGACTGGAAGCCGAGCGCCTGCCGCAGGCGTTCACCGACGTCGGTGCCGTACAGGTCCTGCCCCTGGATGCGGCTGGTCTCGGCGATGTGTGAGATGGCGGAGATGCCGTATCCGGTGTGGGTGAAGTCGCGGCAGGTCTCCTGGGTCAGGCCGGTGACGAAGGTGGACTGGCCCTGCCAGTACGCGACGATCTTGTCGCGGGTGTTCAGGTTCTGGCTCGGCACGGTCTTCGGCAGATCGCCGTCGGAGGCGAGGTACACATAGGCCGCGGTACGGGTGCGGAACTTCGCCATGGCCGTGTCGTACGACGCCTTGTCCTCCAGGAAGACGGAGATGCCGACGGCCGCCTCCATCATCGACAGTTCCCAGTTGCCGTTGGAGTTGGAGCCGTTGATGATCTCGGGCAGGTAGACGTTGCGGAGCATGGTCGCGAAGCGACCGGAGTTGGCCCAGGTGCCGGTGTACGTGTACTTGATGATCTCGGCGGCCTTCGGCCAGGAGGAGCCCGCCCAGCCGGTCTGAAGCGGCGCGTTGCTGTTGGTGTGGTCCTGGAGCACGGCGGACCAGGCGTCCATCAGCTCGATGGCCTTCTTGGCGTAGCGCGCGTCACGGGTGATGTACCAGGCGAGCGCGTCGGTGTAGGCCGCGATCGCGTCCTCGCGTTCGTCCGTGCAGCCGTAGTCGGGGTTGGAGTACGAACCGCACTCGACGACGGCGCGGGGCTGGGGCGTGCGGCTGAGGCTCGCGTACTTGCCCGCCATCATCTGGTCGTAGGCGCTCTTCCAGGGCTGCGCGCCGGCCAGCACCTTGTCGCGGGCGAAGTCGAGTTGAGCGCGGGAGACGGTGACGCCGGGGTGGGTGAAGGTCGCGGGAGCGGCCTCCGCCCGCTGGGTGCCGGGCCAGGAGAGCAGTCCGGCGCCGAGCAGGGTGGCCGCCGCCGTCAGGGCGAGAGCGGAACGCGGGGACTTACGGCGGCGCCGGGCGGGTATGTCCTGCATCTAGTCCGTCCTCGTATGTGAACAGCATGCGGCTGGTTGAACGTTCGGGTTGACGAGACCATAGGTACGGACCTAGCCCCCGTCAAGTGGCCCGGAATCGGCCGCTGTTCACAACAAATGAAGGCTCGAACGAAGCGCACTCCAGGCGGAGCACTGGCCTGAATTCAAGGCCCGTACGACAGCAACTACGCCTGGAACCAGACCAGTTCACGTCTTGACGCTACAGGTTCAGACCACTTAGGTTCCGGGAGCCGGGCGGGCCTTCCACGCAGCACGCGCCTCGGTGAGGCCTTCCCCGACCTTCGTCGACCGCGAAAGGCTGTGATCTCCTCCCGTGGCCGTACCACCCCCCACGCGATCCGTCCCGTTCCGCACCGCGCTCGCCGCCGCCGTCGCCGCAGCGGCCGGTCTGCTCACCGCATCCCCTGCCCAGGCCGCCACCGGCGCCATCACCGGCCTCGCCGGCAGGTGCCCGGACGTCACCGGCGCCCACTCCGCCGACGGCAGGCGCCCCCAGACATGGAGCTGCACCGGCGGCGCCGATCAGAAGTGGAACGCCCCTGTCACGCAGTCCGGAGCGCAGTGCTGGGCCACGCACTACGGCCCGCAGCCGCCCGGTGCGCTGACGGCCGGCGGCGAGGTGTTCGACAACGACGCCGACACGGCGGCGACCTCGCTCAGCCGTCAGCCGCAACTGCCGTTCGGCACCAGGGTCCAGGTGACCAATGTCACCAACGGCCGGTCGCTGGTGGTCCGCATCAACGACCGTGGCACGTTCGTGCAGACTCCGCAGGAGCCCAAGTGCCTCGACCTGACCGACGGCGCGTTCAGCCGACTCGGCGGCAGCCTGAACCCCGACGCCGGCCACATCGTCGTCACGCAGACCGTCCTGAACTGACGCCCGCGCATCTCCCGGACCCTTGTCCGCCCCACTGAACCGGAGCGAATTCTTCATGCGTATCCCGTATCTCGGACGGCTCCCGCTGCGACGCGTGCGCCTCGGACGGTTCCTGGCCGCCGCCATCGCCGCCTGCCTCGCCGTCCTGTTCGCCGTCACGCCCGCCCAGGCCGCCGACGGGCAGATCACCGGCCTCGCCGGCAAGTGCGTCGACGTGGCGGGCGCCGGCAGCGCCAACGGCACCGCCGTCCAGCTCTATGACTGCAACGGCACCAACGCACAGCGGTGGTCCAACCCGGGCGACGGCACGCTGCGGGCGCTCGGCAAGTGCCTGGACGTCGTCGACCGTGGCACGGCCGACGGAGCCGCCGTGCAGCTGTGGGACTGCTCCGGCGGCGCCAACCAGCAGTGGGTGGTCACCGCCGCGCACGACATCGTCAACCCGGCCGCCGACAAGTGCCTCGACGTGCGGGACAACAACTCCGCCAACGGCACCCGCCTCCAGATCTGGAGCTGCTCCGGCGGCGCGAACCAGAAGTGGAACGCGCCGGCGAGCGGCGGTGGCGGTACCACGCCTTCCGGGTTCGTCGTCTCCGAGTCCCAGTTCAACCAGATGTTCCCGAACCGGAACTCCTTCTACAGCTACAGCGGCCTCACCGCCGCCCTCGGCGCCTACCCGGCCTTCGCCAACTCCGGCAGCGACACCGTGAGGAAGCAGGAGGCCGCCGCCTTCCTCGCCAACGTCAGCCACGAGACCGGCCAGCTCGTCTACGTCGTGGAGCAGAACACCGCCAACTACCCGCACTACTGCGACTGGAGCCGGCCGTACGGATGCCCGGCCGGACAGGCGGCGTACTACGGGCGCGGCCCCATCCAGCTCTCCTGGAACTTCAACTACAAGGCCGCCGGTGACGCGCTCGGCATCGACCTGCTCAACAACCCCTGGCTGGTGCAGAACGACTCCGCCGTCGCCTGGAAGACCGGCCTGTGGTACTGGAACACCCAGACCGGGCCCGGCACCATGACCCCGCACAACGCGATGGTCAACAGCGCCGGCTTCGGCCAGACCATCCGCTCCATCAACGGCTCCCTGGAATGCGACGGCAAGAACCCCGCGCAGGTCCAGAGCCGCGTCGACGCCTACCAGAGGTTCACCCAGATCCTCGGCGTCAGCCCCGGCAACAACCTGTACTGCTGACATCCCCGCAGCACCGCATGCCCCGGCCGTGCGGGCCGCACGGAGTGTCGTGCCGGCCCGCATGGCGGCCGCCGTGCGCCTCCCGGACAAACCATCGCGACAGCCACTACTTTGTCCCCTACGGGCAGAATGTCGCCCCTTCCCCGTCCCGCCGGAGTCGTCATGCCCATGCTGTTGGTCAAAGGCTCGTTCCACCTGAGGAACACTCAGCCGGACGGCGATACCGTCCACTTCCTCGCGGACAACCCCGAGGACTGGAAGCTCATCCGCGGGCACAACCCCGTACAGCTCACCGTCGGCGAGGCCAAGCTCCGGTTCGAGGGCATCGACGCCCTGGAGACTCACTACCACGGAGAGCACCAGCCGCTGTTCTTCGGGCACGCCGCCGCGACGGAGCTGCTCACCTGGCTCGGGTTCAACCAGGTGCAGCGCAAGCCGGACGAGACCGTGACCGCCTCGACGCCCGAGAGCACGCCCGGCTACGTCCTCACGGGCGGCACCGACATCTTCGGCCGGGTCGTGGCGCTCGTCGGCCGGGGCACTCCGCCCGCGGACAGCGGTACGGACATCACCGTCGACGTACCGCTGCTGCGGCAGACCGCCAACCACCACCTGACCTCACTGGGGCTGGTCTATCCGACCTTCTACCGCAGCATGTTCCGCGACCTGCGGCTGGAGCTCACCGCCGTCGCGCAGAGCGCCCGGTCGGCCCGCCAGGGTCTGTGGCCGCAGGACGTGACCACCACCGGCTTCAAGGTCACCGGACTGTCCACCATCACCGACGACGTCGTGATCATGCCCAAGCTGTTCCGGCGACTGCTGGACCACCTTCAGCTCGGCCTGTCGGTGTCCTGCTTCCCCGCGTATCTCGCGGGCATCGGGGACAAGGTGACGGTTCTCTCCACCGGCGAGCGGTTCGTGGGCTTGCAGCACGTCGTCAGCGTCCCCGACGGCGACACCATCCGCCTGCGGCACCCGGTCGAGGACCTGCTCTTCGACGAGGCGTGAGAAGTCCGAGCGAGTGCGGGCAGTCCACCGCCCAGTGGCCGGACGACTGGGTGTTCATGGCCCGCCGCTACGCCGGCTCCTGCCGGTGAGCAGGCCGACGGAGCGCACGAGCAGCCATCGTCTCCGGGGTCCGGGCCGGGCCGCGCCGCGGGCCGTCCGAGATCGCCTCTCCGCGTCCTCGGACGTTTCGGGCGCTCGTATGACCGGCCGGTCACTCGGCGTCGTACGGCAGGGTCGTCCCCGGCAGCGCGTACTCGTCCCGGCGCCCGCACATCCCGAAGCCGCCGAGGCGGGTGGGCGTGGTCCCGTACGCGATCGCCTCCCCGAGATAGCCGGGCTCCCCGGCCTCGAGGGCGTCGAGCTGGGCTCCGGTGCGCTCGGCGGTGGCGAGGGCGCCCGCCCGCCACAGCTCGCGCCAGACGGGGACCTTGGCGCGCACCAGGCGGGCGGCGGCGCGCCGGAAGTCCCGGAACGGGCCCTCGTCCCCGGCGACGAGGGTCTCGCGCAGCGCCAGGTAGCCCTCGACCGCGAGGTCCCTGCGACGCCGGGCCGCCGCTTCCGTCTCCGGGCCGGTGCCCCGCGGGAGAGCGGCCGCTGCCGCGTACCGCCCCGGGTCGGCGAGCACCTCCGGCGGGAAGGTGAACACGGCGTCCCCGGCCTCGGGCAGGCCGCTGTTCTGCATCAGCACGGTAATGTGCAGATCACCGCCCTGCACCATGCGGTGCACGGTGCCCGGCGTGAACCAGGCGACCGAGCCCGGCTCCAGCGGGATGTCCCGGTAGCCGTCGGGGCTGAGGGTCTGGACCGCGCCCCGGCCGCCGGTGACGACGTACGCCTCCGTGCACACCAGGTGCAGATGGGGGCTGCCGCCGCACACGCCGTCGGCGGCCTCCCAGTCGTAGGCGCGCAGCTGGGACAGGCCGACGGCGCCGGGCAGCGGGCGCGGCAGCTCGGGCTTGGTGCGGGAGAGGTCGTTCACCACGGCAGGCCCTTCAGGTGGGCGGTGACCCGGTCGCGGTCCCAGGCACCGTCGGCGATCAGCACCCGGTAGCGGTAGCCGAAGGACTCCCCCGGCTCCAGCGTGAACTCCTCGAAGAACGCCCAGGAGAACGCGACCGTCGGGAGGGGCTCGGCCCGCACGAACCAGTGGGACTCATGGATCGCGGAAGTCCCGTCCAGGTTCCCCGGCGCGTGCGCGAAGACCAGCGTGGTGTGACCGTCGACCTCGTCGTGCTCGCCGGTGAAGGCCAGCCATGGCCCCTGGCTGCCCATCAGCTGCGCGGCGCCGGCGTCTTCGGCATCCGGGGCGAGCACCCGGCCGCCGGTGAAGTCGCGCGGGCCGCGCCACTGGAGGCCGGTGTACCCGGCCATCTCGCGGCCCGCGGTGGTCGGGGAGCCGAACACCAATGGCGCGGGACGGATGTTGGTGAGCCGGATCGACCAGTCCAGCGCCCAGGAACCGGCCTCCTCGTCGACCGAGTGCACCTCGATCCCGCGCACTTCACGGGCCCACTCCTGCCCGCCGTTCTCGACCCAGGTCAACTCCTCGGTGAGGGCGAGCCTTTCGTCCTCGGCCGTGAGAGCGGTGAAGCGGTCGTGACGCATGGAACCGACCCGGTCCGGCAGCGCCTGGTAACCCTGGCCGTGCACATAGCAGTTGCCGCCCCAGAAGTTCTGCCCGGACACGTGACTGGCGGTCATCTGAAGGCCCTTGTGCCAGCGGTGGTCGTTCGGCCGGTATCCGGTGACCGTGCGGCCGGCCAGGGTGCGCACGGGATGGGCGTAGGGCTTGCGGGACTCGAAGGGGTCCGGGTCGGGGCGGTAGACGTAGCGGAGGATCTCGGTGCCGTTCGGCGCCTCGACCGCGATGTGCTCACCGTGGACATGGCTGACGCGGATGCTCATGCGCGCTCCTTCGGCGCCCAGTCGGGGTGGTCGCCGTGCATGGCCGTGTAGTAGGGGTCGCCGGGGCCGATCTCGCCCGCCCGCACCGGCTGCCCGGTGAACGCCGCCTTGTACAGGGCGGCGGCGAACTCCAGGGCCTCGCGGGCCTCTCGGCCGCTGCCCGGGGGGCGTACACCGCGGTCGTAGGCGTCGAGGAGGGCGCCCAGCTGCGCGGTGTGCGAGCTGGGCACGTCCTGCGCGGGGGTGCGCCAGGCGGCGGCGCGCTCGGGCCGGACGTGCGGGGCCGGGGTGTAGACCCAGTCGTCGTTGCCGTGTCCGTACAGGTGGGTCAGCTCCACCGTCGCGTCGGCGCAGTCGACGCGGACGCGGCTCACCTCGTGCGGGGAGAGCACGCTGTTGACGACCGTGGCGAGCGCGCCACTGCGGAAGCGGACCAGGGCGGTGGAGACGTCCTCGCTCTCGATGTCGTGGACCAGGCGGGCCGCCATGGCCCGTACCTCCTCCCACTCGCCGAGCAGGTGCAGCAGCAGGTCGTACTGGTGGATGCCGTGCCCCATGGTGGGCCCGCCGCCCTCCGTGGACCACCGGCCGCGCCACGGCAGGGCGTAGTACGCGGCGTCCCGGTGCCAGGTGGTCTGGCAGTGCGCCACCAGCGGGGCACCCAGCTCGCCGCGCCTGATCAGTTCGCGGGCGTGTACGGCGCCGGAGCCGTAGCGGTGCTGGAAGACGACCGAGGCGTACGCGCCGGACGCCTCCTCGGCCGCAGCGATGTCGTCCAGTTCGGCCGGCGCGAGGCACAGCGGCTTCTCGCACAGCGCCCACGCGCCCGCCTTGAGTGCGGCCACGACCTGCTCGCGGTGCAGCGCCGGCGGCGTGCCGATGAGCACCAGGTCCGGCCGTACGGCATCCAGCATGGCGTCCGTCGAGGTGAACCCGGCGACCCGCGCGCCCGCGAGCCGCCGGAAGGCATCCAGCCGGCCCTGGTCCACGTCGACGGCGGCGACCAGTTCGGCCCGCTCGGCATGGGCCCTGAGCGCGGGCAGATGGCCGCCGGTGACGATGGCACCGGTACCGATCACGGCGACCCGGCGGCGGGGCGCGGGCAGGGACATGCGGCACTCCTCGGAGATCGGTAGCAGGAGACGGTGATGGAAAGCGCTTACTCCCCCGGTCGACGACCCTAGGGGTCGGGGGATCACCGGGACAACCCCTGCGACATTCCCAGCAGACACCCCTACCCCCCTACCGTATCCAGACGGCCCTCTCCGCTGGGCTTGCTTCTCCTCTTGGGGTGAGGGTATAGATGGTGGCTATACCCCCCAGGGGTATTACCTGCCCACTCTTGCTCCTACGGAGGAATCCATGTCGTCCTACTGCTCCCCCGACGGCCATGGCCACACCATCGCCGCGGCACCCCGGTCCGAGGCCGACGGCCGCTCCCCCGTGTACCAGGTCGACGGGATGACCTGCGGTCACTGTCAGGAGTCCGTCACCAAGGCGATCGACGAGCTGACCTTCGTCCGCACCGTGTCCGTCGACCTGGCCGCAGGCCAGGTCACGGTGGTCACGGAGAGCGAACCCGACGACGAGCTGATCGCCAAGGCCGTGCAGAACGCCGGCTATGCGGTCACCGGGCGGCTCTGACCAAGCTCCGTCACCACGTCCGGTGACGAGGCAAGGCCGGAAGCAGTGATCCGGTCACCGCATGCCCCCCGCATGAGGAGCGAGGGTAGCTCCCCCTTTGACTCTGTACCCCCTCGGGGTACCTTGGAGCAGCCGTGATCGCCGCACAGACCGCCTCCGGCCCGGCCGGAGCCCGCCACCGCCGCGTGGTACGGCCCGCCGTGCTGGTCGCCGTCCTGCTGGGGCTGTTCCTCATGCACGGCGGCCCGGCCGCAGCCGACGGCGGCTGCCACGGGATCATGTCCGTCGGCAAATCAGCGGCCGCGACGGTGGCCGCGCACATGCCGGACCACTTCGAGGCGACCGGCGCCAAGGCCACCGCACACGCCGACGAGGCCATGCGGGGCGCTCTGTGTCTGGCCACCACGCCCCGGTCCGACATCCCACTGCCTCCGCTCGCGGCGGTCGCGTTCGTACTTCCGGCCACCGCCCTGCCGTCCTGGGCCCGGCGGGTGTACGACGGCACGCGCCGCCGAGGGCCACCGGCCGGTGGGCGCGGCCTTCTGCTCCAGGTGTGCCTCCAGTTCCAGACCGCGGGACGGCTCCACACCGCGGCCGTCACCCTCCACGTCGGCTGACCACCGCACGCCGCTGACCGCCCGGCCGGCCCACCCTGCCGATGGACGGGCCGGGCATCCGCGAGACCGGCGCTTGAGCGGCCGTAACGCGGCTGCCGTTCCAGGCGGAATCGCCACCGACGGGTCCCATAGTGTTCCCGTATGACGGATGAGAGTAAGCGGGCTGTTCAGGCGGCCATCGACGGGGAGATGCGGCTTCTCGACCCTGAGGTGCGTGCATCCTCCGCTCGTGTGCTGGAGCTGCTGGATCCGGAGTTCACCGAGGTCGGTGCGTCCGGACGCCGGTGGGACACGAGGTCGATCCTCGCGGTGACGAGTGACGGCACGGTGTCCCCGGAGGCTCCCATCGGGGTCAGTGACATGTCCGGGGTCGTCCTCGCGCCAGGCGTCGTCCACCTGACGTACTTCTCCGACCACCAGGGCCGCCGGGCCTGGCGCAGCTCTCTGTGGCGTCTGACGCGATCGGGCTGGCGAATGTATTTCCACCAGGCCACGCCGGCCGGCTAGCGCCTCGGGCGTGTGCCCCTCCCTCGGCCGGCCCACCGGGCTCAGCTGGAGTGAGCCTGGGAGCCGCTGCAGAGTTGCTGCAGCGGGCGTGGCTCGTGGCCGATCCGCAGGTCGGCCCGGAGCCCTCGCCGGATGAGGCCGGTCTGACGCACCGGCCGTCCAACGGGTTTGCCGCCGGTCAACCAACCCAGATGCCTTCGGGCGAGAGTCGGCGCGCGAGGTGCCGGCCGGCGTCGCTGACGGGGGTCGACCAGGACACATCCGCGACCTGACATCCGAAGTCGTCGGCGAGTGCCTGAACGAGCGTGGCGCCGACACCTTGCCGTCGATAGACGTCCGCAACCCAGATCAGGATGATGCGCGGGCGCAGAGTGTCGTCCTGGTCGCCGTACCGCGACCCGTCGACCAGATCCCAGTGGCGGTGCCGGCTGGTGTCGTGGGCGGCCAGGTAGCCGATGACGTACCCGTTCGCCTTCACCAGGTACGCCCGCACGTTGTCCGGGGTCACTTCGGGCTCGCGAGTGTGGGACCACGAGTTGAAGTCGTAGTAGTGCTTGGTCAGGTTCACTCGCCGGTGGCGTGTCCGTTTGATCGGGTGTGTCGTTGACCGGGTGTGCTGGGTGGGGAGTTGGCTGCGGTC
>NZ_JBVJRL010000024.1:0-124313 GCF_055607665.1 Streptomyces sp. NPDC036984
CAAAGACCGTCCCACCTCCACCAGCACACCACTACACTCCCCACTCCCAGACCCCTGACCAGCCAAAATGGAGAAGTACTGCTGGAGTACTAGGCCCTGTCCGATGGGTTGCGTGACCCGCCCGCCCCCTGGTGGATCGTTTCGGTGGCCGTGGGGCGGGGGTTGGCGGCGACAAAGTCTGTTCTTCGCGCCGCAATCGCCGTTGTCTGCGGCGGCGCCAGATCAAGCACACGATCCCGGAGCCCAAGGGCCAACGCGCCAACCGCCGGCGGCGCGGCAGTAAGGGCGGCCGTCCGACCGGGTTCGACAGAGAGATCTACCGGCGCCGTAACGAAGTGGAGCAGACCATCAACCGGCTGAAGATGTTCCGTGCGGTCGCGACCCGTTACGACGAAAGGGCCTACATATTTCACGGGACGGTCACCGTCGCCTCCATCCGGCTCGGGCTGCGTACGTGAGGTTCACTCAGCCCTGGTGTCCTAGCTCAAGCACCAGTCGCAAGGTAGGTCGTGGGTAGCCGGACGGGCTTCCCGTTTGCCTGTCCTGGGCGCCGTCGAGCGGCTGGCAGCGGGCGAGCAGACGGCGGTGCACGGCGGGGACGGCGCTGACGCGCAGGGTGTAGCCCTGGCCGCGCCGTACGGTCACCCCCTCGTCGAGGCCCTGGTGTCTGAGCTAGGACACCAGGGCTCTGCGGGCCGGCGATGCGACGTCGTCACTCCATCGCGGTGCGGCGGGCGTAGGCGCGGGCGGCGCGGGCGCGGTCGCCGCAGCGGGTGGAGCACCACTGGCGGCGGCCGTGCTTGAGCAGGAAGCGGTTGCATGGAGGGGAGGCGCAGGCGGTCAGGCGGGCGGCGTCGGGGGAGGTGAGCAGGTCGGCGGCATCGGCGGCGATGACCGCCAGGGCGTGCTCGACGATCGCGGTGGTGGGGTGGGGTGTGGCGCGGTAGGGGCCGGTCTTCTTGTCCCACAGCAGCAGGGGTGCGGTGGGGACGCGGGTCATCGCGTCGTTGATCGCCGTGACGGCGGCGGGCAGGGCGGGCTGGTCGGCGACACGGGAGGCCAGTAGTGACCTGACCTGTTCGCGCAGTGAGCGCAGCTGTGTCGCGCATACCTCCGTCAAGCCGGCGCCGGCCGGGGCGAGGTCGCGCCGCGCCAGCCACTGCTCGGCCTGCGCCGGGGTCCCCAGGAGGTCGGCCGTGTGCCCGCCGGGCAGTGCGACTGCGCTGTTCGCCAGGGCCAGGGCGGGGTGCTCCGCCTCGCCCGGTGCCGACGGGAGGGCGGCTTCTTCCATCAGGAACTCTTCCATGCATCTCATGGTACGGGTTGCCTTCATCCGTGAGGCACGCCTACAGTTCGACTCACGGTTCAAACGTAATCTATCCGTGAGGAACTTCTTCGTCTCTTCCCCGACCCCGCAGACCGCCCCGTTCCCCGTCCGGGTCTTCGGCGGCCCGACTGCCCTCTTTGAATACGGCGGCCTGCGCTTTCTCACCGACCCGACCTTCGACGGCCCCGGCGACCACCCGGCACCGGCCGTCATGCTGACCAAGACAGCGGCGGCTGACGGCAGCCCGGCCGATCTCGGCCGCGTCGACGTGGTCCTGCTCTCGCACGACGAGCACGCCGACAACCTCGACACCTCCGGCCGGGCCCTGCTGGCCGACGTCCCGCTGACGCTGACCACCCCCGGCGGTGGAGAGCGTCTCGGGGAGGCGGCCACCGGCCTCGCCGACTGGCAGTCGATCGAGCTCGAGCGCCGGGACGGCGGGCCCGGCACGGTCACCGTGACCGGCGTGCCCGCCATCCACGGCCCCGGCAAGCGCGAGGAGGTCGAGCCGATCTGCGGCGAGGTCGTCGGATTCGTTCTGACCGGCGAGGGCCTGCCCACCGTCTACATCAGCGGCGACAACGCCTCTCTCGACGCGGTCAAGGAGATCGCCGAGCGCTTCGCCCCGGTGGACACGGCCCTCCTCTTCGCCGGAGCGCCCCGCTTCCCTGAGGTCTTCGACGGCGGGCTGATCGTCCTGGACAGCGCCCAGGCCGCCCAGGCCGCGAAGATCCTCGACGCCGGCCGCGCCATCCCCGTCCACTACGACAGCTGGGCCCACTTCACCGAGGGCCGCGACGAGCTCATCGCCGCCTTTGCCGCCGCCGGTCTCGCCGACCACGTCGACTTCGGCGTCCGCGGCTGACCCCTCGTACGTCGAACCCGTACGCCGGGCACGGCCGGGCGCCGGCCGACAGAGACCCGCCGCGGCTGTCGGCCGGCGCCCGGCCCCGCCCTCACCTCCCGCACCACCGAAGGACCGCACCACCATGACCGACCCGATCCGCGGCACCCGCCATGGCACCGCCCCCGCCGCCCCGTCCGTACTGGACCCCGCCATGACCGGCACCGGCCAGACCGCCGCAGAGGCGCTGGCCGGCAGCATCGAACTCGCCCGGCTCGCCGACGGCGCGGCTTCACCCGCTACGGCCCGGCCCCGGCCTGCTCGTCGGCGTCGTGGTCCTCGTCCTCAGCCAGCTCGTCATGGTCGCCGTGATGACCATGACTCCCATCCACATGCACGCCCACGGCTGGCGGACGGGCCCGGACGGCCGGGTGGACTTCACGCCCATCCGGCCCGCCCAGGACCCCTGGCGGCTGACGGAGCAGGCGCGGTCCTGTTCTTCAGGGAGATCATCGACTAGGCCGATGCTCCACCGAGCCCGCGTCGGGGCGACAGGGCCGCCTAGGGCCGCAGTGCGCGCAGCAGCAGGTCGGCGAGGTGCTCGGCGACCTGCTGGGGTGTCATCGGGCCGTCGGGGCGGTACCACGTCGACAGGTGGTGGACGGAGCCGAAGTGGTAGTCCACGATCAGGTCGGCCGGGGTAGCCGTGGAGAAGACCCCCGCCTTCTGGCCCTCCTCGATGAGCGCGCGGAAACGCTCGTGGTAGCGCCGGCGCTCGGCGCGGACCTGCTTGTTCTTCTCCGGGCTCAGGTGGTGCATGGACCGGAAGAAGATCATCGCGTCGTCGAGGTTCTCGATGGTCGTGACGACCACGTCGGCCGCCGCGGCCCTGAGCCGCTTCTCCACCGGCGCGTCCATGCCGGCGAAGTGGTCCAGCCGCTCCTGCTGGACGCGCAGCACGCGCGCGTACACCTCCTGGAGCAGGTCGTCCTTGGAGCCGAAGTAGTGGTACAGCGCCCCCTTGGTGACACCGGCCGCCTCCACGATCTCCTGCACGGAGGTGCGGTCGTAACCCTGCTCCGCGAAGAGCCGGGTGGCGGCGGCGAGGAGCCGCTGCGGGACGGGCGTCCCGTCCCCGTCCGTCGTCCTGGGCACTGCCGCCACCTGCCTTTCCGTTCTGCTGCTAGTCCTGTGCGGTGCGGGAACGCAGTTCCCGACGGAGGATCTTCCCACTCGCCGTCTTGGGCAAGTCGGGCAGGATCTCGACCTGCCGCGGGTATTTGTAGGCGGCCAGTCTCTCCTTGCAGTACACCGCCAGTTCATCCGGGTCCGCCCCGGCCCCCGGACGAAGGCTGATGTACGCCTTGACGGTCTCGCCACGGTACCCGTCGGGCACGCCGACCACGGCCGCCTCGCGCACCGCGGGGTGGGTGTACAGGACGTCCTCGACCTCGCGCGGCCACACCTTGAAGCCGGACGCGTTGATCATGTCCTTCTTGCGGTCCACGACGTACAGCCAGCCCCGCTCGTCCATGAAGCCGATGTCGCCGGTGCGCAGCTCGCCGTCCGGGAAGGTCTCGGCGGTGGCGTCCGGGCGGCGCCAGTAGCCGGGCACCACCTGGGGTCCGCGGACGGCGATCTCGCCCTGCTCCCCGAAGGGCACTTCCGCGCCGCGCTCGTCCAGGATGCGGACGACGGTGTCGGCGCCCGGCACGCCCACGGACAGCGTCCCGGAGACCGGGTCCACGGGCGCCTCCAGGCCGGGCGGAACGGCGGCACAGGAGCCGCTGCACTCGGTGAGGCCGTAGCCGACGCGGATGTACGGCCCGAAACGCCGGGCGAAGTCCTGCACCAGGGCGGGTGGGACGGGTGCGCCGCCGGAGGCGAGGTTGCGGAAGGAGGCGAAGTGCCCGGGGGTGACGTCCGGGTGGGCGGCGAGCGCCATGTAGGCGGTGGACGGGCCGACCGTGTAGTGCGGGCGGTGCTCGGCGAACGCCTCCAGGACGACACCGGGGTCGAAGCGGTAGGCGAGCACCAGGGTGCCCGCGCTGTTCAGGCAGGCGCCGAACTGGCAGACCATGCCGGTGATGTGGAACAGGGGCGCGAGCGCGTAGTAGACGGGCGCCTCGGGCAGGGCGAGGCCCGTCCGCTGCCGCTCCGCGCCGTACATGAGGTTGCCGTGCGTGTTGGTGGCGCCCTTGGGCGTGCCGCTGGTGCCCGAGGTGTAGCTGACCAGCGCGATGTCCCGCGGTCCCGGTGCCCGTCCCGCGGGGGGCCGGCCGCCCTGCCGGGCCACGGTCACCAGGTCGTCGGCGTCCGGAGCCTGGGGCAGCCGCTCGAAGGCCAGCACGCGCGGGTCGTTGCGGGTCTGGAAGTCCAGCTCGCACGTGGTGAGCACGATCCGCACCGGCGTGCCGGCCGCCGCGTCCCTCAGATACGCCGCCCACGCCCGGTCCGAGCAGATCAGCGCGGCCACCTCGCCGTCCCGGAGGATGTGCGCCAGCTCGGCCGACTTGTACATGGGGTTGACCGGGACGACGGTCGCGCCCGCCTTCCAGGCGCCGAGCACGGCCAGCACGAAGTGCGGGGAGTTCTGGAGCAGGACGGCCACCCGGTCGCCGCGCTCCAGTCCGCGCGCGGCGAGGTGGGCGGCGACCGCGTCGCTCAGCTCGTCCACTTCGCGGTAGCTGAGCCGGGCGTCGAAGTAGGCGAGGAACGGGCGGTCCGGGGCCTGGGCCACGGCGGCGCGCAGGGCGTGCACGAGTGAGTCGGCAGGCTCGACCGGGGCGCGCTGGGCCTCGTTCAGGAGCGCGAGCCAGGGGCGGTCGGCGTACCGGCCGGCCGTCACCGGGCGGCCTCCCACTTTTGCTGGATGTGGTTCATGGTCGCCAGCCAGCGGTCGGGTTCACCGGCCCGGACCTGGTAGAAGCCGGCGACCTCGGGGTGCGGCAGGATCAGGAAGCGGTCTTCCTCGATGCCCTTCAGCAGCGCGTCGGCCACGGCCTCCGGCTCGATCGCGGTCGGCCGGAGCACCAGGTCGCCCGCGCTGCCGGTGGCGGTCAGCATGTCGGTGCGCACGCCCTGCGGGCAGACGGCGTGGACCTTGACGCCCCGGTGGCGGTAGGTCAGCGACAGCCACTCGGCGAAGGCGTAGGCACCGTGCTTGGTCACGCTGTAGGAGGGCGCGCCGATCATCGTCAGCAGCCCGGCGGCGGAGACGGTGGACACGAACCGCCCGCCGCCGCGCTCCAGCCAGTCGGGCAGCAGCGCGTGGGCCGCGCGGACGTGGGCCATCAGGTTGACGTCCCAGGACGTCGCCCAGGACGCCTCGTCCAGGGGGCCCGCGAGGTCGCCGTCCTCGAAGGCGACGCCCGCGTTGGCACAGTAGACGTCCACCGTGCCGCCGAGCGCGTCCCGGGCGTCACCGACGATCGCGGAGGCGTCGCCGGGTACGGCGATCCCGCCGATCTCCTCGGCCACCGCCTTGGCCTTGCCCGCGTCCAGGTCGTTGACCACGACCCGGGCTCCCTCGGCGGCGAACCGGCGGGCCAGCGCGGCCCCGATCCCACCGCCGGCCCCGGTGACGACCACCCTCGCGTCCTGCACGGCTTCCACCATCGGTCTCCTTCGACACGGTGCGAAATCGGCTCTGCCGAGGGACAGACTAACCGGTCGGTATGTGTAAAAGGAAGGGCGACTGCACCAACCTCAAAGGGGCGCGGGGCGGTGTCGACATGCGGCTCCGCCGCGCGTGCGCGAGCCACCACGGACGGCCTGCACGCGACCACTCACCGGAGGACCCATGCACCTGTCCCGACGGACCCTTCTCGCATCGGCGACGACAACGGCCCTGCCCGCCGCACCCCGGCACCGCGAGCATCTCCGCACCGGGTTCGAAAGACTCGCAGCCGACGGTTACTCGGTACTGGACGGCCAGCGCGTCGGCATCGTCACCAACCCCACCGGCATCACCAGAGACACCGAGCACATCGTCGACGTGATGCACAAGGACCCCCGGGTCAAGCTGACGGCAGTCTTCGGCCCCGAGCACGGCTTCCGCGGCACCGCGCAGGCGGGCGGCTCCGAGGGCCGCTACGACGACCCGGCGACCGGGCTCCCGGTGTACGACACGTACCTGAAGAGCGGCCGGCCGCTCGCCGACGTCTTCACCGCGTCCGGCGTCGACACCGTCGTGTTCGACATCCAGGACGTGGGCGCCCGTTTCTACACGTACATCTGGACCCTGTACGACTGCATGGAGGCGGCCCGGCTCGCCGGCAAGCGCTTCGTCGTGCTGGACCGCCCGAACCCGGTGACCGGCCGGGCGGCCGCGGGTCCGGTGCTGCACAAGGAGTTCGCCACCTTCGTCGGCCGGCAGCCGATCGCGCAGGTGCACGGCATGACCGTCGCGGAGCTGGCCCGGCTGTTCAACGGGGAGTTCCTGACCCCGCCCGTACCGCTGGAGACGGTGCCGATGACGGGCTGGAAGCGCAGCCGGTTCTACGACGACTCCGGCCTGCCCTGGGTGCCGCCGAGCCCCAACATGCCGACGGCGGACACCGCGTTGGTGTACTCCGGCACCTGCATGTTCGAGGGCACGAACCTCTCCGAGGGACGCGGCACGACCCGGCCCTTCGAACTCCTCGGCGCCGAGGGCCTCGACGGCCGCTGGGCCGCGGCCGTGAACGGACTCGGGCTGCCCGGCGTGCGGTTCCGGGAGGCGTACTTCACGCCCACGTTCTCCAAGTTCCAGGGCAAGACGGTCGGCGGGGTGCAGATCCACGTGACCGACCGGGCCGCCTACGATCCGGTGCGCACCGGGATCGCGCTGCTGGTGAGCGCCAGGAAGGTGTGGAGCGGCTTCGCCTGGCGGCCGGACCACTGGATCGACAAGCTCACCGGTTCCGCCCGGGTGCGCACGATGATCGACGCGGGTGCCGGCACCGACGAGGTCACAGGCGCCTGGCAGGAGGAGCTGGCCGCGTTCCGGCGGATTCGCACGGAATATCTCCTCTACAAGTAGCCCGCACCATATGGCCAACTCCGCGCCCCCGCAGGACGATATGTACGCAACGCACCGTGTCTCGGGGGCGAGGGAGCCTGGCATGGCGGATCCTGGGATGAGCGTGACTCCCTACTGGGAGCTGACCTTCGACGCGGACGGGGACGCGGACGGCCCCGCTCGCGACCGGCTGCTGGCGCAGGTCACGGCCCGCGGCGTCCGTGACCTGATCGTCTTCTCGCACGGCTGGAACAACGACCGTTCGGGCGCGACCGCGCTGTACCGCCGCTTCTTCGCCCCGTTCCCGAAGCTGGCGCCGAAGGCGCGGCTCGGGTACGTCGGTGTGATCTGGCCGTCGATGCGGTTCAGCGACGAGCCGATCCCCGACTTCCCGAAGTCCGTGGCGGCCGTGGAGGCGGAGGAGGAGCCGCGTCCGGCGCTGGACAAGGACACCCGGCGTGCCCTCATGGAGGTCTTCCCGCGCCAGGCGTTCGTGGTCGACCGGCTGGCCCGGATGCTGGACGAACGGCCGGCCGGCACGGAGGGGCTGGCCGAGTTCGGGCGGTGGGTGCGGCTGTTGCTGAACGCGGACGGCCGACAGGGGATGGCCGACACCGACGAGGACGGCGAACCAGGTGTGTTCGGCGGGGATCCGGTGACCGCGTGCGAGGAGCTCGCCGGAGCCCTGGCCGCGCTCGAACCGTCCGGTGCCGCTGCCGGGTTCGGCCTGCCGAACCCGTGGGACGGCGCCAAGGAGCTGCTGCGCCAGGCGACGTACCACCGGATGAAGCGGCGGGCCGGGATGGTCGGCGAGCGTGGACTCGGTCCTTTTGTCGGGCAGTTGGCCGAGGCGGCGCCCGGCGTGCGGGTGCATCTGGCCGGGCACAGCTTCGGCGGCCGGCTGGTGGCGTTCGCGCTGCGCGGTCTGCCCGCGGGCGTGGACACGGTGAAGTCGGTGACCCTGCTCCAGGGCGCCTTCTCGCACTACGCGTTCGCGGACCGGCTGCCGCACGCACCGGACCGGTCGGGGACGCTCAAGGACCAGCACCGGCGCATCGACGGTCCGCTGGTGTGCTGCCACTCGCACTTCGACGCGGCCCTCGGCACCTTCTACCCGCTGGCCTCCCGGCTCGCCGGGGACGACCGCAGTTGCGCGGGCCACGAGATCGCGGCCGTGCTGGGGCCGCGGTGGGGCGCGATGGGGCACGACGGGGTGCAGGCGGTGCCGGCCACCGCCCGCCTGGACCTGGCGGCGGCCCTCGACGGCGGGGTGCCGGCGTCGGGGTGCGTGAACGTGGACGCGGCGGCCGTGGTGCGGCGCGGGGGCGCACCGTCCGGGGCGCACAGCGACATCGTGCACCCCGAACTGGCGCGGCTGGTGCTGGTGGCAGGTCGCATCACGGCGGCGGGCCGTACCACCTGACCCGCCGCCCGCGGTGCCTCAGCGGTGTGCGGTGTACTCCACGACCTGCTGGAAGGTCGGCCGGTTCTGCCAGCTGATCCTGCCGTGCCTGATGCCGCCCAGGGTGCGCTGGACGATCGAGTCGGCGCACCACTGGTCGCCCGCCGCGCAACTCTCGTCGCCCGGGTAGACCTGGGCGGCGGTCATCCCGGCCGCCTGCTTCAGGGTGCCGATCAGCATGTCCCGGCAGGCGCCGAGGCTGCCGCCGCCGCAGTACTTGTGCGCGAGGCCACCCTGCACGGACTCCCCGAGCACCGCCCGGATGTCCTTGTCGACGTACGACCACCAGCCGTACTGGAAGGAACTTCCGGCGTGTGAGCCGGTCGGGCCGTGGCCGGCGGACGGTGCCTCGTCGACCGGGAGGTTGCCGGTGATCGCGGTGTAGAGGTCGCTGCCGAGCCCCGGCTCGAACTCCGCCTTGACCAGCAGCGGCCACCAGGCGTCCATGATGCGGATCGCGTCGGCGTCGGCGTACGCCTTCGAACCGGCCGACGTCTCGGTGCGCCTGGCGCCCGCGGTGACCCACGCCTGGAGCTTGCCCACCGCCGCGGCGGCCGCGGAGTCGGTCACCGCCGAGGAGTTGATCACCTTGAGCAGCTTGGGCAGCACGTCCTCGGCGCGCAGGTCGGCCAGGCCCGCGTCCGCCATGGCCTGCACCAGCTTGGTGCGGGTCACCCCGCCGGCCGCGACCAGCTTCTTCACCCGGTCGTCCAGCAGGTTGCCGCGGTGCACGGAGCCGTCGCCCCAGGGCGCGGTCGTGTAGTCCTTGGCCTGCTTGTTGTTCCAGGAGACGTAGTAGTCCTGGTCGATGGAGTTGGGGTGTGCGGAGGCCGGGGTGTAGTCGGCCGTGTTGGTGACCGGGTCCCAGTTCCGCCACTCGTACGCCGGCTGCGCCCAGACGGGGAACTCGGCGTCGACACCGCTCGCCCGGACCGGGTTGTCACCGCTGTTGTGGTAGGCGGTGTGCTGGGAGTCGGCGTAGAACCAGTTGAAGGTGTAGTTGATGTGCTGGGCCGCGCTCTGGAAGTCCTTCGGGCCCTTGACGTAGTCGGGGTCGTTGAGCATCTGGAAGCCGATGATCGAGTCGGCCTCGTGCAGATAGGAGGAGCGCAGGGTGGTGTAGGCGACCTTCTTGCCGCCGGCGGTCGCCCGGTACTCCACCGGACCGTACTTCGTGCGCCACACGCGCATGGTGTACGACCCTGCGGCCGTGCCGTCGGCCGTCGTCGGCTTCCAGGCGTTCTTCTGCTCGACCTTCTCCATGGCGGTGCAGGTGCCGTGGTACAGGTAGTGGTGGTCGTCCTGGCACAGCTCGACCGCGTAGGTGTCGATGATGTCCTGGCCGGAGGTGGTGGCGCTCCAGGAGTAGTCCTGGCCGCGGCCGAGTTCGACGTACATGCTCAGGCCCGCGAAGGAGGCGCCGCGGGCGCTGATGCCCGGGCCCTGGATCTCCTGGAGCATGAGCAGCTGCGGGGCGAAGTAGCCGGCCTGCGGCCCGAACACGGCGATCGGGTGCCCGCTGGCGGTGTGTTTGCCGCTGACCACCAAGGCGTTGGACATCCCGCGCCGGGCCGAGCCGAGGGCCGTCCTGGCGGCCGTGGTGGAGGCGCTCTCGGCGCTCGTGGTCGCCCCGGTGCCGGTGCGGTCGTAGACGAGCGGTTCCTGGGTCACCGAGCCGGTGTCGGGCAGGGCCTCGCCCTGGGCGTCGGCGGGCTTGGCGCCGTACGGGAAGCTCTCGCCGTCGTGGACGGTGAGGACGGCCTCGGGGTCGTTGCGTTCACGGAAGGACTCCCAGACCCGGGTGCCCTCTTCGACGCCGTACTTGGCCTGGGCGGCGAGCAGGGACAGGGCGTTGGTCACCTCGCCGCCCCCGCCGGAACCGAACAGCGAGCCGATCACGGAGGCCAGTGCCACCATGTCGGTGACCTTGAAGTGTTCTATCGTGCCGGCGTTGGTGATCGAGTCCTTGTGGCCGGTCAGGACGTACTCGCCGGGGAAGTAGCGGCCGCTGTCGGAAGCGTCGATGTAGGCGTTGATGCCGTCGAGGTAGGCCTTGACGTCGGCGAGGGCCTGCCGGCCACGGGCGCCGTTCTTCGCGACCGCGCTGTCGATCTGCGCCTGGAGGTCGGCCTCGGTGTAGGGCGCGTTGCGGTAGAACTGCTGCTCGAGGCCCTGGTTGGCGGGGGCGCCGCCCGCGAACGTGGTCAGCTGCCCGCGGCCCACGTGCCGGAAGACGTCCATCAGCCACAGCCGGTCCTGGGCCGCCGCGTACCCGGCGCCGAACTCGGTGCCGTACCGGGTGGTGCCCGTGATGTGCGGCACACCGGTCTTCTTGTCGCGGACGATCGTCACGTCGCCGCGGCCGGCCGGCTTCTCGGTGGAGGCGACCTGGTCGGAGGGGACGCCGAACGAGGCGTCGTCGAAGAAGGTGCTGATCTTCGCATCGGTCAGGCCGCGGTAGCCGGTGGCCAGGTCGGCGTACGGGCCGAGCTGGTCCTCGGCGTGCGCGGGCTGGGTGCCGAAGGCCTGGTTGAGCAGGATCTGCGCGAGGGTCGCGTTGCCGTTCTCGCCGGGCGGCAGGATGTCCGAACACTGGCCGCCGCAGTAGTCGTTCGACGCCGTGGCGCCGGCTGCGGCCGTGGCGGTCTGGGTGAGGGGAGAGAGAAGACCGGCGACGAGGACGCATACGGAGGCGGTCTTCAGGAACCCGGGGAGGCGGCGGAACGTTCTCAGTCCGTCAAGGGCGGTACGTGGGGTTCGCCGTGGCATGGCGGCTCCTAGCGACAGGGGTGGCCGAACGTTACCGGCGGTATCCCCCGGTTCAAAGATGAACATGCGTCACTTTCTGGAGTCCGCAAGCAGATACGAAGAAGAGATGGAGCCGAATCGCCTGTCGATACGTCTATTCGGCGACGTCCGTGCGATGACGCCGAAGTGACCGAAATGCAGGTGCAGGTGCGACGGAGGTGCAGGGCGATGGCAGGTTTCCGGAGTCTGGCGAGACAGGTCCGCGATCCGGGCTGTGATCTGGCACTGCGGCGGTACTCGCTGCGCAAGTGCCTTGAGAAGTTCGCCCCTTACGGGCATCGGGCGACCTGGGACCATCTGTGTTCCCGGGCGGGTTTCGGCCCGGAGGACCGCTCCCCCGACCCGGCGCGGCTCGTGGCCGCGCTGGAGGAGCTGGAAGAGGCTCGTGATGTCTGGCTCGCCTACGAGACCGACTTCACCGAGCGGCGGAAGAAGGAGAAGCACGACGGGCTGCGCCGGCCGGGCAGCGTGGACGACTGGCACCGGCTGACCTGGGGCGGGTTCGGCGTCGCCTGGTGCGACGACCCGCGGATCCACCCGGAGGAGCCGCTGGCGGAGGTGCTGCGCCGGCTGATCGCGGCACTGGAGCGGGAGCCGGGCGCGTGCTGCCCGGTGTGCGGCGGAGAGCGGCTGGTCTGGAAGTACGGTCTGGACCACGAGCCGTCGTCCGGCCCGGTCTGCGCGGACTGCGGAATCCTGGTGCCACGGCCCGTCCTCACCCCCCAGGCGCTGCAGTACGCCAGGCGGGAACGCCTGCTGATGTCGGCCTGAGCGGCTGGGGTGTCACCGGGTGCGGCCCGAGCGGTGGGCAGTCCCGGGCAAGGGGGTGCGCAGGGGATGCCGCACCCCTTCCGCGGAGCGAGCGAGGGCGGTTGTCGGTGCCGGCCTGCACCATCGAGGCATGGTGCAGGTGTGTCTCAACGGGCGCCGCTCGGCCGCCGACGGCGTGGGGGTGCCGATGTCCCCCGAGGATCTGGCGCGTTCCGCCGCCGAGGCGGTGGCGGCCGGTGCCACGTCCGTCCATGTCCATCCGAAGACACCGTGCGGGCGGGACAGCCTCTCCCCGCGCGTCCGGCTGGCGGTCCGGCTGGGCCTGGCCACCCGCGTCGGCCTGGAGGACACCCTGCTCCTGCCGGACGGCCGACCGGCGGAGTCCAACGCCCGGTTGGTGGCAGAGGCGCCGGCCGGACAGAGGTGCGCGCGCGGCGGCACCGGTGGGCGACCGGGACGGTAGCAGACCCAAATCCGGTCGCTCCACCGCTTTCACGTCCGGACAGTGGGAGGCGATGCCACCACACCGATGAACCGGGGGTCCCATGTCCACGCTGCGCGTCACCGCCGAAGTGCTGACCGTCCACGAGCATCCGAACGCCGACGCACTGGAGTTGGCCCAGGTGGGCCTGTACCGGGCCGTCGTCGCCAAGGGTGCGTACCGCACCGGTGAGGCCGCCGTCTACATCCCCGAGCAGGCCGTCCTCCCGGCCGGGCTGATCGAGGAGCTGGGACTGACCGGCCGTCTGGCGGGCGGTGAGGCCAACCGGGTCAAGGCGGTACGGCTGCGCGGTGAGCTGTCACAGGGCATCGTGTGCCGGCCGGAGGCGCTCGCGGAGGTCGACCTGACGCGGGCGGCGGCCGAGGGCACGGACTTCGCGGAGCGGCTGGGCATCACCAAGTGGGTGCCGCCCATCCCGCCGACGATGAGCGGGGACGTGGAGCCGGCTCCGGACCTGCTCCCCTGGGTGGACATCGAGAACGTCCAGCGCTACCCGGACATCTTCACGCCGGGCGAGCCGGTGGTGCTGACGGAGAAGCTGCACGGTTCGGCCTGCCTGCTGACGTACGCCGCCGAGGAGGGGAAGGTGTACGTCTCCTCCAAGGGCTTCGGCGGCAGGTCACTGGCGCTGAAGGAGGACCCGCGGAACCTGTACTGGCGTGCGGTGCGCGGGCACGGGGTCGCCGAGGCGGCGGCGCGGCTCTGCGAGCGGCTGGGCGCCACGCGGGTCGGCATCTTCGGCGAGGTGTACGGCGCGGGCGTGCAGGACCTGACGTACGGGGCCGACGGACGGCGGGACACCCTCGGGTACGCGGCGTTCGACGTGTCGGCCGAGGTGGCCGGGGCCGTGCGCTGGCTCGACCCGGCCGAGGTGCTGGAGGGGGAGCTGCCGTTGGTGCCGCGGCTGTTCGCCGGGCCGTACGACGTCGAGCGGGTGCTGGAGTTCGCGAGCGGGCGCGAGACGGTGTCCGGGCGGGGGCTGCATCTGCGGGAGGGGGTCGTGATACGGCCTGCGGTGGAGCGGTACAGCGCGGTGACCGGGGGCCGGGCGATCGCCAAGGCCGTGAGTCCGGCGTATCTGACGCGGAAGGGCGGGACGGAGTTCGAGTAGGTCACCGGGCGGGGGTGGGGCGCTTGCCCGCGCCGGCGGGGTGCCGCCGGCCGGGTGCTCCCTTCAGCGCCGCTCGGCCATGAGCCGGGACCCCGTCAAGCGGTCGCCGAACACATCGTCCGGGTTGGACAGCACACACGTCTGCATCGAAAGACACCCGCACCCGATGCAGTCGGTGAGATGGTCGCGCAGACGGTTCAGCTGCTGGATCCGCTCGTCCAGCTCCGAGCGCCACTTCTCCGACAGCCGCGCCCAGTCCTCCCGGGTCGGTGTCCGCTCCTCGGGCAGTTCGGCCAGGGCCTCGCGGATCGTGGCGAGCGGGATGCCGACCCGCTGGGCCGCGCGGACGAAGGCGACGCGGCGCAGGGTGTCGCGGCTGTACCGGCGCTGGTTGCCGGGGGTTCGCCGGCTGGAGATCAGGCCCTTGGCCTCGTAGAAGTGCAGGGCGGAGACTGCGGCGCCGCTGCGCGCGGACAGCTGGCCGACGGTCAGCTCGTGGATCTTCTCGGGAATCTGGGGCACTCCTCAGAGACTACCGACCCGACGACGGTCGCGGTCCGTTGACAGAGGCCCCGCACCCGACCATGCTAAGCAGTTGCTTAGACATGCGAGCGAGAGGCCGGGAACATGACAGAACCGAGGACCTTCACCTCCCCCGACGAGCTGAAGGCGGCCGTGGGCGAGCAGTTGGGCCACACCGACTGGGTGGAGATCGACCAGAAGCGGATCGACCTGTTCGCCGACGCGACCGGGGACCACCAGTGGATCCACGTGGACCCGGAGAAGGCCGCCGCGGGACCGTTCAAGACCACCATCGCGCACGGCTACCTCACCCTGTCGCTGCTCCCGCTCTTCGCCCCGCAGCTCATCCGGGTCGAGGGCGTGAAGATGGGCGTCAACTACGGCACGAACAAGGTCCGCTTCCCCGCCCCCGTCCCCGTCGGCTCGCGGCTGCGCGCCACCGCGACGATCACCGGCGTCGAGGACGTCACCGGAGGTGTGCAGGTGACGGTCGCGTTCACCGTGGAGCGCGAGGGCGGCGACAAGCCGGTGTGCGTCGCGGAGTCGGTGTCCCGGTACTACGTGTAGGGCCTACCCGGCCCCGACCATGCGCAGCACGAGGTCGGCGTAGAGTGCGCCGACCTCCTCGGGGGTGCGCGGGCCGTTCACGTTGAACCAGCGGGCGACGTCGATGCACAGCGACAGCACGGCGAGCGTGGTGCCCTTGACGTCCAGCACGTCGAACTCGCCCGAGGCCACCCCGTCCTCGATGATCCCGCGCACCTCGGCGTCCACCTGCTGGCGCAGCGCGAGGATCTCGGCGCGGGCCTCGGGGCCGAGGGCGTCGAGCTCGTACTGCACGACCCGCGCGGTGGTGCGCCGTCCCGCGTGCCAGCGGACGAAGGAGCCGACCGCGTCGGCGAGCCGCTCGGTGGCGGTGCCCTCGCGCCCGGCGGCCGTGCGCAGGATGTCGAGGGCCTTGTCGTGGCCGATCCGGCTGATCCGGTGGAGCAGCTCTTCCTTGGTCTTGTAGTGGATGTAGAGCGCGGCCGGGCTCATGCCGGCGCGGCCGGCGATGTCCCGCGTCGTCGTCGCGTGGTACCCGCGCTCGGCGAAGGCCTCCACGGCGGCGACGAGCAGCCGCCGGGCCGCGTCAGGGGTGACCTCTTCCCACGGCTCCACTTCGCCGCCGGTTGTCTCCTCCGCCGTACTCATCGCTCGCTCGCCCCTCTCGGTGACAGGAGCACCACCATACCGCCGACGGTGAGCGGGCGCTTAGTGCAGCACTCCGTGAGGTCACGGAGGCATGGCGGGTGCTCAGAGCTTCTCGAAGGGGTCGTGCTCGGCGAGCAGCTTCTCCAGGCGGGCCTGGTCGACACGGCTGACGATCTGCCCGGCCTCCTGCCGGTCCCGGATCACCTTGGCCAGAGTGAAGGCGGAGGTGACGAGGTAGAGCACGGCGATCGCCAGGAAGCCGCGCACCCAGGCGCTCGCCTCCAGCCGGAAGATACCGAGGGCGGTGGCCGCCATGGCGACCGCGAACGAGGCGACGGCCTGGCCGTAGAAGGCGGACGTGCTGTGCTGTTTGACCGGTGTCTCACTCATGGCACAGAGCATCGGCGGACACGGCCCGCGCCACATCCGCCGGAATACTCAGGAAGGTACTCAGAACGCCGAAACCCCGGTCAGCGCGCGCCCGATGAGCAGCTTCTGGATCTGACTGGTGCCCTCGTAGAGGGTCATCACGCGGGCGTCGCGCAGGAGCTTGCCGGCCGGGTACTCGTCGATGTAGCCGTAGCCACCGAAGACCTGAAGGGCGTTGTTGGCGGCGCGGACGGCGGCCTCGGAGGCGAACAGCTTGGCCTTGGAGGACTCGACGGCGAACGGCTCGCCGCGGTCGATGAGGTCGGCGACCCGCCAGGTCAGCAGCCGGGCCGCGTCCACGTCGACGGCGATGTCACTGATCAGCTCCTGCACCAGCTGGTGCCGGGCGATGGGCTTGCCGAACTGCTCGCGCTCGCCGGCGTACCCGACGGCCGCGTCCAGCGCGGCCTGCGCGATGCCGACACAGCCGGCGGCCACGGACATCCGGCCCTTGGCGAGCGCGGACATCGCGACGGAGAAGCCCTTGCCCTCCTCGCCGAGCAGCGCGGAGGCGGGCACGCGCACGTCCTCCAGGACGAGTTCGGCGGTGGCCTGGCCGCGCAGGCCGAGCTTGCCGTGGATGGGGCGGCGGGTCAGGCCGGGGGTGTCGGTGGGGACCAGGAAGGCGGACACGCCCTTGTGGCCGGGGGCGTCGGTGGAGCGGGCGAAGAGCAGGACGACGTCGGCCCAGGTGCCGTTGGTGATGAACATCTTGGTGCCGTTGACGACGTAGTCGTCGCCGTCGCGCACGGCCCGGGTGGTGAGGTTGCCCGCGTCGGACCCGGTGCCGGGCTCGGTGAGGCCGAAGCAGCCGACGTACTCGCCCGCGGTGAGCCCCGGCAGCCAGCGCCGCTTCTGCTCCTCGCCGCCCCAGGCGGCGATCGTCTTGGCGACGAGTCCGAGGGAGACGGAGACGATGCCGCGGACCGAGGAGTCGCCGCGGCCCAGTTCCTCGGTGACCAGGCAGTAGGCGAGGTGGTCGCCGCCGGAGCCGCCGTAGTCCTCGTCGATGGTCAGGCCGAGGAAGCCGACCTCGCCGAGCTTCTTCACGATGCCCCGGTCGACCTCCTCGGCCCGGTCCCAGGCGACGACGTGCGGGGCGATCTCGCGCGTCACGAAGTCCCGCGCGAGCCGCCGTACGGCCGTCTGCTCCTCGCTGAGCCCCAGGTTCACCACGAGATCACCCCACACCGAAACGGATCCATCACTGGATCTTGAAAGCCGTACATTTAAATTAGCACTGCTAGTTTCTATCCGCAGCCCTACTATGTGCGCCATGGCCCGACCACGCAAGCCCCTCCTCAGCCCCGACCGGATCGTCGAGACGGCCCGGGAACTCGTGGACCGGGAGGGCCTGGCGGCGGTCTCCACCCGCCGGCTCGCCGCCGAGCTGGGGGTGAGCGGGCCCTCGCTCTACAACCACTTCCGCACCAAGGACGAGATCCTGGAGGCGGTGGCGGACTCGGTGAGCGCGCTGGTCGACCTGTCGATGTTCGAGGACGGCCGGGACTGGCGGACCGCGCTGCACGACTGGGCGGTCTCCTACCGGGCCGCCCTGCGTGACCACCCGAACATCGTCCCGGTCCTCGCCCGCGGCCCCGGCCGCCGCCCCGCCGCGCTGCGCCTGGCCGACGCGGTGTACGGCGCGATGGTCGACGCGGGCTGGCCGCCCGCACAGGCGACCTCCATCGGCGCGCTGATGCGGTACTTCATCATGGGCTCGGCGCTCGGTTCGTTCGCCGGCGGCTTCGTGGACGACGCCAGCGCGTACGACCCCGCCGACTATCCCCACCTGGGCCAGGCCCATCTGCTCGCCGAGCAGCAGGAGAAGATCGACGAGCGGGCCTTCGAGGCGGGGATCGGTGCGCTGCTGGACGGCCTGGCGCAGCAGTACGAGCAGGTACAGCAGAGCGTGCAGCGATAATTCGGTGGGGACCGAAGTGTCCGTGCCGCATGCTGGGCGGCATGACCGCCAAGGATGCCCGGGCCGCCGGTCTCGCCGCGCTCGCCTCGCTGATCGCCGACGAGACGCGGGCCACGTGTCTGCTGACCCTGCTCGACGGGCGTGCCTGGACCGCCGGTGAGCTGGCCCGCCACGCCGGGGTCGCCGCGTCGACGCTCAGCGGGCACCTGGGCAAGCTGGTGGCCGGGGGCCTGCTGGCGGAGGAACGGCAGGGGCGGCACCGGTACGTGCGGCTGGCCGACGCGCGTGTGGCACAGCTGATCGAGGACCTCGCCGCGCAGGTGCGTGTGCCCGCGGCGGCCGCACGGCCACGTTCGCTGCGCGAGTCGAGCGTGGGATCCGCGATGGCGCGGGGCCGGACCTGTTACGACCATCTCGCCGGGCGGCTCGGCATCGCCGTCACGGATGCGCTGACCCTCCGGGGGCTGCTGCGGCAGGACACGGGGTTCGCGCTCACGGATGCGGGGGTGGAGTGGTTCGCGGCGGTGGGTATTCCGCTCGACCTGTCGAGTCGGCGTCCGCTCGCCCGTGCCTGCCTGGACTGGACCGAGCGGCGGCCTCATCTGGCGGGGGCGGCGGGGGCCGCGCTGTGCCGGCATGCGCTGGACGCGGGGTGGTGTGTGCGGGTGGGGTCGGGGCGGGCCGTGAAGGTGACTCCGCCGGGTCAGGCGGTGCTGTCGTCGTTGCTGGGCATTCCGTCCGATGCGCTGCGGTGAGGTTCGGCCACGGGGGCGGGCCCGCCGGTCGGGTGCCGGGCGGGTCCGTCGTGGCCGGTCGCGCCCGCGCGGCGGAGCCGCACATGAACACAGCCCCGCGCCCTTGGGCACTCGCCGCGCCGCCTGCCGGAACCGCGCCGCCGCTGCGGCCGGCCGCGCGTCGCACCCGCGTAGCCGCGGGCAGGTCGCGCCTGTCATGCCTGTCATGCCTGTCATGCCTGTCCGGTATCCGCCGGTCAAGACACCGCCTTCCACCCAGCCTCGGGAGCATGATGAACGCCGCCCCACGCCACCACCTGCTGCCGGCCGGCGCAGCCGTCGTCACCGTCGTCCTCTGGGCGTCAGCCTTCGTGGCGATACGGAGCGCCGGGCAGGAGTACTCCCCCGGCGCGCTGGCCCTGGGCCGGCTGGCGTCGGGAGCGCTCGCACTCGGGGTCATCTGGGCCGTACGCCGGGAAGGACTGCCGCCCAGAGCCGCCTGGCGCGGCATCCTGCTCTCCGGTCTGCTGTGGTTCGGGTTCTACATGGTCGCCCTGAACTGGGGCGAGCAGCAGGTGGACGCCGGTACCGCCGCCCTCGTGGTGAACGTCGGCCCGCTGCTGATCGCCCTGCTCGGCGCCCGGTTGCTCGGCGATCCGATGCCGCCGCGGCTGCTGGCCGGGATGGCCGTGTCGTTCGCGGGCGCGGTGACCGTGGGGCTGTCGATGTCGGGCGGCGGCCGCACCTCGGTACTCGGCGTGCTGCTGTGCCTGCTCGCCGCGGTGGCGTACGCCTCCGGGGTCGTCGCACAGAAGCCGGCCCTCGGGCGGGCGAGTGCGCTGCAGGTGACGACGTTCGGGTGTCTGGTCGGGGCGGTGGCGTGTGTGCCGTTCGCCGGGCAACTGGTGCACGAGGCCGCCCGCGCTCCCGCGTCGGCGACGCTGAACATGGTCTACCTGGGCGTCTTCCCGACCGCTCTCGCCTTCACCACCTGGGCCTACGCCCTCGCCCGCACCACCGCCAGCCGGATGGGCGCCACGACGTACGCCGTGCCCGCCCTGGTGGTGGCGATGTCGTGGCTGGTCCTGGACGAGGTGCCGGGGGCGCTCACGCTGGTGGGCGGGGTGCTGTGTCTCGCGGGTGTGGCGGTGTCACGGTCCCGGGCCCGCGCCGGCGGGGCGGCCCGGGTCGCGGCCGGGGAGCAGCCGCGACCCGAGAAGGTGTCCTGAGCGTCAGAACCGAGAAGGCGGCCGTAGCGTCAGAAGACGACCAGCGCCCGGCCGCCCTTGCCCGCGAGCATGTTCTCGAAGGCCGCCGGGATGCCCTTCAGGCCGATGCGCTCGGTGACCAGGGCCGACAGGTCCAGGCGGCCCTCCCTGACGTGCGTGGCGAGGACCGGCAGGTCGCGGGCCGGGTCGCTGTTGCCGTAGACGCAGCCGGACAGGGTGCGGCCCCAGTGGAAGAGTTCCAGGGCGTTGAAGGTGACCTGCTGGTCCTTGCCGCCGATGCCGACGACCGTCGTGCGGCCGCCGCGGCGGGTGGAATCCCAGGCCGCGCGGATGCTGACGGCACGGCCCACGCACTCCACGGAGACGTCGACGCCCTGCTTGCCGGTGAGGGCGCGGATCTCGCGGGGGGTGTTCTCGGAGGCGAGGACGTAGTCGGTGGCACCGGCCGCGCGGGCCAGTTCCTCCTTCTCGGGCGAGACGTCGACCGCGATGACGCGGGACGCGCCGGCGATGCGGGCCGACTGGAGGGCGGCCAGACCGACTCCGCCGACGCCGAACACGGCGACGGTCTCGCCGGGCTGGATGCGTGCCGAGTGGTGCACGGCGCCGTACCCGGTGAGCACGGCGCAGCCCAGGAGGGCGGCGTCCACCAGCGGAACCCCCTCCGGCAGCGGCAGCACACAGGACGCGGCGACCACCGTCTCCTCGGCGAACGCGGCCACGTTCAGGCCGGGATGGAGGTCGGTGCCGTCGGCGGTGCGGGCGTACACGTCGGCGGCGCCGTTCAGCGCGTTGGCGCACAGCCAGACCTCGCCGAGTGTGCAGGCGTGGCAGGTCCCGCAGGACGGCGCCCAGTTGAGGACCACCGGCGCGCCGGGCGCGACATGGGTGACGCCCTCCCCGACGGCGACGACCGTGCCGGCGCCCTCGTGGCCGAGGACGGCCGGGACCGGCACCCGCATGGTTCCGTCGGACAGGGACAGGTCGGAGTGGCAGACCCCCGCGGCGGCGAGGCGGACCCGGACCTGTCCGGGGCCCGGCTCGGGCAGCTCGATCTCGGTGATCTCCAGCGGGGCGCCGATGGCGGGCAGGACGGCGGCTCGTACGGCCATGACGGGGACTCCCTTAGAACTGGAGGGACTTGGTCTGGAGGAACTCGGCGAGCCCGTGGCTGCCGAGTTCCCGGCCGACTCCGGACTGCTTGTAACCGCCGAAGGGCGCGAGGGGGTTGAACCGGCCGCCGTTGATGTCCACCTGGCCGGTGTCCATGCGGCGTGCGAAGGCCACCGCCTCGGCCTCGTCGCCTGCCCAGACTGCGCCCGCGAGGCCGTACACCGTGCCGTTGGCGATGCGCAGGGCGTCCTCCTCGTCGTCGTACCTCAGGATCGACAGGACCGGGCCGAAGATCTCCTCCTGGGCGATCGTCATCTCCGGGGTGACGTCGGCGAAGACGGTCGGGCTGACGAAGTAGCCCTTCTCGCAGGGGGCTTCGGGGCCGCCCGCGACCAGGCGGGCGCCCTCGGCGATGCCCTTCTCGATGTAACCGCGCACCCGCGCCTGCTGTTTGGCGTTGACCACCGGGCCGATGCGGTCGCCGTACTTGGCGGCGGCCGTCCGCGCCAGCTCGACTGCCTCGGCGTACTGGTCGCGGTGGACCAGCATGCGGGTCCAGGCGCTGCACGTCTGGCCGGAGTTGGCCATCACGTTGGCGACGCCGACGTTGACCGCCCTGGCCAGGTCGGCGCTCGGCAGGATGACGTTGGCCGACTTGCCGCCCAGCTCCAGAGCGACCTTCTTGACAGCCGCGCCGGCCACCGCGCCGATCTGCCTGCCGACCGCCGTCGAGCCGGTGAAGGAGACCAGGTCCACACCCGGGTGCTCGGCGAGGGCCTGCCCGGCGACCGGGCCGAAGCCGGTGACCAGGTTGAACACGCCCGCGGGTACGCCCGCCTCGTGCACCGCCTCGGCGAACCGCTGGGCGGTGAGCGGGGTGTCCTCGGCGGGCTTGAGGACCACCGTGCACCCGGCGGCGAGGGCCGCGGCGACCTTGGCGACGATCTGGTGCAGCGGGTAGTTCCAGGGGGTGATCGCGCCGACCACGCCGACCGGCTCGTGCAGCACGGTGGAGGTGCCGACCCGCTCCTCGAAGGAGTGGCGGGCGGCGAGCTCGGCGAAGGCGGCGGCGACCGCGATGGGGGTGCCGACGTGCACGGTCTCGGCGAACTTCGGGGGCGCGCCCAGTTCCGCGGTGACCGTCTCGGCGATCTCGGCCTGCCGGGCCTCGAGAACGTCCCGGAGCGCGGCGAGGCGCGCGGCGCGCTCGGCCGGGGGCGTGGCGGCCCACCCGGGCAGGGCGGCGCGCGCGGCGCGTACGGCGGTGTCCACGTCCAGGGCGCCGCCGGCCGGGACCCGGCCGATGACCTGCTCGTCGGCGGGGTTGACGACCTCGATCACGTCCCTGCTCTCGGCGGGGCGCCAGGCGCCGTCGATGTACAGGCCGTCGTGTGCCTTCATGCTCTTCCTCCCGGCGGGTACGCGTCGTCCGGCACACAAACTAGCGGTGATAGTTTTCGGGCGCCAGACACCCTGTGGCCGCAGACGTACCGGGCCATCATGACGAACGGACCGGCCGGTGCGGACAACGGGTCCGCACCGGCCGGTCCGCCGGTCACCTGGTCGCGGTCAGATGGGCGAAGACCACCACGTTGCTGGTGTAGCCGGTCCGCCGGCTGAAGAGGCCGCCGCAGGTGATGACCCGCAGCTCCGGGCGCCCGGTCGGACCGTAGACCTCCTTGTCCGGGAAGCCGGCCTTGTCGAAGACCTTGACCCGGTCCACGGAGTAGACGGCGGTCCGCCCGTCCGCCCGCGCGACCTCGATGGGTTTGCCGGGTCGCACCTGGGCGAGCCCGGCGAACACGGCCGGCCCGGTCCTGGTGTCACGGTGGCCGACGGCGATCGCGGTGCCGGACTCGCCGGGCGTGGGGCCGCCCTGGTACCAGCCGACCAGCTTGGGCCGGTCGACGGGCGGTGTCTCCAGCTCCCGGTTGCGGTCGAGCCGGAGCGGGATGATCGGGGCGGCGATGCCCAGCGAGGGCACGCGGAGGGTGGTCGGGCGGGACCGGGGCAGCGGGCGGGGGGGCGGTGCGGGCCGGGAGTCGCCCGGGCCGGACTCATCCCGGCTCGCGCCGCGCCCGTCGGCCCGGACGGACATCCGGTCCCCGGCCGCCCGCTGCGGGGCGGCCGGCCTCCCGTCGCCGCCGCAGCGCACCACCGTCACCAGGACGACCACGAGCAGGGCCGTCCTGGCGAGACGGTAGGCGCGGGTCCGGTACCAGGGCCTGCGTCGGTACCTACGCGGCACCATGGGGCCGCCGGCGGTTCAGCCGGAAGTACACGACACCACTGACGGCGACCAGACCCACGGCGGCCGCGGCGGCCACCGGCGAGTACGCGGCGGCTGTGTCGATGAGGCCGCCGCCACCGGCGTGCACACCGCCCTTCGGCCCGTTGTGGTCGCCGCCCTGGCCCCAGGCCGTGTCGTTCTGCTGATGGTCCGCGATCTGCCCGCCCGGTCCCTTCGACCCGTCGTGCTGGCCGTCGTGCTGGCCGTCGTGGCAGCTGACCCGGAAGACCTTCTCCTTCAGGGCCGGGGGTGTGCCCACGGTCCAGCTGACCTTGTACTGCCCGTCCGCCAGCCCCAGCGGGTCGGTGTGCCCGGCACCCCCGGCGAGCTGGATGGTGCCGGTGACGGTGGCGGCGGTGGGCAGCGGAGGCTGCGGAGTGATGGTGTACAAGATGCTGGGGAGGACGTCGAAGTTGACGGCCTCGAGATAGAACCGGCACACCACCGGATCATCCTTGGCCGACCCCACCAGCGCGGTTCCATGGAGATGGCGCTCGTCGTGGATCCTGATGTCGCCGTTCTCCCCCTGGGCCACCGCGCTCGGCGCCGCCACCCATGACGCGCCGGCCGCGGCGAGGGCGGTGAGGACGACTGTGGCACCCGCGCGGGAGCCGACGGCACGTGGAAGTGTCAGGGTGGGCATGCGCATCCTCCGAGTTCAGACGATTTTCATACAAATCGCTCTTTCGTCTCGGACTCTGCGTCATGCACCCCGTACCCGCCGGGACCGACGCCCGGCGCGCCGTCAGAGATCGCTCGTGCGGCGCAATCCCGGCCGCCTCGGCCGCTCCCTGGCCGCCCCCTGCCCGGCCGGCCCCACGGACCCGTCCGGCGAGCGCAGCGCCACCCCCGACGACAGCAGCAGCAACGCCCCCAGCAGCACGAACGGCGCCGCCACCCCCGCCAGACCGGCGACCAGGCCCGCGGCGGCCGGAGCGACGACCTGGCCGAGCCGGTTGCCGGTCAGGCGCAGGGCGAGCGCGGTGGAGCGGGCCTGCGCGGGCGCGGCCTGCACCACCGTCGTCATCGACAGCGGCTGGCCCACGCCCAGGCAGAAGCCGAGGACGGTGAGCAGCGCGCCGAGCGCCCACACCGGCACCGGCAGTGCGACCCCCGCACACAGCAGCGCCGCCAGCAGGCAGGTCACGGTGAGCAGCGGGGGCCGGCCGAGCAGCCGGAGCAGCGGGGTGAGGACGAGCCGGCAGGCGATGGTGGCACCGGCCCGCAGGCTGAGCAGGACGCCGATCACCGAGGGGGCGATGCCCCGGTGCTCGCCGACCACCGGGAGGTACGCGGTGAGGATGTCTGTCGCGGACAGCACCGACAGGCTGATCAGCATGCCCGCGGGCACGCCCCGGGCGCGCAGGATGCCGGCGACCGGCACGCGGTCGCCCTGCTGCGGGCGGGCGTCGAACGCCGTACGGTCCTCGATGCGCCACAGCGAGGTGAACGCCACCGCCGCGCCCGCGCCCGCCACGACGAGGGCGAGCGCGCTGCTGTGCGCCATGTCGGCGCCGCCGATGAGGGCGCCCGCGGCCACGGGTCCGACGAGCTGGCCGAGGGAGGCGCCGATGGTGAAGTGCCCGAAGTTGCGGTCCTGTTCGTGCGGCGCGGACCGGCGGGCCACCAGCGACTGGGCGCCGATCACGAAGCACAGGTGGCCGAGGCCCATCACGCCGCTCCACAGGGCCATCGCCCGCAGGGAGTTCGCCGCTCCGCTGAGCGCGCAGCCGCCGGCGATGAGGACCACGCCCACCGGCAGCAGGGGTGCGCAGCGGCCGTGGTCGGTGCGGCGGCCGAGCGGTACGGCGGCGAAGAGCGGCAGCAGGGCGTACACACCGGCGATGACACCGACCGCCCGTTCGTCGGCGCCCAGCGCGAGGGCCCGATAGGAGACGGCGGGCCGGGCCATCGACACCGCCCCCTGCGCACAGGAGAAGGCGATGACGAGGCGGAGCAGCCAGCCGCGGTTCCCACCGGGCGCCATGGAGTGTCCTCCCAGGTGATCAGATGATGCCGAACAGGATTCCCGCGCCGAGGACCACCAGCGAGGTGAGGGCGGCCCACTTGACCACGAACCGGGTGTGGTCACCGAACTCGACCTTGGCCATGCCGACCAGGACGTACACGGCGGGGACGAGCGGACTGGACATGTGCAGGGGCTGGCCGACCAGGGAGGCGCGGGCGATCTCCAGCGAGGAGACGCCGTGCGCCTGGCCCGCCTCGGCGAGCACCGGCAGGACGCCGAAGTAGAAGCCGTCGTTGGACATGAAGTAGGTGAGCGGGATGCTCAGCACGCCGGTGACGAAGGCCATGTGCGGGCCCATGCCGTCGGGGATGTTGTCCACCAGCCAGGTGGCCATGTGGTCCACCATGCCGGTGCCCTGGAGGACGCCGGTGAAGACGGCGGCGGCGAACACCATGCCGGAGACGTTGAGGACGTTCTCCGCATGGGCGGCGATGCGGGCCTTCTGGTCCGGCATGTGCGGGAAGTTGACGGTCAGGGCGAGGGCCGCGCCGAGCAGGAACAGCACCGGGATCGGCAGCCACTCCATGATCATGGCGGTGAGCAGGGCGACCGTGAGCAGCGCGTTGAACCAGTACAGCTTCGGGCGCAGGGTGGGGCGGTCGGGGTCCAGGCCCTGGAAGCCCTCCTCCGCCGGCTCGTCCGGGAGGTCCGCGCCCGCGCCGGAGCCGCCGGCCTTCTTGGCCTCCCTGCCGGAACCGGCACCGGACCCGGCGCCGACCAGAACCGTCTCCTGCTCCTCGACCAGCACCTCGTCCAGCGTGAGCACACCGAGCCGGCTGCGCTCGCGGCGGCCGAGGAAGTAGGCGAGGGCGAAGACGAACACCAGGCCCATGGCGAGGGCCGGGATCATCGGCACGAAGATGTCGCTCGCGTCGAGCTTCAGCGCGGTGGCGGCCCGCGCGGTGGGACCGCCCCAGGGCAGCGTGTTCATCACACCGTTGGCCATGGCGGCGACACCGGTCATCACGACCAGGGACATCTTCAGTCGCTTGTACAGCGGGTACATCGCCGAGACGGTGATCATGAAGGTGGTGGAGCCGTCGCCGTCCAGGGAGACGATCGCGGCGAGGACCGCGGTACCGAGGACGATGCGCAGCGGGTCGGCCTTGCAGAACTTCAGGATGGCCCGGACGACCGGATCGAAGAGGCCGACGTCGATCATCACACCGAAGTAGACGATCGCGAACATGAGCATCGCCGCGGTGGGGGCGAGGCCGGTGACGCCGTCGATGACGTAGTCGCCGAGCTTGGCGCCCTTGCCCACGAACACGCAGAACAGCGCGGGTATGAGCACGAGCGCCGCGATCGGCGACAGCTTCTTCAGCATGATCAGGACCAAGAAGGTCGCGATCATGGCGAAGCCGAGGATGGTCAGCATGAGTGGATACCTAACGTTCGCCCTTGAACATCCCACCTGGGGGTCGGCGGTGCGATGACGTTAGGTCCGTTCAAACGGCGTTAACAAGTGGTTGACGCACGAGCAATAAGCGCAAAAGTCCAGGTCACAGCAGTGCGGCCAGCTCGACGGGGACACCGTTGAGCACCGCGTTGCCCGAGAGCGGGTCGAGCAGGCTGCCGTCGAGCAGCTGGTTGACGTTGACTCCGGGGTCGAGGGCGGCATGACTGAGCCGGGTGCCGGGCCGGTCGTGGCCCCAGCCGTGCGGCAGGCTCACCACCCCGGGCCGGACGCCGTCGGTGACCTCGGCGGGGGCCACCACCTCTCCCCCGGCGCCCTTGACGCGTACGTCCGCGCCGTCCCGGATGCCGAGGCGGGCGGCGTCCTCGGGGTGGATGTGCACGGTGCAGCGGTTGCTGCCGCCGGTGAGCGTGGGCACGTTGTGCATCCAGCTGTTGTTCGAGCGCAGGTGGCGGCGGCCGACGAGGACGAGACCCGCGGGGCGCTCGTGCAGGGCCGCGCGGAGCCGGGGCAGGTCGCCGGCGATCGGCTCGGGCAGCAGCTCCACCTTGCCGCTACGGGTCCGCAGCGGCTGCGGCAGGCGCGGGCGCAGCGGGCCGAGGTCGATGCCGTGCGGGTGGGCGAGCAGCTTCTCCAGGGTCAGCCCGTCGGGCCGGGCGCCGAAGCCGTCGCCGTAGGGGCCGAGGCGCAGCATCATGTCGAGCCGCCGCTCGGGGCCGTTGTCACCGGTGAGCCGGCCGGCGAGTTCGCGCGGGTCGCGGCCGTGCACCGGCGCGTGCTCGTCCGTCACCGCCTTGCCGAGGGTCTGGTCGATGACCATGGCGTCGACCGCGGCCGGGTCGGCGCCGTGCATGCCGGTGGCGGCCAGGACCAGCCGGGCGAGGATCTCGCTCTCCGCCATGCGGCCCGGCTCCAGCGGGACGGCGGGGCGGGTGTAGCGGACCTGGTTGCGCACCGCGAGGGTGTTGAAGGCGAAGTCGTGGTGCGGGCTCTGGGCGGGCGGGGGCGGCGGCAGCACGACGTGGGCGTGGCGCGAGGTCTCGTTCAGGTACGGGTCGACGCTGACCATGAAGTCCAGGGAGTCCAGCGCCTTGTCGAGCCGGTGGCCGTCGGGCGCGGAGAGCACCGGGTTGGCCGCGATGGCGATCAGCGCGCGGACCGGGGTCCCCTCGTCGGTCGCGGTGTCGATCTCCTCGGCGAGCGCGGAGAGCGGCAACTCCCCCTTCGCCTCGGGGTGTTTGCGCACCCGGGAGTGCCAGCGGCCGAGCGCGAACCCGCGACCGGGGCCCGCCGGGCGGGGCGCCTTGTCGGTGGCGGCCTGCGGGAAGAGGGCACCGCCGGGCCGGTCCAGGTTGCCGGTGAGGATGTTGAGCACGTCGACCAGCCAGCTGGCCAGGGTGCCGTGCGGGACGGTGCAGCTGCCGATGCGGGCGTAGACGGCGGCGGTGGGGGCGGCGGCGAGGTCGCGGGCGAGGGCACGGATGTCGCCGGCGTCGAGGTCGCAGGCGGGCGCCACGGCCTCGGGGGTGAAGTCGCCGAGGGCCTCCCGGAGTTCGTCGACGCCCTGGACGTGCGGGGCCAGGTGCCCGAGGTCGGCCAGGTCCTCCGCGAAGAGGGTGTGCGCCATCGCGGCGAGCAGCAGGGCGTCGGTGCCGGGGCGTATCGCCAGGTGCCGGTCGGCGAGCTTCGCGGTGCGGGTGCGGCGCGGGTCCACGACCGTGAGGCGGCCGCCGCGGGCCTTGAGGGCCTTGAGCCTGCCGGGGAAGTCGGGGGCGGTGCAGAGACTGCCGTTGGACTCCAGCGGGTTGGCGCCGATCAGGAGCAGGTGGTCGGTGTGGTCGAGGTCCGGCACCGGGATGGCGTTGGCATCGCCGAACAGCAGGCCGCTGGAGACGTGCTTGGGCATCTGGTCGACCGTGGAGGCGGTGAACAGGCTGCGGGTGCGCAGCGCGCCGAGCAGGACCGGCGGGTAGAGGGCGCCGGCCATGGTGTGCACGTTGGGGTTGCCGAGGACCACGCCGACGGAGTCGGGGCCGTACCGCTCCACGACCGGGCGCAGGCCCGCGGCGACCGCGTCGAACGCCTCCTCCCAGGTGGCCTCGCTCAGGACGCCGTCCTTGCGGACGAGCGGGGTGCGCAGCCGGTCGGGATCGCCGTCGACGGCGCCGAAGGAGGCGCCCTTGGGGCAGATGAACCCCTTGCTGAAGACGTCCTCCCGGTCTCCGCGGGCGCCGGTGACGCGGGTGCCCTCGATGGTGAGGGTCAGCCCGCAGGTGGCCTCGCACAGGGGGCAGATTCGCAGGGCGGTGCGGGACACGGATCCTCCCGGAGGGTCGGCGGCGGACCCGCCCGGGTGCGGGCAGGCCCGGGGTGAGCATACCGACCGGTATGCATGGTGGGGAGCCCTGGCGCGGGACCGTTCAGTCGAGCACGCGCGCGAGATACGCCCGCAGCAGTTCCCGGGTCTCGGCGATGATCGCCTCGTCCCCCTGAGGATCGATCCGGAAGGCCAGCTGGACGAGCGTGTCGGCGCTCTCCACGGCGACCAGGAAGACCCGCCGCAGGTCCGCGTCCGGGGTGCGGGAGAGGTAGCCGGCGAGCAGCTCGGTCAGCCGGTCGGCGACCCGGGTGTTGGGCTCGGTGTGGCGGGAGCCGACCGGGATCTGGTTGCCGAAGTCGACCAGGGAGAAGCCGGGTGCGGTGCGCTTCATGGCGAGGTACTCGTCCAGAACGGCATCCATCGCGACCCGCCAGTCGGCTCCACGCCCGGAGGAGGCCATGCGCTCGGAGGACGCTGTGCGCTCCGAGGACGCTGTGCGCTCGGACACCACGCCGGAGGACACCGGCCGCTCGGACACCGGACCGCGCTCGGAGGACACCGCGCGCTCGAACACCGCCGCCCGCTCGGAGGACACCGCACGCTCGGACACCGCGCCGCGCTCGACGTCCGACCTCCGCTCGGCGTCGGCCTTCCGCTCCCCGTCCGCCCTCCGCTCGACCGCTTCCGGGCGCTCGGGCTCCCCCCGCGGCTCACCTCCTCGCGGCCCGGAGGCATCCGCGGCGGCCGCCTCCCGCAGCCGTTCGGTGACGCGCTCGATGTACCGCTCCAGGTTGCGCTGGGCGAGGGCGTCGGCCATCTGCCGCTTGTTGCCGAAGAAGCGGTAGACGGAGCCGATGGGGACTCCGGCGCGCTGGGCGACCGCGCGCGTGCTCAGGGCGTCGTAGCCGACCTCGTCGAGGAGTTCGGCGCAGGCGTCCAGGATCCTGGTCAGCCGTTCGGCGCTGCGCCGCTGGACCGGCGCGCGGCGGAGCGATGTCGCGTGGGGCACGGGCTTCATGATGCCTTTCCGCCGGGGTCCGGTGAACCTCGTCCCCCAGTACGGACCCGGGCGGCCCGCACACTCATGCGCCGACGGCAGTCGATTCCGGCCATATTCGTCCGCCCCGAGGGCACGCGCCCACGGCCGCGCTCACCCGCCGGCATCCGGCCCCGGCCGGCTGCTCCGCCGCGGCCGACACCGCGTCCGACACCGTGATGTCGGCGGTGCTCTCGACGGGCTTGCCGCGCACGGCCCACACCGTGCCGTCGTCGGCGTACAACCGCACGGTGACCTGGTGGGTGCCGTGCGGCAGACCGGCGGCCAGGTGGTAGGTGGCGGTGCGCAGCCGGGCGACCCGGCGGCCGTCGACGAAGAGGTGGGCGAGCCCGCGGCCGGTGACCGCCGTCGGCTGCGCGTCGGGCGCGGACCAGCGGAAGTGGCGGAAGGTCAGCCGGACGCCCCAGCCGCCGGCCGAGTCCGGGGTGACCTCGACACCGACCTCGGGGGCGTTCGTCCCGGGCACCTCGCGCAGATGCCGGCCGGCCTCGTCGGTGTCGTCCAGAACCTTCCCCACCGGCGAGGGCGAGACCGTGCCGCCGTGCGCCTCGCCGGTTGTGCAGGCCACCGCTCCCCACGACAGCAGGACGCACACCGCGAGTGCGGCGAGAGGTCCACGCGTCCACTTCGTCCACGACATGACCGGGAGCGTAGAACAGCGGCCCGGCACCCCGGATCCCCCTCAGGTCTGGTTCCGGTCCTCCCACGGTGGGAGGACCCCGGGACCCTCTTGCGCGGGACCCTCACTCATTCCTACGGTGAGGCATAGGAATCGGGAGCGCGAGGGAGCGATCATGAGCGGGGACGCACGGAAGACCGCCGAGGGGCTGTCCTATCTGACCGGGTTCGGCAACGAACACGCCTCGGAGGCGGTGCCGGGCGCCCTGCCCGAGGGCCGCAACTCGCCGCAGCGCGCGCCGCTCGGCCTCTACGCCGAGCAGCTGAGCGGTACGGCGTTCACCGAGCCACGGGCGCACAACCGGCGCTCCTGGCTCTACCGCATCCGCCCCTCGGCCGCGCACCCGGCGTTCACCCGCGCCGACAACGGCGCGCTGCGCACGGCCCCCTTCACCGAGACGGAGGCCGACCCCAACCGGCTGCGCTGGAACCCGCTGCCGGAGCCCCCGGCGGGCACCGACTTCCTCGGCGGCCTGTGGACGCTGGGCGGCAACGGCGACGCGACCCAGCGCGCGGGCATGGCCGTGCACCTGTACCACGCCAACGCCTCGATGGAACGGGTCTTCTCGGACGCCGACGGGGAGCTGCTGATCGTGCCGGAGCGGGGCGGGCTGCTGCTGCACACCGAGTTCGGCCGTCTGCATGTGGAGCCGGCCCAGGTGGCGTTGATCAAGCGTGGGGTGCGGTTCCGTGTGGAGCTGCTGGACGAGTCCGCCCGTGGCTATGTGTGCGAGAACTACGGAGCGTCGTTCCGGCTGCCCGACCTCGGCCCGATCGGCGCCAACGGGCTGGCCAACCCCCGGGACTTCCGGGCTCCGGTCGCCGCGTACGAGGACGTCGAGGGGCCGGTGGAGGTGGTGAACAAGTTCTGCGGCAACCTCTGGACGGCGACCTACGACCACAGTCCCCTGGACGTGGTCGCCTGGCATGGCAACTATGTGCCGTACGTCTATGATCTGCGCCATTTCAATGTGATCGGCACCATCTCCTACGACCACCCCGACCCGTCGATCTTCACGGTCCTGACCTCCCCGTCGGACACCCCGGGCCTGGCCGGCGTCGACTTCGTCGTCTTCGCGCCGCGCTGGCTGGTGGGCGAGGACACCTTCCGGCCGCCGTACTTCCACCGGAACGTGATGAGCGAGTACATGGGCCTGATCGAGGGCGCGTACGACGCCAAGACCTCCGGTCCAGGGGGCTTTGTGCCGGGCGGCGGCTCGCTGCACAACATGATGTCGGCGCACGGCCCGGACCGGGAGACGTTCGACCGGGCGAGCGCGGCCGAGCTGCGCCCGCAGAAGATCGACGACGGGCTGGCGTTCATGTTCGAGACCCGCTGGCCGGTGACCCTCACTCCGCAGGCGGCCGGGGCGGAACACCTCCAGCAGCGCTACGACGATGTGTGGCAAGGACTGGAGCGCCACTTCCGGGGGTGAGGCCGCCGTTGCGCCGAACGTTCTCCGACAGGTACGGATAGCCGCGTGACCTCATTCGCTCCGGATTCGATCGTCCTGAACCGCAAGCTGCCGCTGTGGTACCAGGTGTCGCAGTCGCTGCGCGCCTCGATACTGGGCCGCTCCGCCGAGGACCCGCTGCGGCTGCCCACCGAGGAGCAGCTGGCGGAGCACTACGGCGTGAGCGTGCTGACCATGCGGCAGGCACTGAAGGAGCTGGAGGACGAAGGGCTGATCAGCCGGCACCGGCGGCGCGGCACGTTCATCGAGCCCGGGGTCCGGCGCGGGGCGCCGGTGCGGCTGCTGGGCTCGGTGGACACGATCGTGGCCCAGCAGTCCGGGATGACGACCGAGCTGCTGGACCACGGCCGGGTGCCGGTGCCGGCCGGGCTCGCCGAGTACTTCCCGGACCTCGCGGAGGTGGCGACGTACCACCGCCTGCGCAGCGACGAGAAGACCGGCGAGCCGACCAACCACGCCGTCAACCACATCCGTCCCGAACTGGCCGACCGCATCGACCCGGCCGATCTGGTCCGCTGGCCGATGACGAAGGTGCTGCGGGACGTGGTCAAGGCGGACATCAGCCGGATCACCGACACCGTGCAGGCCCGGCTCGCCGACCCGGAGACGGCACGGCTGCTCGAAGTCCCGCTGCTCAGCCCGATCCTGCACTACACGGGTGTGACGTACGACACCGACGGCCGGGTGCTGGACGTGGCGGTCATCCACTACCGGGGGGACCGCTTCTCGTTCACCGTCACGCTGGACGCCACCTGATCCGCGGGGCGGGCGAGGCCGTACGATGCCGGGCGTGACGCACGACGACGCTCCGCTGCTGGCGGACCTCATGCCGTGGTCCGTCGCACCGCTGCGGCCGGGCCGCGCCTGGCCGACGGCGCCCGATCCGGCCTGTCTGAAGGCCCGCTGGGACGCCCTGCTCACGGCCGGAGGGCCGGACCGGGAGGCCCTGTTCGAACCGACCCGTGCTCGTACGCTCGGCTCGGCGGTGGGCCAGCTGCCGGGCCAGTCCACCGGCACGGAGCGGCTGGCGCGTGCCGAGGGCGCCTGCGCGGAGCCGGTGCGGGTGCTGACCGCGCCCTTCGACGAGCAGTGGCTGATCCCGGACCACCGGCTGATCGACACGGCCCGCCCGGAGCTGTGGCGGGTGGCGGACGCCCACCAGGTGTTCACGGTCGAGACGGGCGACGCCGGCACCCCACTGCTGGCGACCACGCTCCTGCCCACGCTGCGCACCGGCCGGATCCGCCCCCTCAACCGCCGCCCCGGCGGCACCGAGCCGAACCTGGCCCCCGGCCTGCTGGACCATCTGTCGGCCCGCCTGGGCACCCGCCCCACGGCATGGGACGTGCTGGCCTGGATCCTGGCGACGGCCCGCCCGGAGCTCACCGTGCCGCTCACCCACGACCCCGGACTGTGGGCGTCCGGCGTGGACCTGGGCCGCCGCATGCTCTGGCTGATGCGCCGCGACGGCGAACGCCCCAAGCTGCCGGGCGGCCGCCGCCCGTACGTCCGCGCGCCCCTGCCGACCCTCCCCCTGACCCTCCGCTACGACCCCGACGAGGAGACCCTGCACCTGGACGAGGGCCGCATCTCCCCCGTCCCGCCCGAGGCCTGGGACTACGAGGTGGCCGGAGTCCGGGTCCTGGAGACCTGGTTCGCGGCCCGCACCACCCCGGCCGAACCGGGCACGCTCGCCGCGATCCGCCCGGCGGCCTGGCCGCAGACCTGGACGTCGGAGCTGCTGGAACTGATCACGGTCCTCACCCTGCTGGCGGAACTCCGGCCGCTGCGGGCCGGCATGAAGGTGACGTCACCAATCACGGCGAGCGACCTGCGGCAGGCGGGCGTCCTGCCGGTACCGGAGTCGTCCCGCCGCCCCGCCTCGGTACTGGACCACCACGAGGAGGGCCCGGAGGGTCAGTTCGCCCTCGTCTGACGCGGCGCGCACGCCTCCAGCTCGCGCAGTGAGCCGCACTGCTGACAAAGCCGCCGTTCAGGGGCCATGATCCGGGCATGGATCAGCCGATGGAGCAGCCCGTGCGTCAGCAGCCCCTCCCCCTGGAGGGCATCACCGTCGTCGCCGTGGAACAGGCCGTGTCCGCGCCCTTCGCGACCCGGCAGCTCGCCGACCTGGGCGCCCGGGTCGTCAAGGTGGAGCGCGTCGACGGCGGCGACTTCGCGCGGGGGTACGACACCGCGGCCGGCGGTCTCGCCTCGCACTTCGTGTGGTGCAACCGCGGCAAGGAGTCCCTCGCGCTGGACCTCAAGGACCCGCGCGGCCTGGACGTCGTACGGCGGCTGGTCGCGGACGCGGACGTGTTCGTGCAGAACCTCGCGCACGGCGCGGCGGCCCGGCTCGGTCTGGACGCGGCCACGCTGTGCGCCGCGCACCCGCGGCTGATCGCCGTGGACATCTCGGGCTACGGCGGCTCGGGGCCGTACGCGGACAAGCGGGCGTACGACATGCTCGTGCAGTGCGAGGCAGGGCTGGTGTCGGTGACCGGGACGCCGGAGCAGCCGGTTAAGGCGGGCATCCCGGCGGCGGACATCGCGGCGGCCATGTACGCGTTCTCGGGGGTGCTGGCCGCGCTCGTGCGGCGCGGGACGACCGGGCGGGGCGGGCCGGTGGAGGTGTCCATGCTGGAGGCGCTCGCCGAGTGGCTGGGTCATCCGCTGCACCACGCGATGCACGGCGGCGAGCCGCCGGCCCGCACCGGGCTCGCGCACGCCGTCATCGCGCCGTACGACGCCTATCCGACGGCGGACGGCGGGCGGGTGCTGCTGTCGGTGCAGAACGACCGGGAGTGGCGGCGGCTGGCCGAACAGGTCATGGGCCGCCCGGAACTGGGCACGGACCCCGCCTTCGCGACGAATGCCGCGCGGGTGGCGCACCGGGAGCGGACCGATGCGCTGGTCGCGGGGGCGCTGGGCGCCCTGGACACCGAGGAGGCGCTGGCCCGGCTGGAGAAGGCCGGCATCGCCTGCGCCCGGCTGCGGGATCTGCACGAACTGGCGGAGCATCCGCAGCTGGCGGCCCGGGAGCGGTGGCGTCAGGTGGGGTCGCCGGTCGGGCCGCTGAAGGCGCTGCTGCCTCCCATCACGCTGCCGGGCGGGGACGAGGCACGGATGGGGGACGTACCCGCCCTCGGGCAGCACACCGGGGCGCTGCTGCGTGCCGTGGGGATGACGGACGGCGAGATCGCAGCGTTGCGCCGGGACGGTGTGGTGGCCTGAGCGCGGGCATGCCCGCGCGGTGAGCCGCGTCGGTGGCGGTCGCGACCCGCTGCCGCGGTCGGTCAGCGACCGCCGAACAGCGAACGGCGCAGCCGACGCAGCGGTGCGAACAGGGAGACGCGGCTGACCCGCGCGCCTCGGTCGCTGCGCCGGTGCGTGGAGTCACGCGCCGTCAGCTCCCGCATCAGCGAGGTCGCCTCGACCGTCTCCCGCTGCGGTATGGCGGGACCCGCCAGTACCGACAGATGGCGGTCGAGACGCGAACTGGTCGCGCTGCTCCCGCAGGTGATCGCAGGGACCCTGGCCCTGCTGCGCACTGTTATCTGCTCCATGTCACTCCCCACCCGTACGAGTCCACCCGGCCCGGGCAGGCTAACCCTATCGCCCCAGTGGGGCACGCGGGTATCTCGGCCACGGGATTCACCTTCCCTGTAAGGGGGTTGACCATTCCCTTTTGACTACTCTCCGAATCCAACCGATTTCAGGGTGAGTTGGACAATGGGCTGGCCGGTCGGTTGCGCTGACCCACCGTCAGGCTCGACGGTTACGGCGAGTGACGTCGAGGAGGGGTCGAGACCCTTGGCGACCAAGGGCGTGTCGCCGCTGAAGAGCCCGAGGGAGCGCGGTTGCACGCGGGGGCGCATGAGCCAGAGCTGGTGTACGCGTCCGCCGGGCGGGGTGCCGTATCCGCTGAGGGTGACGACGGCCTCCCGCTCGGAGGCGGAAGCGATCACTCCGATACTGCGGCCCCGCGCGTCCTCGCCGCTCGCCGCGCGAGCGTCGGCAGCGGCCAGAACGTGGGCGATCTCACGTGCCCGGGCCTGCTCGGCGGCGAGCCGGTCCTCGGTGCGGTGCGCCTGGACCGCGAAGAGGGAGGCGACGACGAGGGACGCGGCGGCGGTCGCCGTGGCGAAGGGCGCGAAGAGGGGGCGCGGCCGGCGGGTACGGCTGCGCGGCGGCGGGGGCTGGGTGCCCCAGACGTGCGGCGGCAGCTGCGGCGCGCGCTCCCGGGCGGGCTGCGGCGCCTGCTCCTGGGGGGTGGTGCGCACGGCGGCCAGCACCCGGTCGCGCAGGGCGGCCGGTGCGGGGGCGGCGGTGGACCAGGCGAGCCGGACCGCGTCCTCGGCCAGGTCCCGCACCTCGGCGGCACACCGGTCGCAGCCCGCCAGATGCTTCTCGAAGCGGCGCCGCTCGCCCGACTCCAGGGCGTCGAGCGCGTAGGGCGCTGCGAGCGAGTGCAGATCCTCGCGGCGCAGCAGCTTGCCGACGATGCTCATGCGGCGCCTCCCAGGCACTCGCGCAGCCGGCTGAGTCCGTCGCGCATCCGCGTCTTGACCGTGCCGAGCGGCAGCGAGAGCCGCTCGGCCACCTCACGGTAGGTGTAGCCGTCGTAGTAGGCCAGGGTCACCGACTGGCGCTGAAGAGCCGTGAGCCGGTTCAGGCAGCGGCGCACCCACTCGCGTTCCAGGCCGGCCTCGACCTCCTCGGCGACCTGGTCGAACGCGGGCTCCCCGGCGCGCAGGGCCTCGCGCTGCTCGCGTTCCCCGGCCGCGCGGGCGCTGCGCACCCGGTCGACGGCGCGGCGATGGGCGAGGGTGAGGATCCAGGACAGGGCGCTGCCCCGGCCCGGGTCGAACCGGGCGGCGGAGCGCCACAGTTCGAGCAGCACCTCCTGGGCGACCTCCTCGGACTGTGCGGGATCGCGGACCACCCGGCGTACCAGCCCGAACACCGGCCCCGACACCAGTCCGTACAGGTCCTCGAACGCCCGCTGGTCACCGCGGGCCACGAGCACCAGCAGCTCGTCCGCCTGCATGCGGGCCCCCTCTCCGTGGCCGCAGCCGGGTCTTCCTCGCGCACCGCGCATCCGCACCGAGACACACCTCCCCGAGGTGATACGGATCAGCGGGCCGAAAACGCGGGTCACCGGCCGGGAAAAAGTTTTTTCCCGGCCGACCCATCCGATCGGCGGTTCCGCTCCGTATACCCGTCCGTCAAAGGCAAGTCGGCACTGAGGACGGACGGCATGACACCTGTTTTCTCCAGGGGCGCCCTCTCCCGGAGCGTGTTCTCCGGGAACCGCACGGGACGCGCGGGCCTGGTCACGCTCATCTGCGGCGCACTGGCCGGCGGAGGGCTCACGGCCGCCGGCGTGGCCACGCTGGCACCCGGGGCGGCCTCCGCGTCCTCGCACCGCGAGGCCCCGCTGATCTCCGGCACCCCGCAGTACGACAACACCGACCTGTACGCGTTCGTCAGCCCGGACAAGCCCGACACGACGACGATCGTGGCGAACTGGATCCCGTTCGAGGAACCGGCCGGCGGACCGAACTTCTACACGTTCGCCGACGACGCCCAGTACGACCTCCACGTCGACAACAACGGTGACGCACAGGACGAGTTGATCTTCCGCTACACCTTCAGGACGCATACGAAGAACGGGAACACGTTCCTGTACAACACCGGTCCGGTCACCAGCCTGGACGACCCCGACCTCAACATCACACAGACGTACGACATCGACCTCATCCGGTCGAAGAACCAGCACGTGATGTCGAAGACGAAACTCGCGGACGACGTACCGGTGGCGCCGTCGAACGTCGGCAAGGCGTCCATGCCGGACTACGGCAAGCTGCGCTCGCAGGCGGTGTACAAGACGGCGGGCGGCGCCGCGACCTTCGCCGGCCAGGCGGACGACCCGTTCTTCCTGGACCTGCGCGTCTTCGACCTGCTCTACGGCGGGAACCTCACCGAGGTCGGCCGGGACACCCTCAAGGGCTACAACGTCAACACCATCGCCCTCCAGGTGCCGAACGACCTGATCCGCGAGTCGTCCCACCAGCCCGTCGTGGGCATCTGGTCGACCACCCAGCGGCGTAACGCGCAGGGCTACTACTCGCAGGTCTCGCGCCTCGGCAACCCGCTGGTCAACGAGGTCGTCAACCCGCAGAAGGACAAGGACAAGTTCAACGCGTCCCAGCCCGGCTACGACGCCCAGTTCCTGAAGAACGTCACCAACCCGGAGCTGCCGAAGCTCATCGAGTCGATCTACAAGATCAAGGCGCCCGCCGAGCCGCGCAACGACCTGGTCGACGTCTTCCTCAAGGGCGTCAAGGGCCTCAACCAGCCTCCGCACGTGCAGCCTTCGGAGCAGCTGCGGCTGAACACCTCGATCAAGCCGGCCATGCACCCCAAGCGGCTCGGTGTCCTGGACGGCGACAACGCGGGCTTCCCCAACGGACGCCGGCTCTCCGACGACGTGATCGACGAGGCGCTCCAGGTCGTGGAGGGCGAACTGGTCGGCTCCAAGAACGACTTGGGCGACGCCGTCGACAAGAACGACAAGAACTTCGAGAAGTACTTCCCGTACGTCGCCGAGCCCACGGCCGGTTCGCGCGGCCGGCTCGCCAAGGGCACGACGGCGGGCGCGGACGTGCGCAGCCAGCTCGGGGACGCCCTCCAGCCGGCCGGGTCCTCCTCCGGCGGCTCCGGCGACACGATGCTGATCGCCGCCTCGGCGGCCTCCGGTGCGGCCGGGATCCTGCTGATCGGCACCGCGTTCGCGTGGTGGCGCCGGCGTATGCAGCGCGCGTACTGATTCCCGCACCCCCCGAGACCGGCGCGGCCCGTATTCCCCCCTCCCCCACGGCGGGCCGCGCCTCCCCTACGTATACGAACCCACGGAGGACAAGGCATGGGCCCGCGCGGGCACGACGACGAGAAGGCCGGGCAGAGGACGGACGGGAGCCAGGACGACCTGCCGACGCCGCCGTCGGCGCCGGAGACGGAGACGGTCGCCTGCGGGACCGGCGCGGACGAGAGCACCGAAGGCCGTCCGGCCGCCGACGCGGGCGAGGACGCCGCCGCCGACGCGCCCGTGACCGACGTCGAGCACGCGGCCGCCGACGAGCGCGTGGCCGCCGTGCGGCGGGTCGGGGCCGTCGGGCGCCGTCGGCGGTTCCTCCAGCTCGCCTGCTGCGCGGCTCTGTTGGCGGTTGCCATGACCGGCGGTGCGATCGCGCTCGGCGCGGACCGGGCGCCGGTGTCCACGCCCCTCGTCGCCGACGCCACAGGCCCCGGTGTCCTGGGCGGCGGAAACCTCGACGCGAGCATCACCGCGCTCCAGGCGCATCTGCGGGCCCAGCCCAAGGACTTCGGCGGCTGGGCCACCCTCGGTCTGGCGTACGTCGAGCAGGCCCGGACCAAGGGCGACCCCGCCCGGTACCCGCAGGCGGAGCAGGCGCTGCGGCGGTCCCTGTCGCTGGCGCCGGACAACGACCAGGCCCTGGCCGGCCGCGCCGCCCTCGCCGCCGCCCGGCACGACTTCGAGAAGGCCCTGACCTTCGCGGACGCGGCCCTGGAACAGAATCCGTACAGCGAGCGCGCGCTGTCCTCCCGTATCGACGCGCTGGTCGAACTCGGCCGGTACACCGACGCGGCCGGGGCCGCGCGGACCGCGGACGCGCGCAGGCCGGGCGTGCCGGTCTTCACCCGGTACGCCTATGCGCACGAGCTGAGCGGGGACGTGACCACCGCGCGCCGCGTCCTCAAACAGGCGCTGGCCGCCGCCACTTCGCCCGGCGACACGGCGTACGTGGCCACCCAGCTCGGCCAACTCGCCTGGAACCAGGGCGATTACCCGACGGCGCTCACCTCCTACGCCCGCGCTCTGGCCGCCGACGACGGCTACCTCCCGGCGCTGGAGGGCCGGGCCCGCGCGCGGGCGGCGAGCGGTGACCGCGCCGCGGCGATCAAGGACATGGAGGCGGTGGTCGCCCGCTCCCCGCTGCCCGGTCCGCTGGTCGAGCTGGGTGAGCTGTACGAGGCGCGGGGCGCGGCCGGCGACCGGGCGCGGGCCCGGCGGCAGTACGCGCTGGTCGACGCCTGGACCGCGCTGGCCCGCGCCAACGGCGTCAACGCCGACCTGGACACCGCACTGGCCGCCGCCGACCACGGCGACAAGGCCGCCGCCCTGCGCGCGGCCCGCGCCGAATGGGCCCGCCGGCACACCGTGCACACCGCGGACGCCCTCGCCTGGGCGCTGCACGTCAACGGCCGGGACGCCGAGGCTCTGCCGTACGCCCGCCGGGCCACGGCCACCGGTTACCGGAGCGCTACCTTCCGCTACCACCGCGGCGTGATCGAACTGGCCACGGGCCACCGGGCGGCCGGCCGTGCCTCGCTCGCCTCCGCCCTGGAACTGAACCCCGGGTTCTCCCCGCTGGGTGCGGCGCGGGCCCGCAAGGCGCTGGAGGGAGCCGAGTGAAGCGGCGTCTGCTGTGCATGCTCCTCGCCGTGTGCGGCCTCGCGCTCCTCCCGGCCGGCACCGCGAGCGCACACCCCCTCGGCAACTTCACCGTCAACCGCTACGACGGCCTGATCGCCGCACCCGGGCAGCTCCGCGTCGACCATGTGGAGGACCTCGCCGAGATCCCGGCGACACAGGCCAAGCCCGGCATCGAACGGCTGGGGCTCGGCGCGTGGGCCCGGCAGCGGTGCGCGCGGGCCGCCGCCGGCAGCAGGCTCAGCGTCGACGGCCGCAGCGCCACGCTGAAGGCCGCCCGCAGCAGCGCGCGGCTGCGCCCCGGTCAGGCCGGCCTCGACACCCTGCGCGTGGAGTGCCGGCTGACCGCCTCGCTGCCCCGCGGCCGCGCCGTCTCCCTCGGCTTCCACAGCGCGGGTGCCGCCGACGGACCCGGCTGGCGGGAGATCACCGCGCGGGGCGACCGGATGACGCTCACCGCGACCGACGTACCGAAAGCGTCGGCCTCACGGGAACTGACCGCCTATCCCCAGGACTTGCTGTCCTCCCCCGCCGACACCGGTACGGCCTCGCTGCGGGTGCGGCCCGGCGGCCCGGCGCTCGCGGGGGACGCGGAGCGGCAGGCGGCCCCGGGTGCCGGTGTGCTGCCCCGGGGCGCCGACCGCTGGACCCGGGCCCTGGACGACCTCGTGGCCCGGCACCACCTCACCGTCGGCTTCGCCGGGCTGGCCCTGCTCATCGCGGTCGCCCTGGGCGCCCTGCACGCCCTCGCGCCGGGCCACGGCAAGACGCTGATGGCCGCGACGGCGGCGGCGCGCGGGGGCCGGGCCCGGCCCCGCGACGTGCTGCCGCTGGCCGCCTCGGTGACCGTGACCCACACCCTCGGCGTGGTCGCGCTCGGCCTGCTGGTCACGGCCGGATCCGCCGCCGCGCCCGCGGTGATCTCCTGGCTGGGCATCGCCAGCGGCGCCCTGGTGCTGGCGGCGGGCGTCACCCTCGTACGCCGGGCCTGGCACAACCGTGCGCCGGGAGCCGCTCCCGTGCGCGTGCAGCGGGAGTTGGCGGTGGTGGGCGCGGACGGCACCGGCCAGGGGACCGCCCACCACCATCACGACCACGACGGTGTTGCGCACGCCCATGGGGGCCACGCCCACAGCCACCCGCACGCCCCCGGGGACCAAGCCCACGTGGGCCACACCCACGCGCACCCGCATACTCACGGCGGCCACACCCACACCCACGGCGGCCACACCCACACCCACGGCGGCCACACGCACACGCACCCCACCGCTCCCACCCTCCGCGGCACGATCCTGCTCGGGTTCGCCGGCGGGCTGGTGCCCAGCCCGTCCGCCGTGGTCGTGCTGGTCGGCGCCGCCGCGCTCGGCAAGGCGTGGTTCGGGCTGCTGCTCGTCGTGGCGTACGGGGCCGGACTCGCGCTGACGCTGACGGCGGCCGGATTCGCCGTCGTACGGCTGGGTGCGGGGGCGGCCCGGGTACTGGACCGGCGCCCGCGCTGGACCGCGCACCCCCTGGCCGCCCTCGTGCGCCGGACCCTGCCGCTCGCGTCCGCGCTGGTCGTGGTCGCGCTGGGCACGGGATTGGTGCTCAAGGGGGCCGCATCCGCGCTTGGCTGAGCTACTTTTGTGGAGAATTCGCGCGAGATGCCTTGGGGGGCGCCCGTGTCCGAAGAGCCGGGCCCTGAACGTGTGATCGCGGGCCGCTACCGTCTGCTGTCCCCGCTGGGCGAGGGCGGCATGGGCACCGTGTGGCGCGCCCGGGACGAGGTGCTGCACCGCGAGGTGGCCGTCAAGGAGGTGCGGGCCCCGGCCGGGCTGCCCGCCGCGGACGTCGAGCGGATGTACGCGCGCCTGGAGCGCGAGGCGTGGGCGGCGGCCCGGGTCGCGAACCGCAACGTGGTCACGGTGTACGACGTGGCCCTGGAGGGCGGCCGGCCGTGGATCGTCATGGAGCTGGTGCGCGGGCTGTCCCTCGCCGATCAGCTGGAGGCGGAGGGGCCCCTGCCGCCGCAGCGGGCCGCGCACATCGGCGCCGAGGTGCTGTCCGCGCTGCGCGCCGCGCACGCCGCCGGGGTGCTGCACCGGGACGTGAAGCCGGCCAACGTGCTGCTGGCGAACGACGGCCGGGTGGTGCTCAGCGACTTCGGGATCGCCACCGTGGAGGGCAGCTCGGCGCTGACGATGACCGGCGAGGTGATCGGTTCGCCGGAGTTCCTCGCGCCGGAGCGCGCGCTGGGGCGGACGCCGGGCCCCGAGTCGGACCTGTGGTCGCTGGGCGTGCTGCTGTACGCGGCGGTCGAGGGCGTCTCGCCGTTCCGGCAGGACACACCGCTCAGCACGCTGCGGGCGGTGGTGGACGAGGAGTTGCCGCCGCCCCGCTGGGCCGGGCCGCTCGCACCCGTGATCCGGGGGCTGCTGCGCAAGGACCCCGCCGAGCGGCTCCCGGCGGAGCAGGCGGAGCGGGAGCTGCGGCTGGTCGCGGCCGGCGGGACGCCTCGGGCGGACACCGCGCCGGTACCGTCGCCGTACCCGCCGACGGTACCGGCCCCGTCCCCGGAGCCGGCGCCCACCCCGCCGGTGCCGCTGCCCACCGGATACCCGGACCCCGGCACCACGGCCGCCGAGCCGGTGCCGCGCCCGCGCCGCGACCGCCGCGCCGCCGCCGCGCTGGTGGCGGGTGTGCTCGCGCTCGTGCTGGCGCTGGCGGGACTGACGTACGCGCTGCTCGACCGCGAGAACGGCAACGAGCAGGGGGCCGACACCGCCAGCACCGGCACGGCGAGCGGCGGCGGGAACTCGCCCGCGCCGAGCGGCAGCACGGAGGCGGACACCAAAGCCCCCGTGCCGACCCGCAGCAGCGCCTCGGCGAGCAGTGGGCCCGCCCAGTCGGTGCACGTCACGCTGACCGGCGCGCACACGGAGTACTCGGGGAGCTGTCCGCCGCCGGCCGCGCAGGCGCCCGGGGTCACGGCGGAGTTCACGGTGGGGCGGCTGCCCGCGCAGGTGGAGTACCGATGGGTCCTGGCCCACGGTTCGGTGCCGGACCCCGGGTGGCGGACGCTGGCGTTCCCGGCGGGCGGCCCGCGTACCCGGCAGCAGCAGCTGACGGCGACGGGCCACCCCGAAGGATCCGGCGGGACGATCGAGAACGAGATCAGCGTGGAGGTGCGCGGTCCGGTGCGGACCACGTCGAACTCGGTGCGGTTCTCGGTGACCTGTACGACACCGACGGAGACCCCGTCGGACGGGGCCTCCGCCTCACCGTCTGTCTCGCCCTGAGAAGCCCGGAAAGATCACCCTGACGGGCGAGCCCGTACGGGTCACGCCGCGTTGGTGAGCACCGGCAGATAGCCACCGGACTGGCCGGCCGCGGTCGGGTGGTACGACTCCCCGACGTTGAGCCAGTTGACGCTGTGCAGCCAGGAGTTGCCGGAGCAGATCTCGTGGCCGGAGAACGTGGTGCGGACGTCGCCGAAGACGAAGTTGTGGGCACTGGCGCGCGCCTTGATGGCCTCGTCGATGTAGTCGGCGGCGCCGTTGATCGCGGACCGCTTGGTCTCGGAGAGGCCGAGGCACGACTGGCCGAGCAGGTAGAAGCGGGGGTAGCCGATGACGACCACCCGGGCGGACGGGGCCTTGGCGCTGATCGCGTTGTAGACGGTGTCGAGCTTGCCGGGGAGCGTTCCGGCGACGTACGCCTTGGCGGTGTTGATCCGGGAGAGGCAGGAGCTGTCGGACTGGAACACACAGGTCGTCATGACGTCGGCGAAACCGGCGTCGTTGCCGCCGATGGTGATGGACACCAGTGAGGTGGAGGAGTTCAGCGAGCCGAGCTGGTTCGCGAGCACGTCGTCCGTGGTCGCGCCCGAGCAGGCGTCGAAGGCGAACGAGGACGGGCTGTGGGCGGCGTTCCACAGGTACGGATAGGCCTTGGTGCTGCGGTTGCAGTCACCGCTCGTGCTGATGTAGCTGCCGGCGCCCACCCCGGAGGAGTAGGAGTCGCCGAGCGCCACGTATCCGCCGGCCGCGGCGGTCGAGGACGCCTGTGCCGAAGCGGCCCCGGTAAGACCGAGGCCGACGGCGAGGAGGAGCGAGGTAACGAATCCGGTAAGTCGGGAACGTCTCATGGAACCTCCCTTTAGCAGGATCTCTGCCCTAACTGTGGTAGCAGCTACGCGTGTTGACAGGAAGTGTTCATGCCAAAACTTTTGCTGTCTCAACAGGATCAACCCGAGACGTTCACCGCTCATATGGTGCGCATGCACGGCAGGTCTGCTGACTGACCGTCAACAGAACACCTGGGCCAGAAAGCGGACCTTCGGCATCAAGACACCTTCACCGGACGGCACCCCGGCGGACGCCGAGCGGACGTGGCCGGGTCCGGGGAGGGGCTTCACGCCGCTGCTCGCCGGTGCCGCGACCGCCGTCGCGGCGGCCGGCTTCGCCAAGGGCTCGCACTTCGCCAACGGCGGCGGCACGGACGGCACGACCTTCATCCGCAAACTCGGCAACTGGACGCTGTACACCATCGCCAACCGCGGGTTCGGCGCCCGCTACACCGACCTGTGCTACGGGTACAACGCGTTCCGGCGGCACTGCCTGGACAAGATCGACCTCGCCTGCACCGGCTTGCCGGCGGTCACGAACCGCTCTTCCGGCGAAGCATCGGGGTGGAAATGCCGTGCGCGGAGGGCATCCGTGCCGGATCATGGCGGCATGTCTGCGAACCCACACGACGCTCTGCCGATCCGGCTCCACGTCGACGACTCCGACTCGCCGTCCGACGTCGTCGACGCGCTGTTCCTCGGCCGCTTCGCGACGGGCGAGCAGCCGTACTCGCACGCGGCGAACATCGACCGGGTGCGCTCGGGCGCGACACTGCTGCCGGAGGGCTCCCGCGTGCTGCGGGTCGCCCGCGACGACGACCGCAGCGCGACCCTCGCCGAGGGGGACGGCTGGACGCTGCTGGTCTCCCGCTGGAACCGGGGCGCCGACGTCACGGTCACCGCGACCAGCGCCGAACTGGCCAAGCGGATCCTCGACCAGGCCACGGACGGCGCGGTCGACGAGCCGGAACCGCAGCCGGAGAACGTGACGATGGGGTTCTGGTACGTCTCCCCGCGGCGCGGACCGCATCGGACGACCCGTCAGATCTCCGCAGGCACCTGGGACGAGATCCGGCCCAACTACACGGCACCGGTGGCGGACGCCATGGACCGCCTGATGAAGACGACCCCCGAGGACATCGCCGGCCGGCTGCTCCTGCTGCACGGCCCGCCGGGCACCGGCAAGACCTCCGCCCTGCGCACCCTGGCCCGCTCCTGGCGGGAGTGGTGCCAGGTGGACTGTGTGCTGGACCCGGAGCGGCTCTTCTCCGACGTGGGGTATCTGATGGACATCGCGATCGGCGAGGACGACGGCGCGGGCAAGGGCCGCTGGCGCCTGCTGCTGCTGGAGGACTGCGACGAGCTGATCCGCGGCGAGGCCCGGCACACCGCGGGCCAGGCGCTGTCCCGGCTGCTGAACCTCACCGACGGTCTGCTCGGCCAGGGCCGCAATGTCCTGGTCGGCGTCACCACCAACGAGGACCTGGAGCGCCTGCACCCGGCCGTGGTCCGCCCCGGCCGCTGTCTCGCCCGTATCGAGGTGGGCCCGCTGACCCGCCCGGAGGCGGTGAACTGGCTCGGCACCGAGGAGGGCGTCGGCCGCGAGGGAGCGACGCTGGCCGAGCTGTACGCGCTGCGCCGGGGCACCGCGCCGACGTCGGTGCCGGGGGCGCGGGAGGGCGCGGACGCGGGGCTGTACCTCTAGTGCTTTCATGAGGGTATGACCCTGTTCGTCGGCACGTCGGGGTGGCAGTACAAGGACTGGCGGGACCTCGTCTATCCGGCCGGGGTCCCGGCGCGGCTGTGGCTGGAGGAGTACACCCGGCTCTTCGCGACCGTGGAGATCAACAACGCGTTCTACCGGCTGCCGTCGTACGACACCTTCGCCGCCTGGCGCGGCCGCGTCCCGCCGGACTTCGTGGTCGCGGTCAAGGCCAGCCGGTATCTCACCCACATCAAGCGGCTCAAGGAGCCCGAGGAGCCGGTGGACCGCCTGATGACCCACGCGGCGGGCCTCGGCGACCGGCTGGGCCCGGTCCTCCTCCAGCTCCCGCCCACCCTGCGCGCCGATCCGCCGCTGCTGGACGCCTGCCTGGCCTGTTTCCCGGCCGGCACGAGGGTCGCGGTGGAGCCCCGCCACGACTCCTGGTGGACGCCGGAGCTGCGGCAGGTACTGGAGTCCCGTGGTGCGGCCCTGTGCTGGGCGGACGTCCTGGCCCGCCCGGTCACCCCGCTGTGGCGCACCGCCGACTGGGGCTACGTCCGCTTCCACCAGGGCCGCGCCCAGCCCTGGCCGCGCTACGGCCGCCGGTCCCTGGAGACCTGGGTGGACCGCATCGCGACGACCTGGTCCGAGGGTGCGGACGTGTACGCGTACTTCAACAACGACCCCGGAGGTGCGGCGGTCCAGGACGCGGTGACGTTCGGCCGGGCGGCACGCCGGGCGGGCCTCACGGTGACCCGCACACCGGAGCCGGCGAAACTGAGCTGACCCCCTGCCCAGCCGGCCTTTCCCCGCCGCTCACCTCTTCCTCCCAGCGCTCGCCTCATCCCCGCCGCGCGCCTCTTCTTCCCTGGGCTCGCCTACTTCTTCCCGCCGCGCATCTCCTCTCCCCGCCGCTCGCCTACTTCTTTTCGCCGCGCGCCTCTTCTTCCCGGCTTCCCGGCGCTCATCTCTCCTCCCGCCGCGACGGCGCTCGGTCACTGCGGCGGGAGCCGGCGGTGCCGGGCCCTCCTCAGCCCTCTCCGTAAGCCGCCCGCAGGGCGTCCCGCACCGCGGCGAGCGCCGCTTTCTCGTCGAGCCCGAGCCGCCGGACACGATCGACGTAAGCCTGAGCGGCCAGGGATGCCTCGCGCGCCGCGGCCGAGCCGGCGGCGGCCACGAACGTGCCGTTGCGCCCCCGCGTCTCGATCACACCGTCGCCCTCCAGCGCCCGGTACGCCTTGGCCACCGTGTTCACCGCGAGGCCCAGGGACTCGGCCAGCCCGCGCACGGTCGGCAGGCGGTAACCCACCGGGAGCGCGCCGGACCGCGCCTGCTCGGAGATCTGCGCCCGTACCTGCTCGTACGGGGGCGCGCTGTCGTCGATGCGGATCTTCAGGCTCACCAGCCGATTGTCCCGCACCCGCCGGAAAATGAGAGGCAGCCCGGCCTTCCCGTCCGTACGGTGCTTGTTCGTGACAGTCCTCGTACGCGACCTCCGTCCCGGCATCCCGTCCGACGCGGAGGGCTTCGCCCTCGTCCGCCGCCTCGCTCTGCCGTACATCCTCTTCACTCCGGACTCGGTCCGGCACACGGCGGCCCACATCCACCCCGACGCCCGCTACCGCCCGCTCGTCGCGGAGGAGGACGGCGAGGTGATCGGCACGGCACAGGTCCATCTGATCCACGACAGCCCCGACCCGGGCCAGGGCTGCCTGAACATCTACGTCCGCCCGGACCGGACCCGCCGCGGCGCCGGCCGGCTGCTGGTGCAAGCCGCCGAGGAGTACCTGGCGTCCCTGGGCGCGACCACGCTGTTCGCCTGGGCCCTGGACGAGCCGGCCAACCGGGCCTTCGCCGAGCGGCGCGGCTACCGGCGGGGCCGTACCGCCCACTTCCTCCGGCTCGACCTGGCGCACGCCGTCCTCCCGCCGCTGCCGGAGATCCCGGCCGGCGTCGAACTGCGCACGGCCGCCGACTTCGCGGACGATCCCCGGCCGCTGTTCGAGCTGGACGCGGAGACGGTGCTGGACGAACCGGGCGATGTCGCCACCGAGTTCACGGACTACGACGCCTGGATCGAGGAGACCTGGAACCACCCGCTGCTGGACCGGGAGCTGACCACGGCCGCCTGTGTCGACGGCCGCCCGGTCGCCTTCACCGTGGCCTACACCGACGGCGACACCCGGTACTCCACGGCGATGACCGGCACCGCCCGCGGGCACCGCGGGCGCGGTCTGGCCAAGCTCGCCAAGACGTATGCGCTGCACCGGGCCCGCGCCGCGGGTGTCACCGAGGCGTTCACCGGCAACGACACCGGCAACGCACCCATGATCGCCATCAACAAGTGGCTCGGATACGAGGTGTGCGCGACGGAGGTGCGCTATGTCCGCGAACTCGGCTGAACCGGCCGGTGACTTGGAGGTCGTCCTGGTCAAGGCGGGCCGTACCAAGATCCGTTACCCGGCGGAGCTGCTCCAGGACGACGGCGCCCGGATCGTCGTACGCGCCCCCTGGGCGGGCTCCGGTGTCCGCGACTTCGGGTTCGTGCGCTTCGAGCCGGGGGACGTGTTCACCGAGTACTACTGGCGGGACCGGTGGTACTCGGTGAAGGAGGTCCGCGCGGCGGACGGCTCCGTCAAGGGCTGGTATTGCGACATCACCCGCCCCGCCGTCCGCTCCGGCACGGAGCTGGTCGTGGAGGACCTCGACCTGGACCTGTGGCGCTCCGCGGACGGGCGGGACGTACGGCGGCTGGACGAGGACGAGTTCGCCGAGAGCGGGCTCGCGGAGACGGACCCGCGGGCCGCGTCCGCCGCGGTGGCCGCCCTCGACGCGCTGGAGGCGCTGGCGGTCCGGGCCGGCGGCTTCGAGGAGCTGCTGGCCTGACACGCTCGGGCGCCGGCCCGTCACACCCTGTTCACCACCGCTTACCGCTCGCCGGTGCCGGGGAGCGGTCGACGCCTGTCACACGCTGCCCCTGTTCGATGGCGAGGAGTGACAGGCAGACAGCTTGTGCATCTCAGGCCGCTGCCGGGGCAACCGCAACCGTGTGCGTGTTCTCGCTCGTCATACCCGGAGAGTGACACACGCCACTCACAGCGCTGACGTGACGGCCACCACTGACATCCCGGCACCGATGAGTAACTCTCCCCAAAAGCGTCTACCTCCGTGACAACGCGGAACTCGGTGGGCACTGAAGGAGGCAGCCATGCGCCGCGTAACCGTGCACAAGCCCCTGAAGAAGACGGACAGCCGCCGGATCCGCGACGAGGCGGACGAGCGCCCGGCGGGGCGCCCGGAGGTGCGCAAGGACATCGCACGAACCTGGTGGCCTGACCGTTGACGCCGGAGAAGCCTCAGCTCAGCCGCTTGCGGTAGTGGATTCGGTCGTAGGGGCCGTCGACACGGCGTGCCACGACGTCATAGCCGTACTTCGGGTAGATCTTCTGGTTCTCCCACATCATCGCGTTCGTGTAGAGCCTGATCTCGTCGAGGCCCAGCTCACGGGCGCGTGCCTCGACGAACCGCAGCAGCCGTCGCCCGACGCCCGTGCCGTGTGCGTCGGGACGGACGGCGATGCTGTCCAGGAAGAGGTGGTCGGCGAACGCCTCGAGCACCACGAGCCCGGCGACGGGTTCTCCCGTGACGAACACCTTTCCGGCGGCCACGTTCGCCGTGTGGTCCGCCTCCATGGGCTGCGGCACCACACCGATGCGCGCGATGTAGGGGTGATAGGCCGCGTCCGTCACCGCTCTCAGGGCCGGTACGTCCTCCGCGACGGCCGGCCGGATCCGGTCGGTGTCCCTGTCGATCATGCGCGCACGCTAGTACCTGAGCGCAGCCTGAGCACCCCCTTAAGCGCACCATAAAGATCTCCTCCACCGGCTCTCAGCAGCCGATTTCACGGTTCGTCGGGGCTAGCTTCGGATCACCCCACGGGATCCGGGCCACGGCATCAGCCCCTGGGATCCAGCCCGCCCCACGGACTGTTCGGAGGATTTCCGCATGCCCACCAGCTGTAAGGCCAAGGCGCCCGCCGTCGCCGTACTCGGCCTGGTTCCCCTCGCCCTGACCGTGCTCGCCGCCGCCCCCGCGGCCGCCCACGGCTCGATGGGCGACCCGGTCAGCCGCGTCGCGCAGTGCTACGCGGAGGGACCGGAGAGCCCGAGGTCCGCCGCGTGCAGGGCGGCCGTGGCGGCCGGCGGCGCCCAGGCCCTGTACGACTGGAACGGCGTCCGGATCGGGGACGCGGCCGGGCGGCACCGGCAGCTGATCCCGGACGGCAAGCTGTGCAGCGCGGACAACGAGGAGTTCAAGGGGCTCGACCTGGCCCGCGCCGACTGGCCGGCGACGAGCGTGCACGGCGGGTCGTACACCTTCAAGTACCGCGTGACCGCCCCGCACAAGGGCACCTTCACCGTCTATCTCACCAAGCCCGGTTACGACCCGGCCAAGCCGCTGGCCTGGTCCGGCCTGGATCTGGAGCACCCGGTGGCCAAGGCGACCGACCCGGTTCCGGCGGGCGGCGAGGCCACGTTCTCCGGCACCCTGCCCGAGCGGTCCGGCCGGCAGCTGCTGTATGCGGTCTGGCAGCGCTCGGACAGTCCGGAGGCGTTCTACTCGTGCTCGGACGTCGACTTCGGCGGCACCGGTGGTGCGGGGGGTACGAGCGGCACGCAGAGCCCCGGTGATGCGGGCGGCGCCGGGACCACACCGGCCCCGGCCGCCTCCGCGCCCTCCGACGAGCAGATCGCGGCCGGTGCCGACAAGTCGACGATCGAGCACCACGGGCACGGGGACGACGACGCGAGCACCTCGGCGGAGCCGGCCGCCACCGCGGCCAAGTCCACCACCACCCGGGCCGACCGGCCGAAGGCGGCCGGGGCCCCGGCGGGTCTCGCCGAGACGGGCGCGTCCGCCGGCACCTCCGCCGCCGCGATCGGCGGCGCGGCGGCGCTGGCGCTGGGCTCGGCGGCGCTGTTCCTGTCGGTGCGGCGGCGCGCGGCGGGGGGCACTCGCCGCCGGTGAGGTTTCCGGGGCCTGTCCGGCGGCTCAGGCCGGACAGGCCCCGGCGGCACGTCAGCTGAAGGCCGAGGCGCAGCTGGTGGCGGTGGCGTGCGCCGGGTCGAGCGCGTTGGCCACCTCGTGGAAGGCGATGCGGTCGAACAGGGCGATCGCGAGGTGCTCGGAGAGGTCGAGCGGGCACAGGTCCTGGAGCAGGACGTTGTCGACGTCGGAGCCGCTGAGGTACTGGCTGCGCCAGGGGGTGGCCACCTCGTCGTACTTGGTGGCGATGACCGTGTAGTGGACGCCGGGCACGGTGTCGCCGTCCGCGTTGAGCTTGGTGAGGAAGGCGGAGCCGGGGATCTGGTCGGCGAGGCCGGGGGTGGTTGCCTTGACCAGGTCCTCGGCGCCGGGGAAGTACGGCAGCAGGTTGGTGAGACCGCTCAGGGTGGCGCCGTGGTTGTCGGGGGCGATGCCGACGAGGGCGTTCACCTTGTCCGCTCCGCCGAGGAACTTCAGGTAGTAGCGGGGCATCATGCCGCCCTGGGAGTGGCCGACCAGGTCGGCCTCGGAGGCTTTGGTGGCGGCGAGCACCTTGTCGACGAAGGCGGACAGTTGCTCGGCCGAGGCGTCGATGGGGCCGAGGCCGTGGAAGAGGGGTACTCCGGGCAGCCGGCCGTAGTCGAGGGAGTAGACGCAGTAGCCGCGGCCCGTCAGGTAGGGGGCGAGGCCGAGCCAGTTGTCGACGGAGTTGCCCAGGGTGCCGTGGACGAGGACGACGGGGCGGGGGTGGGTGGCGGAGGGCCTGCACGAGTAGTCGTTCCAGCCGGAGCTGGGGGCGTCGGAGGCGCTGGCGGTGGCGGCGGGTACGACAGCGACGGCGGCAGTGAGGAGCAGCGCGGCGAAGGGTCTGAAGACGCGCTTCCAGGGCAGCATCGTGTGATCTCCTTGCGGCTCAGAGGGAGGTGCACGGCCTGTCCCTGTGATCCGGATCACGGGATGCTGTTCACTCGTCAAGTTACGAGCGAGTAGTCCAAGTGTGAAGTTACGCGTCAGTAAAAACTTCCAGTGCTAACCAGCGACTCACGCGCTCACTGACGACGTATCACCAGGCGGGCCGAATCGGACCGTAGGGCGCAATCCGCGCCAAGCGGTCCCGCAGCACGCGCACGTCATCCTCGCCCAGCAGTTCGGCCCACCCCCCGACCACCTCGGCGGCCGCCCCCTCCGCCGCCCGGGTACAGGCCCACCCGCGCTCGGTCAGTACGATCAGCCGAGCCCGCGCGTCCTCGGGATGCGGCCGCCGCTCGGCGTACCCCCTGCGCACGATCTCGTCCACCAGCTGGCTCGCCGCCTGCTTGGTCACCCCGAGATGCGCGGCCAGGTCGGTGGCGGTGGCCCCGTCCGGAGCGAGCCGGGCGAAGGCGAAGCCGTGGGCCGGCCGGAGATCCGTGAACCCGCGGGCGGCCACCCCACGATGGATGCGCTGGGTGAGCTCGCCCGCCACGGCGAGCAGGGCGGCGGACAGGGCCATGGCTTCGGAGTTCTGCACGGAGGCATTGAAACACCCTTGACGAGTTGGTCAAGCCGCTTGACCATATAGTCAAGCAGCTTGACCATATGAACGGAGTTCACCATGCCCGTCGTCCGCTCGTCGCAGGCCGTCACCCATGAGATCCACGGCGCCCGCTTCGTCTCGTACGCCACCCCGCGCACCGGCAGCAAGGAGCTGTGCGCCTGGCGGGGCGAGATCCCGCCCGGGACCAGGGCGCCCGCACACACCGTCGACCGCGAGGAGATCTTCCATCTGCTCGTCGGCGAGCTGCTGATGACCCTCGACGGTCACACCGAGCGGATCTCGGCGGGCGACACCGTGATCGTGAACCCCGGCGCGACCCTGGCCGTCGAGAACCCCACCGACCACACCGCGATCTCCTGGGTCACCACCTCCGTCGGCCTGACGGCACAGCTCGCCGACGGCACCCGGATCACTCCGCCCTGGGCCAACTGACTTCGATCAGCGTCCGTTACGCCGCCAGCGTGCCCGGCATCACCGCTCGTGGCCCGAACCTCGCCCGCGCGCGGTCCGCGACCTCCTCGATACGGCGGACCTTCTCGTCCACTGGGTCGAAGGTGAGCTGGTGGGCGGCCTGATCGGCGGAGGTCAGCCCCTCGGCGCGCAGGGTGAGCGCGCGGACCCGGGCGCGCTGGAGACCGAGCGCCTCGTACATGCCGTAGGCCGCCTGGGTCAGGGCCGCCGAGTGCGCGGTCGGCTCCTTCAGGGTGCGGCTGCGGGTGGTCGAGGAGCGGTCGGCGTAGCGCACGGTGAGGGTCAGGGTGCGGCACACCTTCTCCACCGCGCGCAGCCGGAAACCGATCTCCTCGGCGGCCGACAGCAGCGCCCTGCGGTGCCGGGCCGGGTCCAACTCATCGACGTCGAAGGCCCGTTCCGTCATCATCGACCGCGCGACGGCGTTCGGGACGACCCGGCCGCGGTCGACGCCGCTCGCCTTCTCGCGCAGCTCACGGCCCGCCTTCGCGCCGATCAGCCGCTGGAGCGTGGACAGCGGCGCGGCGGCGACCCGGCCCAGGGTGTCCAGGCCGTACTCGCCGAGAGTGCGGGCGGTGGCCGTGCCGACGCCGGGCAGCGCGGCGACGGGCTTGCCGGCGAGGAACTCGGCGACGGCGTCCGGGGGCACCGCGCAGGTCGCTCCGGGCCGGGCGTCGCGCAGCGCCACGCGGGCCAGCATCGGGCCGGGGCCGGCGCCGATCACACAGTCGACGCCGTGGCGCGCGAGGGCCCGCACCCGGATCACCGAGGCCAGCTCCACCGCGCTGCGCCCGAAGTACCGCTCGGCACCGCGCAGATCGGCCAGCGCTCCGTCCGGCGGCAGCGCCTCCACGACCGGGGTGAACTCCTCCAGCAGTCCGAGCAGTCCCGGCAGGGCCGCCTCGTACATCGGCGGCAGCTGGAAACGTACGCAGAGAATGGTCATCCCGCACTCCCCGGACTCTGGTGCCACAACTTCCGTATCGCCGCGGGCCCTTGCGCAGCGTCCTCTCCCGCGGGCCGCAGATCGGCCCAGGGGTGCATCTCGTACCCCGTGGGCATGCGGATCGTCCGGCCCGCCATCGGGTCGCCGGCCGCGGAGCCGGCCGGCGCGGGCAGCCCGTCGGACCCGGCGACCCGGGCCCGGAACGGACCGCCGTCGTCCTTCGCCGCGGACCCGCCCGCGCCGGACGGTTCGGCCAGCCGGGCCGCGACTCCGTCGAGCCCCTCCGCGCGCCGCGCCTCCACCAGTTCGGCGAGGTTCCAGGCGGCGGAGCCGACCACGCTCAGGCTGCGCGGGCCGCGCCGCTGCACCACTCCGCGCACCAGCAGCAGCCAGGAGTGGAAGACGGTGTGGGCGCAGGCGTCGTGCGAGTCGTCGAAGAACGCGAGGTCGACCAGTCCCGTGCCGTCGTCCAGCGTGGAGAAGATGACCCGCTTGCCGGAGCGGATCGGCGGGGTCTGGGTGGCCGCCTTGGCGCCCGCGACCAGCACGGTCTCCCCGTGCCGGGCCTCGCGCAGCCGGCGCGCGGAGACCACGCCCAGCTCCTCGAGGAACTCCCGGTGGTCGTCCATCAGATTGCGCGAGGCGTCCATGGACAGCACACCCAGCTCGGCGCTGAGCCTCTCCTCCGGGGACAGGTCCGGCAGACCGGCGGGCGCGGTCTTGCGCCCGCCGGCCAGCGGGAGTTGGCCTCCGCCGCCGCCCCGGGCGCCGCGATGCAGCTCGGTCAGGTGCAGCTGGAGATCACGCCGGTTGGCGCCGAACGCGTCCAGCGCGCCCACCTGCGCGAGCCGCTGGGCCAGCGGCCTGCTGGGCCGGGCCCGCTCCCAGAAGTCCAGCAGGGAGGCGTACGGCTGCCCGTCCGCGATCCGCTGCGCCTCGGTCTCGCCGATGCCGTGCACGTCGGAGAGGGCGAGTCGCAGCCCCCACACCCCTGATTCAGACACCAGTTCGATCCGATGAGCGACCCCGGACACATTGACGTCCAGCGGCAGGATCGGCACCCCGCGCCGCCGGGCATCGGCCAGCAGCAGTCGCTTCGGGTACATCCCGGGGTCGTGCGTGAGCAACCCGGCGTAGAAGGCGGCCGGGTGATGCGCCTTCAGCCACGCCGACTGGTAGGTCGGCACGGCGAACGCGACGGCATGCGCCTTGCAGAAACCGTACGACCCGAAGGCCGCCACGATCTCCCAGGTCCGCTGGATCGTTTCCGCGCTGTACCCCCTGGCCGCCGCCTGCTGGGCGAACCACACCCTGATCCGCCCCTGCGACTCCGGATCGGACAGCCCGCGCCGCACCCGGTCGGCCTCGCCCCGGCCGCAGCCGGTCATGATGGCGACGATGTCGATGATCTGCTCGTGGAAGACGACGACCCCGTACGTCCCCTTCAGTGGCTCCTCCAGGTCCGGGTGCGGATAGCGCACCGGCGCCCGCCCGTGCCGCGCCTCGATGAACGGCCGCACCATGTCGGCGGCGACCGGACCCGGCCGGAACAGCGAGATGTCCACCACCAGATCATGGAAGGTGGCGGGCTGGAGCCGCCCCACCAGGTCCCGCTGGCCCGGCGACTCGATCTGGAAGCAGCCCAGCGTCTCGGCGGACCGGATCAGCCGGTAGGTCTCCGGATCCCCCGGCGGCACCGTGTCCAGTTCGATCCGCTCCCCGGTCGCCCGCTCCACCTCGGCGACCGCGTGCGCCATCGCCGACTGCATCCGCACGCCCAGCACGTCCAGCTTGAGCAGCCCGAGGTCCTCCACGTCCTCCTTGTCGAACTGCGACATGGGCAGCCCCTCGCCGCTGGTCGGCACCACCGGCGTCCGGGCGAGCAGGGAGGCGTCGGACAGGAGCACCCCGCACGGATGCATGGCCACCCCGCGCGGCAGGGCGTCAAGGGCCTCCACCAGCTCCCACAGCCTGCCGAACCGCTCCTTCTCCCCCGCCAGCCGCTTCAGCTCGGGCAGCTCCTCCAGCGCGGCCCGGGCGTCCCGGGCCCGGATGTGCGGAAAGGACTTGGCGACCCGGTCGATCTCGGCCGGGTCCATGGACAGCGCGGCGCCCACGTCCCGGATGGCGTGCCGGACCCGGTAGGTCTCCGGCATGGAGACGGTGGCGACCCGCTCGCTGCCGAACCGGCCGATGATCGCCCGGTAGACCTCCAGCCGTCGCGCGGACTCCACGTCGATGTCGATGTCCGGCAGCACGAGGCGCTCCTTGGACAGGAAGCGCTCCATCAGCAGCCCGTGCTCGATCGGGTCGGCGTGCGCGATCCCGAGCAGATGGTTGACGAGCGACCCGGCACCGGAGCCGCGCGCGGCCACCCGGATGCCCATCTCCCGTACGTCGTCCACCACCTGGGCGACCGTCAGGAAGTAGGAGGCGAAGCCGTGATGGGCGATGATGTCCAGCTCGTGATGCATCCGCTCCCAGTACGCACGCCGGCCGGCGTAGCCGAGCCGCAGCATCCCGGCGGTCGCCCGGGAGGCGAGCGCCCGCTGCGCGGTACGCCGGCCGGCGCCGACGAGGTGCGCCTCGGGAAAGTGCACGCTCCCCATGCCCAGATCGCCCTCGGGGTCGACCCGGCACCCGGCGGCCGTGGCCCGGGTCTGCTCCAGCAGCCGGTGGGCGGTGTCCCGCCGGTACCCGGCGGCCTCCACGACCCGCTCGGCGACCTCCAGCATGGCCTGGGCGTCTTTCAGCCAGGCCGCACCGGAGTCCAGCTCCCCCCGGGGGCCGATCGGCATCAGACGCCGCGCGGCGTCCAGCACGTCGGCGACCGGCCCCTGCCCGGGGTCGGCATACCGGACGGCGTTGCTGAGCACCGGCCGCACCCCCTGCTCGGCGGCGAAGCCGACGGTACGGGCGGCCAGCCGCAGGGAGCCCGCGCCCGTGCCCGTACGGCCGTGCCAGACGGCCTCCAGCCGCAGCGCGTCGCCGTAGACCTCGCGCCACGGGGCGAGCAGCTCCGCCGCCCGGTCGGGGCGCCCGGCCGCCAGCGCGTGCCCCACGTCCGACTCCGGACCGAGCAGCACCACCAGGCCGTCGCCGCGGTGGCCGGCCCAGGGAAGCAGCGGATTCCCCTCCCCCGCGTGCGCCGCCGAGACCAGCCGGCACAGCTCGGCCCAGCCCCGGGCGCCGTCCCGGGCGAGGAAGGTCACCCGGGGAGCCGACTCGTCCACGAAGGCACCACCGCGCACCGGGGTACGCCGCCTCTCCCGCCGTACGGCCTCCCGCGCCGCCACCGCCAGGTTCACCCCGAACAGCGGACGGACGCCCGCGCCGGCGCAGGCCTTGGCGAAGCGGACCGTCCCGGCGAGGGTGTCGCGGTCGGTCAGGGCGAGGGCGTCCATGCCCCGTTCCGAGGCGCGCTCGGCCAGCCGCTCCGGATGGGACGCCCCATATCTCAGGGAGAACCCGGAGACGGTGTGCAGATGCGCGAAGCCCGGCACACCCACCTCCCGCACTCGTGAGCCCCGAACGACTCTCGAACATCAGTTCCAACCTGTCTTCCCCCACCATACCCCCATTCCCGAACATGTGTACGAAACCTGTTCGGCCGCCTCCCACCTGCGCAAACAGGCCACCCGGAGGCCCGCGCCGCGGCACGCGGAGGTCAGGCCGGTGACCGTGCCGGAGTGCATCTGGGTGGTCGATCCGCTGCGGGTGGCCTTCATCCCGACGGTGGCCTCGGCCGCCGGTGATCTTCTGGCTGGAGCCGCGTACAGGTCGACCTCGCTCGGGACTCCTCCGGCAAGGTCATCGGCGCGAACGAGCAGTCCAGCTTCCCGGGCGACGACTACGGCCCGGTCAGGTACACGGCCCAGGTGGACCACCAGGAAGGGCACGCACAAGTAACCACACCCGCCCGCCACTCCTGGCCGACATCGCCCCCTTGGCGCGCAGGACAGCACCCGCGGGCCGCAACGAGAGAGCCCCCGCACGCAGGTCGCGTGCGGGGGCTCGCCAGGACGTGCGGGCCGCCGGCGAACGGGGCCCGTCAGCGAACGGCGCCCGTCAGTAGACGTGCACCCCGTAGGCGCTCAGCGCCTCGGTGACCGGCTGGAAGAAGGTCGTACCGCCGGAGGTGCAGTTGCCGCTGCCGCCCGAGGTCAGACCGTAGGCCGTGGTGCCGCCGTACAGCGGGCCGCCGGAGTCGCCGGGCTCGGCGCAGACGGTGGTCTGGATCAGGCCGGAGACGATGTCGCCGCCGCCGTAGTTGACCGTGGCGTTGAGCGCGGTGACCCGGCCGTTGTGCGTACCGGTCGTGGACCCGCGACGGTAGACGGTCGTGCCCACGGAGGGCGTGGCCGCGCTGGTGATGTCCTGGCTGCCCACGGAACCCGACTTGGTCACCGAGCTGTTGGTGTAGCGCACGATGCCGTAGTCGTTGCCGGGGAAGCTGGAGCCGGCCGTGGTGCCGAGCGTGGTGGAGTGGGAGGAGTTCGACCACCACGTGCCCGCACCGTCGGTGCAGTGCCCGGCGGTCAGGAAGTAGTAGTTCCCGCTGGAGTCCTGGACGTTGAAGCCCAGCGAGCAGCGCCAGCTGCTCGCGTAGATGGCGTCGCCGCCGGAGATCAGCTTGTTGAACTTGCCGGGGGTGTGCTTGATGGTGAGCGCGGAGGCGTTGGCGCCGGCCTGCTTCTTGATCGTGGCGATCTCGGCCTTGGACACCGTGCTGTCGACGGTGACGACGACGCGGTTGGTCTTGCCGTCCACCGCCCAGGCCGTACCGGGGATGTCGGCCTTGAGGACGGAGTCGCTCGCCTTGGTCAGCTGCGCGGCGCTGAACGTGTGGGCGTCGCTGGCGTTCGCGGTGGGGGCGGCGAACGCTGCTGCGGCCAGGAAGCCGGTGGCCACGGCGGTCAGCCGGGTCCGTCTCGCCGTGCCGGTGCGGGGAGTGGTGCGCTTGATGCTCACTTGGCGTTCCCTCCAAGGGAAGTCGGGGGCCCGCGTGGGGTCGGGGCCCGTGAGTCGCAGTCAGGGGCCCGACCGGATTCGAATACGCATGCCCCTGACAAGCGCTGGGGGGAGTATTCGGCCGAACGGCCGGTCGGCACAAGAGTGCCTTTCGGCCGTCGACCCGGAACCACCCGAACGCCTGGAACGGCCCGTACCGGCCGGGTGAACCCGAGGTCGGACCGGGTGGCGCTCCCCCGCCTCGACCGCCATGTCCCACGTGTCGCCACACCCGTCCGCCTGCTGCGCGGCCTTCGGCATCCGCTCGGGACCGGCCGGCCGGCCACGGTCGGGCCGTCGGTCCCGGCGGCGATGAGCACCACCCCGTCCTCATCCGCCACCCAGATCCCGGGGATGTCCGGAAGTCGCCCCTCCGGATAGTCCTCGATCCGGTACGCCGGTGCCGGCGCGAGCGGACCGCAGGGCACCGAGACGGCCCCCTCACGCTTCTCGTGCCACCGCTTCCGTCGTCCTGGCCGCGGCTGACCGGCCGGCGGGCCGGGCCAGGCCCAGGTGCTCGCGCAGGGTGCTGCCCGGGTAGAAGGTGCGGAACAGTCCGCGGTGCTGGAGCAGCGCCACCGTGCCGTTGACCAGCCGCTCCAGATCGCGGCGCGGTTCGACGGGGACGAGGTGGAAGCCGTCGGTGACACCGTCGGCGTGCCAGGCCGCCATCAGTTCCGCGAGGTCGACCGGGCCGCCCCGGTACAGCGGGCCCCGCGCGGTGGGTCGCGGCCCGCCACCACCGTGTCCGGCCTCCGCGGCGTACTCGCCGTCGCCGAGGTCGACCAGCAGGCTGACCAGGACCCGCAGCGCGTCCGGCTTCCGCCCGAACGAGCGTGCCCGTTCGCGCAGTTCGTCGCCCACGCCGGCGGCCTGGGCGGGGGAGGCGGCGCGTACCAGCGCGACGTCCGCGTACCGGGCGGCGACCGCACGGGCGTGATCATCGGTGGCGTCGACCACGCGGACGGGGTGGCCCTGCGGCGACCGGGGCGCGGTCGACGGGCCCCGGACCGAGAAGGCGGTGCGGGTGAAGTCGACGCGGTGCAGCCGGTCCCGGTCGAGTAATCGGCCGGTGGCCACGTCCCGGATCTCCGCGCCGTCCTCCCCGTCGTCCCACAGTCTCGCCGCCGCGTCGGCGACTTCGCCGGCCTCCCGCCAGAGCGCCTCCGCCGACGGTGGTCGCCCGTGCCGGAGCGGGGCCGAGGGCTCGGCGGGCGCGTGCGGGCGACAGAACGGCCGGGCCTCCCGCTCGGTGGTGGACACCTCGATCCGCCAGCCGGCCCGCCCGCGGCTGACCCGGTCCAGGGTGTCCACGGCGGCCTGCACCTGGAAGGGCTCGGTGTGGGTGGTGGTGACCGTCGGCACCAGCCCGATCCGCCGGGTCGCGGGCGCCGCCCGGCACAGGACACCGAGCGCGTCGGACCCGGGCCGGGCGAAGGAGTCGTCCAGCGTCACGAAGTCCAGCCCACCCCGCTCGGCGAGCCGGGCCAGCTCGACAGGGGATCCGGCGTCGAGGCTCCCCGGCTGATCGACGGCGGCGGCGAGATGCAGCAGGCTGCTCACTCTCACAGTACCTTCGCCAGGAACGCCCGGGTCCGCTCCTCCCGTGGAGCGCCCAGCACCTCCTCCGGCGCCCCCTGCTCCACTATCCGCCCGTCGGCCATGAACACCACCGTGTCGGCGACCTCCCGGGCGAACGCGATCTCGTGGGTGACGACGATCATCGTCGTCCCCTGGGCCGCCAAGCCCCGGATGACGTCCAGTACTTCGCCCACCAGCTCGGGATCGAGCGCCGACGTCGGCTCGTCGAAGAGCAACAGCTTCGGCTCCAGCGCGAGCGCCCGTGCGATGGCGACCCGCTGCTGCTGCCCGCCGGACAGCTGCCGCGGATAGGCGTCGGCCTTGTCGCCGAGTCCGACCCGCTCCAGCAGCCGGCGGGCGCTCTCCACCGCCGCCTTCCGGGGCCGCTTCAGCGCGGACACCGGCGCCTCCACGACGTTGTCCAGGACGGTGAGATGCGGAAAGAGGTGGAAGTTCTGGAAGACGAACCCGATCCGGGTGCGCTGTTTGAGCACCTCCCGCTCGGGCAGTTCGTACAGCCTGTCACCGGCCCGCCGGTATCCGATCAGCGAGCCGTCGACGCTGATCGCACCCCGGTCCACCTTCTCCAGGTGGTTGATGGTGCGCAGCAGCGTGGACTTGCCGGAGCCGGAGGGGCCGAGCACGACGGTGACCTCACCGGCGCGCACCTGGAGATCGATGCCCTTGAGTACGTCGAGCGAGCCGAAGCTCTTGTGCACCGACCTGATGTCGACCATGACGCTCATCGCGCGAGTTCCTTTACAAGTGAGACGGTCAGGAAGGACAGCACCGCCCGGGCGGTGGCGTCGTTCTGCCGGAACGCTGGTCCGCCGGTGCGGGGGCGGGTGAACGCGCCGGCGGTGCGGGTTTCGGTGGCCGGGCCGAGGGCGAACCGCCGGGGATGCGGGCGCCCGGCGCCGTCGAGGATCCGGCCGTCGCCGGGGTCGACCCGGAGCAGCCCGTCGGGGGTCTCGGCGGCGCCGTCGGCGTGCAGCTCGCGCAGCAGGCTGTCGCGGGCACGCCCGACGGTGGGCTCGGGCAGCCGGGCCTCCACCAGGGCCCGCGCCTCGACGGAGAACCCCGGCACGGTGGGGCTGGTGGCCCGGAACACCCCGTTCTCGGCGGTGACGGTCATACCGGCCCCGACGAATCTGAGCACTCCGGCCCGGGACAGCGCGAGCATCTGCCGCAGCCGTGGCCCGGGCGGCCCGGACGCCAGACAGCTGAAGAATCCGTGCCACCAGGGCGCGATGTGCCCGAGCCGCACCAGCTGCCCGTAGACGGAGAGCAGTCCGAGGAAGACGGCCAGGTCGGCGCTGTGGGAGGGATCGTGACGGCGGCTCAGGTCGGCCTCGATGTAGCCCCTGAGTCCGTCCTGGAAGTCCTCGTGGGAGGCGTACCGCGCGCCGTCCAGCGGGTGGTCGAGCGCGGTGAGGTCGAGCCGGTCGGCCGGGTCCGGCACCGCGGCGGCGACCAGTGCCCGGGTCTCGGCCGGGTCGCCGGCCGCCGCGTACTTCTCCTCGAAGTCGGTCCAGGCCATCGCCGTACGCCCGGGGTGGGCGGTGAACAGCCGGTGGTAGTGGGCGAAGCCCAGCTCCTTCTCGATCAGGGGCCACACATCGCGCCGGAAGTCGAAGCCCCCGGGCCGGGCGAGCAGTTCGTCCACCTCGGCGGGGCCCAGGAAGCGGGGCAGCGGGGGTCTCTCGCCGGTCCAGTCGTAGCCGATCTTCGAGTGGTACGGCACTCCGCGCCGCGAGCCGACGTACAGCACCGGCTCCCGCCCCGAGGGGAGATACGCGTCCCCCTCGTACCGTCCGCCGCGTCCCTCGGTGAGCAGCACCATCAGGTCGACGAAGGCCAGCCCGAAGCCGCGCACCAGGACGGGTGCACCGGGCCGCAGTGCGGAGAGGTCGCTGTCGGCGGTGAAGTCGGGCGGCAGGTGCACGAGGTCGTGCTGCCGGGCGTACGCCGCCAACTGCGCCTGGTCGCTGTCGAGTTCGGCGTCCAGGTGGCCGAGGGCGAGGATCACCACGTCGGCCAGGAGCGGGCGCGGGCGGCCCTCCAGCCACACCTGCTGGCGGCCCTCGCGGGGGCCGCCGACCCGGAGGGCGCGCCGCGGGTGGTGGTGGACGGCGACGTGCGGGGGCAGGTCGGCGCGGGTCCGCTCGTACACCCAGCGCAGGTAGCGGCCCTGGAGCCGGCGGTCGGCGAAGGTACGGCCGTCCAGGCCGGCCCACTCGTGCAGAGTGGGGCCCTCGCGCACCGGGCCGGCCATCGTCACCGTCTCGTCGGTGAACATGGTGACGTCCTCGGCGTGCGAGTTCATCCACAGCAGCGGCGACTGCGCCTGCCGCCAGATGCGTCCGCCGCCCGGCGGATGGGGGTCGACCAGGTGGATGTCGAGGCCGGGACCACCGGCGTACAGCTCGGATGCGTTGGCGGCGATGCGTTCGAGGATGCCGGTCCCCCGCGGCCCGGCTCCCACGATGACCAGCTGCTGCCTCATCGGGCGTTCCCCGTGCCGCGCGCGTAGTGCCTTTCGACGAAGGTCTGGCCGATGCCGAGCAACGAGGTGACCACGGCGTACCAGAGGGTGGCGACCATCAGCAGCGGGATCACCTGGTAGGTGCGGTGGTAGATCAACTGGGCGGAGAACAGCAGGTCGTTGACGGCGATGACGCTGACGATCGAGGTGCCCTTGAGGGTGCCGATCAGCATGTTGCCGGCGGGCGGCACGATGGCGCGCATGGCCTGCGGCAGCACGATCCGCCGCCAGCGCCGCCACCGGCTCAGACCGAGCGCCTGGGCGGCCTCGATCTGCCCGCGGTCGACGGAGAGGATGCCGCCCCGGACGACCTCGGCGGCGTAGGCGGCCTCGTGCAGGGTGAGACCGACGATCGCGACGGCGACCGGGCTGAGCAGGTTGACGGTCTGCACGCCGAACACCTGCGGGTACAGCGCCCCGATGTTGAACCACAGCAGCAGCTGGACCAGGATCGGGATGGACCGGAACAGCCACACGTATCCCCAACCGACCGCCCGCAGCACCGGGTTGGCGGACAGCCGGAACGCGGCCAGCAGGGTGCCGAGGGCGAAACCGAGAACCATCACCACCGCGGTCAGCCACAGGGTGAGCCACAGTCCGCGCAGGACGGAGTCCGAGGTGAAGTAGTCGGCGACGACGTCCCACTGGAACGCCTTGTTGTGCACGACGGAGTTGACGGCGAACCCGAGCAGGACGAGGACGACGGCGGCTGCCGCCCACTGCCCGTACCGGCGCTGCGGGACGATCCGCGGAGCGTCCCCGGGCTCGGGGACGTGCGATGCGGTGGGGATTTTGGCGAGGGTGTCGGATGACATGCGAAGACTCCGTGACGTGGAGGCCCCTCCCACTCGGGCACAGCCCGGCACAGGGGAGCGTCGTCAGAACGGGGTGATGCCTTCACACGGGCCGCGCCGAGCGGCGCGGATACGGCCGAGCCCCTCAGCAGGGCCGTGCACCGAGAGTACGGGTGCGTTTCCCTCCGCTGTCAAGGCTGTCCAGAGTATGAGCCGTACATCTCACGTCAGTTGACGCGGAACCGGATGCCTGTTCCACTTGGCCCATGCATCCACAGCAGTGGCTGGTCACCCGCTCCCACATCGACTTCGGTCGCGTGTGGTCCTGTTCCTGTTGAGCTGACCCCCTGCGCACGCCTGCCCCCCGGGGCGGGCGTCCTCGCGTTCTCTTGTTCTTCTCCGCCTTCACACGCGCCCCCTCCCCTCGCGTTTCCGCATGCCCTTCTGCCTCAGGAGACCGCTCCCCGATGCGTACGCCCTTTTATCGCCTTTTCCTTCCCTTTATCGCCATTAGCTCGGCTGCTCTGCTGCTCACCGCCTGCGGCTCCGGGACCGACGGCTCGGGCGGCACGGACGCCGCCGGAGTGGCGGCCGAGCCCGCCGCGGTGCCCACCACGGACGTCGTCTCCGCCGTGCACGAGGACGACGCCGTCGCCGGGCTGCTGCCCGCCGGCACCACGAGCCTGACCGTCGCGGTCAGCGTCGGCGGCACCCCGCCCGGCACCACCTACCTCGGCGACGGCACCACCCTGACCGGCCAGGACGTCGACTTCACCAAGGCGGTCGCCCGGGTGCTCGGCGTCAGGCTGAAGGTGGAGCAGGCGAGCTTCGAGGCGATCCTGCCCGCCCTGGACAGCGGTAAGTACGACTTCGGCGCGAGCAACTTCGGCGTGACGGACGAGCGCCGCAAGTCCATCGACTTCGTCACCTACATCAACGACGGCCAGGGCTTCGCCACCCGCAAGGACAGCAAGCTGTCGAAGATCACCGACCTGAGGCAGCTGTGCGGCCTCGACGTCGCGACCGCCGCCGGCACGACCTTCGAGGCCACGCTGGAGGAGAACAAGCACGTGTGCGCCGACGCGGGCAAGAAGGCGTACCAGGTGCAGACGTACTCCGAGTCGAGCGCGATCTGGTCCTCGCTCCAGCAGGGCCGCAGCGACATCGTGATGTCCACGATCAACGGCCTGCGCTACGCCGTCGCGCACCAGCAGGGTCTGAAGTTCCTCAACGAATACCACCGCCTGGACGTCGGCTTCGCCTTCAAGAAGGGCACGAAACTGGCGCCGGCCTTCCGGGCGGCGGTGAACAAGCTGCTGTCCGACGGCACCTACGACCGGATTCTCGAGAAGTGGGGCACATCGGGCTCGGCGATCAGCACGTCGCGGATCAGCCCGCCGGAACTGAGGAACTAGCGGCGCCTAGCAGCCGTCGCACGGACAGCAGCAGTCGCAGCCGTCACAGCCGCCGGGGCAGGAACAGTCACACCACTGGCAGCAGCCACTGCGCTTCTTCCGGGACCACGGGCCTTCGTATTCCTCGGCGCAGCACATCTTGCAGGTGCAGAACAGCGTGAGGAACACCCCGCAGCCCGCCCAGAAACCGCGCCTTCCCTTGGCGGGCTCGGGCCCGAATCCACCCCCGAAACCACCGCCGCCGCCCCCGCCGAAGCCGCCGCCTCCGCCGGGCTGACCGCCGCCCCCATAAGGCCGGCCGCCCGTATACGGATTACCGTCCGTATACGGATAGCCGCCTTGCGGATGGCCGCCCGCATAGGGATTGCCGCCCGCATGAGGAGCACCGGGGCCGTAAGGATTCCCGCCGCCGTACGGCCCTTGCGGTATTCCGGGCCCGTACGGTCCCTGCGGTGGTGGACCCGGCTGGTGTGCCGCGCACACGGGTGCCGTGCCGAACGCCCGGTCCACCGAGCGCCGCAGCTCGTGGACGAGAAGGAGATGGACGAGCCTGCCGTCGTCGAACTCGGCCTCCCGCAGGGCGAGCCGGATGCCGTGCAGGGCGTCGTCGGCGAGCCGGCGGGCCTCGGCGAGGGGCGTGCCGGTGGCGGTGAGCGGGTTCCAGGCACCCGACAGGGCGTCAGAGTGCCGGTCCTCCACGGCGTCCAGCAGATGCGCGAGCCGCCCGAACAGCCGCCCGGCCTCCGCCAGGGGTTTGGCGTTGCCCGGCCGCCCGGCCAGCACCGCGGTGTGCGCGAAGGCCGCGGCGGTCGCGGTCTCGGTCGGCTCGGTGACCGTCAGGATCGGGGTGCCGGGCCCGGCCAGGGACTCGACGCCGAGCTGCCGGTCGACGGCGTCGACCAGGACGCCGGTGTCGAATCCGACCGCCGCCCCGCTGTGCTCCCCGGCCCGGCCCCAGCTCGCCGCGACCCGGCGTGCGGCGGCGGCGACCGGCCTGCGGGCCAGCACTCCGTCCCGGTCGGCGACATGGTCGCGCACCTTTGCGGAGGCGAGCACCAGCGAGACGGCGGCGGCGAGCCGCGCCCCCTCCCCCTGGGCGACGGACGCGGTCCGCATGCCGCGCAGCGCGCACGGCCCGGCCGTACGGCGGCCGCCGCTCACCGGACCGGTCTGAGCCTCCGTCAGAACCGATATGAGAAGCCCGTCATAGTTGGTCACGATCCGCGCGAACTGGCCGTGGTCGCGACGCAGGGCGAGACAGAGCCCGCACAAATGCGCCATCCACTCGGCCTTGAGGCTCTCCCCGAGCCGGTGCGAGCAGGGCCTGACGATTCCGAACACCACATCCCCCGTACTGTGATACGACGTTGGCGTTCACCCGTATGCACCGCGCATCACCCGTCCGCCGCAGACAATCATATTTCACTCTCAGTCAGCGCCCGTATGAGTCGCCGCCCTTGGGGCACAAGGACTCTCGACGGATCCGCTGTGCACCAGTACCGTCACAAACCCCCCGCGCGGCGTCTATCCACTTGGCGCGCCGTCCGCATCATGGATGACCATAGGGATGCGGAAAGCAAGAAAGACCGCTGTGAGAGGAGGCGTCCATGGGATCGGTACGCAAGGCGAGTGCGTGGCTCGGCCTCGTCGACGACAACGATGACGAGCGCTATTACGACGACGACTACTCCGAGGGCACCGGGTCCCAGGACGCCTGGGTCACCGACCCACGGGTGAAGGTGGCGACCGACACGGCCGAGGAGACGGGCCGCCGGATCGGCACGGTCACCCCGGACAGCTTCCGGGACGCCCGCGCCATCGGCGAACTGTTCCGGGACGGCGTCCCGGTCATCATGAACCTCACCAACATGGAGCCCGGCGACGCCAAGCGGGTCGTGGACTTCGCGGCGGGGCTCATCTTCGGCCTGCGCGGCTCGATCGACCGCGTTTCCAACCGCGTGTTCCTGCTGACCCCCGCCGACACGGAAATCATCAGCGGTGAGGCGTCCGCGCACCGCTCGGACGGCTTCTTCAACCAGAGCTGAGGCAGGGCCGCTCACCCGGCCCTGCCCCGACGGGGCTCACCGGAAGGCGTCGAGCCCGGTGAGCGCCTTGCCCAGCACGAGCTGGTGCATCTCGACGGTGCCCTCGTAGGTGAGCACCGATTCCAGGTTGGTCGCGTGCCGCATCACCGGGTACTCCAGGGAGATCCCGTTGGCACCGAGGATCGTCCGCGCCGTTCGGCAGATCTCGATGGCCTCGCGGACGTTGTTGAGCTTGCCGAAGCTGACCTGCTCGGGGCGCAGGCGGCCGGCATCCATCCGCCGCCCCAGATGGTGGGCCAGCAGAATCCCCTTGTGCAGCTCCACCGCCATGTCGGCGAGCTTGGCCTGGGTGAGCTGGAAGCCGCCGATGGGCCGCCCGAACTGCTCCCGTGACTTCGCGTAGTCGACGGCCGCCTCGAAGCTGCTGCGCGCGGCGCCCATGGCGCCCCACACGATGCCGTAGCGGGCGTGCGAGAGACAGCTGAGCGGTCCGCGCAGTCCGGTGACCTCGGGCAGTACGGCGGTGGCGGGCAGTCGTACGTCGTCGAGGACGAGTTCGCTGGTCACGGAGGCGCGCAGGGACCACTTGTGCTTGATCTCCGGCGCCGAGAAGCCGGGGGTGGCAGTGGGCACGACGAAGCCGCGGATGCCCTCCTCGGTCTGCGCCCAGACGACCGCGACCCCGGCGACCGAGCCGTTGGTGATCCACATCTTGCGGCCGTTGAGGACCCAGTCGTCGCCGTCCCGCTTGGCGTGCGTGCGCATGGAGGCGGGGTCGGAGCCGTGGTCGGGCTCGGTCAGCCCGAAGCAGCCGATCACTTCGCCGGCGGCCATCCGCGGCAGCCACTCCTGCTTCTGCTCCTCGCTGCCGAACCGGTGGATGGCGTACATCGCGAGGGAGCCCTGCACGGAGACCAGCGAGCGGATGCCCGAGTCGGCCGCCTCCAGTTCGAGACAGGCCAGGCCGTACTGCACGGCCGTCGCGCCCGCGCAGCCGTATCCGGTGAGGGACATGCCGAGGGCGCCGATGGAGCCGAGTTCGCGGGCCAGATCCCGGATCCCGGGCAGCTCGCCCTTCTCGTACCAGTCGGCGACGTACGGCAGAACGCGGTCGGCCGCCCAGCTGCGGACGGTGTCCCGGATCGCCAGGTCCTCCGGCTCCAGCAGATCGTCGATCCCGAGCGGGTCGGTGGCATCGAACGGGGGCAGCTTCGCGGACGCGGACATGGAACACCCTCCGGGACTCAGCAAAACTAGCAGCGCTAGTTACGGCTCTCCGGCCGACGTTACGGTGCAGTGTCCCGCACGTCCAGAGGAGGTCAGGCGGTGACCCGCGGCTTCCCGACCGCCGCCTCCGCCTCGCGCGGCGCCGGCAGCTCCAGCTCGGCCCCGGCCGGCTCCTCGCCGCACTGCATGATCCACGGCAGCCGAAGCGCCATCACCGCACCCAGCAGCAACAGGCCCGCGCTCACCAGCAGGGTCACATGCAGTCCGTGCACGAAGGAGTCCCGCGCCGCCCGGCGCAGCGCCGCCCCGGCGGTTCCGCCGAGCCGGCCGGCGACCTCGTAGGCCTCGCCGAGCGAGTGGCCCGCCGCGTCCGACGCGTGCCGCGGAACGCCGGGCACCGACCGCAGCCCCGGCGTGTAGGCCGCGTTCATCACGCTGCCCAGCAGCGCGATGCCGATACCGGCACCGAGCTGGTACGACGTCTCGCCGATCGCCGCCGCGCCGCCGGCCTGCTCGGCCGCGGCCTCGCTGAGCATCGACTCGTAGGCGCCGAAGAGCGTGGTCTCCAGGCCGAAGCCCAGCAGCACGAAACCGGCCAGCAGCAGCGCCGTGTTGTCGCTGCCGCCCATCGCCGTCAGGGTCAGCACGGCGGCCGCCGTCAGGCAGAAGCCGAAGCACACCATCCGGCGCGGTCCGAAGCGACGCAGCATGCGCGCGCCCGCGAGGCCGGCCGCCATCGCCGCGACGGTCAGGGGCAGCAGCCTGAGGCCGGTCTCCAGCGGGGACAGGCCGAGCACCAGCTGAAGATACTGGGCGGCGATCAGTTCCAGGCCGACCAGCGCGAGCATCGCCAGCACGATGCAGCCCACCGAGGTGCTGAACGCCGGCCGGCAGAACATCCGCAGGTCCACCAGGGGATGCACGAGCCGTCGCTGGCGCCGTACGAAGAAGAAGAGGAGCACCGCGCCGGTCAGCAGCGGCAGCACGGTGAAGGGGCTCGCCGCCGCCTCCCCGCCGCCGAGCCGCTTCACGCCGAGGACGACGCCGAAGAGCCCGGCCGCCGCCATCAGCGCGCCGGTCACGTCCCAGGGGCCGTCGCCCTCCCCCCGGGACTCGGGCAGCAGGGCCCGGCCCACCGGGAGGCTGACCAGCATCAGCGGGATGTTGACCAGGAAGACCGCGCCCCACCAGAAGTGCTCCAGCAGGAAGCCGCCGAGCAGCGGCCCGACCGCCGCGCCGACCGCGGCCACCGCGCTCCAGATGCCGATGGCGAGGGCGCGCTCGCGCCGGTCGGGGAAGACCTGGCGGAGGATCGACAGGGTCGCCGGCATGATCATGGCGCCGCCGACGCCGAGCAGCGCGCGGGCGAGGATGAGCATCTCGGCGGTCTGCGCGAAGGCGGCCACCGCGGAGGCGACACCGAAGAGGCCGTAGCCCAGCAGCAGGACGCGTCTGCGGCCGACCCGGTCGCCGAGGGTGCCGAAGAGGATCAGCAGCGAGGCGCAGACCAGCGGATAGACGTCGACGATCCAGAGCAGTTCTATGGCGCCGGGCTTGAGGTCCTCGGTGACTGCGGGGACCGCCACGTGCAGCACGGTCGCGTCGAGGGCGACGAGCAGCAGGCTGACGCAGAGCACGACGAGGACGACCCAGCGGTGGGCACCTGCCCCGGGCTCCCGACGGCGCGGCCGTACGGCAGCCGTGGTCGTCCCGGACATGTACGTACCTCCCAGATGATCCCTCGCGTGGGGCGGACCGACGGGGTGGGGACTCCCTGTCGTACGGCCGGAGAGGAGCGGTGTCTCCGGCCCGCGCGAACCCACGCGGGTGACTCGCCAGCGTACGCGAGTTCACTGCCCGGTCACGTGGCGGACCTCTCACACGCACGACGGAACCCGTGTGGCGTACACCACGTCGCCCCCTCTTGACCATGCCCCGGCGGGCGGTCCGGTTCGACGGGCGGTCGATAATCGAGCCCGTGACCGATGTTGACACGCGCGTGGCCGCGCCGGACGCCTCCCTGCCGCGGCGGGTGGTCCCGGCGCTCCTGGGCTATGCGGCGGTGCGCGCCCTGGGGCTGGCCGTCCTGGCGGTGTGGAGCGCCGCCCGCGGCACGAGCGCGCACACGTTGCTGACCGCGCGCTGGGACTCGCTCTGGTACACGCGGGTCGCCGAGCTGGGTTACGGCTACGAGGTGCGGCTGCCGAACGGGGACGTCCACTCCAACCTGGCGTTCTTCCCGCTGCTGCCGTGGCTGGAGCGGCTGCTGCACGCGGTCACCCCGCTGTCGTACGCGGACGCCGGGTTCGTGGTGAGCCTGCTGGCCTCGCTCGCCGCGGCGGCCGGGATCTTCGCGGTCGCCGACCGGGTGTACGGACCCCGGGTGGGGCTCTGTGCCGTGTTGCTGTGGGCGGTGCTGCCGGTCGGGGTCGTGCAGTCGATGGCGTACAGCGAGTCGCTGTTCACGGCGTTGGCGGCCTGGTCGCTGTACGCGGTGATGACCGGGCGGTGGCCGAGCGCCGGGTTACTGGCCGCGCTGGCCGGGCTGACCCGGCCGGTGGGGGCGGCGGTGGTCGCGGCGGTGTGGGTGGCGGGCGTGGTCTCGTTCGTGCGAGAGCGCGGCGCGAAGCGCACGCCGGGCGCGCACCACGATGCACACACCCCCGCACCCGCGCCCGCTCCCGGCGGACCCACTTCTTCTCACGCCCTCTCTCGCATCCCCGGCGCAGCCCCTGCTCCTTGCGCCCCCGCCTGGCGCCGCGCGCTCGGCATGCTGCTCGCCCCGCTCGGTGCCGCCGGGTACGTCCTGTGGGTCGGGCAGCGCACCGGCAAGGGCCCGCTCGGCTATCTGGACGTGCAGGCCGGATGGCGCAACGGGTTCGACGGCGGGTACGCCTTCGCGCGCTTCGTGGCCGACAAGTTCACGTCATTTCCGTCCGCACTCGCCGGCCTCGGCCTGATCATCGGGGTCGCGCTGCTCATCTGGCTGTACGTCACCGGGGTCCGCGGGCGTCAGCCGCTCGAACTGCTGGTGTACACGGGTGTCGTCCTCGCGCTCGCCCTGTGCGCGTCGAGCTACTTCGGCTCCAAGCCCCGGCTGCTGATGCCGGCCTTCCCGGTGCTGCTGCCGCTCGCCGTCGCCCTGGCCCGGCCGCGCCCCTCCCGATCGGCCCTGATCACCGCGGGCCTGGCGGTGGCGGCGGCGGTCTACGGGGCCTTCTGGCTGAACGGCTCCGGTCCGCCATGATCGACTTCGCCGGCCGATGACGCCCGGGAGAATTCCGCGCCAGGACCCGGTTAACGCATTCATAAGCGCCATATAAACAACACCCGGCATGATCAAAGGAATTGACCTGAACGGTGTCCCTCGATTGCGGAATCCCAGGAATTCTGGCCGCCCTTGAGAGGTTTCCCACATCACATCGTCATCACAAAGCCCCTGTTTCGACCGGGAGCAGAGCTCACTCGCTGTAACGTCGATTGGGTGCGTACCGAACGAAACCTCACCCGGCGTCTGGACCGGGTGTTCGCCAGGCTGGACCGTGAGCCGGAACGACCGGCCCACATCGATGTGCCGAGGATGAGCCGGCACCGGGTCGTGCTGTTCTCCGCGACCCTGGCTTTCTACCTGGCGATCGTGTGGGCCGTGGTGACCACCTCCTGGCTGGTCCGGCTGGACTGGCAGGTCATGTTCTTCCGGCCGTACCAGCAGTGGCCCGAGATCCATGCCTTCCTCGACTACTACGTGGTGCTCGGCCAGCGCGGCCCCACCGCCGTGATGGTCGCGGCCTGGCTCGGCTGGCGTTCCTGGCGGCAGCACACGATCCGCCCGCTGCTCACCCTGGCCGCCTCGCTGCTGCTGCTGAACATCACGGTCGGCGCCGCCAAGATCGGCATGGGGCGGCTCGGTCCGCACTACGCGACCGTCATCGGCTCGAGCGAGATGGGCCTGGGCGGCGATATATTTCCCAGCGGCCACACCGCCAACGCGGTGGTGACCTGGGGAATCCTGGCGTATCTGGCCTCCACCCCGAGAGCGCGCCGCTGGCTGTCGGCGCTCTCCGCGGTCACCTCCCTCGGCGTCGGCCTCACCACCGTCTACCTCGGTACGCACTGGCTGAGCGACGTGCTGCTGGGCTGGGCCGCGGGCCTGCTGATCCTGCTCGCCCTGCCCTGGTTCGAGCCGCTGATCGCCAAGGCGGAGCTGTGGCTCTTCGACCTGCGCGACCGCTGGCGCACCCGCCGCGGCCTGCCCGTGCCCGAGCCGGCCGCCATCCCGGTCACGCCGGTGGTGCTGGGGTCGCGCGGCCTTCCGGCGGAGCCGCCGGCGCCGACCCGCGAGCCGGTCTCCTCGACCCGGGCCTCCCGCGGCCTGCCGCATCTGGCGCCCGGACCGCACACGACCCGTTCGGAGCGCACCCCGGTCACCCCGGCGGGCAGCCGCCGCCCGCCGCACGCCGATCGCCTCCCACGCGGCGCCTCCCAGCCGGCCCGCCCCCTGACAGGCGGCTGACGACAGGAGGACAGCGAGGTCCGGTACGCACGACCGACTCCCGCGCCATGACGAAGGCCCCGCTCCCGAGAACTCGAGGAAGAGGAGCGGGGCCTTCGTCATGCGCGTGTCCGGACGGCGGGGGCGGTCAGCCCTTCCAGGCGCGGGCCACCCGGCCGTCGCGCACCTCGAAGTTCAGCCGTCCGACGCGGTACTCCATGGTGATGATCGCGCCCGGCGGCAACGACCGTACGGTCGACCAGCCGCGCTGCCGGGCGAGCCGCTCGGCGTGCGCGGCGTCGAGGCCGACGTACCCGTCCGGACTGTCCTGGGGCTCCGCTGGCGGAGTGGGAATCGGTGCCATGCGATCACGCTAGGCCGCAACCGGCGGTGACGGAAGCCGGGCACAGGACGGTAAGAGCCGTATCCGGTTCCCGTCACGCTTCTGTCACAGCTGTCCTGATGCCGTTTCGGCCGCCGCGACATCGACCGCGGCCGCGGCGGACGTCACACGTACGGGCGTTTCCGTACCGCTTACCGGGGTAATCGAACAGAATTCATGCGTGTCGGAGGGCCGCTCCCAATTCCCCGGCGGAAAGTGCCGCAGTGGGGATCGGGGCGGGCCCGGGGCGCGATTCCCCGCGCAATCCGGTGCGGTGCCACGGCAGCTGACACCGCATAGGAATTTCACGGATTCAGCACACAACCGCCGGACGCCCCCTGCCGGAGCGCACGCCCCGGCGAGCATCACGACGACAGCTCGCGGGTACGCGTGCCGCGGGTTGCGGTGGGCCCGGGCGCGAGGATGCGAAGGGGCGAGCGATGGGGACCGAGACGGCAGGGGCGACGGCAGGGGCGGTGCGCGGCAGACCGCGGGGCGGCCGGCTGGTCGTGGACTGGCTCACCACCACCGACCACAAGAAGATCGGTCACCTGTACCTGATCACGGCGTTCGGCTTCTTCCTGGCCGGCGGGGTCATGGCCCTGCTGATGCGCGCGGAACTCGCCCGGCCGGGCCTCCAGCTGATGGACAACAACCAGTTCAACCAGCTGTTCACGCTGCACGGCACGATCATGCTGCTGCTGTTCGCGACCCCGAGCTTCGCGGGCTTCGCCAATGAGCTGATGCCGTTGCAGATCGGCTCCCCGGACGTGGCCTTCCCGCGGCTGAACATGCTCTCGTACTGGCTGTTCGCCTTCGGCGGGCTGATCGTGCTGGGCTCGCTGCTGGTGCCCACCGGGCCGGCCGCCTTCGGCTGGTTCGCCTACGCGCCGCTCAACGACACCAGGCACTCCCCCGGCGTCGGCCCGGACCTGTGGATCATGGGCCTGGCGCTGGCCGGCTTCGGGACGATCCTCGGCGCGGTCAACTTCATCACCACCATCATCGGGATGCGCGCGCCGGGCATGACGATGTTCCGGATGCCGATCTTCACCTGGAACACGCTGTTCACGTCGATCCTCATCCTGATGGCCTTCCCGGTGCTGGCGGCGGCGTTGCTGGTGCTGGAGGCGGACCGGCGGTTCGGCGCGCAGGTGTTCGAGGCGGCGAACGGCGGGGCGCTGCTGTGGCAGCACCTGTTCTGGTTCTTCGGGCATCCCGAGGTCTACATCATCGCGCTGCCGTTCTTCGGGATCATCACGGAGATCATCCCCGTGTTCAGCCGCAAGCCGATCTTCGGCTATCTGACGCTGGTCGGCGCGACGATGGCGATCACCGGGCTGTCGATGGTGGTGTGGGCGCACCACATGTTCGCCACCGGCGCGGTGCTGCTGCCGTTCTTCTCCTTCATGTCGTTCCTGATCGCGGTGCCGACGGGCGTGAAGTTCTTCAACTGGACCGGCACGATGATCAAGGGCTCGCTGTCCTTCGAGACACCGATGCTGTGGGCGCTGGGCTTCCTGGTGACGTTCCTCCTCGGCGGTCTGACCGGGGTGATCCTGGCGTCGCCGCCGATGGACTTCCACGTCACGGACTCGTACTTCGTGGTCGCGCACTTCCACTACGTGGTCTTCGGCACGGTCGTCTTCGCGGTCTTCGGCGGCTTCTTCTTCTGGTGGCCGAAGTTCACCGGCAGGTTGCTGGACGAGCGGCTCGGGAAGATCCAGTTCTGGACCCTGTTCGCCGGCTTCCACACCACCTTCCTGGTGCAGCACTGGCTGGGCGCCGAGGGCATGCCCCGCCGGTACGCCGACTATCTGGCGGCCGACGGCTTCACCGCCCTCAACACGGTCTCCACGATCGGCTCCTTCCTGCTCGGCCTGTCGACGCTGCCGTTCCTCTACAACGTCTGGAAGACCGCCCGGTACGGCGAGAAGGTCGAGACCGACGATCCCTGGGGCTACGGCCGCTCCCTGGAATGGGCGACGTCCTGCCCGCCGCCCCGGCACAACTTCGTCACCCTGCCCCGGATCCGCTCGGAGTCCCCTGCGTTCGACCTGCACCACCCGGAGTACGCGGGCCAGGCCCCTCAGCCCGAGCCAAAGCGGCATCAAGCCGGTCCCGGATCCTCCTGACGGCGTCGGTCAGCTCGGCGGGCTCCAGCACCTCGAACGGCAGGCCCAGCATCATGAGATGAACGACCATCACGTCCAGGTTCGCCGCGCCGGAGCGCAGAATGCACGCGTCCGCGCCATCGGGCTCCAGCGTCCCGGCGGACGGGGAGACCCGCTCGGCGGCCTCGTGCAGCGGTACCGGCAGCCGGACGGTGGAGTGCGTGGCGTACGCGCGCGTGGAGACGCCCCGGGAGACATAGGCAGCCAGGTCCTCGGCGGGCGGCTCGCGCGGGGTGAAGCGCGGCCCGTGCGGGGGCTTCGGGGTGATCCGGTCCACGCGGAAGGTCCGCCAGTCCGCCCGGTCGACGTCCCAGCCGACCAGATACCAGCGCCGCTCGGTGCACACCAGCCGGTGCGGCTCGACGGTACGGCGGCTGGGCGTGCCCTCGTGCGCGCGGTACTCGAACCGCAGCCGCTCGGCGTCCCGGCACAGGTGGGCGAGTTCGGTGAGCAGGGCGGGGTCGACGGGGGTCACCGGCGGGCCACTGCGCAGCATCGGCACGGTGAAGGCGTTGAGGGCGCTCACCCGGCGGCGCAGCCGGTGCGGCAGGACCTGCTCCAGCTTGGCGAGGGCCCGTACGGAGGTCTCGCCGATCCCCTCGATTCCCTGTCCGGCTGCGGTGCGCAGGCCCACCGCCACGGCCACGGCCTCGTCGTCGTCCAGCAGCAGCGGCGGGAGTTCGGCGCCCGCGCCCAGCTGGTAGCCGCCGCCGGTGCCGGGGCTGGCGTTGACCGGGTAGCCCAGCTCGCGCAGCCGGTCCACGTCCCGGCGGACCGTGCGCGGGGTGACACCCAGCCGCTCGGCCAGTTCGGCGCCGGACCAGTCGCGATGGGCCTGGAGCAGCGAGAGCAGGCGCAGCAGGCGTGCCGAGGTCTCCAACATGGGGGCGAGTCTGCCAGGGGATGCGGACAGCCGCTGTCCTCGTCGGGACAGCGGCTGTCGGCGGGGTGGTGACCGGCCGTCAGAGCGCGAGGCGCTGGCCGGGCACGATCAGGTCGGGGTCGTCGCCGATGACGGCCTTGTTGGCGGCGTGGATCCGCTGCCAGGTGGTTCCGTGCCGGGCGGCGATGGTGCTCAGGGTGTCGCCCTCGCGGACGGTGTAGTCCCCGTGGGACGCGCCGCGGTGGGTGGTGGCCGCCGGGCGCTCCGGGGCCTTGGCCGGGGCGGACTCGGCCGGGGCGGACTTCGTCGTCACGCTGCCCTGCGAGGTCGCCGTGCCGGAGGAGCCGGTGCGGGCTGCCGCGGGAGCGGCGCCCGAGGCTCCGGCCCGGGCCGAGCAGACCGGCCAGGCGCCCCAGCCCTGGGCCTGCTGGACCTTGGTCGCGACGGCGATCTGCGCGCTCCTGGAGGCCTGGTCGGCCGTCGGGGCGTAGGCGGTGCCGCCGTACGCGCGCCAGGTGCCGGCGGAGAACTGGAGCCCGCCGTAGTAGCCGTTGCCGGTGTTGATGTGCCAGTTGCCGCCGCTCTCGCACTGGGCGATGCGGTCCCACACTCCGTTGTCCGCCGCGGCGGCGTTGCCGGTCGCGGCCAGCAGTCCCAGCGGGGCCAGCAGCGCGGCTCCGGCGAGCGCGGCCGTCGTACGGCCCCTGCGGGCTCCGTCGGAACGGGCCTTGTCGGGACGGTCGGTGTTGCGGGTGGTATCGGCACACTCGGACATGTAGTTCCCTCTCCACGAACCCGGGCTCCCCCAAGGCGGAGCGCGACCGAACCGCGTAGGGCCGCGGTGGTTCGCGTCCGCCCCGTCCGCCGTGACCGGTGGCGGCGATCGTGCTCTGCCTGCTGCCGGCCGGCGGACGTACCCGAGCGGTGCTCGTTGCACACGGCGGAGGAATGTAAGGAGGGCGAGCGGCGGGAATCAACCAACCGGCCGTCGGTCCAGGCCAGTTGCTCGTTACCGCCGGTATCGGCGATTTTCAGACACCCACTACATGGCCTGATTTCCTGATTTGTCGACCACCCGCTGAAGCGATCTGTGACCCACCTCACCCGTTCAAGTTCCTTGAAGGCACACGGAGTTGACGGTGAGTATCCGGCTCCGCACCCAAGGTGACCCTGCGCGGCGGAAGGTGCGAACCGGTCCGCCTCGGGGCGTGACCCCCACCACAGGACGCCCGTTGTCTTCTTCATGAGCCCGGAACCCCGGGGCTCATCGGCCGGGAGCCACCCGGTCGATCCCCAGCACCGCATTCCGAGGGAGCCACCCGTGCCGCGCATGCTCGACGTCAGTGACGCCGTACGCGCCGAGATCGGCGACGAAGAAGCCGACCGGCTGCTCGCCGGAGAGAACGCCCCGGGCAGTTACGACTGCACGTCCTGTCGCACCCCGGGCGACTCCGAGCAGGAGCGCACCAGCACCGTTCTGTTCGTCGGCGACGAGACCGCCGTCCTCGCCTTCGCCCACGCCGGCTGCCTGCCCTCGCAGGTCGTCCAGGTCACCGAGGAGCAGCTCCGGGGAGCCGTCCGGTCCATCGGCGCCGCCGGTGGTGACCTGGTCGGCGCCGGTGAGCCGCAAAAGGTCGTGCCCGAGCAGGCGGTGCTCGGCGTGACCAGCGGAATCGTCCTGGTCGACGGCGAGTTGCACCCCGCGCTCGTCGTGGAACCGACCTCGCCGATCGTCCGCCCGGGCACCACCGGGGCCGGCGACGACTTCCTTCCGCTCCTCATCGAGCAGGGCTTCATGCCGGTGACCGAGCTGGCGTCCGTCCCGCCGGTCCTGCACGGCTGGTCGGTCCTGCTGGCCGTGGGGCAGCTGCACGCGGTGCTCCAGCCGTCGGCGGCCGGGGGGCACCCGGTGGCCTGGTGGCAGGCGCACCAGCCGCTTCAGGTGACGGACAGCTGGCGGTCCGCCGCGAACAAGCACCAGCAGGTGCTCATGTTCGCGGCGCCGGTGGGGTCGATCGGGCGTCAGCCCCGGGAGGATCTGCTGCGGGACGCGCTGGACAAGGCGGCGGCCAACGGGAAACTGGTCGCCGCGGCGCTGCCTCTCGCCGGCACCTGAGCCCTGGGTGACGCCTCCGGCCGCATCTCTTTGAGATCCCGGTCGTTTGGACATACGTGCACGCATACGACACTCCTCCCCGCCGGTCGTCCTTCTCCTCCGTTCCGTCGGCGCGGGCGGCGCACGAGCCGTCCGGCGGACCGTCGGCCACGCCCATCTACGACTCGCTCTACGCGGAGTGGGTCAGGACCTTCCGGACGCTGCCGGGCGACCGCAGCGGCGAGGAGGAGCTGAGGTTCAGCGCCTTCGGGGACTTCCCGGACGGGACGGGCACGTACGGCGGCCACCGGGCAGGGTCGTTCAGCAGCTCGTACAGCGCTTACAGCGCGGGTGCCTGCACCGCCCGGCAGCAGTCGCAGTGGCAGCGGGTGGGCACGCTCGGACGGCAGCAGGAGAGCGGCATGCACTACGTCCCGGCCGCCGCGCTCCCACCGGGGCCGCGCCGGGGCGCGTGACGCGGGCACACGGACGCCGAAGGGCGGCCCCTGGAGAGCCAGGGGCCGCCCTTCGGCGTCGTAGCGCCGTTACTTCTTCTTCGCGCCGCGCTTCTCACGGACCCGCACCGAGATGTGGATCGGGGTGCCCTCGAAGCCGAACTCCTCGCGCAGGCGGCGCTCGATGAAGCGCCGGTAGCCGGCCTCGATGAAGCCGGAGGCGAAGAGCACGAACCGCGGCGGCTTGGTGCCGGCCTGGGTGCCGAACAGGATGCGCGGCTGCTTGCCGCCCCGGACGGGGTGCGGGTGGGCCGAGACCAGCTCGCCGAGGAAGGCGTTGAGGCGGCCGGTGGGGACGCGGGTCTCCCAGCCGGCGAGGGCGGTCTCGATCGCCGGGACCAGCTTCTCCATGTGGCGGCCGGTGCGCGCCGAGACGTTCACCCGGGGCGCCCAGGCGACCTGGCCCAGCTCGGTCTCGATCTCCCGCTCCAGGTAGTAGCGGCGCTCCTCGTCGAGGTTGTCCCACTTGTTGTAGGCGACGACGATCGCGCGGCCCGCCTCGACGGCCATGGTGATGATGCGCTGGTCCTGCACGGAGATGCTCTCGGAGGCGTCGATCAGGATGACCGCCACCTCGGCCTTCTCCACGGCCGCCGCCGTGCGCAGGGAGGCGTAGTAGTCGGCGCCCTGCTGGAGGTGGACGCGCTTGCGGATACCCGCGGTGTCCACGAACTTCCAGGTCTTGCCGCCGAGTTCGATGATCTCGTCGACCGGGTCGCGGGTGGTGCCCGCCAGCTCGTTGACGACGACGCGCTCCTCGCCGGCGACCTTGTTCAGCAGCGAGGACTTGCCGACGTTCGGGCGGCCGATCAGAGCGATACGGCGGGGGCCGCCGACGCCGGTGCCGAAGGACTGCTCGGGCGCGTCCGGCAGGACCTCCAGGACGGCGTCGAGCATGTCGCCGGTGCCGCGGCCGTGCAGCGCCGAGACCGGGTGGGGCTCGCCGAGGCCCAGGTTCCACAGGTAGGCCGCGTCGGCCTCGCCACTCGGGCCGTCGACCTTGTTGGCGCACAGCACGACCGGCTTGCCGGCCTTGCGCAGCAGCCGTACGACCGCCTCGTCGGTGTCGGTCGCGCCGACCTTGGCGTCGACCACGAAGACGACCGCGTCGGCCGCCTCGATCGCGTACTCGGCCTGCGCGGCCACGGACGCGTCGATGCCGAGGACGTCCTGCTCCCAGCCGCCGGTGTCGACGACCTTGAAGCGGCGGCCGGCCCACTCGGCCTCGTAGGTGACGCGGTCGCGGGTGACGCCCGGCCGGTCCTCCACGACCGCCTCACGGCGGCCGATCATCCGGTTCACCAGGGTCGACTTGCCGACATTCGGGCGGCCGACGACGGCGAGCACGGGCAGCGGGCCGTGGCCCGCCGCCTCGATCGCGCCCTCGACGTCCTCGATGTCGAAGCCCTCTTCCGCGGCGAGCTCCATGAACTCCGCGTACTCGGCGTCGCCGAGAGCCCCGTGGTCGTACTCGTGCTCAGCCGAGTCGCCGGGCTGGTTCTGGTCGCTCATGAAGTCCGTACCTCGTCGTTCATTCGTGGTGATCGGTGGAGTGACCCGCGTGGGCTGATCCACTACTCAAGTGTCGCCTAGCGCCCGGTCAGGCGCCTGGCGTTTTCCAGGTGGCTGGTGAGCTGCTTCTGGATGCGCTCGGTCGCCTCGTCCAGCGCCGCGCGCGTACGCCGCCCGGTGCCGTCGCCCGCCTCGAAGGGGTCGCCGAAGACGACGTCGATGCGGGAGCGCAGCGGGGGCAGCGCCGATATCAACCGTCCGGGCCGCTCGGAGCTTCCCAGGACGGCCACCGGGACGACCGGCGCTCCGCTGCGGACCGCGAAGTAGGCGAGCCCGGCGCGCAGCGAGGCGAAGTCGCCCTCGCCCCGGGTGCCCTCCGGGAAGATGCCGAGCACTCCCCCGGCCGCCAGCACGCCGAGGGCCTGGGTGATCGCGGTGCGGTCGGCGGTGGCGCGGTCCACCTTCAGCTGGCCGATGCCGGTCAGGAAGGGGTCCAGCGGGCCGATGAACGCTTCCTTCTTGATCAGGAAGTGCGTGGGCCGGGGCGCCACGCCCATCACCATCGGGCCGTCGACGTTGTGGGAGTGGTTCACCGCGAAGATCACCGGGCCGGTGGCCGGCACCTTCCAGGCGCCGAGCACGCGCGGCTTCCACAGGCCGTACATCAGGCCGACCCCGATGCGCCGGCCGACCTCGGCGCCCCGCTCGGACGGAACGCTCACTTCCCGGCTCGCTTCTCCTCGACCAGGGTGACGACGCACTCGATGACCTGGGCGAGGGTGAGCTCGGTGGTGTCCACCTCGACCGCGTCGCCGGCCTTGGCGAGCGGCGAGGTCTTGCGGCTGGAGTCGGCCGCGTCCCGCTTGATCAGGGCCTCGCGGGTGGCGTGGACGTCGGCGCCCTTCAGCTCGCCGCTGCGGCGGGCCGCACGGGCCTCCGGGGAGGCGGTGAGGAAGATCTTCAGGTCGGCGTCCGGCAGGACGGTCGTACCGATGTCCCGGCCCTCCACCACGATGCCGTGCTCCGCGCCGGTGGCCAGCGAGCGCTGGAGCTCGGTGATCCGGGTGCGCACCTCGGGCACCGCGCTGACCGCGCTGACCTTGGAGGTGACCTCCTGGGTGCGGATCGGGCCGGCCACGTCGACGCCGTCGACCGTGATGGTCGGGTTCGCCGGGTCGGTGCCGGAGATGATCTCCGGCTTGCCGGCGACGGCGGCGATCGCGGTCGGGTCCTCCAGGTCGATGCCGTTGTTCACCATCCACCAGGTGATGGCCCGGTACTGGGCACCGGTGTCCAGGTAGCTCAGGCCGAGCTGCGCGGCCACGGCCTTCGACGTGCTCGACTTGCCCGTGCCGGAGGGACCGTCGATCGCGACGATCACGGGCTTGGGGGTCGGGGCGGCGCCGTTTTCCACGGGGGGACACCTTCCTGGTGCGGTGCGGGCGGGGTGCGGGGAGCGAGAGCGCCCCGCACAAGGTTACTGGGTACGGGTCACTCGTCCGGACGCACGCCGACCCACTACCGGGCTCTAGTGCCGCAGAGCCCAGCCTCGCTCGCGCAGCGCCTCCTTCAGACCGGCCGCCGCCCTCGGTTCGACCGAGAGCTGCACCAGACCGGCCTGCCGGCCCGTCGCGTGCTCGATCCGGACGTCCTCGATGTTGACCCCGGCCCGGCCCGCGTCCGCGAAGATACGGGCCAGCTGCCCGGGCTGGTCGTCGATGAGGACGACGACGGTCTCGTACGCGCGCGGGGCGCTGCCGTGCTTGCCGGGTACCCGCACCTGGCCCGCGTTCCCGCGGCGCAGCACGTCCTCGATGCCGGTGGTGCCCTCACTCCGCTTGGCCTCGTCGGAGGACTGGAGGGCGCGCAGCGCCTGGACCGTCTCGTCCAGGTCGGCGGCGACGTCGGAGAGCAGGTCGGCGACCGGGCCCGGGTTCGCGGACAGGATGTCGATCCACATGCGCGGGTCGGAGGCGGCGATCCGGGTCACGTCCCGGATGCCCTGCCCGCACAGCCGTACGGCGGCCTCCTCGGCGTGCTCCAGGCGGGCGGCGACCATGCTGGACACCAGGTGGGGCATGTGGGAGACGAGGGCGACGGCGCGGTCGTGGGCGTCGGCGTCCATGACCACCGGGACGGCCCGGCAGTGCGAGACCAGTTCCAGGGCGAGGTTCAGCACCTCGGTGTCGGTGTCCCGGGTCGGGGTGAGCACCCAGGGGCGGCCCTCGAAGAGGTCGCCGGTCGCGGCCAGCGGGCCGGACTTCTCCCGGCCGGACATGGGGTGCGAGCCGATGTACGCGGTGAGGTCGAGGCCGAGCGCCTCCAGCTCGCGGCGGGGGCCGCCCTTGACGCTGGCGACGTCCAGGTAGCCGCGGGCCACGCCGCGGTGCATGGCGTCGGCGAGCACCCGGGCCACATGGGCGGGCGGGGCGGCCACGATCGCCAGGTCGACCGGGCCCTCGGGGGCCTCGTCGGTGCCGGCGCCGAGGGCGGCGGCGGTGCGGGCCTGCTCGGGGTCGTGGTCGGCGAGGTGGACGACGACCCCGCGCTGGGCCAGGGCCAGGGCGGCGGAGGTGCCGATCAGACCGGTTCCGATGACGAGTGCGGTTCTCACTGGGCGATGTCCTTGCGCAGGGCCGCGGCGGCGCCGAGGTAGACGTGGTGGATGTCGGCGCGGGGCTTGTCCGACTCGATGTGGGCGAGGATCCGCACGACCCGGGGCATGGCGCCCTCGATGTCCAGTTCCTGGGCACAGATCAGCGGGACGTCCACGATGCCCAGGGTGCGGGCCGCGGCGGCCGGGAAGTCGCTGTGCAGGTCGGGGGTGGCCGTGAACCAGATGCTGATCAGGTCGTCGGCGGTCAGGCCGTTCCGCTCCAGCAGGGCGGTGAGCAGGGCCCCGACCTGCTCACCCATGTGGCCGGCCTCGTCCCGCTCCAGTTGGACGGCCCCCCGGACCGCTCGTACCGCCACGACGCTGCTCCTCGCTGACATGCGTGTTTCGTTCTTGGTCCGTCCAGCGTAGTCAGCCCGCGCGGGGCGGGCGTACGCCGCTCGCTCGCTGAGACGATGCGAAAGTTCCGGTTTCCACCGATTTCGACGTCTGTACGGAGGCGTGACATGACCCAGCCCGCGACACGGCGCGCGGTTCTCACCACGAGCGCCGGTGCGCTCGCCCTGGGATGCGTGGGGTGCGGCGGAGAAAAGGACGGCGGCGGCGCCACGACACCGGCCTCGCCGACGTCGTCGGCCGCCTCGGCGTCCTCCGCCGGGAAGGCGACATCCGGCACGGCGCTGGCCCGGACCAGCGACATCCCGGAGGGCGGCGGCAAGGTCTTCAAGGAGCAGAAGGTCGTGGTCACCCAGCCGAAGAAGGGTGAGTTCAAGGCGTTCTCGGCGATCTGCACGCATCAGGGCTGCACGGTCGGCGAGGTGGCGGACGGCACCATCGACTGCCCCTGCCACGGCAGCAGGTTCCGTGTCGCCGACGGTTCGGTGGCCCACGGCCCCGCGACCAGGCCGCTGGACGAGCGGCCGGTGACGGTGGAGGGAAATTCGATCCACCTGGACTGAGGGGCCGCGTACGCTCCGGGGATGCAGCCGCAGGACCTGGTACGCGACCACACGATCTACGCCTGTGTCATGGGATCCCGCGCCTTCGGTCTGGCGACGGAGGCCAGCGACACCGACCGGCGCGGGGTGTTCCTCGCCCCCACCCCGCTGTTCTGGCGGTTCGAGAAGCCGCCCACGCATGTGGAGGGGCCGGGCGAGGAGCACTTCTCCTGGGAGCTGGAGCGGTTCTGCGAGCTGGCGCTGCGCGGCAACCCGAACATCCTGGAGTGCCTGCACTCCCCGCTGGTGGAGCGGGTGGACGACACCGGCCGCGAGCTGCTGTCCCTGCGGGCCGCGTTTCTGTCCCGCCGGACCTACGACACCTTCACCCGCTACGCCCTCGGCCAGCGCAAGCGGATCGACGCCGACGTCCGCACGACGGGCGCCCCGCGCTGGAAGCACGCGATGCATCTGCTGCGTCTGCTGACGAGCGCCCGGGACCTGCTGCGCACCGGCGAGCTGCGGATCGACGTCGGTGAGCAGCGCGAGCCCCTGCTGGCGGTCAAGCGCGGCGAGGTGCCGTGGACGACGGTGGAGGCGTGGATGGTCCGGCTGGCGGCCGAGGGCGAGGAGGCCCTGCGGGGCAGCCCGCTGCCGCCGGAGCCGGACCACGCGCGCGTGGCCGCGTTCCTGCACCGGGCGCGCCGGGCCTCAGCCCTCCAGGCGGAGCCGGACCACCAGGTCGTGCAGGGCGTCGTGGGCCCCGGCGGCCTCGGGCAGCACTGAGCCGGCCTGTGCCGCGTCCAGTACGGTGTGCAGCCGTTCCACGTCGGCCTCCACGCGCGCGTGGTCGACGTCGGCCGCGCCGTGCTCCCGTTCCCGCTTGGCGGCGATCAGCTCGGGCAGATAGCCGGGCGCGTCCACCTGGTCGAGGAGCGTGGGCAGATGGGCCTGGACCTCGCCGGTGCGCATGAGGTGGATGCCGGTGAGCAGCACCCGGAAGGTGTAGAGCAGCGGCTTGAGTTCGCCGGTCTTCTCGAACAGCCGCCACTGGGTCACCGCGAACCCGCGGTAGTGGTGGGCGTGGTGGCTGGTGAGGACGCCGGGGGCCAGGGCGGCCAACTCCCGGTGGGCGTCGCAGGTGTGCACGACCAGGGGCGAGAGCAGCTGCTCCAGCACATAGCCGTTGCGGCGGAGCATCAGCCGTACGAACTTGCGCAGGTCGTGGGTGACGAGGTCCAGCTCGACGCCGTACCGGACGCACGTCCGCGAGCGGGTCTCCTCCGGCTCGCGCAGTCCGACGAGGTCGGCGGCGGGGAGCAGGTGGACGCCGCGCAGGTCCACGTCGGAGTCCTGCGAGGGGAAGCCGTACAGGTGGGCTCCGGAGACGGTGGCGAACAGCAGCGGGTCGGGCTGTTCCGCGACCACCGGGGCGAGGTCTATGTCGAGGTCGTCGATCATGGGCTAAGCGTCCCAGAGCGCTCCGAGGGCCGACAGGTCACCCCGGTACTCGATCCGCTCGGTCCAGTCGGCGGGCCAGGCGTCCGCGCCCAGCCAGGCGCCGGCGAAGGCGCCGGCGAGGCAGGCGATCGAGTCGGAGTCGCCGGCGGTGCAGGCGGCGCGGCGCAGTGCGGTGACGGGCTCGTCCGGGAAGAGCAGGAAGCACAGCAGTCCCGTGGCGAGGGCCTCCTCGGCTATCCAGCCCTCGCCGGTGGCCAGGCAGGGGTCGGTCTCCGGGGAGACGGTCCGTACGGCCTCCTGGAGCCGGCCGAGGACCGCCAGGCACTCGTCCCAGCCGCGCGCGATGAAGTGCTCGGGGCTGGGGTCCTGGGAGCGGGTCCAGAGGTCGCCGAGCCAGGTGTGGTCGTAGCGGGTGCGGTTGTCCAGGGCGTACGAGCGCAGCTGTCCGACGAGTCCGGCCGGGTCGGTGCCCTGGGCGAGCAGGTGGACGGCCCGGGCGGTGAGGTCGGAGGCGGCCAGCGCGGTGGGGTGGCCGTGGGTGAGCGCGGACTGCAACTGGGCGGCGCCGGCGCGCTGTTCGTCGCTCAGGCCCGGCGCGAGCCCGATCGGGGCGACCCGCATGTTGGCACCGCAGCCCTTGGAGCCGACCTGGCTGGCGTCCTGCCAGGCCCGGCCCTCTTCCTTGAGCAGGCTGCACGCGGTGAGGCAGGTGTTGCCCGGGGCGCGGTTGTTCTCCGGGGACTGGTACCAGTCCACGAACTCCTCGCGCAGGGGCCGTTCCAGCCGCTTCGGGGCGAGGTAGCCGCCTTCCATGGCCGTCCGGAGCCCGCGCCCGACGGCGAGGGTCATCTGGGTGTCGTCGGAGACGAGAGCGCGCTGCGGCAGCTGCATCTCCCGCCAGGGCCCGAACATCGTGAAGATCAGCGGCACGGTCTTGAACTCGGTCGGGTAGCCGAGGGCGTCCCCGAGGGCGAGGCCGAGAAGTGCTCCGGTCGCCGGCTGCTTCGGCATATGCACCATCCCCCTTTATCGTCATCATGACAATAAAGGGGGATGGTGATCGCGGCAAGGCGCTTTAGAGGTCGACTTCCTTCATCAGCATCCCGACCTCCGTGTTCGACAGGCGCCGCAGCCAGCCGGACTTCTGGTCGCCGAGGGTGATCGGGCCGAACGACGTGCGCACCAGCTTCTCGACGGGGAAGCCCGCCTCCGCCAGCATCCGGCGCACGATGTGCTTGCGGCCCTCGTGCAGGGTCACCTCGACCAGGTAGTTCTTGCCGGTCTGCTCGACCACCCGGAAGTGGTCCGCGCGCGCGTAGCCGTCCTCCAGCTGGATGCCGTCCTTCAGGCGCTTGCCGAGGTCGCGCGGGATCGGGCCGACGATCGCGGCGAGATAGGTCTTCTTCACGCCGTACTTGGGGTGCGTGAGGCGGTGCGCCAGCTCGCCGTGGTTGGTGAGCAGGATGACGCCCTCGGTCTCGGTGTCGAGGCGGCCGACGTGGAAGAGCCGGGTCTCGCGGTTGGTGACGTAGTCACCGAGGCACTGCCGGCCCTCCGGGTCCTCCATGGTGGAGACGACACCGGCGGGCTTGTTCAGCGAGAAGAACTGGTACGACTGGGTCGCGACGGTGAGGCCGTCGACCTTGACCTCGTCCTTCTCCGGGTCGACCCGCTTGCCCTGCTCCAGGACGATCTCGCCGTTGACCTCGACGCGCGCCTGCTCGATCAGCTCCTCGCAGGCCCGCCGGGAGCCGTAGCCCGCGCGCGCCAGCACCTTCTGGAGCCGCTCGCCCTCCTGCTCGGCGCCCGGGAAGGTCTTGGGCAGCTTGACGTCCTTCTTGCCGGCGTACCGCTCCCGGTTGCGCTCCTCGACCCGCGTCTCGTACTCGCGCGAGCGCGCCGGGGCCGTACGGCCGCCCTGCTGGGCTCGTTTGGGTCCGCCCTTGGCGCCGCCGCGGGCCGCCCCGCCGCGTCCGGCCTTGGGGCCGTCCTTGGTGGCCCCGGGGCCCACGTCGTAGCGGCGCTCCTCGGGGCGGGGCTTGCGGGGACGACCCTGCCCCTGCTTCTGGTCCCTGTCGTTGCCGGCACCGCGGTAATTACCGCGCCCGCCGCTCTTGCCGCTGCCGCTGCTTCGCATCAAGGTTTCCGTCTTAGTCGTCTGCGTCCTGACCACCGGGCGCGTCGGGCGCGTCCGGGTCGAACGACGGGACCCCCTCCTGGGTCTCGGCCTCGATCGCCTCCGCCTCGGGGAGGAAGGGCGCGAGTTCCGGAAGCTCGTCCAGGCCACGCAGGCCCATCCGCTCCAGGAAGTAGTTCGTCGTCCTGTACAGGATCGCACCTGTTTCGGGTTCCGTGCCCGCCTCCTCGACCAGACCGCGCTGGAGGAGGGTGCGCATCACGCCGTCGCAGTTCACTCCGCGCACGGCGGAGACCCGACTGCGGCTGACCGGCTGGCGGTAGGCGACGACCGCCAGCGTCTCCAGCGCCGCCTGGGTGAGCCGGGCGGTCTGGCCGTCCAGGACCAGCCGCTCGACGGCGGGCGCGTACGCGGCACGGGTGTAGAAGCGCCAGCCGCCGGCGACGAACCGCAGCTCGAAACCGCGGTTCTGCACGGTGTACTCGTCGGCCAGTTCGCGCAGGGCGTCGGCGATCTGCCGCTTCGGCCGCTCCAGGAGCCTCGCCAGCTGCTCCTCGGTCGCCGGCTCGTCGACGACCATGAGCATCGCCTCCAGGGCGGGCTTGACGTCGAGGCCGGCGACGGTCCGCAGCCCGCCCGGGACCTCGGCGGTCTCCTCGCTCATGCCTTCTTCTCCTCGGGCTTCTCGGGCGGCCGGTCGAACTCGTCCGTGACCATGGGCGCCGCGTCCGTGTCCCCGCCGGTCCAGCGCACGGTCAGCTCCCCGAGCGGGGCCTCCTGCTCCAGGGCCACGGCCTTCTCCCGGTACAGCTCCAGCAGGGCCAGGAACCGGGCCACGACGGTGAGCGTGTCGTCGGTGTCCTCGATCAGCGCCCGGAAGCCGGCCTCGCCGAGCTCCCTGAGGCGCGCGACCACGATCTGCGCCTGCTCCTGCACGCTGACCAGCGGGGCGTGGATGTGGTCGACGTAGACCTGCGGCTTGGGCTTGGGCTGCATCGCCCTGACCGCGAGCTTGGCGAAGCCCTCGGGGCCGATGCTGATGACGACCTCGGGCAGCAGCTCGGCGTGGTGCGGTTCGAGGCCGACGGTACGGGGGTACCGGCGGGCCTCGTCGTCGAGCCGCTCGGTGAAGATGTCGGCGATCCGCTTGTACGCACGGTACTGGAGCAGCCGCGCGAACAGCAGGTCCCGGGCCTCCAGCAGCGCGAGGTCGGCCTCGTCCTCCACCTCGGCGGCGGGCAGCAGCCGGGCCGCCTTCAGGTCGAGCAGGGTGGCCGCCACGACGAGGAACTCCGTGGTCTGGTCCAGGTCCCAGTCGGGCCCCATGGCCCGGATGTGCGCCATGAACTCGTCGGTGACCTTCGACAGGGCGACCTCGGTGACGTCCAGCTTGTGCTTGGAGATCAGCTGGAGGAGAAGGTCGAAGGGCCCCTCGAAGTTGGCGAGGCGGACCTTGAAGACACCGTCGGAGGAGGCTTCCGGCTCTGCGGCTTCGGCTTCGGCTTCGGCTTCGGCTTCGGCTTCGGTGTCAGCTTCGGCTTCGGCTTCCGTGTCAGTCTCGGCTTCGGCGGCTCGGGGCGTCTCTTCCGGCCGGCCGCCGTGGTGCCCGCCTGCCTCGGCCGGACCGCCTGCCTCAGCGGGACGGACCGCCTCAGCCGGACCGACGGCCTCGGCCACCGACTCGCTCGTCGGGTGGCTCTTCGGCTCGCTCGTCGGCTCGACCCGCGGAGCACCCGGTCCCCGCCCCAGCGCACGCCGACGACCGGCACCGGCGCCGGGGACGGGAACGTCAGACGAGGTCATAGCCCCCGCAGGCTACCCCTAGCGCCCCCGCAGCCGTCGTACGAGGATGCTCGCGTCCCCGCGGGACTCCAGGTCGGCCAGGACCACGGCCACCGCCTCGCGGACGATCCGGCCGCGGTCGACGGCGAGACCGTGCTCGCCGCGGAGCACGAGACGTGCGTGCTCCAGGTCCATCAGCTCCTCGGCCGAGACGTACACGGTGATCTTCTCGTCGTGCCGTTCACGCCCGCTAGGCCGCCGGGCCGCCGCCCGCCCGCGCTTGCGCGGCGGCGCGGCGGCAGAACCTTCCTGCGCCGGCTGCCGGCGCGCCGGGCGGCTGCGGGACTCGCCGGCCTCGGCCGGCTCGGCCTCCGCGGCCACATGCTCGGCGCCATCTCCGTCGCCGCCCTGCACGGGCACCGACTGCGGTGCGTCCTCGGCGGCGGCCGCCTCGTCGCTCTCCACCGCGGGAGCCGGCACCCGGGCCTCACCGCCCGCCGCGCGCCGGGGAGTCGACGGCTGCAGCGCCATACCCCCTGTCGTACGGAAGAGTTCGTCGGCCCCCGGCAGACTCACTCGGCGTGACACCGGGCGAGCACCTCCCTGGCGAGCTGGCGGTAGGCGGCGGCACCGACGGAGTTGGAGGCGTACGTCGTGATCGGCTCACCGGCGACCGTGGTCTCCGGGAAGCGGACCGTGCGGCCGATGACCGTGTGGTACACGTGGTCGTCGAACGCCTCGACCACACGGGCCAGCACCTCGCGGCTGTGGACCGTGCGCGAGTCGTACATGGTGGCGAGGATGCCGTCCAGTTCGAGCTCGGGGTTGAGCCGCTCCTGGACCTTCTCGATGGTCTCGGTCAGCAGGGCCACACCGCGCAGCGCGAAGAACTCGCACTCCAGCGGCACGATCACCTTGTGAGCGGCCGTCAGCGCGTTGACGGTGAGCAGGCCGAGCGAGGGCTGACAGTCGATCACGATGTAGTCGTAGTCGTCCATCAGCGGCTTGAGCGCACGCTGGAGCGTCGACTCGCGCGCGACCTCGGAGACCAGCTGGACCTCGGCGGCCGACAGGTCGATGTTGGAGGGCAGCAGGTCCATGTTCGGGACCGCCGTCTTCAGCAGGACCTCGTCCGCGGACATGCCCCGCTCCATGAGCAGGTTGTAGACCGTCAGGTCGAGTTCCATGGGGTTGACGCCGAGACCCACCGACAGCGCGCCCTGCGGGTCGAAGTCCACGAGCAGCACGCGCCGGCCGTACTCCGCGAGCGCGGCACCCAGGTTGATGGTCGACGTCGTCTTGCCGACGCCGCCCTTCTGGTTGCACATCGCGATGATCGTCGCGGGGCCGTGGTCGGTCAGCGGGCCCGGGATCGGGAAGTACGGCAGCGGGCGTCCGGTCGGACCGATGCGCTCACGGCGCTGGCGGGCCGCGTCGGGCGCGAGCGTGGCCGCGTACTCGGGATCGGGCTCGTACTCGGCGTCGGGGTCGTAGAAGTGCCCCTCGGGCAGTTCGTCGTAGTCGGCGAAGTGGTTGTGGGGCGCGCCACTTCCGTCGCCGGCCATGGCGTTCACGTGATGGCCATCCATGCTCTGGTGTGCTGTCCGGGCCGCCTGCGGACTCGGACTCTGGTGGGCTGCGAAGGTGCGCACAGCGACGGAGCCGACAGCCTCGAATCCCGCGGGGCCCTGGCCCCGGACCGGCATTCCTGGATGACCACCCCCGGGAGAAAATGTCGACTCATTCACAAGTCGTCTTACCTCCTTGGTGACCAGGAAACTTCTAGACAAGGTCAGCGTGGCACCATGCCGACGGTTGGCGACTCTATGGCGTGTCGGCGGTCCGCAGCAACACAATCCGCCGGACCCGGCCGGATGTGTCGGCAATGAAACATCCCTCTGTCAAGGGCGTACGGCCGTCGCACAGCAGGTTTCACCGGTGTGCGAATCGGTCGAAGGGTTACGTTCGAGGCGAGTTGACCGAGAGCCGCAAAGTGACCATACACACATCCGGCCGGACCTTGTCGGGCAAGGTCCGGCCGGGCGCGCGGGGTTGACGAGCCGTGTTGACGAATCGCCTTTTGGCTGGTGGTGACTTAGTGACTCACCTGGTCGTCAGCTGGACGAGGGGTCAGCCGAGCAGGGACTCGAGCTCGACGTGCTCCAAGCCGTGGGCCTCGGCGACCTCCTTGTAAACGACCTTGCCGTCATGGGTGTTGAGACCCTTGGCGAGCGCCGGGTCGCGGCGCAACGCCTCCACCCAGCCGTTGTTGGCGAGGGAGACGATGTACGGCAGCGTCGCGTTGGTGAGCGCGTTGGTGGAGGTGTTCGGCACCGCGCCCGGCATGTTGGCGACGCAGTAGAAGACCGAGTTGTGGACCCGGAAGGTCGGCTCGGCGTGCGTGGTGGGACGGGAGTCCTCGAAGCAGCCGCCCTGGTCGATCGCGATGTCGACAAGGACACTTCCCGGCTTCATGCGGGACACCAGCTCGTTGGTGACCAGCTTCGGGGCCTTGGCGCCCGGGATGAGGACCGCACCGATGACGAGGTCGGCGTCGAGGACGGCCTTCTCCAGCTCGAAGGAGTTGGACATGATCGCCTTGACCTTCGTACCGAAGATCTTGTCGGCCTCGCGCAGCTTGTTGATGTCGCGGTCCAGCAGGGTCACGTCGAAGCCCATGCCGACGGCGACCTGGGTGGCGTTCCAGCCGGAGACCCCGCCGCCGATGACCACGGCCTTGGCCGGGGTCACGCCCGGGACACCGCCGGGCAGCACGCCACGGCCGCCGGCCGCGCGCATCAGGTGGTAGGCGCCGACCTGCGGGGCCAGCCGGCCCGCGACCTCGGACATCGGGGCGAGCAGCGGCAGGGCGCGGTTCGGCAGCTCGACGGTCTCGTAGGCGATGGCCGTGGTGCCGGACTCGATGAGCGCGTCCGTGCACTCCTTGGAGGCGGCCAGGTGCAGGTAGGTGAAGAGGATCTGGTCCTTGCGGAGGCGGTGGTACTCCTCCGCGATGGGCTCCTTGACCTTGAGCAGCAGGTCGGCGGTGGCCCACACCTCGTCGGCGGTGTCGAGGATCGCGGCACCGGCGGAGACGTACTCCTCGTCCGTGATCGAGGAGCCGACGCCGGCGCCCCGCTCGACGACGACCTGGTGCCCGTTGCGCACCAGCTCGTGCACACCGGCGGGGGTGATGGCCACCCGGAACTCGTTGTTCTTGACCTCGCGGGGGATGCCGACCTTCACGTCGATCACGGTCCTTGGCTCAGAGGGTATGGGGGTGCATTACAGACGTACCCAGACATGCGGGGGCATACCGGGAGACACCGCAGAGAACGTGCGGCAGAGCCAGTCTAATGAAGGTGTTCCGGCTGTCTAGCCTTTCATTGCATCAATCTTCGCTGGATGGAGTGCGGATTTCGCAGGCTTCAGCGTCGTGTTCCGGTGTTTCCTCGTCCTCCGGCGGTTCCTCACCCAGCATGCGCTCCGCCGCAGCGCGGTGCAGGCGGGCCGCCGCCGGGTCGCCGAGGCGGTCCAGAGTGTCGGCGAGCCGCAGCTGGAGCGCGGCCTGGAGCCGGACGTCCTCGGCGCGCCGCGCCCACTCCACGGCCTCCTGGCAGGTGCGCAGCGACTCCTCGGGCCGCCCCGCGTACTCCTGCACCCGGGCGATCTCGCTCAACGCCCGTGCACTGGCGGTGACATCGCCGCCCCGGCGGTAGCCGGCGAGAGCGGCCCGCCAGTTCCTGAGCGCCTCGCCGTAGCGGCCGGCGTAGGTGTGGGCGGTGGCGATCCGGCCGTACAGCCGGGCGGCCTCGGGATGCTCGCCCCGGGCCAGTCGCTCGGCCAGCGCCCGGCCGAACCAGTCGGCGGCCCGGTCGTGGTCCCCCAGCTCCTGGTAGGCGCCACCTACGGATTCCATCGCGCGGCCGGTCGCATACGGGTCGTTCGCCTCGCGTCCGGCGTCCAGCGCGGCCCGGTAGCGGGCCAGCGCGTCCCGGGTGCGCCCGGTCTGCGCGTCCAGATCACCCAGGTTCAGCAGGGCCGCGGCCTTCTCCCGGGGCAGGCCGCGCCGCTCGGCGACGTCCAGGACGAGGCGGTGTACGCCGTACAGGTCGGGTGCCGCGGCCTGCGTGCCGACATGCGCCGCCACGGCCCTGACCAGTTGGGACATCAGACGGCGGGCGAGGGTGTCCAGCTCCCCGTCGGCCACCGCGAGCCGCGCGCAGGCCAGCAGGGCGGGCCGCCGGATGCGCAGCCAGTCGGCGGCGGCCCGCGGGGTCGGAAAGCGCAGCGCGCGGGGCATGCCGTTCAGCTTCTCCCGGGCCTGCGGGCTGTCCGTCTCGGTGATCGCCCGGCAGGACTGGAGCAGCCGTACCGTCCGTTCCAGCATCCGGGCCCGGGCGAGCTGGAGCTCCGAGGCCCGCTCCTGGCTCTCGGCCGAGGCGCGCAGCAGCGGGTACAGGCAGCCGGGCACCTCGTACTGGGGCAGCGGGGAGTCCACCGCGCGCAGCAGGCCGTGGGCGACGAGGTCGTCCAGGGTGGTGCGGGCGCCGTCGACCGAGCAACCGGCCAGCGCCGAGGCGGTGTGCGGGTCGGCCAGGCCGGCCGGGGCGAGGCTGAGCAGTCGCAGCATCCGGGCGGACTGGGCGGGCAGCTGGTCGTACACGAGCCGGAAGACGCGGACCAGCGGGGTGCCGTCGGCGCCGTCCGCGCCCTCCTCGGTGTACGCGTGCATCCGCTTGGCGAGGTCGGAGACGGCGGCCTGGGGGCGGGCGGCGAGCCAGCCGCCGGCCAGCGCCAGCGCGGCCGGGTGCCCCTGGCAGGCCTCCACCAGGCTCTCCGCGGAGCGCGGGTCGACGGTGATCCGGACCGAGCCGGTGTAGCCGGTGAGCAGCTCCACCGCGGACTTGGTGTCCAGGCCGCCCAGCGTGCAGGGCCGGACGTCCGCGATGCCGGTGAGCGGGCCCGAGGACACGGCCACCACCAGGCAGTCGGGGGCGTCCGGGAGCAGCGCGTCGACCTGGTCTGCGCCGGCCGCGTCGTCCAGCAGCAGCAGCGTGCGCCGGCCGGCGAGGGCGGTGCGCAGGGCCGCGGTGAGGTCGTCCTCGGCGGCTCCGGCGGGTGCGGGCAGCCCCAGGGCGGCGAGCAGGTCGCGGGCGGCCTGTGCGACGGGCACCGGGGTGCCGTCGGGCTCGGCGAGCCGGGCCCGCAGCACTCCGTCGGGGTAGCGGCCGGCGACCTGCCGGACGAGTTCCTCGGCGAGGCTGGTCCGGCCGGAGCCGGGGCGGCCCGCGATCAGGAGCACGCGCGCGCGGGGGGCCTTGCGGCCGGAGAGGGTGTCCAGGCCGGCGCGCTCGATGTCGGCGCGCAGCTCCTTCAGCTCCCGGGTACGGCCCAGGAAACGGTCCTCCGTGACCGGCTGCGCGGACAGCTCCGCACCGTCTGGGTCCACCGCCTGATCCGTCACGGGCCACACTCCCGTCCCACCGCACGCGCAAGCCCGCCGGTGTCTTCCGGTACGGGCGTGAAGAGCCTAGTTGACGCTCTGCGACGTTCCCGGAGGAGCGCGGCGCGCACATCGCCCGATCGGATCAGGCGATGGTCACACCAGTACGCCGGGCGGGTGGGGTCAGGACGCGAAGGGGCGTGCCGGCCAGGGCGCGTCGGCGGGCCGCAGCGCGTCGACGCCGTCCCCGCTGCGGGCCGCCACCAGGGAGAGCACCCCGACGACCAGGCAGTTGTTGTGCACGTCTCCGGCCAGGACCCGGCGTACCAGCTCCTCGACCGGCACGCGCGTGTGCTGCATGTCGGTCTCCTCGTGCTCCGCCGCGAAGCGCTCCCCGTCGGCCTCGGACAGATCCCGGGCGAGGAAGATCCGTACGGCCTCGTCGCAGCCGCCGGGGGTGGTGTACACGTCGGTCAGCACCCGCCAGTCCTCGGCCTTGACGTGCGCCTCCTCGTACAGCTCCCGCTGTGCGGCGTGCAGCGGGTTCTCGCCGGGCACGTCGAGCAGGCCGGCCGGGATCTCCCACAGCTTGTGCCGTACCGGGTGCCGGTACTGGTTGATCAGCAGGACCCGGTCCTCCTCGTCCAGGGCGAGGACGGCGACCGAGCCGGGGTGGACCTGGTAGTCGCGGCGGACCACCGAGCCGTCGGGCATGACCACGTCGTCCGTGCGGACGGAGGTCTTGTTGCCCACGAAGGGGGTGTCCGTCGCCCGGATCTCCCACTCCTCGGGGGTGTCCTTGATCGTCATGCCCTGTCCCTCCACACGCTGTGCCAAAGTCCGGTCACAAAGAAAACCGGGGTGCTCACCTTTGAAGGTATGCACCCCGGCCACCGTACAACTGGTGTGTTACTTGGAATTCTTCCGCTCGACGGCGGCCTTCACCAGGCCGGCGAAGAGCGGGTTCGCGCGGGTCGGCCGGGAGCGCAGCTCGGGGTGCGCCTGGGTCGCGACCAGGTACGGGTGGACGTCCCGCGGGTACTCCACGTACTCGACGAGCTTGCCGTCGGGGGAGGTGCCGGAGAAGACGATGCCGGCCTTCTTCTCCAGTTCCGCGCGGTAGGCGTTGTTGACCTCGTAGCGGTGGCGGTGGCGCTCCTCGACGTATTCCTTGCCGTCGTAGACCTCGCGGACGATGGAACCCTCGGCGAGCTTGGCCGGGTACATGCCCAGGCGCATCGTTCCGCCCATGTCGCCCTCGCCGGCCACGATGTCCAGCTGCTCGGCCATGGTGGAGATCACCGGGTGGGCGGTGGCCGGGTCGAACTCGGTGGAGTTGGCGTCGGGGATGTCGGCCAGGTTGCGGGCGGCCTCGATCACGATGCACTGGAGGCCCAGGCACAGACCCAGCAGCGGGATCTTGTTCTCCCGGGCGTAGCGGATCGCGCCGACCTTGCCCAGCACCCCGCGGTCACCGAAACCGCCGGGGATGCAGATGCCGTCCACGTCCGACAGCTGGGCCTTGGCCCCGGCCGGGGTCTTGCAGTCGTCGGAGGTCACCCACTTGATCTTCACCCGGGCGCGGTTGGCGAAGCCGCCGGCGCGCAGCGCCTCGGTGACCGACAGGTAGGCGTCGGGCAGGTCGATGTACTTGCCGACCAGCGCGAGGGTGACCTCGTGGTCGGGGTTGTGGACGCGGTCCAGCAGGTCGTCCCAGGTCGTCCAGTCCACGTCCCGGAACGGCAGGTCGAGCTTGCGCACGACGTAGGCGTCCAGGCCCTCGGTGTGCACGACCTTGGGGATGTCGTAGATCGAGCGGGCGTCCGGGCAGGCCACCACGGCCGCCTCGTCCACGTCGCACATCAGCGAGATCTTCCGCTTGATCGCGGTCGGGACCTCGCGGTCGCAGCGCAGCACGATCGCGTCGGGCTGGATACCGATGTTCCGGAGCGCGGCCACCGAGTGCTGGGTCGGCTTGGTCTTCAGCTCACCCGACGGGCCGATGTACGGCAGCAGGGAGATGTGCACGACGAAGACGTTGTCCCGGCCGACCTCGTGCCGCACCTGGCGGACGGTCTCCAGGAACGGCAGGGACTCGATGTCACCGACCGTGCCGCCGACCTCGGTGATGACCACGTCCACCTCGTCGGTGGCCATGCGCCGGATGCGGTGCTTGATCTCGTTGGTGATGTGCGGGATGACCTGCACGGTGTCGCCCAGGTACTCGCCGCGGCGCTCCTTGGCGATCACCGTGGAGTACACCTGGCCGGTGGTGACGTTGGCGGTGCCGTCCAGGTCGCGGTCGAGGAAGCGCTCGTAGTGGCCGATGTCCAGGTCGGTCTCGGCGCCGTCGTTGGTGACGAACACCTCACCGTGCTGGAAGGGGTTCATCGTGCCCGGGTCGACGTTCAGGTACGGGTCCAGCTTCTGCATCACGACACGCAGACCCCGCGCCTTGAGCAGCATGCCCAGGCTGGAGGCGGTCAGACCCTTGCCGAGCGAGGAGGCGACACCCCCGGTGACGAAGATGTGCTTGGTCGTCGTGGCTGTGTTGCTTCGAAAAGCCGTGGGCGGCATGGCCAAGAGGGGGCTCCCGTGGTCGCTGTCTGTGATGCGGTGCGGCTGTCGGCCCGGAGGCTTTCCGGGGGTGCCGTCGCTGCGGTTCGGGGGTTTGTCTCCCACCGGTCCACGGGCTACCAGGGTATCAGCGCCTGGAGGAGATGGCTTCCGGCCACGCTCCGCGCTCGCCCGGGCACAGGCGGGCTTCACAGCAGTCACCCATGTCACTCTCAGCACTGTCCGGCCACACGGTTCCCACCCGGCGCTCACTCGTTCGGCCCACACCGGTTGCCCGGAGCGGCACGCACATCATCTACGTGCGTCGTATCCTGCTCGGACACTCGCTGCCGAGCCCGGCCGGAACGACGGCACACCCCCGCTGCATCACCCGGAACAACGAGAGCGCGGCAGTTCGTTGAGCAAGGACTGTCGTGTTGCCTCAGGGCTCGGCGGGCTGCTTTGCTTCACCGCTCAACGACGCACAACAACGATCCCTTGACCGCACTAGCGACAGCCCCCTGCGCGGGGGTGTGACGTGGCCGTTCGACTGGAGTTGCACGTGGCCGGGCGCATCGAAGACTACGCACTCATCGGAGACATGCAGACAGCGGCGCTGGTCTGCCGTGACGGCACGGTGGACTGGCTCTGCCTGCCGCGCTTCGACTCGCATGCCATCTTCGCCGGCCTGCTGGGCACCGAGGAACACGGGTTCTGGCGGCTCGGCCCGGCGCACGCCGCCGACGCCAAGCCGCCCGTGGCCGCCCGGCGCAGCTACCGCGGCGACTCTCTGATCCTGGAATCGGAGTGGGACACCCCGCGCGGCACCGTGCGCGTGACCGATTTCATGCCCCCGCGTGACGGCGCCCCGCAGCTGATCCGGATCGTGGAGGGCGTCACCGGCCGGGTGCCGATGCGCTCCGCCCTCCGGATGCGGTTCTCCTACGGCCGGGTCGTGCCCTGGGTGCACAAGCACGAGGGCCGCACGGTGGCCGTGGCCGGGCCGGACTCGGTGTGGTTCGACACGGAGGCCGAGACCTACGGCAAGGCGCTCACGACGTACGCCGACTTCACGGTCGCCCCGGGTGACCGGATCGCGTTCACGATCTCGTGGCAGCCCTCGCACAAGGAGCCGCCGCCGCTGCCGGAGCCGGAGGCCTCGCTGGAGGCCACGGAGGATTTCTGGCGCGAGTGGGTCGAGCACTGCACGTACCACGGGCCGTACCGCGAGGCGGTGGTCCGCTCCCTGATCACCCTGAAGGCGCTGACGTACGCCCCTACGGGTGGCATCGTCGCGGCGCCCACCACCTCCCTGCCGGAGGACATCGGGGGTGTGCGCAACTGGGACTACCGCTACACCTGGCTGCGGGACGCGGCGATCACCCTGTCCTCGCTGCTGCGCACGGGCTACCGCGAGGAGGCCCGCGCCTGGCGCGAGTGGCTGCTGCGCGCGGTCGCCGGCGACCCGGAGAACCTCCAGATCATGTACGGCATCGCCGGCGAGCGCGAGCTGGGCGAGGCCGAGCTGGACTGGCTGCCCGGCTACGAGAACTCCGCCCCGGTCCGGGTCGGCAACGGCGCCGCGCACCAGCTCCAGCTGGACGTCTACGGCGAGGTCACCGAGGCCCTGCACCTGGGCCACATGACCGGCCTGGCCCGCAACGACTACGCCTCGCTGCTCCAGCTGAAGCTGATCCGCTACCTGGAGGACCACTGGCAGGAGCCGGACGAGGGAATCTGGGAGGTGCGCGGCCCGCGCCGGCACTTCGTGCACTCCAAGGTCATGGCCTGGGTCGCCGTGGACCGCACGATCAAGCTGATCGAGTCCGGTGACGCCGACGGCCCGCTGGAGCGCTGGCGCGAGCTGCGCGACGACATCCACCGGGACGTGTGCGAGAAGGGCTACGACAAGGAGCGCAACACCTTCACCCAGTCCTACGGCTCGCGGGAGCTGGACGCCTCCCTGCTGCTCATCCCCCAGATGGGCTTCCTGCCGCCGGACGACAAGCGGGTGATCGGCACGATCGAGGCGATCCAGCGCGAGCTGTCCACCTCGGACGGGTTCATCCTGCGCTACCCGACGGAGGGCGAGAACGCGGGCGTCGACGGCCTGCCGGGTGACGAGGGCGCCTTCCTGGCCTGCTCGTTCTGGATGGCGGACGACCTGGCGATGATCGGCCGGGTGGACGAGGCCCGCAAGCTGTTCGAGAAGCTCCTCGCGCTGCGCAACGACCTCGGTCTGCTCGCCGAGGAATGGGACCCGCGGCTGAAGCGCCAGGTGGGCAACTTCCCCCAGGCGTTCAGCCACGTTCCGCTGATCGACACAGCCCTGCGGCTGACCGCTTCGGGGGCGTACGGCGGCTGAGCGGCTGCGGGGGCGGCCTGCTCCTCGGCGGTTCTCAGGCGCCGTGGTACGCGAAGGCGGCCCACAGAGCCGGGTCGGCGTGCGTGCGGGCGCCGGGGTCGTTGAGGATCAGGTGTTCCCAGCAGCGCTCGGCGACCGGACGCGGGAGCCAGGAGGCGGGGTCATCCATGAGAGCGGCGAAGTACTGCGTCTTCTCACCGTCCGTCGTGGTGCGCAGCCACGTCCGGGCGGCGGTGAGGGCGTCGGCGGGATCCAGGTTCCGCCGGCGCCAGGCGTCGTAGAACACGACGGTGAAGAGCAGGGCGTCGGCGTCGGGGACGCGCCACATGGCGGCCAGGACCGCTGACGCACCGGCGTGGAGCAGTCCGGTGGGCAGACCGATGACCTCGTCGGGGAGGTCGGCTCCCGCGACGCCGCTCTCGCACGCCGAGAGGACCACCAGGCGGGCACGGAGCCCGCCCTCGGCCAGGTCACGGGCGGTCAGCATCTCCCCGTCGGCCATGACCAGGCCGCTGTCGAGCGGACTCTGCCGCGAAGCGTGACCGTGGCCTGCGATGTGCAGGACGCCGGCGGCCGGCGCCTGGGCTCTTACGGCCGTGCGCGTGGCGGCGTCTCCGATCAGCGGGGGCCTGTGGTCCGCGAAGACGGCTGCCACCACCTCGGCTTCGAGCCGTGCTGCGGGCAGCGGTGCGAGAGAGGTGCCGGACGGGTCGGCGACGGCCAGCACGTCATGGAACTCCGTGCGGGCGGCGTCGGCTCGGGCGAGGGCGAGCATGCGCGCGCTGGGGGCGTAGGCCACCGTCAGGTCCGGGACGGCGGCGTGCAGCGGGAGCTGCCCCAGCAGACCGACGGGCACGAGCGTGCAGCGCTCGCCGAGCACCTCGGCGAGGGGGGTGAACACGGCGTCCGACAGCCAGGTGAGCAGGGCGTCGAAGGACTGTTCCCGCTCGAACCGGGTCAGCTCGTCCGTCAGGCGGTCGTCGGTGAGGCCGGGCAGCCACACGGCGGTGACGTCGTCGGGGCCTCGCACGATCAGCGCGAAACCGGTCTGGTACGCGGATGCGAGGTAGACGAGCGGTCGCCCTCGGTCGGCCGCGGCGGCCGGGAGGGCGGTGTCCACGCGCAGGAACCCGGTGTGGCCGGACAGGGCGCGGATGGTGGCCAGGAGTCCGGACTGGGCTGCCAGGGCCTCGGTCATGCGGGTCGACAGGCCGGCCCAGGCATGGATGGCCTCCTCCGCGTGCTGCTCGGCGGCCTCCAGCGCGGCCATCGTGCGGTCGAGGGCTTCCCACTGGTCGGCCAAGTCGTCGTGGCCGTCGGCGCGGAGGCGGGCGAGGTCGGCCGTGGCGCGTTCGAGGGCCCGGTCGAGCAGGATGACCCGCCCGCGTTCCAGTGTCTCGGCGGCTTCCCCGTGCCGTCCGAGGTGGGTCAGCGCGAGGGCGGCGCTCACGGGCAGCCCGTGTCCGGAGCGGAGCCAGCCCTGGCGGTGACCGCGCAGGGGCTCGACGCGTACGGCGACGGCCAGCTTCTCCAGGCCGCACCGGTAGGCGGCGGCTGCTGCTTCCCACTGGCCGAGTTCCGCGTGAGCGTTGCCGAGCACGTGCGCGGCCAGGATGACCTGGCGAGGCGCGTCGGAGGTGTCCAGTACGTCCGTGGCCAGCGTGACGAGTCGGTCCCGGTACACGTCCCGGTGCTGCAGGGCGCCGAGCAGCCCCGCCTTGTAGGTGTCACGGAAGGCGTCATTGCCGACCAGGTCGATCGCCTGTTCGTACACGGAGACGGCCGTGTCCAGGCTTTCCGGATCATGGCTGCGCAGAGCCAGCTCCCGCAGGGCGCCGGCGTAGTTGAACAGACGCCGGGCGCGCCTCGGCGCCGCGGGGTCGGTCAGCTCGCAGGCTTCGCCGGAGATCCGCACGCTCTCCACCAGATCGTCGGTGTCGCCGGACAGCTCGTAACGGATGTACAGCGCGCTGCCGAGATTGGTGAGCGCCTTCGCATGGATCTCCGCGGTGCGCGCGTCCGGTCGGCTCGCGACGACCCGGCGAAGGATGTCGACAGCCAAGTCGGCGTCTGCGCGGTTCCACAGCATCGTGGCCCGCGTCATGAGCCGGTTGCCCAGGCTCATCGCCCCGCTCCGCCAGTCCCAGCTGCCCGGTTTCAGCAGGTCCAGTGCGCGCTGGGCGGCGTCGACGGCCCGGTCGATGTCGGCGGCGCTGCCGGTGATGTGGACGCGCTCGGCGTACAGCAGGGCCAGCTCGTTGAACTCGATCGGTTCGCTCGGCGACAGCCGGGACTCGGCCAGCTCGATGGCCTGGTCCAGCGCATCACGATCACCGGTCAGCTCGAACGTGAGCCGCAGCACCTGGACCGATTCCTGCACATGCCGACGCGCGACCTCCGTCGACGGGTTCGACTCCGCGAGCGCGTCCAGTTGGTCCCGTGCGCGTCGTAGATCGGCAGGATCGCCGCTCACGCGTGCCCGCAGCAGGAACGCCCGGGCCAGCAGGAGGAGCGCATCCGGCAGCCACGCAGACTCGGCGTGGCGGGCCAGCCTCAGCATCGCCTGCGCCGACCCCAGCATGGTCGCGGGTGCGACACCCCTGCTCACGACAAGCCGTTCCCGGAGCTCGGTGAGGCGGAGTCCGGCCCTCAGGGTCTCGTCCTCGGTCGAGGCGAGACCGACGGCGGCGCGCAGCTCCACCAGCGCTTCATCGAACGGGTGGACATCAGTGCCAGTGGCGAAGATCGAGTGGAACCTGCCGGCATGGAGGAGTGCCGCACCCAGCCGGTAACGGACGTCGAAGTCGTCGGGCGCCTTCTGCGCCTCGGCCCTGAGGAGGGCCAGCAGGCGGCTGTAGTCGCCGGTCACGTCTCCGCGGGCTTCCAGCACCTCACGCCGTAGCCACCGTCGCCGAGCGGACGGCGCCTGCTCGATGAAATGCAGCGCATGATCGAGATCTCCGACGGAACGCAGGGCCTCGCCGCGCTCCTTGAGGGCCGCCACCATCAGCAGCGCCGCCTGCTCCCGTCCTCCCGGCCCGGTGCGCTCCTCGGCGAGCGCCTGGTCCAGCAGATCGACGGCCCGGTCGAGGTCTTCGACGGTCCCGTGACGAGCGGCGCGGGTGCGGAGCGCGGAGGCGGCGTTGATCCGGTCCTGGAAGCGGCGCCCTGTCCCTGGGGCGTATTCCAGGGCCGCGGTGAGGTGTCCGACCGCCTTGTCCAGCTCGTAGGGCACGCCTGTGACGAAGGCGGCCAGCAGCCGGATCTCGCCGGCGTATCCGAAGGCGGTTGCCCGTTCCTCGCTTCCGTCCGGAAGGAGCAGGGCGGCCGCTTCGGCCAGGACGGCCGCCGTGACCCGGTCGGCGGGGCGCCGGGTCCGCTGGTAGGTGTCGAAGGATTCGGTGGCGAGCCGGTGGAGGGTGTCCACCGAACGTGATCCGTCGGCATCCGCCCCGACGTCCGCGAACGTCTCGGCGACACCGTCCCGCAGGCAGCCCTCCACGATCCCGGCGCGGCTCAGATCCGGCACCAGGCCGGTGACCGTGAGGATGTCCGCCGCGAGCGCGCTGACCAGCACGGTGGGGTACGCGTCGACCAAACCGCGGAGGGCCCCCGCCTCGTCGACGTTCAGAAAGGCCGTCAGGGCCTCGGTGAGTTGCTGCTCACCGCCGGCCGGCACTTCCGGCGCGTCGGTTCCGCCCCGCGCACGGGAGGCGACGACCATCCGGAAGGCGCACCGGACCGCGCCGGGCTGGTCGTCCTCCGCCATGGCCCGGCGTATGCGCTCCAGGAAGGCGAACGTCGTGCTGCCGCCTTCGCCCAGTTCCGGATGTGCGCGCAGGATCCCGCTCAGGTCGGACGGCGAGGCCGCCAGGTACCGGGCGACCAGGGCGATGCGGCTGTCGTCGGTCAGCGCCTCCCACGTCCGCAGGTCCAGGACCCGGCCCTCGTCGTACGTCGCGGTGAACTCACGCCACACCGCCGACCTGGTCTCGATGTTCTTCCGTTCACGGCGTCGCGCCCGTCGTGCCTTCTCGGCCAGGATCTGCCCCGCGACGGGGTCGCGCAGTTCGGGCCACGAGGCGATCAGTTCTCGCAGGCGGTTCTCGTCGCAGGCGAGGTAATCCGTCACGGACACTTCCGCGAGCGCCCGCAGACCGCCGGCCTCGCGGGCCCGGTCGAGCAGTCGCCCGACACGTCGCAGACCCTCGGCGAACGGGTCTCCGTCCGCGTCCGCCGCTTCGGTGAGCCGGCGGATGATGTCGGGGACGGCCGGATGCAGCAGCAGCGGGTACTTCTCCAGCAGGCGCAGGCTCTGTGAGCGGGGGGCGTCGGTGAACGCGATCACCTGCGCGGTCACGTGGTCGAAGTCCTCCTCGCCGCCCGCCTCGGTCTTGGCGAGGGAGAACCGCAGCAGAGTCCGGTCCGTGCCGGCTTCCCGGACACCGTGCAGCAGCTCCCTGTGGTCGGTGAGCATGCGACGGCGCCCCTCGTCGGGTTCCGCGTCGGTCAGCGCGGCGAGGAGCGCGTCGGTCCGGTCGGTGAGCAGGACCGGATAGCGGTCGATCAGGCGCGCCGTCTCCCGCCAGCTCGGCGCCAGACAGAGATCGCCGATCAGGGCCTCCAGCCCGCCGAGTGGTTCGTCCATCATGCGTCTCCCGGAGCCAGGCCCTGCCACAACCAGCGGGTCAGTTCCTCGCCCTTCGCCGGGTCCGGCCGGGACGGCGGTGTCCAACCGAGGGCGGTGTAGAGGCGGGCCGAGTGCAGGTCGAAGGCGGCCTCGGTCAGGTCGCCGTGATCGCCGGCGGCGCCGAGCAGCCATCCGTGGTAGATCAGGACGGCCAGCAGCAGCGCCAGCGGCAGCTCCCACCAGGCCAGCGGGGTCCACAGGATCAGTGCGAGGCTCCACCAGTACGCTCGCACGGCCGAGTCGAGCTCGGTCCGGCACTGGACCAGTTCGGCGCGTGTCGAGTCGTCCAGCACCAGCCAGAGGTGCGGCCAGCACGCCACGACGTCCAGGCCGTGCTTGGCTTTGGGCCGGAGTTCGGCGGCGCGCAGCCGGTTGCCGAGTCGCGTGGGCATGGTCTGATCGAGGAGGCCGGGCGCGTTGCGCAGCCGGGCCTGGAGTCGGGCCAGGTCGCGGGCCTCACAGGCGGACAGGCCGCCCCGGCGCCTGGCCCGGTCGAGGGTTGCAGCCTCGCGCTGGTCTCGCTCCCGGCGGGCGTGCAGCCGTCGCGCCGCGCGTTCGCCGGTCCGTCCGGGCCAGTATCCCTCCAGGAGCCGCAGCAGCGGGAGCGAGAGCTTCTCCGCGACGACCGCCGAGACGAGGACCGCGAGGACCGCGGCGAGGACCGCGGTGATCTGCAGGACGGCGGCCAGCTCCGCGAACCACCGTCCGGCCCGGCGGACCCCGTCGGAGCCGAGCCGGCTCGCCCAGGCCGCCAGTCCGCCCGCCCAGAAGATGCCCGCCGGGGTGAGCAGCCGGAGCACCATCTGCGCGGCGAGACCCTCGCCGGTCTTCTCCCCGAACTTGGCGAGCATCAGGACGCACGCTCGTAGCGGATCTCGTCCGTATCGCACACCGGGACCGGATCCAGCACGCTGAACCGGTACCACTCGAGCCCGCACCTGGGGCACACGTACCGCAGCCCAGGCACGTCCGCGGTCCCGGCCAGCGGCTGGAACGCCCGGTACTCGCGGGGAACCGTCAGTGCCCGGCGTAGCCAGTCCCGCGTCGCGGGATTCCGCGACAGCAGTGTCAGCAGCGGCACCTTGACCGGCTCGCCCGCAGCCGCGCGCACCAGTAGCTCCGCCAGCTCCCGCTCGATCTGTTCGGCTTCGTCGCCTGCGAGTTCGCCGAGATACGGCTGTACGGCGACGGCAGCCGCCAGCACGTCATCTTCGTCCATGTCTCTCCCCCGCCCCCCCCGACGAGCATGACAGGCATGAGTCTTCCTGCCCGAGAGCCGCGGAAACCTCCGCACGACCCGGTGACCGTGCCCCGCCTATTCTGGAAGCGAACGACAGCCCCTGTTCCGGAAGGGGGCGGCCATGGCTTCTCTCTCGAAGGCGGGCACGGCTCTCGCCGCGCTGCGCGAGGATCTGGTCGGTGCGGTGCTCGCCCCCGGGGACACGGGTTACGACGAGGCCCGTACGGTCTTCAACGCGATGATCGACCGGCGGCCGGCGGTGATCGCCCAGTGCGCGGACGCCACCGACGTGGTGCGGGCCGTGCGCTTCGGCAGGGAGTTGGACCTACACATCGCGGTGCGCGGCGGCGGCCACAGCGTGGCCGGTACGGCGCTGGGCGACGGCGCGATCGTGGTGGATCTGCGCCGGATGCACGAGGTGACGGTCGATCCGCTGGCGGAGGCCGTACGGGTCGAGGGCGGAGCCATGATGAGCCATCTGGACCGGGCGACCCAGCCGTTCGGGCTCGCGACGACCGGCGGGCGGGCCTCCACCACCGGCGTCGGCGGCTGCGTCCTCGGCGGCGGCACCGGCTGGCTGGACCGGGCCTTCGGCCTCGCCGTCGACAACCTCCTCGGCGTCGAACTGGTGACAGCGGACGCCGAGCGGGTGCACGCGAGCGCGGACGAGAACCCGGAGCTGTTCTGGGCGCTGCACGGCGGGGGCGGCAACTTCGGCATCGCCACCGCGCTCACCCTGCAGCTGCACGAACTGCCGGAGTTCTCCGTCGTCCTGCTGCTTTTCCTGCCGGAGGCCGGCCCCGGCGCGGTGCGTGTCTTCCGCGATGTCATCGACGGCGGGCCCGACGAGCTGGGCGGTGCGGTGCTGTACCTGACCGGCCCGCCCGAGGAGTTCATGCCGGAGCATTTGGTGGGCACGCTGATGTGCGCGGTGCTGCTGACGTACGCGGGTGGCGAGGACGAGCTGCGCAAGCTCGCGGAGCCGCTGCTCGCGCTGCCGCACGAGGTGGAGCTGGCCGGTGACATCCCGTACGCCGATGTGCAGTGCATGCTCGACGCCCCGCCCGGACTGCGGAACCACTGGTCGGCGGAGTGTCTGACCGGGCTGCCGGACGAGTCGGTGGACGTCTTCTGCGCCCGCGCGGACAGCATGCCGGTGCCGACCCGCACCCGGCACATCCTGTTCCCGCAGGGCGGGGCGATCGCCGCCGGCCCGCACGCCTACCCGGTGCCGTACCGGGACGCCCCCTGGGCCGCGCACCCGTTCGGGATCTGGGCGGACCCGGCCGACGACGAGCGGGCGATCGCCTGGGTGCAAGACGTGCGCGCCGCGCTGCGGCCGTGGAGCTCGGGCGCCGTCTGCCTCAACTTCATCGGCGACGAGGGCCCCGAGCGGGTGCGGGCGGGCCTGGGCGCCGGGAACACCCTGCGCCTGGAGAAGGTGAAGCGGCGCTACGACCCCGACAACGTGTTCCGCTTCAACCACAACATCAGGCCCGTCTGAGCCGCCGGCGGTCAGCTCAGGGCGGCGACGAGGACGACGGCGATGACGGACTGCACGAAGGACACGAGGTACGGCGAGCCGTGCCGCGGGTGGGTGCGGTCCAGGGCGGGGTACAGGAAGCCCTCGCGGCCGATGGCGTACAGACAGCGGGCCGCGCACCGGTGGAAGGCCATTCCGCAGGCGAACGAGCCGGTGATGAGCAGCCACTGGAAGGCGTCGACGGCCCAGGCGCCGATGAAGGTGTGCGCGGGGTCGAAGAACAGGTCGAGCGGGCTCGCGCCGGCGGAGACCTTCACCGAGCCCTTCAGGCCGTTGCCGGCGATGGTCATCCAGGAGACGTAGATGTAGAACAGGCCGACGCCGACGACGGAGACGAGGGTCGCGCGCGGGATGACCCGCTTGGGGTCGCGGGACTCCTCGCCGTACATGGCGGTCGACTCGAAGCCGACCCAGGGCCCGGTGATCACCGCCGTGACCCCGCGGAGATGTCGCCGGAACGTGCGCGCAGGTAGCGTCCGCAGCATGGACAGCCGTACGGACCACCGATTCGACACCCAGGGCGCCGGCATCACCGTGCAGCGGGCGCTGGAGCTGCCCGGGCTGCGCAGCGGGCTGCCGGAGGTCCTCGCGGGCGCGGACCGGCTCGGCCGCACCGTGCGCTGGGTGCACGCGGGCGAGGTGCCGAACATCGCCTCGCTGCTCAAGGGCGGGGAGCTGCTGCTCACCACCGGCTACGGCCTGGGCACCCGCCCGGCCGAGCAGCGGGCGTTCGTGCGGACCCTGGCCGAGCGGGGGATCGCCGCCCTGGTGGTGGAGCTGGGCCCGCGGTTCAGCCGGCTGCCCGCCGCCCTGGTGGACACGGCCCGGGCGGCCGGTCTGCCGCTGGTGCAGCTGCACCGCGAGGTGCCGTTCGTGACGGTGACCGAGGAGATCCACACCGAGATCGTCAACGGCCACTACGCACTGCTCCAGCGCGCGGAGGAGGTGCACCGGCGCTGCACCGAGGCCCTGCTGGGCGGCGGCGGGGTACCGCAGGTGCTGGGCATCCTGGCCGACTTCAGCGGCAACCCGGTGTTCCTGGAGACGGCCGACGGCCGGCTGCTGTACGCGGCGGGGGCCGGGCCCGAGGGCGCGGACCCGCTGCAGGTGTGGGAGGGGTTGCGCGGCCCGCACAAGGAGGCACCGCCGCCCGCCGGTTCGGTGCTGGTGGACGTGCCCGGCGGCGGCCCCGGTACGGCGGGCTCGGTGCGCGCCCGCCTTGTGCTGCTGCCGGTCCGCTCCGCACTGGCGCCGGTGCACCGGATCGCCGCCGAACGGGCCGCCGGCATCCTGGCCGTGGTGCTGATGCAGGCCCGGCAGGAGGAGGAGCTGGCGGCACGCGGGCGCGGCGACTTTCTCACCGATCTCGCCGAGGGCCGGATCGCGGCGGAGGACGCCCCGGCGCAGGCCCGGGTCCTAGGCTTCAAGCCCGGCGACAGCCCGCTGCTGCCCGTGGTGATGCGGATCGGGGACACCCTCTCCCCCGGCGGGGGCTGGGCGGTGCTGGCGCGGGCGGTCTCCGAGGAACTGGCCGCGGTCGGAGTGCCGGTGCTGCTGGGCGTCCGGCCGGTGGAGGGCCGGGTGCTGGTGTTGCTGGGGCTGCGCTCGGAGTCGGAGCGGGCGGCGGTCGCGGACCGGGTGGCGGCGGCGCTGCGGGCGGGCGTGGAGCGCGCCGGGATGCAGCGGCCGGGCTCCCCGCTTCCGGTCGTGGTCGTCGGGGTGGCCGGCGGCTGGGCGGCCGCGTCGGCCGGGCTGCGGCACGCGGCGGAGACGGCGACGGCGGCCCAGGGCCTGACCGACCGGCCCTGGTACGACGCCCGGCGCCTCGACATCGACCTGCTGTTGTGGCGGCTGCGTGACCATCCGGACCTGGCGGCCTTCGTGGACCGTGCGATCGGCCCGCTGCGCGACCACGACAACCGCTCAAGACCGCCGCTGCTGCCGACCCTGGAGACTTATCTGGCACACGCCGGCCGCAAGGCGGAGACAGCCCGTGAGCTGCACCTCAACCGGCAGACGCTGTACAACCGGCTCGCCCGCATCGGGGAGTTGCTGGGCACCGACCTCGACGACCCGCAGACGGTCCTGGCATTGAGCCTGGCCCTGCGCGCCCGCCGCCACGTGCCCTAGGGCAAGGGCCGGGGCTGGGTCAACTCGTCGTACACGCTGAGTACTTGGGCGACGGTCTCGTCCTCCGTCGGCCAGGTCGCGGCCTGCCGCACCCCGCGTTCCCGCAGCAGCGCGCACCGCTCGGGGTCCGCGAGCAGCCGTACGACGGTGTCGGCCAGGGCTTCCGGGTCGCCGTACGGGACGAGTTCCGCCGCGTCGCCGACGAGGTCCGGGATGCCGCCGACCCGGGTGGCGACGAGCGGCACGCGCGCGTGCAGTGCCTCCTGGGCGAGGACGGACCGCGACTCCCAACTGCTCGTCAGGAGGGCGACATCGGCGGCGGCGAGCAGCTCGGGCACGTCCTCGCGGCGCCCGATGAGCCGTACCGGCAGCTCCTCGTCCTCGATCCGCCGCTGGAGCACCGGCCGCAGTGGTCCCTCCCCCGCGACGACCACCTGCGGCACGGGGTCCAGGTCCCGCCAGGCGCGGGCCGCGTCGAGCAGCAGCTCGTAGCCTCGCTGCCGGTCCAGGTAGCCGACCGCGAGGAGCAGCGGGCGGCCGGTGGCGCCTAGTTCGGCGCGGATCTTGGGTCGTAGCCGGTCGAGGTCGTCCGGGTCCGCGAGATCGCCGGTCCGGCGCCGGGCCGGCAGGGCCACGGCGGCGAGCCGGGCGTCCCGGGCACCGGTGTGCCGGGCCCGGTCGACCAGGTCGGAGCTGGTGCCGAGGACCACGGCCGCGGTCTTCGCCACCCGCCGCTCCAGCAGCCGCAGCAGCTGCGCCCGCGGCCCCTCCCCGTGGGTGCGGTTGTGCCAGGTGACCACCAGCGGAGTGCTGCGCCCACTCAGGGCGAGCACGGCCCGGAAGGAGGCGTGCAGTCCGTGGGCGTGCACCAGATCGGCGTTGGCACAGGCCGTCCGGAGCGCGGCGACGGAGACGGGGTCGCTGCTGCGCGGCACGTGCACGTGCTCGGCGCCGGCGCCCGTGAAGCCGTAGGCGCGGTCGGCCTCGACGGGGGCGCACACCGTGACCCGCACGCCCCTTGCCACGAGCCCCTCGGCCAGGGAGCGCACATGCGCGCTGCTGCCGGCGTTGCCTCCGCCGAGCACCTGCACGGTGCGCAGCGGCGACTGGCCGTGCGGTGCGTTGCTGCTCACGGGGCTCACGGGGCCGGGGCTCCTGGTTCACGTGGGGCGGTCACGAGGAAACGTACAGAAGGTAGCGGGCCCAGGGGGGCGGAAGGACGCACCCCGCGTGCCTCCCGCGCGGACTGTCCGGACCCGCTGCCCGCCCCGCGTTCCCTGCAAGCATGCCAGGGCGTACGGCCGTTCAGGGACATCCGGGACGGCGCACCGGGCGGCGGGCCGGGGCAATGCGCCGGAGCACATCACCCACACGGGTGAGGGAAACGCCGTCGGGGCCGAACGGTGTGCCCGGGCATACGACGAGGTCAGCCGCTCACAGCGCCCGCGCCCACGCGCTCACCCGGTCCCCGTACCGGGCCGCGGCCACGCATGCGACGGCGTGCGCGAGCAGCCCCGCGCGCCGGTTCCCCGCCACGGCGGCCGCCCCGAGCGCGGCACCGAGGGCGTGCGCCCCCGTGTCCCCGAGCATCGCGCGCTCACCCAGGTCCTCGGGCAGTACGGCCGCGGCCGCCCCCATCGCCGCGGCGGCCAGCCGCGCCCCAGGCCCCTTCCGCACCAGCCCCGGCGCCCCGAGCGCGAGCACCGCGCCGGCGGCCCGCCCGGGCCGTACGTCGACGAGGTTGACGAAGTGAGCGGTCCCGGCGATCACGACCCCGGCGAGCAGCCGGTCGAGCGGCCGTTCCTTCATCAGCGCCCCGGCCGCCAGCCCCGCGGCCGATATCCCGAACAACTTCACGGCACCGCTGGTGACTTCGCCCTTCCGCAACGCCCCCAGGTGCGCCCGGAACCCCCGCCGGTGATCCCCGGCGACATCGTCGTACGCCCCACAGCCCCCTGCGGCCAGCACCGCGAACCCGGCCCCGGGATGCACCCGCCCGGCGGCGACCGCCGCCCCCAGCACCGCGGCCGGCCCGGCGTACAGCCCGACGGTCCGCCCGGCGTGGTTCACCCGCTCCCAGCGCCCCCGGCCACCGGGCGCGGCCTTCCGCAGCACGGCGTGCACCGAGCACGTCACCACAGCGGCCGAGACGAAGGCACTCTTCCTGTCCGCACATACGATCATCAGGCCACCCTAAAGAGGCACCACGTCCCCGGGCGTCCCGCGAGGGGCATGTGCGCGTGCGGGCAGGCAGCCCGGTGGGCGTGGCACATGGCCCGGCACCGTATGAAGCGACAGGAGTGACGCCGTAGGCCGGGCGGGCGCTGGGCTCGCCCGGCCGGGGGCCTAGAGGTCCGCCCTGGCCGTCGCCAGGAGTTCCTCCGCGTGGGCGCGGGCCGTTTCGGAGTCCTCCTGCCCCGCCAGCATGCGGGAGAGTTCGCGGACGCGTTCCTCGCCCTCCAGGACCTTCACCCCGGAGCGGGTGACCGAGCCGTCGTTGGTCTTCTCCACCAGCAGCTGCCGGTCGGCGAACGCGGCGACCTGGGGCAGGTGGGTGACCACGACGACCTGCGCGGTCCTGGCGAGCTTCGCCAGGCGCCGGCCGATCTCGACCGCCGCCTTGCCGCCGACCCCCGCGTCGACCTCGTCGAAGAGGTACGTCGGCACGGGGTCGGTGCCCGCGAACACGACCTCCACGGCCAGCATCACCCGGGACAGCTCACCGCCGGAGGCGCCCTTGGCGATCGGCCGCGCCGGGGCGCCCGGGTGCGGGGCGAGCAGCAGTTCGACCTCGTCCACGCCCGCCGGGCCGTAGGCCACCGTCCGCCCGCCGACCTCGACACCCTCGGGGTCCTCGGTCTGCCGGATGTCGAAGGACACGCGCGCGTGAGGCATCGCCAGCGAGGCCAGCTCGGCGGTCACGGCGGCGGCGAACCGCTCGGCCGCCTCGGCCCGCGCGTCCGTCAACGCCTGTGCGAGGCCGCCCAGTTCGGTGCGCAGCGCATCCCGCTCGGCGGTCAGCTCCGCGATCCGCTCGTCGTCGCCGTCCAGTTCGGTCAGGCGCGCGGCGCTCTGCTCGGCCCAGGACAGGACCGCGTTCACGTCCTCGCCGTACTTGCGCGTCAGCGCGGTCAGCGCGGCCCGGCGCTCCTCCACGGCGGCCAGCCGCAGCGGGTCGGCGTCGAGATCGTCGGCGTACCCCGCCAGCTCGCCCGCCACATCGCCCAGCAGGATGCCGATCTCCGCGATCCGGTCGGCGAGCGCGGCCAGCGCCGGATCGTGCGACCGCACGGCCTCCAGGGCCCGGTGGGCGCCCGCGACGAGCGTGGCGGCGTCGATCCCCTCGGGGTCCTCGGGATTGCCCGCGAGAGCGGCGTGCGCGGCCGTCGCGGCGGCCGACAGTGCCTCGGCGTGCCCCAGCCGCTCGGCCTCCTCGGCCAGCTCCACGTCCTCACCGGCCCGCGGCTCCACCGCGGCGACCTCGTCGAGGCCGTACCGCAGCATGTCGGCTTCCTGCGCCCGCTCACGCGCGCGCGTGGTGATCTCCTCCAGCTCGGCGGAGACGGCCCGCAGCCGCTTGTACGCCTCGCTGTACTTGGCGAGCGGCACGGCGACGGCGTCACCCGCGTACCGGTCCAGTGCCTGCCGCTGCCGGGACAGCTTCAGCAGCCCCTGCTGGTCGGTCTGCCCGTGCACGGCCACCAGGTCGTCGGCCAGCTCGGCGAGCAGCCCGACGGGGACGCTGCGCCCGCCCAGATGCGCCCGGGAGCGGCCCTCGGCGGAAACGGTACGGCTGATCAGCAGGGCCCCGTCGTCCAGCTCGGCCCCGGCCTCCTCGGCGCGTACGGCGACGGCGGCGTCCGCGGGAACGGTGACCCGTCCCTCCACGACCGCCTTCTCGGCCCCGATCCGCACGAGCGCCGGGTCCGCCCGGCCGCCGAGCAGCAACCCCAGGCTGGTCACCACCATGGTCTTGCCCGCACCCGTCTCACCGGTGACCGCGGTGAACCCCGGCGACAGCTCGACGACGGCATCGTCGATGACCCCGAGCGACCGTATCCGCATCTCCTCCAACACGGAACAGACCATACGAGGTCCGGGGTGGGGAGCGCACATGGGCCGCCTGTGTCACTCCGAGGAGTGGTGCGGCGCCCCCCGCCATCCCGTGGTGGGCAGCGCGAACTTCGCCACCAACCGGTCCGTGAACGACGAATGGTGCAACCGGGCCAGCCGCACCGGCACCGCTCCGCGCCGCACCTCGACCCGCGCCCCGGGCGGCAGCTCCACGGTCCGCCGCCCGTCGCACCACAGCACACCGGGCGGAATGTGCGGCAGCACCTCCACCGCGAGCACCGAGTCCGGAGACGTCACCAGCGGCTTGGCGAACAGCGCGTGCGCGCTGATCGGCACCATCAGCAGCGCCTCCACCTCCGGCCACACCACCGGCCCGCCGGCGGAGAACGCGTACGCCGTGGACCCGGTCGGCGTGGACAGCACCACGCCGTCACACCCGAACCCCGTCACCGGCCGCCCGTCGATCTCCAGCACGACTTCCAGCAGCTTCTCGGCGCCGGCCTTCTGCACGGCCGCCTCGTTCAGCGCCCAGTCGGTGTGCACGATGTCCCCGTTGCGGTGCACGACGACGTCGACGGTCATCCGCTCCTCGACCTCGTACGAGCGCGCGACCACCCGGTCGACCACCCGATCGAGGTCGTCCCGCTCGGCCTCCGCGAGGAACCCGACGCGCCCCAGGTTGACGCCGAGCATCGGCACCCCGGAGGCCCGCGCGAACTCGGCCCCGCGCAGCAGCGTGCCGTCGCCGCCCAGCACGATCAGCAGCTCGCACCCGTCCAGGCACTGCGGAGTCGCCTCCTTGACGAGGGCCACCTCGTCCGGGAGCGGCAGGTCGCGCGCCTCCTCCTCCAGCACCCGCACCCCGATGCCATGCCGCAGCAGGCCCTTGACGACGAGTTCCGCGCTGCGGATCGCCGCGGGCCGCCCGGTGTGGGCGAGCAGGAAAACAGTACGCGCCATGTTCTGTGTCAACGCGGCCCCTCCGCCACTGCACGGTCGACGTCGGCCGGGTCCACCTGGGGTGCCCCCGCCCGCAGCCAGAGAAAGTACTCGACGTTCCCCGAGGGCCCGGGCAGCGGACTCGCGGTGACGCCCCGCACCCCGAGCCCCAGCTCCCACGCCTTCTCGGCCACTCCCCGCACGGCCTCCGCCCGCAGCTGCGGACTCCGTACGACACCCCCGCTGCCGAGCCGCTCCTTCCCCACCTCGAACTGCGGCTTGACCATCATCACCAGGTCGGCGTCCGGCGTCACGCACCGCTTCAGGGCGGGCAGCACCAGCCCGAGCGGGATGAAGGACAGATCGCCCACGACAAGATCCACAGGTTCCCCATCGATTGCCTCAAGCGTCAACTCGCGTACGTTCGTACGGTCCTTGACGGTGACGCGTTCATCGTTCCGGAGAGACCAGGCGAGCTGCCCGTAGCCGACGTCCACGGCGACGACATGGGCGGCGCCCGCGCGCAGCAGGACGTCGGTGAAGCCGCCCGTGGACGCCCCGGCGTCCAGTGCGCGCCGGCCCTCGACGACCAGCCCCTGCGGCACGAAGGCCTCCAGCGCGCCGGCGAGCTTGTGCCCGCCGCGGGAGACGTAGTCCGGGTCGCTGTCGTCGGCCTGGACGACGATCGCCACCGCGGTCTCCACCTGCGTGGCCGGCTTGGTCGCCACGGTCTTGCCGACGGTGACCCGCCCCGCGGCGATCAGCTGGCTGGCGTGCTCACGCGAGCGGGCGAGCTTCCGGCGGACCAGCTCCGCGTCGAGACGGCGGCGTGCGACTCCTGCCACGTTCGGTTCAGCTCCTGCTTTCGAATTGCCATCAAAAGGTGTGACCCGAAGGGTCTCATTGAGGGGCGGCGGTCGGGTGACGGGTGGGAGCCGGAGGTCCCGGGCGGGCGTCGAGCGCGGTGAGCGCGTCGCGCAGCCCCCGGTGTACATCCTCGTACACCTCGACATGGCCGTCGGTGGTGAGGTGGTCGGCATCGCCCAGCCGGGCGAGCTGGGCGTCGACCTCGGCGTTGCCGGTGGGGGTGCGCGGGACGTTCAGGGGGGCGGGGGCCGCGGGGTCGTACGCGGGCGCCGCCTCGGTGCCGGTCTCGGGCTCGGGCACGGACTCGCTCATGCCCAGACGCTACCCCGAACCGCTGGGGTACCGTCGTGGCGATGGCCACGATCGAGGAGTGCCGCGCCGCACTGGGGAAGCTTTCGGACAACATGCAGGGTGCCGAGGGGGAGGTCCGCGCGGCCGCCGTCCTGGACCGCTCGGTGAGCTGCCACATCACCGACCTGGACGTCACCTTCGCCGGCCGGATGACCGGCGGCCGGATCGAGGTGGACGAGACCCTTCCCGGGCCGCCTCGCGAGAAGGCACAGATCCGGCTCGCCTTGGCCGGGGACGACCTGGTGGCCCTGGTGGGCGGCGAGCTGAACTTCGCCACCGCCTGGGGCAGGGGACGCGTCCGGCTGGAGGCGAGCCTGCTGGACCTGTTCCGGCTCAGGAAGCTGCTGTAACCCTCTCGGCGCGCGCCTTGCGGGCCGCCGGCACCACGAGCGGAGTCCCCGTCTCCGGGTCCTCGATGACCTGGCAGCGCAGCCCGAACACCGCCTCGACCAGCTCGGCCGTGACGATGTCGTTCGGCGCGCCCTCGGCGATCACCCTGCCGCCGCGCAGCGCGATGAGGTGCGTGGCGTAGCGGGCCGCGTGGTTGAGGTCGTGCAGGACGGCGACGAGGGTGCGGCCCTGCGTCTCGTGCAGCTCGGCGCACAGGTCGAGAACGTCGATCTGGTGCTGGATGTCCAGGTAGGTGGTCGGCTCGTCCAGGAGGAGCAGCGGGGTCTGCTGGGCGAGCGCCATGGCGATCCACACGCGCTGCCGCTGTCCGCCGGACAGCTCGTCCACGTACCGCTCCGCCAGCTCGGCGACCCCGGTCTGCCGCATCGACTGCTGGACGACCCGCTCGTCCTCCGCGGACCACTGCCGCAGCAGGCCCTGGTGCGGATAGCGGCCGCGCCCGACGAGGTCGGCGACCGTGATGCCGTCGGGCGCGACGGACGACTGGGGCAGCAGGCCGAGGGTCCGCGCGACCTTCTTCGCGGGCATCGACTGGATGGCCTGCCCGTCCAGCAGGACCCGGCCCCGGCTGGGCTTGAGCATCCGCGACAGCGCCCGCAGCAGCGTCGACTTGCCGCACGCGTTCGGGCCGACGATCACCGTGAAGGAGTTGTCGGGGATCTCCACCGACAGCTGCTCGGCGATGACGCGCTGGTCGTAGGCGAGGGTGACGTTCTCGGCGGACAGGCGGTTCACTGTGCTCCTAGGGGTGTTCGTGTTCGTGCCGTCCGTGTCCGGGCCCTGCGTGCGTTTCATATCCGGCCCGCCCGGCGCTCGGTGACCAGCAGCCACAGCAGATACGCGCCGCCGAGGACGCCGGTGACCACGCCGACGGGCAGCTGGTCGGCGCCGAAGACGCGCTGGGAGACCCAGTCCGCGGCGACCAGCAGGGCGGCGCCCATGCAGAGGGACGGCACCAGGTTCGGCCCCGGCGAGCGGGTCAGGCGACGGGCGAGCTGCGGCGCGGTCAGCGCGACGAAGCTGACGGGGCCCGCGGCGGCCGTGGCGGCGGCGGTGAGCAGGACGGAGGAGACCACCAGCACGAGCCGGACCCGCTGGACGCGGACGCCGAGCGCGTTCGAGATGTCGTCGCCCATCTCCATCATCCGCAGGCCGCGCGCATTGGCGAGGACCAGCGGGACGAGCACGGCGCACAGCGCGAGCAGCGGCCGGACCTGCTCCCAGTCGCGGCCGCCCAGCGACCCGGTCATCCACACCACCGCACGGGCCGCGTCGACCAGGTCGGCCTTGGTGAGCAGATAGCCGTTGACCGCCGTGGCGACGGCGTTGACGCCGATGCCGACCAGCACCAGCCGGTACCCGTGCACGCCCCGCTTCCAGGCCAGCACGTAGATGGCGACACCGGTCACCAGGCCGCCGGCGAGCGCGCCCATGGTGACCTGGAAGGCGCTGCCCGACATCAGCACGATCACGGTCAGCGCGCCGGCCGTCGAGCCCTGCGAGAGGCCGAGCATGTCCGGGCTGCCGAGCGGGTTGCGGGCGACGGACTGGAAGAGCGCGCCGCCCAGGCCGAGCGAGGCACCGACCAGCAGGCCGACCAGGACGCGCGGCAGCCGTAGCTCGTTGACGATGAAGTCCTGGTAGGCGGTGCCGTTCCCGGCCAGCGTCCGCAACACGTCGGCCGCCGGTATCTTCGCGTCCCCGGTGCCGATCAGCGCGACACCGGCGGCACCGGCGGCGGCCAGCAGCAGGACGACCACGACGAGGGCACGCGGGTCCAGGCGCAGGGAGAACCCGCCGGGAATGCGTACGGCACGGCTCCTGGAGTGGGTCTTCACAGCTGGGCCGTCCTCCGCCGTCGTACGAGAAAGATGAAGACCGGGCCGCCGATGACCGCGGTGACGATGCCGACCTGAAGCTCCGAAGGGCGGGTCACGACCCGGCCGATGACATCGGCGCCGAGCAGCAGCACGGGCGCCAGGACCGTCGCGTACGGCAGGATCCAGCGCAGGTCGGGGCCGGTGAACGAGCGCACGACGTGCGGGACCATCAGGCCGACGAAGACGATCGGGCCGCAGGCGGCGGTCGCGGCACCGCTCAGCATGACGGCGGACAGCATGGCCAGCGCCCGGGTGCGGTCCAGGTTCGCGCCGAGGGCGCGGGCGGTGTCGTCGCCCATCTCCACGGCGTTCAGCGGCCGGGCCAGTACGAGTGCGAGGACCGTGCCGACCGCGAGGAACGGCAGCACCTGCACGATGGTCGAGTCGGTGGCCGAGGCCAGCGAACCCACCGTCCAGAAGCGCATCTTGCCCAGCGCCGCACCGTCCGTGATCATCACGGCCTGGAGGTAGCCGTACAGGGCCGCGCTGATCGCCGTGCCGGCGAGGGCGAGCCGTACCGGGGTGGCGCCCCGGCTGCCGCCCAGGAACCACACCAGCGCGCCGACCGCCGCCGCGCCGAGGAACGCGAACCACACATAGCCGGTGAGGCTGGTGACGCCGAAGTAGGTGATGGCCGTGACGACGGCGGCGGAGGCGCCCGCGTTGATGCCGAGCAGCCCGGGGTCGGCCAGCGGGTTGCGGGTCAGCGCCTGGAGCACCGCGCCCGAGAGACCGAGCGCGGCACCGGTCAGCAGGCCGAGGACCGTGCGCGAGAACCGCGCGTCGACGACCACGTCACCGTAGGTCCCCGAGTCGTGGAACAGGCCGTGCCAGACCTGGTCCAGGGACAGTGCCTTCGCCCCGATCGCGATGCTCGCCAGCGCGACGAGCGCCAGGAGCACGGCCGAGAGCAGGAGCCCAAAGGCCCGCACCGCCCGGCGGGTTGGGGGCGCGGGGGCGGTCTCCGCGCGCTGTTCCGGAGGACTGTCGACCAACACGAGGTTAGGTTAGCCTACCCTCGCATACGATCTCGATCCCCGGTGCCTGTGAGCCCCGCCCCCGTCCTGCCGAGGGACCGTCAGAGCCCGAGCCTGGCCAGTGCCTTCCCCCCGTCCAGCGCGCACGAACCCTTCCCGGCCGCCGTCCAGGCCGCCGCGCACAGCGCCCGCAGCCCGTCCAGCGCCTCGCCGTCGCCCGTCAGCTCCAGCCGGTCGGTCCCGGCCGACGCCGTCCACCCACCGCAGCGGAAACCCTCACCCTCACGGGCGATCTCCGGCTGCCCGCCGAGCATCCCGCGCAGATCGGCGTCCACATACGTCGGTCGGTGCTGCGGCGGCGCGGCCAGCAGCTGCGTCCCGTCGGTGACACCGGTCAGCACCAGCAGCGAGTCCACCCCGCCGTTGAACGCGCCCTCGATGTCCGTGTCCAGCCGGTCCCCGACCACCAGCGGGCGCTCGGCACCGGTCCGGATGATCGTCTCCCGGTGCATCGGGGGCAGCGGCTTGCCCGCGACCTGCGGCTCGGCGCCGGTCGCGATCCGGACGACCTCCACGGCCGCCCCGTTGCCCGGTGCGATGCCCCGCCCGCTCGGAATCGTCAGATCGGTGTTGGACGCGAACCACGGCACCCCACGCCGGATGGCGTACGACGCCTCCGCGAACCGGCCCCAGGGCAGCTCGGGACCGCCGTACCCCTGCACGACCGCCGCCGGGTCGTCGTCCGCCGACTCCACCGGCGTCAGACCGCGCTCGCGCAGCGCCACCCGCAGCCCCTCACCGCCGATCACCAGCACCCGTGCCCCGGCCGGCACCTGCTCGCTGATCAGCCGCGCGACCGCCTGCGCCGAGGTGATGACCTCCTCCGCCCCCGTCGGTATGCCCAGCTCCGTCAGGTGCTCGGCCACAGTGTCCGGGGTGCGCAGCGCGTTGTTGGTGACGTACGCCAGACGCATCCCGCCCGCCCGGGCCACCGCCAGCGAGTCGACCGCGTGCGCGATCGCGTTCCCGCCCGCGTAGACCACCCCGTCCAGGTCGAGCAGCGCCGTGTCGTACGCCTCGCTCAGGGGCCGCCCACTGCTCTCGGGCCTCGTCCTGACGCCCTGGCTCATGTCCACATCGCTCCTCGTTCACTCGCTTTCCCCCGATCATCCCGCATGCCGCTGACACACGTACGATGCCGGGATGAACACAGCAGGTCACCTGGAGGCAACGCAGCGCCGCGGTCTGGAACTCATCCCGTTCCGAGGCCTCCGTTACGACCCCGACCGGGTCGGCAGCCTCGCCTCTGTCACGTCCCCTCCCTACGACGTCGTCGTACGGCCCGACGGCCTGCACCACCTCCAGTCGGCCGACCCGTACAACATCGTCCGGCTGATCCTGCCCCAGGCCGGCACGCCGAGCGCCGGCACCGAGCAGGCGGCCGACACGCTGCGCCGCTGGCTGGACGAGGGCGTCCTCACCGCCGACCCGGAGCCCGGCCTGTACGTGTACGAGCAGCGGGACGGCGACGGCATGATCCAGCGCGGGGTCATCGGCACCCTGCGGGTCTCGGAGCCGGGGGAGGGCGTGGTGCTGCCGCACGAGGACGTCATGCCGCCCGTGGTGGCCGACCGCGCGGCCCTGATGCGGGCCACACGCGCGAACCTGGAGCCGCTGCTGCTGACATACCGGGGCGACGGCGCGGCGGCCGAGGTGGTCGAGCGCACGGCGGAGCGCCCGCCGCTGCTGGCCACGACGACCGAGGACGGCTTCCGGCACCGCCTGTGGTCCGTCACCGCCCCCGACGACCTCGCCCTCATCCAGAGCGACCTCGCCGGCCGCCAGGCTTTGATCGCCGACGGCCACCATCGCTGGGCCACCTACCGGCGGCTGCGCGCGGAACACCCCTCTCCCAGCCCCTGGGACTACGGCCTGGTCCTGCTGGTCGACACCGTCCGCTATCCGCTGCGCGTCCGCGCCATCCACCGGCTGCTGCACGGCCTGCGGGTCCCCGACGCACTGTCGGCGGTGGACGGCCTGTTCCGGGTACGACGCCTCGACCTGCCGCTGCCCGAGGCCATGGCGGCGCTCGCGGACGCCTGCTGCGGGGGCAACGCCTTCCTGCTGGCCGGCGACGGCGCCTTCCACCTGCTCGACCGCCCGGACCCCGGGCTGCTGGCCCGGACGATCCCGGCGGACCGGCCGGCCGCCTGGCGCTCCCTGGACGCCACGGTGCTGCACGCCACGCTCCTGGACCACGTCTGGCGCATCCCCGAGGACTCCTCGGCCCACATCGCCTACATCCACGACACGGCGGCGACGGTCGAGAAGGCGGAACGCGACGGCAGTACGGCCGTGCTGATGCACCCGGTCCGCGAGGAGGTCGTACGCGACCTGGCCCGGCAGGGCGTGACGATGCCCCGCAAGTCGACGTCGTTCGGCCCGAAACCGGCGTCGGGGCTGGTGCTGCGGGCGCTGGAGATCTGAGGCGGTCGCGAGAAGACCCCCTACGACGAAGAGGGCAGGCTCCCGGCGGAGCCTGCCCTCTTCGTCTGCTGTCACCGACTCACGTCAGTCCTTGTCCCCGTCCTCCGGGGCACCGTTCTCGGACTCGTCGACGGCGTCCTCGGCCAGGGCGTCGACGAACTCGACACCGTCCAGCTCGGCGAGCCGGTCCGAGGCGTCCGTGCTGCCGTCCCGGTCGGCCTCGACGGCCTTCGCGAACCACTCCCGTGCCTCGCGCTCGCGGCCGGCGGCCAGCAGGGCGTCGGCGTACGCGTACCGCAGGCGCGCGGTCCACGGCTGCACCGAGTTGGAGGCCAGCTCGGGGCTCTGGAGGGTCACGATGGCCGCGTCCAGCTGGTCCATGTCCCGCCGGGCACCGGCGGCGACGAGCCGCATCTCGACCTGACCGGCCTTGTCCAGCTTGTGGACCTCCGAGGCGCCGGCCATGTCCAGCGCCTTCTCCGGCCGCCCGAGCCCGCGCTCGCAGTCGGCCATCACCGGCCACAGCTCCACGCTGCCGGTCATCCGCCGGGCGGCCCGGAACTCGGCAAGGGCCTCGCTGTACTTCTGGTTCGCGTACGCGGCGAACCCGGCGGCCTCGCGTACGGCGGCCACACGGGACGCCAGGCGCAGGGCCACCTTGGAGTAGCCGTAGGCGCCCTCGGGGTCCTCGTCGATCAGCCGGGCGACCATGACAAGGTTCTTGGCGACATCCTCGGCGAGCGTCTTGGGCAGGCTCTGGAGCTCCTGCCGGACGTCCTTGTCGATCTCGTCACCGGTGACGTCCTCCGGGATCGGCAGCCGCTTGATCGGCTCCCGGTCCCTGTCACGGTCGCGGTCGCGGTCGCGGTCATCGCGGAACCGGCCACCGCCACGGCGGTCGTCCCGGCCGTCGCGCCCGCGGAAACCACCGGGCCGACCGCCCCGGTCGTCCCGACGGGGCCCACGGCCCCCGCGGTCGTCGCGGCCTCCGCGGTCGTCACGGCCCCGGAAGCCACCGCGCTCCCCCCGGCTGTCGTCACGCCGGAACCCGCCGCGGTCGTCACCCCGACGGTCGTCACGCCGGTCGTCCCGCCGGTCATCGCGGCGGTGGTCGTCACGGCGGTCGTCACGGCGGTGGTCGTCGCGACGGAAGCCACCGCGGTCGTCGCCCCGACGGTCGTCACGGCGGCCGTAGCCGGCGCGGTCGTCATCGCGGCGGAAGGAGGGGCGGTCGCCACGGTCGTCGCGGCGGTCGTCCCGGCGGTCGTCCCGGCGGTCGTCCCGGCGGAAACCACGGTCCCCGCGGTCATCGCGGCGGTCGTCACGACGGAACGCCGGGCGCGCACCCCGCTCACCCTCACGGCGGTAGCCGCCGCCACGGCTGTCGTCCCTGCGCTCGTCACGGCGGAACCCGCCGCGGTCGTCGTCACGCCGGTCGTCACGGCGGTCGTCACGGCGGTCGTCACGGCGGTCGTCACGGCGGTCGTCGCGACGGAATCCGCCACGCTCGCCACGGTCGCGGTCGTCGCGTCGGTCGTCACGCCGGTCGTCACGGCGGAAACCACCGCGGTGGTCGTCACGCCGGCCGTAGCCGGGGCGGTCGTCGCGGCGGAAGGAGGGGCGGTCACCGCGGTCACCGCGGTCGTCACGGCGGAACCCGCCGCGGTCGTCGCCCCGACGGTCATCGCGGCGGTCGTCACGGCGGTCGTCCCGACGGAACCCACCGCGGTCACCACCGCGGTCACCACGGTCGCGGTCGTCCCGCTGGAATCCCGGACGCGAGCCGCGCTCACCCTCGCGGCGGTAGCCGCCACCACGGCGGTCGTCGCCACCACGGCGGTCGTCGCGGCGGCCGTAGCCACCACGGTCGTTGTCGCGCCGGTCGCTGTCGCGCCGGTCGTTGTCACGGCGGAAGCCACCGCGGTCACCGCGATCACCACGGTCACCACTGTCCCGTCGCCGCTGGTCGCGCTCCGGTCGGTCGTCGGGAGAGTTGGTGGACATGGTGACTCCTGTCTTCGGTACCGCAAGCATTGTAAAAACAAAAGGACCCCTGGTCCCAGCTGAACGCTGGTGACCAGGGGTCCTCCAAAGATTGTTCGGCGGCGTCCTACTCTCCCACAGGGTCCCCCCTGCAGTACCATCGGCGCTGTGAGGCTTAGCTTCCGGGTTCGGTATGTAACCGGGCG
>NZ_JBVJRL010000025.1:0-82940 GCF_055607665.1 Streptomyces sp. NPDC036984
GAACTCCTCGGCGACATCACGGAGGAGCAGTACGCGACTGCGGTCTCCGTGCTCCAGCGCGTCACCGACAACCTCGCCCAGGGGCTGTTGTGAAGGTTCTGGTCGCGGCAATCCGTTGATGGCCGCGACCAGCACGGTCGCCTCGTGGCGAACGGCAAGCTTCGCGGGCCAGACCACCACCCAAGGCGGCACCCCAACATCCTCACAGTCGTATCTCGTTGCCACCGCGCGGTGGCGCTTGAGGCGATTGATCCCGCATTCAACCGCATGGCGCTCTTTGTAGTCGGCCTTGTCGAACTTGGGCGGGCGACCGCCACGGAAGCCGAGTTTCTTGCGGCTGCGGATCTGGTCGGCCTTCTCCGGGATGGTGCAGCGGATGCCGCGCCTGCGCAGGTAGGCGCGGTTCGCGTGGGAGCCGTACGCCTTGTCGGCGCGGACCCTGTCCGGCTTGTTGCGCGGCCGACCCGTGCCGATACGGGGCACGCGGATGCCCTCCAGGACCGGCTGGAACTGCGGGCTGTCGTGCCGCTGACCGGCGGTGACGGGCAGAGACAGCGGCTTCTGTCCCTGCTCGACCGCCAGGTGAAGCTTCGTTGTCAGCCCACCGCGCGAGCGCCCGAGGCCGTGGTCGTCGGGTTCGCTGCCGACGCCACCGGGAGGCTCCTTCTGCATATCCCCGTTACCTTTTCCACGGCCCCGCTGTTGGGGCTCCGGTCTCCGGGTCCGGTATGACTTGGTCCCCTCGTCGACATGATCGAAAAGGTGGTGTCACCGGGCCGGGAGGCATTGGCAGACCGCTGATCAGGGGCATGACCGCTCACATCCGCACCATGGATGAGCAGGCCTTCGTAACGTGGATGCCGGCACGCTGATGCCGCACGCGAGACCGGGTAGAGGCTGCTGGGGAGGGGCATGAACCACGACGGTGAGATCGACATCTACCTCGGTCTGGACGTTGGCAAGGGCGAACATCACGGCACTGCGCTGACTCCGGCGGGCAAGAAGGTGTTCGACAAGCCGATGCCAAATAATGAATCGCGGCTGCGTGAACTGTTCGAGAAGCTGCAGGCCAAGTACGGCAACGTGCTGGTCGTGGTAGACCAGCCGGCCTCGATGGGTGCTCTCCCACTGGCAGTAGCTCGCGATACGGGCTGTCGGGTTTCCTATCTGCCAGGGCTGACGATGCGGCGCATCGCCGACCTCTACCCGGGCGAGTCGAAGACCGATGCCCGCGATGCGGCGATCATCGCCGATGCCGCCCGCACCATGCCCCACACCCTCCGCGACCTGGCCCCGGACGACGAAACCGTCGCCGAGCTGAACATGCTCGTGGGCTTCGACGACGACCTGGCCGGCGAGGTCACCCGCATCAAGAACCGTCTGCGCGGACTGCTGACCCAGATCCATCCTTCGCTCGAGCGGGTCCTGGGCCCTCGACTGGACCACCCGGCAGTGCTGGTCCTTCTCGAACGACACGGCTCACCAGCCCAGTTACGGAAAGCCGGCAGGCGACGGCTGGTGACCCTGCTGCGACCCAAGGCGCCACGCATGGCAGAACGACTCGTTGCGGACCTCTTCGACGCACTCGACGAGCAGACTGTCGTCGTTCCGGGCACCGAGGCCTCCACGCTGATCGTCCCAAGTCTGACTGTCTCGCTCTCCGCGGTGCTTGACCAGCGCAAAGTCCTTGCCGCAAGGATCGAGGAATTGCTGGAGGCACACCCTCTTTCGCAGGTCCTGACCTAATGGCGGTGCACGACGGTGACGGAGGGCCGGAGGACGTCTGGTCCTGACCCGGAGCTCGACTCCTGCTTCATTGAGGCTGTGCGCAACCTGCCCTCCGTTTCCGGCACGTCGTGATCATCCGCTGGGTAGTGCGTCTTCCGAGCCGCCAGCAAGGAGACCTCTCATCGACACCAGAGCCACCTGCTCCGCATACAGAGCGAGGCCCTTGCCGACCGCTGGGGATGCGAACTGCCAATCGGATGCCGGACCTGCGAGTCCTCCCATTAGGGCGCGGCGTGTCCCTGCACTGGCTCCTGCACCATCTGTGTTCGAGGAGGACCTACTTGAAGATCTTCTGCGGCATCGACTGGGCGGAGGACCACCACGACGTCGCCCTGGTCAACGAGCGGGGCGACCTGGTCGCCAAGCAACGGATCAGCGACGACCTCGCCGGGCTGGAGACCCTGCAACATCTTCTCGCCGAGGCCGGGGACGGGCCCGAGGATCCGATCCCCGTCGCGATTGAGACCTCCCGGGGCCTGCTGGTGGCCTGCTTGCGAGCTACCGGCCGTGCCGTCTATGCCATCAACCCCATGGCGGTCGCTCGTTATCGTGAGCGACGCTCGATGGCACGGGCCAAGTCGGACCATGCGGACGCTCTCGCTCTGGCGAACGTCCTGCGCACGGACGCGGACCACCACCGCCCGCTGCCCGCCGACTCCGAACTCATCCAGGCGATCGCCGTCCTGGCCCGGGCCCAGCAGGATGCGGTTTGGAACCGCCAGCAGCTGGCCAACCAACTCCGGTCCCTGCTGCGCGAGTTCTTCCCGTCCGCACTGGCCGCCTTCCAGGTCAAGAACGTGGGCCTGGCCCACCCGGAGGCCCGCGCTGTCCTCGCCGCAGCTCCCACTCCTGCCACGGCTGCCGCGCTGAGCAAGGCACGGCTCCGCTCTCTTCTGCGCAAGGCCGGCCGCCAGCGCCGTATCGAGACCCGGGCCGAGCACCTCGCCGGGGTCCTGCGTGAGCCGCACATGCGTCAGCTCCCGCGCGTCGAGGAAGCCCTCGGTCAGCAGGTCAGGGCACTTGTCCTGCAACTCGATGCCGCCGCCCAGGCAGCCGACGACCTCGCCGCCGCATGCGCCGAGAGGTTCACTGAACACGAGGACGCGGAGATCATCACCAGCTTCCCCGGCCTTGGTGAACTCACCGGCGCCCGCATCCTGGCCGAGATCGGCGATGACCGGTCCCGGTTCGCCGACGGCCGGGCGCTCAAGGCATACGCAGGCTCGGCCCCCATCACCAGAGCCTCCGGCAAGAGCTTGATCGTCCACCACCGCAAGGTGAAGAACCAGCGACTTGCCGCAGTCGGCTACGTCTGGTCCTTCGCCGCTCTGTCCGGATCCCGCGGAGCTCGCGGCCACTACGACCGCCGTCGAAGTATCGGGGACCGGCACACAGCCGCTCTGCGCAACCTCTTCAACCGGCTCCTCGGCCAACTCCACCACTGTCTCATCACACGCCAGAACTACGACGAGAACACCGCCTTCCCCACCCCGCTACCGGCCGCGGCTTGACGTCATAGACCGATCGGATGTCTCGATGCCCGGCATTGGGGTCAGGACCGCAAATGGCAGACAAGGACGTCACCGAAAGCAGGCCGGGTAGTGTTCAAGGGGGCCTGGAACAGGGGAACAGTAGGCCGCTGATTCAGGGCTGCCCACCGGTCGGACGAAGGGCCGCACCCGCACGCTGTCTCAAGGAGTCAAGATCCGGAACGCCATCTACCGATTCCGGCAAAGTACCGCCGGTCGACCGGACGCGGTGGGCGTGTGACCGGCCGGCCGGCGCCCGCGGTGCTGGCGTCGTCGCTGCGCGTGGGGCTGGGGCTGATCGCGGTCCTCGCCGCGCTGGTGGTCGGCGTGCTCGGGGTCCTGTACGCCGGCCACAGCGAGCCCGGCAGGGTGGACAGGTGGATCATCCGGCCGACGGCGGACAGTGTGCGGCCGCCGTGGCGGTACGTCGCTCTGGCCATGGACTTCTTGGGGGAGCCTGCCGGAGCGGCGACGCTGGTCGTGGCCGCCGTGACGGGCTGCCTCCTGTTTCGGCGTCCTCGCGCAGCGGTGCTCGTCGTTGCCGGCGCTGCCATGACCGTGGGGACGGCGACGCTGCTCAAGCACTTGGTGGGACGCACCATCCACGGCGACGGCAACCTGTCCTATCCGAGCGGGCACACCGCCTTCTTCACCGCACTCGCCCTCATCGTGGCGCTGCTCGCGACGGGCCGGCTCGGCCTCGGCGGGACGGCCGGCACGTCACTCGTGCTCGCCGCGGCGCTGTTGGCCGGCGCCGCGATGGGATGGGCGCAGGTCGCCCTGGGCGCGCACTATCCGACCGATGTCCTCGGTGGCTGGTGCACCGCGCTGGCGGTGATTCCGGCGACCGCGTGGCTGGTCGACAGGATGGCTGACCGGCTGTGCGATCGGATGGCCGACGCCGGTCGGCGGGAGGGTCGCTGACGTCGCGTCATGTCACGCCGAGCGGCGGAACACGGGCTTCACCGGTCGTCCGGCCAGCCAGGGGGTGGGGTCGGCGGCGTCCAGTGCTTTCCGGTACACCGCACATGCCTGGGCCACCACGTCGACGGTGTGATCGATGTCGGCGTCGCTGAGCGCGCTGCTCACCACGAACGACGGGGCGAGCACCCCACCCGTGAGGAGCCGGCGCAGGAACAGGGTGCGGTACTGCTGCGACGGCTGCCGGTTCTCGTCGAGGGTGGCGAAGACCAGGTTGCTGGCCCGGCCCCGGACGACGATGTGGTCGCCGACGCCCATGCCGGCCGCGGCGTCGCGGACACCGGCGGCCAACCGCTCGCCGAGGGCGTGCAGCCGCGCGGTGACGCCCTCTTCGACGTAGGTGGTCTGCACGGCCATCGCGGCTGCCAGGGAGTGCGTTTCCGCACCGTGCGTGGTGGACAGCAGGAACACCCGGTCGCCGGAGTGACGCAGCCCGCCCAGCTCCATCAGCTCGCGGCGCCCGGCCAGCGCGGAGACGGCGAACCCGTTGCCCAGCGCCTTGCCGAACGTGGAGAGGTCGGGGACGACGCCGTACAGGCCCTGGGCGCCCGCCTCGGACCAGCGGAAGCCGGTGATCATCTCATCGAAGATCAGTACGCAGCCGTGCCGGTCGGCCAGCTCGCGCAGGCCGGCGAGGTACCCGGGCGGCGGTTCGGTGTGGGTGGCGGGTTCGAGGATCAGGCAGGCGACCTCGTCCTGGTACCGGGTGAGCAGTTCCTCCGTGGCGGCCAGGTCCCCGTAAGGGAAGGCCACGGTGAGCTCGTTGGTCGCCGCCGGAACACCGGCGGACATCGGCGTGGTGCCGATGAACCAGTCGTCGACGGAGAAGAACGGATGGTCGGCACAGATGGCCACCCGCGGGCGCCCGGTGGCGGCGCGGGCGAGGCGCACCGCGGCGGTGGTGGCGTCGGAGCCGTTCTTCGCGAACTTCACCATCTCGGCGGTCGGCACCGTGGCCAGGAAGCGTTCCGCGGCCTCAACCTCCACGATGGATGGCCGGACGAAGTTGCTGCCGCGGTCGAGTTCCCGCCGCACCGCCTCGATCACGCGTGGGTGGGCGTGGCCGAGGCTCACCGACCGCAGGCCGGAGCCGTACTCGACGTAGCGGTTGCCGTCGATGTCCCACACGTGGGCACCGCGGCCGTGGCTGATGACCGGGGCAAGGTTCTCGGGGTACTGGTCGTCGCCCTTGGCGTAGGTGTGCGCGCCGCCGGGGATCATGGCGTGCAGCCGCTCGTTCGCCGTCCGCGACCGCGGCAGGACGAACTCCCGGGACTCTCCGGTGTCTTCGGTGTCCACGCCGACCTCAACTCTCTTTCTGCTTCAGGGCCTCGGCGAGGCTCGGCGCCTCCCGGTCCCGCTGGGACATCGATGTGACCGGCAGCGGCCACGGAATGGCGAGCTCCGGGTCGTCGAAGGCGATCGTCACGTCCTCGGCCGGATCGTGCGGGCGGTCGATCCGGTACGAGACGTCGGCGGTTTCGGTCAGAGCCTGGAAGCCGTGCGCGCACCCCGCCGGGATGTACAGGGTCGCCTGCGTCTCGTCGGACAGCTCGATGAAGGCCCGGCCCAGGTATGTCGGCGAGTCCGGCCGCAGGTCCACGACGACGTCGAAGATCTGCCCGTACGAGCACCGCACCAGCTTGGCCTCGCCGGTGCCGGAGCGCAGGTGCAGGCCACGCAGCACGCCCCGGACCGAGCGGGACAGGCTGTCCTGGACGAAGGCGTCCGGGTCGAGGCCCACCGAGCGGACCACGTCGGCGTCGAAGGTGCGGCAGAAGAAGCCGCGCTCGTCGGCGTACGGCGTCGGCTCGAAGAGGTACGCACCCGCGATCGCCGGGACTTCGGTCGCTTTCATGGTGCCTCCCGCAGGGCGTGGGTGTGGTCGGTTGCCGGGAACAAGGCCGCGGTCAATGCGGTGAACTGGTGGGCGAGTTGCCGGGCGGCGGCCAGGTTCCGTTCGGTGAGGGTCTGCCGTAGCTCGGCCGACCGCTTCTCCAGCGTCCGGAACTGCTCGAGCAGCCGGTCGGCGTCCACCTCGCGGGCCGGATGGCAGTACGCGCCGAGCCCCATCCGAGCCATGAGCGCATCGCTCTTCGCCGCATAGCTGACTGCGAGCGTCGGCGTGCCGGCCTTCAACGCGCAGATCAGGTTGTGGTACCGGATCGCCACCACGGTGTCGGCAGCCGCCGTCTCCTTCATCAGGTCGGCCAGCGAGGCCGCCTCGGCAGCGGTGACCAGCGGGGAGTCCACCGCGTCGAGGATCGCGGCGACCACCGGCGCGTCGCACTCGTCGCCGGTGAGCAGCCGGACCGGCCTGCCGTCCTCGACCAGCGCGCGGACGAACCGGGTCGTCCCGTCGAGGTAGCGCCGGTGGATCTCCTCGGCCCGGGCGCGGTCGTCGTTGCCGCCGTGGAAGGCCATGACACCGACGCAGACCAGGCCCGGCGGGCCCGCGGGCGCGCTCGCCCGCGGCGTCGGCAGGGCGAACGCGAGGTCCGGGTAGACCTCGTCGCGCGCGGTGTCCACGCCCATCGCCCGGATCGCGTCACGGGACGGGGCGTCCCGGTACGACCGGTACGCGGCGAGCCGCGCCGACCAGCGCACCAGGGCTCGGGTCGGCCGGCTGCCGATCGCGGCGGCGCCGACGCCGACCAGCGCGACCCGGGTGCGCAGCAGCCGGCCGGTCGCGCACAGCAGGAACAGCGAGTACGGGAAGCCCCACGGCCGCAGCGGCAGCGTGGCCTCCAGGACGCCCATGCCCGGCACGATCACCACGTCGTGCCGGCGCACCCAGGCAGCGGTGCGGAAAGCGTCGACGAGTTTGCCCAGACCCTTCGCCGCGATCGCGCCCGCACGCGACGCGGTCCGGTACTCCCCGCGGTACCAGTGCATCCGCGTCGCGGGGATCCCGTACCGGGTCGCGACGACCTCGGGTCCGCCGCACAGCGCGTCCACGACCGCGTCCGGGTGCTCGGCGCGGAGATACCCGAGCACGGCCTCGAGCGACCCGTCGTTGCCGAGGTTGCCGGAGCCGAGCAGGCCGAACACCCCGACGCGCACCGGAGTTTCGTTCGCGGGCTTCATGCCTGCCTCCCCTCGCGGCCGGCGACGAGGGCGTCGACGGAGACGGTGAGCAGGGCCGGGTCGACCGGGGCGCGGTCCTCGACCCGCTCGCCGGCGCCCGGCCGGACCCGGCTGGTCATCCATGCGGCCAGGTGGCGGTAGCACGCGCGCCGGTCGGCCGGGGACAACGGCGCCCGGCGGATCGCCGAGACGAAGCCCCAGACGTACTCGGCGAGCAGTCGGGGCGTCGGATGCAGCGGGCCCGCCCGGCGCGGGTCCAGGTTGACGCACCGGGAGCGCTTGCTCGGGTTCGCCCGCTCGGCGCGGGTGGGGTGGTCGCGGCGGAAGTAGAGTAGCTCCGGCACCTGGTGGAAGGGCCCGTGCAGGGCGATCTCGGCGACGAACGTGCGGTCCGCGTGGTGGTAGCTGTCCATCGGCTTCACCCGGCGCAGCACGTCGGCCCGGATCACCCCGTAGAAGTCGTCGCCACCGGGCTCGAACAGCAGGCTGCGGAAGCGCTCCGGCGGGTGCGGCGAGTCGGTGGCGAGCCCGTACTCGTACGGGACCTTCACCTGGCCGTCGCCGTCGATGACCGCCTGGTCGCTGTGCGCGAGGATCACGTCCGGCCGCTCGTCCAGCGCCTGAACGCAGCGCCGCAGCAGGTCCCGGGCGTACAGGTCGTCGTGCGAGGCCCACTTGAACAGCTCGCCGCGGCACTCGGCGAACACATGGTTGTGGTTCGGCGTGGCGCCGATGTTCCGGGGCAGCCTGATGTACCGGATGCGCGCGTCCTGCGCGGCGTACTTGCGGCAGATGTCCTCGGTCCCGTCGGTCGAGGCGTTGTCGGAGATGACCAGCTCGAAGTCCTCGTAGGTCTGGCCGAGCAGGGCGTCGAGCGATTCGGCCAGGTACTCCTCGCCGTTGTACACGGGCAGGCCGATGCTCAGCCTGGGTCGGGCGGTCATGGCGTCCTCACTTCGGGGATGGAGTCGTGGTGGCGCTCGCGCAGGGCGGACCGCAGGTGCAGCCACCACACGGCCGAGCCGCTGACGGTCGCGGCGGCGACGCCCCAGGCCGAGCCGACCGTGCCGGCGACGGCCGCCCCGCCGAGCCCGCCGCCGACATAGCAGGCGGAGGCGAACAGTTGAGAGCGCAGGCTGCGCCGGGCCGCGCCGAGCGCGCGCAGCCCGGCCGCCGCGCCGGTGCCGAGGCCCGCGCCCGCGACGCCGAGGGTGACCGGCACGATGAGGGCCGCGGCGGAGTGCCAGACATCGCCGAGCACGAACTCGCCGAGCCGGTCCGGCATCAGCAGCAGCGCCCCGCCCCAGAGCAGCGCGGCGGCGGCCTGCCCGCCGCCCAGCAGAAGGCAGAACGAGCCGAGGCGGTGCGGGGCCTGCCGCAGCACCCGGGCCGCCTCCGGGACGGTGACCAGCGAAAGACCCATCAGCACGGCGAGGAACGGGCCGAGCAGGAGCTCGGCGCCCCGCACCGCACCCACCGCGCCGACCCCGACGATCGCGCCGAGCCCGTACGCCCGCAGCTGGCTCGCGCCGCTGAGGCTGACGTTCTCGACCAGGTAGCGGTAGCCGAGATCGCGCTGCTCGCGCAGCCACCCGCGTGCCCCGGTCACCCGGGGCCGGATACCGGACTGGAGGTAGCCGTACCCCGCGGCCACCGTGGCGGACGCGCCCCAGGCGAGCACGAAGGCGGCCACGGTGCCCACGTGGGCCGCCACGACCATGGCCGGGACGAGCGCGACGCCCCATACGACGTCATTGACGAACGCCTTCCGCCCGGAGCCGGCCGCGAAGAACGAGAACCGCCAGGCGTCCTGCAGCAGCAGCCCCGGCAACATGACGCCGAGGCAGACGAACGCGGGCCCCACGCGGCCGCCGAGAGCAAGGCCGACCACCAGACACGCCGCGCCGAGTGCGGCACCGACGCTGAGTGCGGTACCCGACGACCGGGCCACCGCGCCGCGCCAGGACGCGTCCGACACGCCGCTGAAGCGCACCACGAGCGGATCGGTGGCCAGCCCACGGGAGACGTTGAGCACCACGCCGTAGGTCACCCAGGCGAGGCTGAACACGCCGAACGCGGTCACCCCCAGCGAGCGGGCCACGTAGATGCCCACCGCGAAGTTGCTCATGCTGGAGGCCGCCTGGTCGGCCAGCCCCCAGGACAGCCGGCCGACGAGGGCCCGCTTGGCGGATCCGGCCGGTGCCGTCGCCTTCTCCCCCTCGGTGGTCATCGGCGTCATGCCTTGATCAGCCCGGCGCCGTGCAGGGCGCCGGCCGCGGCGGCGACGGTGTCGAACGGCAGCCCGGACCGCTCGGCGACGTCCAGCAGACTGTGCTCGCCGTCGGAGAGGCTGAGCACCCAGAGCATGGCCATCTGGGCCTGCTTCGCGTCGCTGCGGCCGCCGAGCGAGTCGTACAACCCACGTCGGCCCAGCTGCGGTTCGCCGTAGGGGCTGAGGTTGACGTACCGCCGGTTGCGGTCCAGCACGCCGAACGCCTCGCGGCAGACGGCGAGGGTGTCCGCCATCGCCTCCGGGGAGACGAAGTCCAGGTTGTCCGCCGAGGTGTGATACTCGGGGTAACCGGCGTACGGGGTCCGGCTGAGCGAGCCCACGCCGAGATTGAACCCGGGCGAGCAGAACTGCCGCTCGTCGTAGCCGTACGGAGTGAACTCGGTGACGCGGTGCGGGCGTTCGGAGGTGGCCAGCACGCGCCGCATCACCCGGTCGATCTCCGCGTCACCGCGCCTGCTCTGCTTGTACGTCAATGGGCCCGGGTCGCCGGCGCAGGCCAGCACCAGCCCGTGCTTGACCCGTTCCACCCGCTCCGCGTTGCGGGCCAGCCAGGTGATCGCCCCGATGGTGCCGGGCGCGAACAGGAACCGGTAGGTGTGGTACGGCGTCTGCTCCGCCAGCGCCCGGGCCAGGAACGTCGCCACCGCGATGCCGGCCAGGTTGTCGTTGGCCAGCGACGGGTGGCAGACGTGGCAGGAGACGATCACCTCGTCGGAGACCTGCCCGGGGACGATGTGCTCGGCGTAGGTGAGGTGGCCGTCGGTGAGTGTGGAGTCGATGCGCACCTCGTACTCGCCGTCCGGCAGCGCGTCCAATGTCTCCTGAGCCAGACAGAACCCCCATTCCGGCTTGTAGTAGCTGGTGCGGTACGGCACCCAGGCCGGGTGGTCCGGCAGGGTGTGCAGGTGCGCGCGAAGCTCGGCCAGCGGCATGGTCGCCGACACCGGCACGCTGTAGCCGAGCACGTGCAGGCTGGACGCGGCGAAGTCGACGACCCGGTTGCCGGTGGTGTCGGCGATGTACGCGTCCCGGATGTTCCACTCCTTCGGCACCGTCCAGTCGAGCACCTGAGTCCCGGTCGGCACCTCGTGCACCTGCAGCGGAACGTACTCGTCGACGATCTCCAGGGTGGCGCGCACACCGTCGCCGGTGATGCTCCGGCACAGCGGGTACAGCCGCTCCACCAGCGCGTACATCTCTTCGCCGGGCGTGGTCATCGGCTGGTCGCCGGCCGCGGTCACCGGCGCCACCGCAGGGTGCCGTCGACGGCGCCGGCGTCGGACGCCGCCCGCAGCACGGCAAGCCGCGTGAAACGTCGCTCGAAGTCCTCCCGGGTCAGCCCGTGTTTCCGGTAGGCGTCCGCGAGTTCGAGCGCGCCCTGCTTCACCGTCCACTCGCAGTCGAAGCCGGGCACCGCGGCGCGGAACCGGGAGAAGTCCACCCGGTACGAGCGCGGATCGGCACCGGTCTCCCCGGTGATCACGACCTTGGAGCCGGATACGGCCTCGGCGACCTGCTCGGCGATCTCGGCGACCGTGACGTTGTTGGTCTCGCTGCCGATGTTGAACGCCCGGTCGTGCACCGCTTCGCGCGGCGCGGTCAGCGCGGCCGTGAAGGCCCGTGCGATGTCGGCGGCGTGCACCAGCGGGCGCCACGGGGTGCCGTCGGAGAGCACCAGCACCTCGCCGGACAGGAGCGCGTGGCCCACCAGGTTGTTCAGCACGATGTCGGCGCGCAGCCGGGGTGAGTAGCCGAAGGCGGTGGCGTTGCGCATGTACACCGGGCTGAAGTCGCCGTCGGACAGCGCGTGCAGGTCGTCCTCCACCCGCACCTTGGACTCTGCGTACGGCGTCACCGGGCGCAGCGGGGCGTCTTCGGTGACCAGGTCGTCGCCGCCGGCGGCGCCGTAGACCGAGCAGGTCGACGCGTACAGGAAGCGCCGCACTCCGGCGTCGCGGGCCAGCCGGGCCAGCCGCACGGACGCGTGGTGGTTGATGTCGTAGGTGAGCTCCGGCGCCAGCGATCCCAGCGGGTCGTTGGACAGCGCGGCCAGGTGGATCACGGCGTCGACCCCGGCCACGTGTTCTTCCGTGATGTCGCGCAGGTCCACCCGCGGCCCCGGCGGGTCCGCGGGCGGCGGGCCCAGCACGCAGTCGGCGAACAGGCCGGCGTCAAGGCCGACGACCTCGTGCCCGGCGGCGGCAAGGACCGGGGCCATCACGGTGCCCAGATAGCCCTGGTGTCCGGTCAGCAGTACGCGCAAGGTTCAACCCCCCAGGTTGAGCGTGAGTTTGGTGACGGCGAACGCCTCGGCGTATCGCTCGTGGCATTCGATGCCGCGGATCCGCGCAAGCCCGAGGAAGGCCTCCCGGTCGTACCAGGGCCGGTGCCGCTGCGAGGGGTAGTGCTCCTGCAGCAGCCGCACCTTCTGTTCGGCGATCTCCGGCGACAGCGGCTGGTACGCCGCCGGACGGCCGAGATCGCCGTCCCACTTGACGATCTCGTAGCCGAGCACGAGGTGGTCGCGGAAGGCGGTGGGTATCAGCTTCGCCAGGCCGCGGTGATCCTGGTGCGCGTCATCGGTGCGCGGCGCCAGCACCAGATCCGGCTCGGTCTGCGTGCGCAGTTCCTCGACCGCGGCCTTGGCCTCTTCCCAGTGCACGGGCAGCCGTCCGTCCGGCAGCTTGTGCACGGTCAGCCGCAGGTCGGCGCCCGGGCAGAAGGCGGCGAGCGCGGCCTGCTCCTCCTGCTCCCGTTCGCTGCCACCACCGGAGAGCACCAGTGCGTCGACACGGATACCCGGACGTGCGAGGCACATCGCGAGCAGCGTGCCGCCGGCGCCGATGGCGATGTCGTCGCAGTGCGCGCCCACCGCGACGATCCGGTCCAGGCGCCCGGCGCCGAGCCGTATCACGCGGTCCTCGTTCCGGCGGCCGCCCCCGAGCCGTCCCGTTCCCACACGGCCCACGGGCGGTCGCCCCGGGCGTAGGCGTCGTCGAGCGCGGCCCGCTCCTTCACGGTGTCGGTCGGCTTCCAGAAGCCGCGGTGCTGGTGCGCCACCAGCCGGCCGCGCTTGGCCAGTTGGGCGCATCCGTCAGCGACCAGGTCCCCGTTCTCCGGGATGTGGTCGAAGACCTCCTGGCGGAGCACGAAGTAGCCGCCGTTCTCCCACAGCGGCAGTTCGCTCACCGGAGTGATGCCTCCCACCAGGCCGTCCTCGCCGAGGTCCACGCAGTGGAACGACGACTGCGGCGGCACCACCATCATCGACGCACCGGCGTCGCGGCGGGCGAACCGGTCGATCATCTCCGGCAGCGGGGCGTCGGTGAGGACGTCGGCGTAGTTGGCGAGGAACATCTCGTCGCCGTCCAGGTGGTGCCGCACCCGGCGCAGCCGCTCTCCGATCGGTGACTCGATGCCGGTCTGCGCGAACGTGATCGTCCAGTCCGAGATGTCGGTGGACAGCAGCTCGGTCCGCCCGCCTCGCAGGACGAAGTCGTTGGACGTCGTCTCCTCGTAGTTGAGGAAGAAGTCCTTGATGTGGTGAGCCCCGTACCCGAGACACAGGATGAACTCCGTGTGCCCGAAGTGCGCGTAGTAGCGCATGACGTGCCAGATCAGCGGTCGCGGGCCGACCATCGCCATCGGCTTGGGCACGTCGTCCGCGGCACCGCTTCGCATCCGCATCCCGTAACCGCCGCAGAACAGGACGACCTTCATCGCTTGACCTCGACAATGCTCAGTTCCGGGATGGGGAAGACCAGCCGGCCGCCCCAGTCGTGCACGAAGGACAACTGCTCGACCAGTTCGGTGCGCAGGTTCCACGGCAGGACCAGGACGTAGTCCGGCCGGTCGGCCGCTATCTGCTCGGGCGCCAGGATCGGGATGCGGGTGCCGGGGGTGAACCTGCCGTGCTTGTAGGGGTTGCGGTCCACCGTGTACGGGAGCAGGTCGGGCCGGATGCCGCAGTGGTTGAGCAGGGTGTTGCCCTTGCCGGGGGCGCCGTAGCCGACGACCGTCTCGCCGCGCTCGGCCGCCTCGATGAGGAACTTGAGGAGGTCCCGGCGCACCTTGGCCACCCGGGCCGAGAACTCGGTGTACCCGGACAGCTCCTGAAGCCCGGCGGCCTTCTCCCGGGCCAGCACGTCGGTCACCCGCGCGGTGGGCTCGCCGGCCACCTCGGCCGGCCGGGCCCACAGCCGGATGGAGCCGCCGTGCGTGGGCAGCAGCTCGACGTCCACGAGCGTGAGCCCGCCGCTCGCCAGCGCCCGGATCGCGGAGGCGACCGTGTAGTACTGGAAGTGCTCGTGGTAGATCGTGTCGTACTGGTTCTCCTCGATCAGGGTCAGCAGGTGCTGCACCTCGATCGAGACCCAGCCGTCGTCGGCGACCAGCGAGCGAAGCCCGCGGGTGAACCCGATCACGTCGGGGATGTGCGCGTACACGTTGTTGGCCACGACCAGGTCGGCCGGACCGTGCTCGGCGCGGACGGCGGCGCCGGTGTCCGGGTCCAGGAACGCGGTGAGCGTGGGCACGCCCGCGTCCCGCGCCGCGGCGCCGACGTTGACCGACGGCTCGACGCCGAGGCAGCGGATCCCCCGGTCCACCACGTGCCGCAGCAGGTACCCGTCGTTGCTCGCGACCTCGACCACGAACGCGTCGGTGCCGAGGCCCACCCGCTCCACGGCGTCGGCGACGAAGGTGCGCGCGTGCTCCACCCAGGAGGTCGAGTAGGAGGAGAAGTACGCGTACTCCTCGAACGTCTCCTCCGGCGTGATCAGCGCAGGGATCTGCGCGAGCCAGCAGTCGGTGCAGACCCGCAGATGCAGCGGATACGCCGGCTCGGGCCGGTCCAGTCGGTCCGCGGCGAGAAAGCTCTCACATGGTGGCGTCGCCCCGAGATCGACGACGCTCGCCATCGCTTCCGAGCCGCACAGTCGGCATCGTGTCATGTGCTGTCCCCATCCCCCCTGCTCGCACGGGTGTCCCCGCCGCGAGCCGGTGCTGACCGACCCGCGATCGCGGAGCGGTACCCCTCCTCCAGGCGCTTCAGCCCGACGTCCGGACTGAAGCCCTGCTCGTAACGGCGCCGGGCCGCCTGCCCCATCTCCCGGTTGAGCGCCGGATCAGCGGTGATCCGGCGCAGAGCGGACGCCAGCGAGGCGGCCTCGCCCGGCCGGTGCAGCAGCCCGGTCACCCCGTCCTCGACGAGTTCGACGAAGGCGCCGTGACCGGCGGCGACGACCGGCACTCCGGCCGCCATCGCCTCCACGACCACCAGGCCGAACGCCTCCAGCCACGTCGAGGGAGCCACCACGGCCGCCGATCGCGCGACGGCCTCGCGGCACTGCGCCGTGTCGTACAGGCCGACGTAGCGCACGTCGTCCCGGCCCGCCGCCCAGGCGGTCACCTCCGGCTCCAGCGGCCCCGTGCCGGCGATCACCAGCGGCATGCCCGGCCCGCCGCCGGAGGCGAGCTCGTCCCATGCGGCCATGAGCAGCCGCACGCCCTTGGCCTCCGCCAGCCGGCCGAGGAAGAGCACGTGCTCGCCGGGGCCCGCGCGCCTCACGCCCGGCTCCGGCACGAAGTTGTGCTTGACCGCCAGCCGCTCGGCCGGCATGCCGGCCCCCGCCAGGACGTCGCGCTGCGCCGCGGAGATGCAGAAGAACCGCTCCACGCCGGACCACCACCGCCGCCGGTTGACCGCCAGGCCGACCGCGAGCGGCACCGTCGCCAGCCGGGAGTTCCGGTAGCAGCCGTGCCGGACGGCGGGCAGCGGCGAGGACCCCAAGCACTGCGTGCACGGCCGGCCGTCCCGCTGCAGGGTGCCGGGCGGACAGACCTGCGTGTAGTTGTGCAGCGTGGCCACGGCGGGCACACCCGCGTCTGCGCACGCCGCCAACACCGCCGGCGACAGCAGCGGGAAGACGTTGTGGACGTGCACCACGTCCGGCCGCTCCGCGCGCAGCTTCGCGGCCAGCTCCGAGCGGACCGCCGGGTTCCACGGCACCAGCAGCGGCACCGCGGCCTTGCCCAGCAGGGACCGGGCGGCGATGTCGTCGCTGCGCCGCTCGAACATCTCGACCCGGTGGCCGGCCCCGCGCAGCAGAGCCACCTCCTGGTCGACGACCTTGTTCTCCCCGCTCGGCTGCGCCGAGGCGTAGCGGTTGTGCACCACGAGGACGTGCATGCTCAGATCGCCTCCGATCTCAGGGCCCATCGCGGGACGCGCCGGCGACGGACTTCGGGCGTCGAGAGGGGAGGGGCCGCGGCAGGTGCCGCCAGCAGCGAGGCGGCCACGGCCAGATGCAGGAGATACGGCGAGGCGTCGCCCAGCCCCGCCTCGGTGTACGACGCGATCGCGCAGTAGCTGATCAGGAAGATCGCGCAGGCCCTCGACAGCGACGGTGGCCGCAGCAACGCGACGCCGCCCAGCACGATGATGATCGTCGCCACGAGGGCGACGCCGGCCAGACCCTGTTCGTGGAAAACGGCCAGCCAGCTGTTGTCGATCGGCAGCCCGCCGAACGACTTGTCGCCCAGGCCCGTGCCGAACAGCTGCTCCGAGGCCGTCCGGGGCGCTGCCAGCAGGGCGTCCCAGACCTTGGCCCGACCGGTGAGGCTGGAGAAGTTCTCCTTGCTCTGTCCGCGCAAGAACCACGCCTGCAGCGCGGAGCCGAGCGCGACCGCGGCCACGGCGGCGCACAGCACCGCCCAGGCGAAGAACCGGCGGGCGGCGGCGCTGGTCAGGACGAGCGAGCCGATCGCCAACGCCAGCCCGATGAGCAGGCCGAGCGTGGCCGTCCGGGTATGGGTCAGGGCGAGCAGGACGAGTGAGGGCACGATGACCACCGCCGCGCTGGTCCTGTCGGTCCGGCGGCCCAGTACGAGCAGCACGGTGAGCCCGATGATCACCGCGGCGTACTGTCCGATCTGCGGCGGGGTGAGCGGCCACAACGCGCCGACCAGCCGCCCGCCGTAGAGCTCGGGCATGGCCGCGCCCGGTGAGACGATCAGGCCGGCGGCCACCGACCCGAGCACGGCGAAGTACATCCGGATGTGGTGGCGGACGAACGTCAGGCCGCCGTTCCACCAGCGGCTGAGCAGCCACAGCGTGCCGACGAAGAGAGCCAGCCGGGCGCAGCGGAACAGCGCGCCGAACCCGGACTCCAGGTTCGCGCTGGAGATCACGCTCGGCACCAGCAGCAGGGTGAGCAGGAACACGTAGGCGCTGGCTCGGATGCGCAGCCGGAGATTGACCGCCAGCGCCAGCGCGAACGCGGCGACCAGCGCCCCCATGGTGACCATCTGGATGAGGGAGCGGGGCAGCGGGATGATGGTCTTCGCTCCGGCGGAGCCGAGCGTGTTGAGGACCAGCAGCCCCCAGACGATCCCAACGGTCTTAGGTGTGTCCTCGCCCACCTCAACCACCGGCCCGTGGGTCGAAGGCGCTGCCCGCGTCCTGCCGGTACGGCGTGCCCTGCCACTGCCCGTAGTCGAGTGTCCGGCTCGGGTCGTGGGCGACGAACTTCCATGGTCCGAGGTAGACGTTGTCGTGCCAGCGGTTGTGCTGCTTGCGGGTGATCGCCTCGGCCACCCGCTCGCCCTGGTACGGCGACCAGTCCGGATAGGTGCCGTAGTTGGCCAGCACCGCCATCCGGTCGCAGTTCACCGTGCAGCCGACGACGGACTTGTCCAGCACGAAGCGGTTGCCGTGGATGTCCACCCGCTGGGTCTTCCACCGGCAGTCGGCGTAGAGCGGTGCGGTGGCGATCGCCGGCTGTGCGCAGCGGTCGGTGTCCTTCACCAGCAACGTGCAGTCACCGGACGAGGTGTTGGCCGGGCTGTTGCAGAACCGGTCGGCGTTTTCCCACAGGGTGATCCCGGACCAGTTGTTCTCCAGTACGTTCCCGTAGATCTCGATCTTGTCCGTGCGGGCTCGGATCCGTGGTTCGCCGCCGGACTCGGACAGGTAGACGGTCGCGAACGGGAAGTTGTCGCCGCGGTCGGCGTACCTGCGGCCCTCGACCCAGTTGTTCCGCCGGATCGTGTTCTTCCGGATGACCGCGTTGTAGCTGGTCTCGTAGATCAGCGCGGCACCTTCGTTGGCCTCGAGCACGTTGTCCTCGATACGGAAGTCGTTGTTGTTGGTGTCCGCCCACAACCCGGCTCCGCGGTTGTCGTGCACCCAGTTGCCGCGTACATCGGCGCCGTTGACGGCCCAGAACTTCACGCCTCCGGTGCAACCGCAGCCCGGCCGCCGCCGCTCCCAGCCGTCCCTGTTGTTGCCCACGATCTCGTTGCCCTCGACCACCAGGCCGCGGACAGGGCCACCGGCCTTGTACGCGTTCATGCCGTACTGTCCGTTGCCGCGCAGGCAGCTGGCGCGGACCCGCTGGTGGGCACCGGCCATCAGCCCGGCGCCGGAGTTGTTCTGGATCGTCGCGTGCTCGATCACCCACCCGTCGGCCGAGTCATGGTTGACCACGCCTTCGTTCTGCGGCGCGACGAAACCTTGCACGGTCAGATAGCGGATGCTGACGTCGCGGGCGGTGCCGCCGAACGCGTACTGGTTCTTCTGCCGGCCGTCGAGCACCGCGCCCGGCGCACCGAGATAGCGGTTCCCCTCCTTCGGGACGACCTGGGCATAGCGGTCCGGGTCGAGCCTGTGCTTGCCCGGTCGAAGCCAGAACGTGGTGTTCGGGGGGTTTCTCTTGGTCTTCGCTGCCAGGTCACCGACCACCGCGGGGTCGACCGTCACCGCGCCCGCCGGTGCCTTCGCCGGCCCGGCCGCGGGTTCGGCGCACACCCGGGCCACGGATCGGGCCGCGGACGTGGACGGCGCAGCCGCCGGCTCCGCTGCCCGGGCGCCCGGCGTGCTCTCACAGCCGGTCGCCGCCAGCAGGGCCAGCGCCAGCGGTGCCGCCGCCAACGCCCAAGGCCGCCTCTCGATCCCCACGCGCCCCCCTTAGCCGCGGAACCTGAGTACGGTGGTGAAGCCCTCCGCGCCGTCGGTGAAACCGGTGCCGACCAGCGTGGTGGTGGGTTCCTTGCGCCCGAAGCCGGCGGAGTACCAGCCCAGCGGCGGGTCGCTCTCGCCGCGATGCACCCGCCAGGACAGCTGCCCGGGCAGCTCGAGCACCGCGGAGCGGTCCTCACCGTCCCGGGTCCAGGTGAGCACGGCCCGGTTGTCCGCCAGGTCCGCGGCGATCGCCGGCCCGAGGTGGAACGCCAGGTGCGCGGCCCGGCGCGGGCCGCGCACCTCGTCCACCACCCTCAGCTCCTGGCTCGCGGCCGTCAGCTCCACCCGGCGGCGGTGCACGGAGCGCTGGTAACCGTCGTGCTCGGCACACCAGCGGGCCATACCCTCGTCGGATGTGTCCGCGACCAGGACGCGGCTCTTGGCATGCCGGGTCCACAGGAACGGGCCGCCGGAGACGGACTGGTCACCGCCGTCCAACTGCACGGTGTTGTGGCCGAGGGTCGACCGGAAGTACTGCCGCCACTCGGGCTGCCCGTGGTAGCAGTACGTCCCCGGGTCGGCGAGCACGTCGACCCCGTCGTGCCGGACCTCCACGGACAGCGCGTCCGCGTGGGCATGTGCGGCGATGGACAGGAAGCCGTGCGGGCCGCCGTCGCAGCGGCACCAGATCTCCGCCGGACCGCGCAGGATGGTCATGCCCGCGTCGGCGAAATGGGCCGGTCGGCTTGCCGGGCGAGATACGGAGAGTTCAGTGGGCTTGATGAGGGCGGCCAGCAGCGGGGTGCGCACATCGGTGCCGGTCACCGTCGGCCACCAGGCGAGCCGGCCGAACACGGCGTCCCCGGTGGCCAGCAGTGAGGCCCAGCGGTCGGTGCCCGCGCCGTCCACGACCAGACCGTGCCCGTCGTCCGCGTCCCCCTGGCGCGGCGGCCGCAGGTGGCTGTCCACGATGGCCGCGAGCGCGTCGGTCATCCGCAGCAGCACCAACCGGATCGACGCGGGGACCGGCACGCCGGCGGCATCCGCCTCCGCCACCGCGGCCAGGCCGAGCTCCAGCACCAGTCCGTGATACTCGGTGGCCAGCTCGCGGTTGAGGCCGGAGTCGAACGTGTTGCCGCGCAGGTGCCGCTCCAGCGACCGCAGCGCGTCGGCTCGCCAGCGCGCCGAGGAGGGAAACCACCCGAACGCGCAGGCCGCGGCGAACTGCCCGGCGGCCTCGGCGATGACGTGGTTGTTCGCCGACGACCCCCGGCTGGGGAAGGCGGACAGCCAGCGCTGGTGGTGCCAGATCTGGTTCAGCGCCACCGGGTTGCCCTCGAACAGTCCGGCCGCGCCCGGCCAGCCGTCGAGGAGCCGGCGGATCCACACCCAGGACAGCAAACGGATCCCCAGCTCGATGCCGCTGGTCCAGTGCACTCCGCGCAGCGGCGGGTTGGCCGCCCACCACGACCGCAGGTGCTCGGCCACCCGCTCGGCGTACCGCTCGTTCCCGGTGATCGCGTAGGCGGCGGCGAGCTGGGTGAGGTACTGATGCCGGGACAGCTCCCAGATCTGCTTGATGTCCCCGACCGCGTCCTCGTTCCGGTACGGCACGTCGAAGGCGTAGCCCGCCGGAGCCCGGCGCCCGGTCTTCGGGTCGTACCACCAGTCCGGGTCGGCCAAGTCGTCGCGGACCACCCCGAAATACTCGGCGTGCCCGGCCGTCAGCCGGTCCGCCTCGGCGACGAGGCGTTTCGCGGCGTCCGGCGGCACCGCGGCGATCGCCCCGGCGGGCAGGACCGCGGTGAACCGGGCGCCGGTCACGCTCGGGCAGTCCGGCCGCGCCGACCGCCACCACCGCCTGCGCACCGCGTCGCCCACCCGGCCGCCGACCTCCCGCAGTCCCATCCGGGACAGCCGCCGCAGGTACCAGCCCGCGCTCATGGTCATCGCGCCCCCGCCAACGTCACCGGCGCGCCGCCCGCCAGGCCGGCCTGCACGGCGAGGGTGGCCGCCGTGGTGGCGACCAGCGACTGAAGCGGCACCGGCATCGGCCCGCCGGTCCGCACGGCCTTGATGAACGCGGCCAGTTCGGCGTTCTGGCCCTTGTCCCGGGCCTTGGGCAGCCGCGAACTGACCCACCGCTTGCGGCCGTAGACCGAGGCACGCACGAAGTCGTCGAGCCGCAGCACCTTGCCGTCCGCGACCAGGTCCAGCGTCTCCTTGGGAAAGCCGGCCGCGCCGGTGGTGACGTAGCTGATGGTGGCGGTGGACCCGTCCGGGTAGCGCAGCACGACCTGCAGGTCCTCGTTGCCGGACGTGCCGACCGCGTACACCGAGGTCGGATCGGCCCCGAGCAGCCAGCTCGCCGTGTCGATGAAGTGCCCGCCCTCGCCGGCGAACCGCGAGCCCTCGGTGCCCTGTTGGAGGTACCAGCTGCCGTGCTGCAGCCGGCCCGCGTTGACCAGGTAGCGGAGGCTGGCCGGACCGGTCCGGGCGCCGAACCGCTCCCTGGCCTCCCGCAGCAGCGGCGCGAACCGGCGGTTGAAGCCCACCAGCAGCCGGTCGTTGCCGGACTTCTCCACCGCCGTGAGCACACCGGCCAGCTCGTCCTCGGTGAGGGCCAGGGGCTTCTCCACGAACACCGCCTTGCCGGCCAGCAGCGCCTTCTGCGTCAGGTCGGCGTGCGAGCTGTGGCGGGTGACCACGAACACCGCGTCGATGGACGAGTCACCGAGCACGGCGTCGAGATCGGTGGTGGCCTCGGCGAAGCCGAACTTCCGCTGCGCGTTGGCCCCGGACAGCGCCGTCGTGGTGACGACCGTGGACAACTCGACGCCGTCGCGCTGTGCCAGGTGCGGCAGCAGCATCGACGTCGCGTAGTTCCCCGCGCCGACGAACGCGAGCCGCACCGGTGTCTTGGCGGCCCGGGCCGGACTCCGCTTGACGTTCACCGCGGGCACGGCCACCGCAGGGGCCGCCGCCTCCGCCGTGTGGTCGGGGTAGCGGAACAGCACGGCCACGGCCTTCAGGTCGCCGTCCTTCAGGCGCTGGTACGTCTCGACGGCGTCGTCGAATTCGGCGATGTGGGAGACCAGGGGCTCCACGTCGACTCTGCCGCGGGCGAGGAGATCGAGGAAACACGCCAGGTTGCGGCGCTCGGTCCAGCGCACGTAGCCGATCGGGTAGTCCCGGCCCCCGAGCTCGTACTCCGGGTCGTAACGCCCGGGGCCGTAGGAGCGGGAGAACCGGACATCGAGCTCCTTCTCGTAGTACGCGTTCCACGGCAGGTCCAGGCGGCACTTGCCGATGTCGACGACCCGGCCGCGGTCCCGGCTCATCCGGGCGGCCAGCTCGACCGGCTCGTTGCTGCCGCCGCCGGCGGCCAGGTACACCTGGTCCACGCCGTGACCGCCGGTGAGTTCGGCGACGGCGGTCTCCACGGCCGCGGAGGCCGGGTCGCCGCAGGCCGCCGCGCCCAGGCGCTCGGCGAGCTCGCAGCGCGCCGGGTCGGGATCGGCGCCGATGACCCGGACCCCGGATGCGGCCAGCAGCTGCACCACCAGCTGTCCGATCAGTCCGAGGCCGACGACCAGTGCCACTTCACCGAGCTGTGACTCGCCCTGGCGGACGCCCTGCAACGCGATCGACCCGACGGTGCCGAAGGCGGCGTGCCGTGGCGCGAGGCCGTCCGGCACCCGTGCGTAGAGGTTCTTCGGCACCCAGTTCAGCTCGGCGTGCAACGCGTGCTCATTGCCGGCGCAGGCGACGAGGTCACCGACCGCCACATCGTCGATCCCGGCGCCGACCTGCTCGACCACCCCGCACAGCGAGTAGCCCAGCGGCGTGTAGGAGTCCAGCTTGCCCATCACCTTGCGGTAGGTGGCGGGCACCCCGTTGGTGGCCACGCTCTGCATGACCTTGGCCACCTGGTCCGGCCGGGAGCGGGCCTTGCCCAGCATCGACATGCCGGCCTCGGAGACCTTCATGAGCTCGGTCCCGGTGGAGATCAGCGAGTAGGCGCTGCGGACCAGCACACCGCCCGGCTTGCACCCCGGCACCGGCACGTCGAGCACCGCCAGCTCGCCGCTCTTGTAGTTCTGCACAACCTGTTTCACCCGTACTCCTCTGATTCCTAAGCCGTCAACCGAGTGCTCTGGCCGGACCCAGAGGTCGCGTCGCGATACCAGTACTCGAGGGTCAGCACATGCCACAGATGCTTGGAGTAGTCCCGCTGCCCGGCGGCGTCCTCGGCGACCATCCGCGCCAGCGCGTCGCGGCGCAGCAACCCGGAACTGACGAGCACGCCGTCGTGCACCACCTCGCGCACCAGCGGTGCCAGATCCCGGCTCATCCAGGCGCGCAGCGGGGCGCTGAAAAGGCCCTTGGGCCGGTACACGATCTCCCGGGGCAGGACCGAGGTGGCCGCCTCCTTGAGGACTGCCTTGCCCTGCCGTCCGACGATCTTGCGATCGCCGGGTACGGCGAACGCCGCCTTGACCACCTCGACGTCCACATACGGCACCCGCACCTCCGTCGACGCGGCCATGCTCGACCGGTCCGTGTAAGTGAGGTTCAGGCCCGGCAGAAACATCCGGGCGTCGCCCAGGCACATGCGGTTGACGAAGTCGTCGAGGTCGTTGTCCTGGTAGATGTCCGCATGCTCGGTCAGCACGTCCTCGACCGTTCCGGCCAAGTCCGGATCGACCAGGGCGAGCAGCTCGTCCTGGTCGTACATGGTGTAGCTGCGCCGGAACGCGGTCTCCTCCGGCAGATCGGCGAAGGAGAGGAACCGCTTCGCGAAGCGCACCGACCGGTACCCCCGGCGGGACGTGGCGACCGGCAGCCGGTCCACGGCCCTGGACACTCCGCGCCGCAGGGGCCGCGGGACGCGCTGGTAGCGCAGCGCGAGCAGGTTGGCCAGGTGCTTGCGGTACCCGGCGAACAGCTCGTCGGCGCCCATCCCCGAGAGCATCACCTTGACCCCGGCCTCCCGGGCGGCCGAGCAGATCAGAAACGTGTTGATCGCGGCGGGGTCGCCGATCGGCTCGTCCAGGTGGTACGTCATCTGCGGCAGCAGGTCGAGCACGTTCGGAGCGATCTCGATCTCATGCAGGTCGACGCCGAACCGCTCGGCCACCCGCCGGGCATGGCGCAGGTCGTCCGGCATCGCCTCGAACCTGGCGTCCTCGGCGCGGAACCCGATCGTGTAAGCGGAGATCCCGGGTTGGTCGCGGGCCGCCAGCGCGGTCAGGTAGCTGGAGTCAAGCCCGCCGGAGAGGAAGGTCGCCACGGGTACGTCGGAGAGCAGGTGGCGCCGGGTCGACTCCTCGACGATGGCGGCTATGTCCGGCTGCTCGCCGGCCCGGGCCCGCTCACGGCCCTCGGCGGCGACGTCCTTCAGATGCCAGAACCGGCCGCGCTCCACCACGCCGTCGGGCCGGCATCTCAGCCAGCTCCCCGGCGGCAGCTTCTCCGCTTCGCGGAACGCGCACCGTGAGTCCGGCACCCAGTAGTACAGCAGCGAGGCCACCAGCGCCCCATGGTCCACCTCCAGCGTCCCGCCGGTCGCGGCGGCGAGCGCCTTGAGCTCGGAGGCGAACACCAGGCCCTCGCCGCGCCGGAGCAGGAACAGCGGCTTGATGCCGAGCTGGTCGCGGGCGAGCACCAGGTCACCGGTTCGCTCGTCGAAGATCCCGAACGCGAACATGCCGCGCAGCCGGGGCAGGCAGTCGGTGCCCCAGCGCCGCCAGGCCTCCAGCAGCACCTCGGTGTCGGAGGTACCGCGGAAGCGCACCCCGGCGGCCGCCAGTTCGGCACGCAGCTCGGGGGCGTTGTACAACTCGCCGTTGTACGTCACGACGAGGCCGCCCGAGACCATCGGCTGGGCGCCGGTCTCGGACAGGTCGATGATGGCCAGCCGGCGGTGCCCGAGGTGCACTTCGCCGTCACCGGCGGGGTGGCTGTACCGGCCCGCCCCGTCCGGACCGCGATGGGCGAGGGTATCGGTGAGCCGGTCGGTCACGACCTTCCCGTCCGGCCATCGGTAAGTGCCTGCGATGCCACACATGTCCTACCGCGCCTCCTGGTCGCTGTCCGGGACCCGTCCCGCCCACATCGGCAGCCGCTCCGTCCGCCGCCGGCCCTCCCCCACTGCCTGAACGGCGTGGGAGGTACCCCCACCGTTCTGCCGGGCGAGCCGCTCGTCCTGGCCCCGCAGCGCGATGTGCAGCCCGTCCCACAGCGTGCCGTCGGTCCGGTCACGCGGATCGGGGTCGATCAACACCACACCGATCACCGGAATGCGCTGGTCCGCGAGCTGCCGCGCCACGGTGTGCAGCCATGCGGCGCTGCCGTGCCCGGCACGCACGACGAGCACGGTCTGGGTGCCGAGGTACTGGAGGTCGGTCCACGCCGTGCCGGGCGCGACCGAGCCGACGCCGAGCCGGAGCCCCTGATGAGGCACAGCCTCGGCACCCTCGCCGCGGACCACAGCCGGGTCTCCTGGCTTCCGGCGGCGGCCCGCGAGCTGCCGGCCGGGCAGACCGTCGATGATGACCACTGGCCCCTCCGCCGCCAGTGCCCTGGCGACGTTCAGGGCGATCACGCTCGTGCTGCGCGCACAGCCCAGTTCCAGCAGCGACACCGGTTCCGCGGAGCCGCGCACGGTGCGGGCCAGGGACGCGGTGAGCCGTTCGCGTGCCGCCCGGGTCCTTCGGCGCTGCCACAGCCCGGCCGGCCGGCGGGGCGCGCGGGGCAGCTCCGCGATGACCGAGGCGCCGAGGTTCGCCGCGATCTCCCGGCGCAGCACGGGGCGGTCCGCCACCACCGCGCCGACCGCGGCCACCGCGAGCCCGAGGACGAGCCCGAGGACGAGCCCGATCACGGCGTCGGTGACAGCGGCCCTGGGCAGGGAGTGCCGCACCGCGCGCGGGGCGTCCACGATCTGCGTGCCGGCGACGAGCTGGGGCGTGCCCATGCGCGCCTCCTCGGCGCGCTGGTCGAAGTCGGCGATCCGCGAGGTGAGTTCGGCCCGGCGGGCGAAGAGCGACTCCATGCTCGCCGACGCCGTCGGGTCGCTCTCCGGCGGTCCGTCTCCGATCGTCTTGTTGACCTCGGCGAGTTCCTTCCGCATGCGGTCGCGCTGGTCGAGCAGGGCCTTGGCCTCGGCCTTCGCGGTCTCCCGCATCCGCCTCACATGGTCCGCGACGAACGCGTCGGCCAGCGCCTCGGCCCGGGCCACCGCTTCCGCGTCGCTTTTACCTGTCACATCGATCTGCAGCAGGTTGTTGGTCAAGCCGGTGCCCCGGTAGTCCCGCATGAAGTCTTCCGGGTTTTCCGGGGACTTGAGGGACCGCAGGGCCTCGCCGGCGATCCGCGTGGTGTGCAGCAACGCGACGTCGGTGCGGATCAGCGTTCCGGTGTCGTTCGGCTGGTCCTCCTTGTGCGCGACCAGCACCTTGGTCACCGCGGTCGGCGGCGGCGGCAGCAGGACCGCCACCGCTGCGCCGACCAGCAGCCCCAGCAGCGCCAAGGAGGACCAGAGGCGGCGGCGCCTGCGCACCGCCACCACCAGCGCCTGCAGATCCAGCAGGGGAGCGGCGGCCGACGACTCCGAAGTCTTGCTCGTCGTCACACTGAACCTCCCGTCGCGTTGCCGCGAACCGCGAGCGCCGGAGTGGCCTCATCCGGAGGACGGCCGGCGATCCGCGTCGAGGCCCGGACCGTGCCGGCGACGACGATGCCGACGACCTCATGCCCCGCGTCCGCACATGCCTCGGCGATGCCGGCGAGCTCCCCTGCGGTCCAGCTGCCCGCGCTGAGCACCACCAGGGCACCGGACTCGGTGTCGCGGTCAGGCACCAGCGGCCGGGACACCGAAACCCCCACCACCCGCAGCACGGGGTATCCCCTGCCCGAAGAGCTTGGGGAGGGATCGCTCTCGGCCTCGGCGACGAGCTGCCCGGCGGCCCGGCGGGCGATCTCGTCGCCGTCCGGTACGACAACCAGCAGCCGCCGGGGAGCCGGCAGCTGGTCCCGGAGGCGAGCACACACCCGCCGGTAGCGGATCTGCCTGCCGGCCTCACCGCCGGACGGCTGCGGGGCCGGTACGTCCCACCGGGTGTCGACGCCCAGCAGCCAGCCGATCCAGGCCCGCGGGCCACGGCCCTTCGGCCGGCGCGCGGGCCGTTCACCCGGTACGTCGACGGTGCCCAGCAGCGCGGAGCCCAGCGCCGCGGCGATCTCCGGTGCGGTGCGCAGTCGGCGACTCACCCGTGCGGCGGCGAGATGGCCGATGACCGCGAGCAGGAAGAGCAGCAGCGCCCCGGCGACGATGAACTGCATCCTCGTCGGCGCTGCCTCGCCGGTCGGCCGGGCCGCCGGCCCCATGACGACCATGTTGGCCCTGTTGGTCGCCGGGTCGGCCTCGTCCAGCTTTTTCATGGCGTCCTGCAGCGCGGTACGCAGCTTCTCGAGCTCGGTGCGGGCCTGCACGCTCTCCACGGTCTGCCCCGGATCGGCCGCCTCGGCAAGGTCGGTGATGCGGCGGTTGGTCTGCACGACCATCTTCCGCAGTGCCTCGGGCCCGGCCGCCGATTCGGGGTCGGTGTCGTCGCCCGCGAGCCGCGCGGCGAAGGTGACGAATTGCTGGGCCACCTGGTCGGAGAGCCGCTGCGCACGCTCCGGGGAGTCGGCCGTACCCGATATCTTGATGATGTTCCCGTCGGTGGCCTTGGCGCTCACCCGGTCCCGCAGCTCGCTGCCGCTGACCCCGGGCCAGCCGAGTGTGGCGGCCGCGCGGTCGACCACCACCGAACTGGTCGCGATCTCCGACTGAGTCAGCAGCTCACGCTCCTCCCACTGTCCCGGCAGCAGTACCGATGCCGACGTCGTGTACCGCGGCGGAAACAGCAGAGAGGCGCCGTAGCCGACGAGCGCGCCCACCACGGCGAGAACGGCGAGAAGCCGCCAGCGCCGACGGAGAATCCGCCCGATCGTGACCAGGCGTATGGTGTCATCGCTCAACGGCGCGGCCTCTTCCCAGCCCGGTCCGGGTCGCCCGCCGACACCGGAGCGTGGTCACGGCAGGCAGCGGCGTAGGCGGCGAGCAGTGACGCCTGCGAGTTCCGCCAGGAGAGCGGCCCGCTGATCCGCTCCTGGCCGATCTTGCCCATCCGGGCCCGCTTCTCCGGATCGTCCAGCAGCAGCGCGATGAGCTTGGCGAACTGGGCCTCGTCGTTGGCGGGCGCGTAGACGGCGGCGTCACCGGCGGAGACGCGCGCCTCCTTCAGGTCGAACGAGACGATCGGCCGGCCCATCGCCATGTACTCCAGGACCTTGTTCATGGTCGACACGTCGTTGAGCGGATTGCGCGGGTCGGGGGAAAGGCACACGTCCGCGGTGGACAGGTAGCGCACCAGGTCGGCGTCCGGAATGCGCCCGGTGAACTGCACCTGCTCCGTGAGCCCGAGCCGCCGGGACAGCTCCACCATCGCGTCGAAGGCGTCGCCGGAGCCGACGAACACCGCGTGCCAATCGGTCCGCCCGAACTCGTCGCGCAGCTTCGCCAGGGCGCGCAAGGCGTAGTCGACGCCGTCCTGCGGGCCCATGACGCCGAGATAGCACAGCAGATGAGGCTTGCCCCGCTTCAACTCCGGTTCGGGCGGAACCGGTTGGAACCGCTCGATCGCGGGCGCGCTGCGCACCACGAACACATCCCCAGGGCGTCGACCGCCACGGCGCATCGCGACGTCCCGGTAGCTCTCGTTCGTGGCGAGCACGACGTCCGCGGCCCGGTAGGTCAGCCGTTCCAACGCGCACACGGCGCGGTAGAGCAGGTCTTCGCCGCGGTCGAACCGGGAGAGGTACAGCTCGGGTACCAGGTCGTGCTGGTCGAAGACGAACCGTGCGCCGCGCCGCTTCAGCCACAGTGCCGGCAGGAACAACAGGTCGGGCGGGTTGCAGGCGTGGACCACGTCGACCGGGCCGACCTTGCGGGCCAGCCGGGCCGTGTGCCACAGCGCCGATCCGTACTCCCGCAGGTAGCCGGCCGGCCCTCCGGTGGCCGCGCGTAACGGGTAGCGGTGGATCCGCACCCCGTCGATCTCCGCCTCCGGCTCCGTGTCCCGTTTGCTCCCCCGGGGACAGATGACGTGCACCGTCCAGCCCGCGTCGCGCAGCGTCGTGCACTCCTGCCACACCCGCCGGTCGAAGGGCACAGACAGGTTCTCCACCAGGATCAGCGCGCGCCGGTTCGACCCGTCGCCGCTGGTTGCGTTACCAAGCAAGGCCCATGTACCCCGGTTCAGTTCGGCGCGTCTCGGCGTCGGGAAGGCGGATGAGGTCGACGATCACCGGGCCGTCACCATGGGGCAGCGCCGACAGCACGTCCGGATCCCTGGTCCCGACCAGGCACACCTCGGCGTGGTCGAGCACCTCGTCGACGGAGTCCGCGAGCAGCTGCGCGAGGTGCGGCAGCCGGGTCTCGATGTACTCGCGGTTCGCGCCGATCAGCCGGGAGAGGCTTACGTTGGCGTCGTGGATCCGCAGGTCGTACCCCTTGCCGAAGAGCCGCTCCGCCAGCTCGACGAGCGGGCTCTCGCGCAGGTCGTCGGTGCCGGGTTTGAAGGACAGCCCGAACAGGCCCACCCGGCGCTTGCCGGTGCGCTCGACCAGCTCCACCGCGCGCTGCAGATGGTCGGAGTTGGAGGGCAGCACGTGAGAGAGGATGGGCACCGAGATGTCGGCCCGCTGCGCCGCGTGGACCAGGCTGCGCAGGTCCTTGGGCAGGCAGGAGCCACCGAAGGCGAAGCCGGGCCGCAGGTAGGCGGGGCTGATGTTCAGCTTGCGGTCGGCCAGGAAAACGTCCATCACCTGGTGCGAGTCCACCCCCAGCGCCTGGCACACCGCGCCCAGCTCGTTCGCGAAGCCGATCTTGAGGCCGTGGAAGGCGTTGTCCGCGTACTTGATCGCCTCGGCCGTCGGGACCGGCACCCGGAACACCTCGCCGGGCAAGCCCTCGTACAGTGCCGTCACCGCATCGCCGCTTGCCGGGTCGAGCTCGCCGATGACGGTCTTGGGCGGGTCGAAGAAGTCCCGCACGCTCGTGCCCTCGCGCAGGAACTCCGGGTTGACCGCGACCCCGATGTCCACCCCGGCCGTACCGCCGACGTACTTCTCCAGGATCGGTACCAGCAGGTTCAGGCAGGTACCCGGGAGCATGGTGCTGCGGAAGACGACGGTGTGCCGTCCGCCCCGCTCGGCCAGTGCCGCGCCGATCTGCTCGGTGACCCGCTCCAAGTACGTGGTGCACAGGCTGCCGTTGGGCTCCGACGGCGTGCCCACGCAGACCAGCGACACCTCGCTGCCGGTGATCGCCTCGTGGACGTCGCCGGTGGCGCGTAACGCTCCGGTCCGCACGACGTCGGCGATGAGCTCGCCGATCCGCTCCTCGACCACCGGGGCCTTGCCGTCGTTGACCAGGTCGACCTTCACCTGGTTGACGTCCACCCCGATGACCTCGTGGCCCATGCTGGCCAGGCACGCGGCCGACACGCAGCCCACGTAGCCGAGCCCGAAAACGCTGACTCTCATGACCCGTTCCTCCCCCCCAGGCAGGCCTGCCGGCCTGCGGTTCGCGCGCCGGCCGGACGACGACCCCCCGCGCATCAGTAGGCGCCCTGCCCGTAGAGCACCGCACGCAGCGTCTTCCACAAGATCACTGTGTCCAGGGCGAGCGACCAGTCCTCCACGTACCGCAGGTCCAGCCGGACCGCCTCCTCCCACGACAGGTCGCTGCGTCCGCTGATCTGCCACAGACCGGTGAGTCCGGGCTTGACCAGCAGCCGCCGCCGGATGTCCGGGCCGTACGCAGCGGACTCCTCCGGCAACGGAGGCCGCGGACCGACGAGCGACATCGATCCGGTGAGCACGTTGAAGAGCTGCGGGAGCTCGTCGATCGAGTACCGGCGCAGCACTGCTCCCACCCGGGTCACCCGCGGATCCCGGCGGAGCTTGAACAGCGGGCCGGCGCCCTCGTTGCGGTCGGCCAGCTCGGCACGTGCCCGGTCAGCCCCGGCGACCATGGTGCGGAACTTGAGAATGGTGAACTCGCGGCCGTCCTTGCCGACCCTGCGCTGGCGGTAGAACGCCCCACCCCGACTGTCCACCAGCACGAGCAGCCCGACGAGCACCATCAGCGGTGCGAACAGCACCAGCAGGATCGCCGCGCCCATCCGGTCGACGGCCTCTTTGACCGCCCGGCGACCCCCGGTGAAGGTCGGCATGCTGACCCGCAGCAGCGGGATCCCGAGCACCGCGTCGACGTGCAGCCGCGGGCCGGCCACCTCCATCAGGACGGGTGCCACGACCATCTCGGCGTCGCTGCCTTCGATGTTCCAGGCCAGCCGCTGCAGCCGGTCCGGTGACCAGTGCGGGTCGGGTAGGACCGCGACGACGCGGTAGCCGTCGTGACGGACGTGCTTGGCGACGTCAGCCAGTTGACCGACGACCGGCACTCCGTCCAGTTGGTCACCGTCGAGCCCGCGACCGTCCGTCGTGCACACCGCGTCCACGCGCCAGCCGATGTGCGGAAACTTGCGGGTTCGGGTGATCAGGTCGCGCACGGTGGCCACACTTCCGGCGGCGAGCACCGGTCTCAGGCACCGTCCCTCCTTCCGCTGTTTGTGCAGCCACAGGCGCAGCAGATACCGCGCGGTCATGGTGACGAGCGCGATCGCGGGGATAGCGACGAAGATCCAAAGCTTGATGTTGCGTGAGGTGAGGGCGATCCCGCCGAGCGCCAGTACGACGGTCGCCGTGAACAGTGAGCGTCCGAGCCGCCGGAATTCCTCGGCGCCCTGGCCGAGCGCGGCCGGAGCCCACGCTCGGCTGACCGCAAGCGCCCCCAGCACCAGCAGCTCGGTGCCGAATGCGAGAATCCCCCACTTCTCGTGCCAGTTGGCCGCGTCCCGGGCCCCGAAGAAGTTACCGATCGACGCCACCACGAAGGCGGTGGCCACGGTATCGCTGATGATCACGGTACGGCGGTACCGCTGCTCCCAGTCGATCGCGGGCCGGCTGATTGCCCCGTTCGCCAGACGCTCGCGCGCCGACGGAACCGGGCTGACAAGTCCCCCTTGCCGCACAGAACCCCCCCAGGTCCCAGTGGTTCGACGTGTTCGCCCAACACTGTTCCTCCCCTCGGGAGGCCCTTGCCCCCCGGCACCATTCCTCCCCTCAGAAGTCCTCCGCCCCCCGGCGCATGCCGTCCCGGCTATTTCAGAGCTACTTGAACAACCCACCCTGGCGACAGCGGATTCGCATGTCCTGCCAGACGCTCAAGATGCTCGGGAACCCGTCGAAACCTCGGGTGCTCCCCACACCCAACGGCCCCTCGGGATCCAATAATTGATCATCCACCCGTCTGGCGCCGGGGACGCGAGTGCTGACTTCCCGTAACGCCGGACCTGAAGATCATTGTTGGTCGCCTCGTGTCCGAACAGCTGAAGCACGGTCAATCTAGACCATCGGGGCCGATATGAAGAGAGGATGTGTGGAATTTGTGCTCAGGCTTTCAACCTTCCACCGATCGGTGACCGCCTACGGGTGCCTTTTCGCCACCGCGTGCTCCAGCAGCTCACCCGGCCCCGGGTGCGGCTTCTGCGCGGCGAGCTGCAGCGGGCCTTCTACGGCGCCCGGTTCGGCAACGACTTCCCGCTGTTCGTGCACTACCACTACAGCGTGCGCCGTGGGTGCCCGAGGTGGGCGGGCCATCGCCCCGATCGACGAGGCCCACGACTTGATCGTGTCGGTGTTCCGCGGCATGTCCAAGGGCGAGCGCAACCGCCTCGACGTCCGGGTGCATGGCGCGATGTCGGCCCAGGCGCTGATGGAGGGGGCGCGGACAAGAACGGCCGGTGTTCGAAGTGCGGGGCAAGCCTGATCAAGACGCTGAAATGACGCTCGTGACGCTCAATTGAACGCTCGTTCTGGTGGGGTGCCAGACGTGGTCTGTCGATGGTCAGGGGCACTGGTGTGCCATACGGTTATGCGGCATCATCGAGGATTTCGTGGATTTACACGGCTCAGTTAAGCTATGGGGCGCTCAGCAGTTCTCCGTCTGCTGGTGATACAGGGCTAATGCACGGTCGGCTGACCTGCGTAAACGGCACCGTTCGCTTTAGCGAGACTGTCGGTCCGGGAATGGCTCGGATCTTGATCGCTGACGTTCCTCAGGCTGTGGGCTTGGCCGGATCTGCCCACGTCCCTGTCAACTGAGCCACCCCCGCAGGCGGGAGGACAGGGTCTGACCGTTCCCAAGGGATCGCGCGCGGGGACGACGTGCTGCCGCGCCGGCCGACATGAGGACGGCGGTGGGTGGGCGCGGTGACGGGTGCCTGCTGCGGTGCGGTGAGCGTGCCGGCCGACTGACTCGACGAGGTGGAACGGCACCCACGTGCTGCGTCGGTGCCCGCTGTGCTCCGTTCCGCGGGATGGTCAGGGCCCGCCGGCGGGGCGGGAGCCGCTCCCTTCGTGTTCCGGCCCGGTGAGCCGGGTCGCGAGGCGGTAGGAAACGGTGACGTCGTGGTACTCCAGGCCGGGCACGATCCTGTCGGGGAGGCGGGTCCGGTCGCTGTGGCTCTTCGACTCCCGCTCCCCGGTGCCGGGGAAGCGGACGGCTGTCCGGGGTTCCTCCGTGAAGCGGAGACGCTCGGCGTGGACCGTAGACCGGAACGAGATGTCCCACGCCTGGCTCTTCATCGCTGCGCATGCCGTTCAGGGCGGCTCCTCCCGCTCCTCGGCGGTGCGGCGGCGACGGGGCCGGGGTGCCGGCTTGCCGTCCTCGGTGCGTACTCGGCGCGCGCGGGTGCCTTCCTGGCTCCGGACGGCCCGGCGCCGGTCCTCGTCCGCGGGCCTGCGGGGCGCCCCCCGTCCGGCGGACTCGGGGCGGGGTGCGGTGCCGGCCACCGCGCCCGATGCGTCCGCGATGGCGTGACCGCTCTCCCGCACCGCCTCGCCCGCCGCCTCGGGCACACCCACGGCCTTCTCGACCACCTTCCCGGTGGTCGCGCCGACCCCCGCACCGGTCTCGCCGACGACCCGGCTCGCTTCACCGCCGACGTCCTCCACCACGCGCCCGGCACCGGTGCCCACGTCCCGAACGGCCTTTCCGGCTCCTTGGCCGACGTCCTGGGCCACGGACCCGACGCCGCGACCGACGTCCTGTACGGCGGCCCGGGCGCCCAGGCCGACGTCCTGGACGGCGCTTGCGGCCCCCGTGCCCAGCTCGCCGATGGCCTGACCGGCTCCGCCACCGACGTCCTGCACCGCGGACCCGACCCCCCGCGCCAGCACGTGCAGGATCTCCGGATTGCGGTCGAGCGTGGTGAGCACGCGGTTGATGATCGAGGCGACGTTGTCGAGGCGCACCCTGAGCTGGGCCTGCGCCTCCACACCCGAGATCCCCAGGTGAACCCTGCCCAGCGAGACATCGGCGCCCACGTTCAGCTTCACCAGGTCGAGCACCTCGGCCTGCAGCGAGACGTGCGCGCGCAGGTCCTCGACATCCAGGTCGATCTCGTCGACCTTCAACACCGGAACGTCGAGGAAGACGTCGGGGTCCGCACCGGCCGCGACACGCGCGCCGGCTGTCTCACCGCCGGGGACGGCCGTGGCCTCATGAGCCGTGCCGGCCGTGCCGTAGGGCTCCGGCTCGGCGTCGTACGGCTCGGGCTCGGTGTACTCGTCGATGTCCTCGGCGTCGGGTTCCCCGTCGTACTGGTCACGCTCCTCGACGGCCCCCTCGCCGTTCCCGGCGTTGCCCTGCATCACCGCGCCTCCATGATTTCGCCGTCACGTACGTCCATTTTGTTCCAGAATGGTGATCGGTGCGTTGTCCATCTCCAGCCGAGGCGGTTGGAGGGGCACGCGGGGCCGGGGGAGAGTTCCCCCATGGCATCTTCGGAGCCTGGCCGTATAAACAGCGCCTCGGGCACGACGTCCGTCGCGGCCGGCGTCCGCGAGGGGTTCGCGGTGTGCGCTGGGTGGAGGAAACCCCGTGAATGCACCGCAAACCCAGGGAGTGCCATAGCAGGCATCGTTCGCGGCGCTGCCGACCGCGAAGGCGATCATGAGAAGCCCCGGACAGTCCGAGACGCAGCCACTCCACTGCGGCCCGGGCCGAGCGGGATGCAGGGACCATGGTGGTCGAGGGCAACATCCAGCCGTACGGCCCGCTGCACGGCGATGTGCGAGTCCGTCGTCAGTGACGGGCCGGAGCGAGGGGTGTCCACCGGCCGAGTGATCTGCCTGCTGCGGGACGTCCAGCCGGGCGCGGCGACCACACCACGCGGACGAACTGACCACCCACAGCCCCACCTGGGGAAAACACAGCCCTGCATAGGGAAAACCCCTGAAGGGCCGCCGTGTTCTTGTGGCTGCCGCCCCGAGGCGCTTCACTGGCGCTGCTCCGCCCCCCACAGGAGAACACCCGTCCCATCGATAGAAGCGTTTCTCTTGACCGCTCTACGCGCCTCCGCTGTCGCCGCCGCGGCCTGTGCCGCCGTCCTCGCCACCGCGCTGCCCTCCTCGGCCATCAACTCGTACAACGCGACACCCGCACCCGAACGCACCGAGGTCGGCGCGCTCATCGCGACCTGGGACAACGACGGCGACCCCACGACACCCGACCGGGTCGACTGGGTCTGCTCCGGCACCATGATCGACGCGGACACGTTCCTGACCGCCGCACACTGCACCACCGACTGGCCCGGCAACGTGAAGTTCTACGTCTCCCTGGACCAGAACGTGCAGGCCGGTCTCGACGCCGTCGCGGAGAAGTATCCCGGCGATCCGGCGGCGCAGGCGAGCGCCGTCGCCGTCCAGGGCACCGCCCACAGCCATCCCGACTACCCCGGGCCCGCGTCCGACGCCCACGACATCTCGGTGATCGAGCTGTCCGCGACCAAGGTGAAGGCCCGCTGGACCTTCACCCCGGCCAAGCTGCCCACCGCCGACCAACTCGACGCGCTCGGCCCACAGGCGCTCAACAGCACCCACTGGTTCGTCGCCGGATACGGCACCCAGGAGGCCCAGCGTGGCCCCGGAGGGCAGACCCATCCCGGCGGCGGTGTCCGCATGAAGGCGCCCGTCACCTTCGACGCCCTCAACGCCGCGTGGGTCCGCCTGGCGATGACCGAACCCCAGGGGAACGGCGGCGCCTGCTACGGCGACTCGGGCGGCCCCAACTTCGCGGTGATCGACGGTCGTAACGTGCTCGCGGCCACCACGATCACCGGCGACGGCCCGTGCTACGCGACGAACGTCTCGTACCGCTTGGACACCCCGGGCGCCCGCGCCTTCCTGGAACCGTTCGTGAAGCTGCCGTAGCCCCCGCCGGGCAGAACGCGCCACCTCCGCAGCGCCTTACCGCGCTGCCGGGCCCGCCGTCGACCACGGCTCCGACGAGTCGTCGCCGGCGGGCCGATCCGGCGATGGGACTTGCCGTACGTCCTGTGCACCCGCCGCTCCCTCAACGCGGTTCGTGCTGCTGGCGGCATGGCCCTCACGGTCGGCACGCTCGGACGCGTCCTCAGTCTCTTCCAAGGTCACATCCCCAGCAGCAGCGCGGCGCTCAGTGCGACCTCGTCTCTTTACCTGCGCCGGCGCAGCACCAACGCCCGCCACCCCGACATGCTCGCCGCACCACGCAAGGAACGCGCCCGTATCCGCAGCGAAAAGGGCATCCGCTGGGGCGGACCCCCCTCGATGCGGCAGCTTGATCACTCCGGTGGTTTTGCCGGCCATGGCATCAGGTGAGTCGGGGCGCCACCTCGGCCGCAACCCACTCCATAGCCTTTCCGACATGCTCAGCCGCGACAGGCAGCCATATGGTGCAGTCGGTGAGCCCTGCCTCGGCGAGCCGCCCGAGGTCGTCGGCGACGCTCGCTGCGGTGGGCGCAGCGCCGCCGAGCGGCCGTCCCGGTGGCCGAACCGCCGCAGGGACACCGGGCGGAGCGAGGAACGCGGCTGAAGCGAGGGTCAGGCGGTCGGCGTTCTCTGCGCCGGCGAGGTCACGCAGGCGGCGCCGGACGTCGGTGACCTCCGCCGCGTCGGCGCCGGTGCCGTACCAGCCGTCACCGAAACGCAGCACACGGCGCAGGGCGGCGTCGCTGTGGCCGCCGACCCAAACGGGCGGACCGCCGACGGTGACCGGAGGCACTCCCAAGTGCGCGGCGTGCAGTGTCGTGAACGGCCCGTCGAAGTCTGCGGGCCGCCGAGTCCACAGGGCCTTGGCGGCGGCGAGGTGGTCGTCGGTGCGTGCGCCGCGTTCACGGGCGGGTACACCGACGGCGTCGAACTCGTCGGGATTCCAGCCGGTGCCGACGCCCAGGACCAAGCGGCCACCGGATACGACGTCCAGGGTGGCCGCCTGGTTGGCGAGCACCAGCGCCGGATAGTACGGCGCGACGAGTACGGACGTCAGCAGTCGCAGGCGCGTCGTCGCCCCTGCGACGGCCGACAGCAGAACAAGTGGGTCCGTGTCGAGGCCGAAACCGCTGTCCAGGAGGCGGTTTCCGACCGCAACGTGGTCAAAGCCCAGATCTTCGGCGTGGCGTGCGGCGCGGAGCACACTGGCTCCGTCGTGGAGCGGCCAGCGCGGTTGAAGAGAGACGCCGAGGCGCAACAGGGACATGAGGTTGCCTTTCCGTCAGCCGTCCGGTGGCGACACGACGGTCACCGACCGCCCTGTCGCCACACCCAACTCCCGTACCGCCACCGCTATTTCATCACGTCCGGGGCGCCACGGATCACCTGCCACTCCGTCTCGCGCCCGCAGACCGACGCCGCGAACTCCACGAGCCGGTGAACCTTCCCGGTCAGGGCACCAGTGGCCCCGGAGGTGGGACCACCCGGACAAGCCCCCGGTGTGAACGAGCCAGGTCCGCTGCGGAAGGCAGCGGCCATTCACTCATGCCGGCCTGAGTACGCGTGCTCAGGCGAGCTGCCCGGAGCGGCTCGTAGCGTCCACCGCATGCACACAGATCACGTTGCTCAAGGCATGGTGCCGCGAGTCGGCATCACCGCGGTGGGTTCCTGCCTGCCCGAGTTCGCGGTGACTTCTGAGCAGCTGCAGGAGCACATCACCGCGGCACCCGGGCTGTCGCTGCCGGCGCGGATCCTCGAACGGGTCACCGGCATCGCCTCGCGTCGTGCCGTGGCCGAGGGCGAGTACGCCTCGACGCTCGCCCTGCGGGCGGCCCGTACGGCGTTGGCCCGGGGCGGGTTCACGCCGTACGACGTCGATCTGCTGGTGTTCGCCTCGGCCACACGGGACGTGGCCGAACCAGCCACCGCCCACATCGTCCAGGCCGAACTGGGCTCCCGAGCACACGCGCTGGACGTGACGAACGCGTGCAACAGCTTCGTCAACGGCATCGACACAGCGCGCGCAATGATCCTGGCCGGCCGGGCCCGTCGGGCTCTCGTGATGACCGGGGAGACCCCCAGCCGAGCGGTTCGGTACGCCCCGGCCGACCCTGGGCAACTCCGGGACGGCTTCGCGGGCTACACCTTCGGCGACGCGGGAGCCGCGGTCGTGCTGGAGGCCGTGGATCGGGGGGGCATCCTCGACGTGGACACCGAGACGCACTCCGAGCACTGGTCGGTCGGCGGGATCTTCGGCGGCGGTTCCCGTCACCCGCGCGGAGACGAGCACACCTACTTCCGGGGCGACGGGGCCGAACTGCGCGAGGTGTTCGAGAAGGTCGGCACCTCGGTCCTGGACCGGATGCGGCAGCGCACCGGCCTGGCCTGGGACGACTTCCGGCACATCCTGGTGCACCAGGTCACCGTGCCGTACCTGGAACGGTTCGTGGAACTCACCGGCGTCCCCCGGGACCGGCTCGTCGTCACGGTCCCCGAACTGGGCAACATGGCCAGCGCCACACTGGGGGTACAGCTCGACCGCGTGCACGACGGGCTGCGCCCCGGTGACCGGGTGCTCTTCGTGGGCCTCGGCGGCGGTGTGAGCATCATGACGATGGTGTGGGAGAAGGCATGAGCACCCTCTGGGTGGTGGTGCCCGCCCACCAGGAGTCCGCGCGGATCGGCGCCACGCTGGACGCGCTCGCGGCCCAGCGGGACCGGAACTTCACTCTGGTCGTCGTGGACAACGCCTCCACCGACGCCACCGCCGGCCTCGCGCACGACTTCGCCCGCCGGGCGCCCTTCCCGGTCCATGTCCTGCGCGAGGAGGAGAAGGGCGTGGGCTGCGCGGTGGACACCGGTTTCCGTTACGCCATCGAGCACGGCGCGACGCTGCTCGCGCGTACCGACGCCGACTGCCTGCCGCGGCCCGGCTGGACGGCCGCCGCCCGGAGCGCCCTGGGGAGCGGCGCAGGCCTGGTGTGCGGTCGCATCGACGCACGCCGTGACGAGCACGGTCCTCTCGGCCGCGCGGGGTTCCGGACTCTGGTGCGCCTCGCCGCCCTCTTCGGCCGGATACGCCCGGCCCACCGACGCCGGCACGGCTACCTCGCCCCCTACCGGATGCACGCCGGGAACAACATGGCCATCACCGCCGCACTGTACGAGGCCGTGGGCGGGATGCCACGCCGCCCCTCACCCACCGACCGGCTCTTCCTGAACCGCGTGCGCCGCCACACCGCCGCCATCGTCCACGCCCGCGACATGATCGTGGAGAACTCCACCCGGCGGCTGCGCGCCTACGGCCTCCTCGGCACCGCCCGCTGGTACCTCGACAAGGGTCCGGGCCGTCGCGGGGAGGACCCCCGCTGATGCTCGACGCCCTCCCGCACGCCCTGCGCGCCCACGCCGGCCGGCCCGCGGTTCTCGGCACCACCCGGACGGGAGCCGTCCGCGTCAAGGCCACCTACGGGGACCTGGCCGACCTCACCGACCGCTACGCCGCTGCCCTGCACGCACGCGGCATCGGGCGGGGCGGCACCGTCGGTGTCGCCGTACGGCCCGGGCCGCGCGCGCTGGCCGTCATGCTCGCGGTGCTCCGACTCGGCGCGCGGGCAGCGGTGCTCGACCCGGGCGCCGGGCCGGACGTGCTGCGCGCCCGGCTGGCCATGGCCCCGCCGGGCCTCGTCCTCGCCGACGCGACCGCGCAGGCGGCCGCCGGGTGGGCCCGGCCGCTCGCCCGCCGTGCCCACCTCGCGCTGCCGCACCTGGCGGAGCTGGGGCCGGTGGTCACCGTCGGGCCGCGGCTGCCCGGCTGCGCGCCCGCCCTGGACGGTGGCACGCGGAGCATGGTGCCGCCCCGGCCGGTGGACGAGGACGCCGACGCGGTCATCGTGTTCACCTCCGGGACCACCTCCCGGCCGCGCGCGGTGGTGCACACCCGCTCCTCGCTCGCCGCAGGCATGACGACGGTGGCCGACTTGGTCCGCCCTCGGGCCGGGCAGCCTGTCCTGGGCGGGACGTTCTTCGTTCTCGTACCGTCGCTCGCGAGCGGCGCCCCGGTCGCGCTGCCCGCCCGTTCCGCACGCGTCGTGACCCGGCAGCTGCGCCGGCTTGCCCCTCAGGCCACCTATCTGACGCCGCCCCAGCTGCGGGCGGTCCTGGCCGAGGGGGCCCGGTTCACCGGCCGGGTGTGGACGGGCTCGGCCCCGGCGAGCGCGCGTCTGCTCACCCGCGTGAAGCAGGCGGGCGCCGAGGAGGCGTGGGGCGTGTACGCGCTGACCGAACTGTTCCCCGCGGCGGCGGTGGAACAAGCCGACAAGGCTGCCTACACCGGCACGGGCGACCTGGTCGGCGTCCCGCTGCCGGGAGTGGCGGCCAAGACGGACCCCTCGGGCGAACTACTGCTCACGAGTCCCGCCGCCCGTCACCGCTATCTGGGCGAGGAACCCGACCCCTGGGTCGCCACCGGCGACCGGGCACACCTGGACGGCGACCGCATCGTGCTGGCGGGCCGCAGCAAGGACATGGTGCTCAGAGGAGCCGAGAACATCTACCCGGGTCTGTACGAGCCTGCGCTGCACGTGCCCGGCGTCGAACTGGCGCTGCTGGTGGGCGTACCGGCCGATGACGGCGACGAACGCCTGGTCGCCGTCGTACAGCCGGGCAGGGGAACCGACCGTGCGGCGCTGCGGACCGCGCTGCACGCGCCGCTGGCGCGAATGGGACACGCCCGGCCCGACGCGGTCCTGCTCGCCGAGATCCCGCTGTCCGGGCGCTCCCGCAAGCCCGACCGGGCCGCAACCGCCCGGCTCGCCGCCCGCCGCCTCGCGGAAGGGGACCGGGGATGAACGCTCCGCCGCTGTGGGTGGTGGTGCCGGCCTACAACGAGGAGGCCGCAATCGGGGCCGCCCTCGCCGCGCTCGCCGCCCAGACCGACACCGACTTCGCGCTGGTCGTCGTCGACAACGCCTCCACCGACTCGACCGCCGATGTGGTGCGCCGTTTCGCAGCCCTCGCGCCCTTCCCCGTGCACGTGGTCCAGGAGAAGGAGCCGGGCACCGGCGCAGCCGCCGACACGGGATTCCGGTACGCCATCGATCGGGGCGCTGCGCTGCTCGTCCGCACGGACGCCGACTGCCTGCCCGCCGCCGACTGGATCGCCGCAGCCCGCGCCGAGTTCGCGCGCGGGACGGAGCTGGCCTGCGGCCGGAGCATCCCGCGCCCGGACGAACACCCCTCGTTCGCCGAGCGCTACGTACCGCCGGCGGTGGTGAGGACGAGCGCGCTGTACGGCCGCTGGCGCAAGGAGCACCGCCACCCGCGCTACCGCACGCCCTACGTCCTGTGCCACGGCCACAACCTCGCCGTCACGGCCGCCCTGTACCTGCGCTGCGGAGGCACCCCGCGCGTGCCGCTGGAGGGACCGCCCGAGGACGTCATCCTGCTCAACCGGGCCCGCGAGCACAGCGACCGGATCACACGGGCCGAACGGATGGTGGTACACAGCAGCCTGCGCCGGCTGCGGGCCTGGGGAGCCCGCAGGACCCTGCTGTGGAACTGGGACCGCCGCTACCGCCCCGCCGACCCGCGGCAGGTGCACATCCGATGACCACCATGTCCAGGTTCCGGGCGGCACGACGCCGGGACCGACGCGTGTACACCCGTTCTCATCCCGCGCTGTTCGCACTGCTCGCCCTGTCCGGCCACCGGGCCGTGACCCGCTTGGGCGGCACGGTGCTGGTGCACGGCGACGAGGCGTACCGGCACGCTCTCACCCGCATCCCACTGGACCGCACCGCCGATGGCACCACCGGTGGCGCCGCCCGCGAACTGTCCGCCGGCGGAGCGCTGTTCGACCAGGAGGGCACCGGTCACCGCGCCGCACGGCGCACGGTCGCCGACCCTCTTGGCGCCGCCGGAGTGAAGCGGCTGCGCCCGCTGTGGCGGGAGGTCCTCGACCGCCGCCTCGCCCCGCTGGGCGCGGGCCACGCCGTCGATCTCGTACCGCTGGCCCGGGAACTGGCCGGCGTCACGGTCCGTGCGCTCCTGGACGTCCCCGGGGACCCCGAGGACATCGCCGAGGCGGCCGCCCGTGCGGCGGCGGCCACCGTACGCGATCATCTGCCCGGACCCCGGCCGCCCGGCACGGCCCGGGCGGCCGTCGCGGCGGCAGCACGGCTGGAGGCTCTGCTCTGCCCCGCCGCGCCCGGCGAGGAGTCGGCGCTGCGGGCGATGCTCGCGGTCGCCGCCGTCAACACCACCGTGGCGGCGCTCCCGCGCGCCGGCGCCTGGTGCGCGGACGCGGCGCTGTGGGACCAGGCTGCCGACGACCGTCTGCGCCCGGCCTTGGTGAGCGAACTGCTGCGGGTGACGGCGCCCTCCCCGGTGCTGCCGCGCGTGGCGGCGGCCGACGCGAACCTCGACGGCTGCCCGGTGAAGGCCGGGAACCGTCTGATCCTGGTGGCCCGGCACGCCGCGCGCGCCCACAGCGATCCTCCGGACGCCCACCACCCGGCTCCGCCTACCGTGGCGCACCTCGTCTTCGGCGCCGGTCCCCACGCCTGCCCCGGTGCCCGCCTGGCCCGCGCCCAGCTCGACGACGCCCTCGCCGCGCTGGCCCCGTACCGTCCCGCAGTCGTCCGCGCCCGCGTGGACCGCCACGCAGCGCTGCCCGGTTGGCGGTCGCTCACCGTCCATGCCACCAGCACACCGGGGGAGAGTCGATGACCACGATCGCCGTCACCGGCGCGAGCGGCTTCTGCGGTTCCCACGTCGCCGTCACGGCCGCAGCCCGGGGGCATGAGGTGCTGTGCGTCGGACGGCGTCCCGGGCCGGTCGGCCGGCACGTCCCGTGGGACGCCGCCCGTGAGGTGCCGGATCTGTCCGGCGCGGACCTCGTCGTGCACTGCGCGGCGGCGGTCGGCGATCCCGTGCCCGGCTCCCGCGCCGAGGCCGCGATGCGAGCCGTCAACGTCGACGGCACAGCGCGGCTGATGCAGGCAGCCACCGGGCGGCCGGTGGTGTGGGTGAGCAGCGCCAGCGTCTACGAGCCGGGCCCCGGCCGCTCCCGCATCACCGAGGACCATCCGGTGCGCGGCCAGTTGAACGCGTACGGCCGCACCAAGGCCGCCGGCGAGGCCCTGGCGCTCGCCGGCGGAGCCGTGGTCCTGCGGCCCCGGGCGGTCTACGGTCCCCGCGACCCGCACCTGGTGCCCCGGCTGCTCTCCCGAGTCCGACGCGGCCTGCTCCTGCTGCCCGGCCCCAGCGTCCGCCTCAGCCTCACAGCCGTCGAGAACCTCACCGACGCGTGCCTCGCCGCCGCCGACTGGCCTCCAGGGGCCTACAACATCGCCGACCCCGCGCCGTACGACCGGGACCAGGCCGTCCAGACCGTCTTGCAGGCCCACGGCGTACGAACGCGCATACGGCACATTCCGGTGCCGGTCGCCCGTACCGTGGCCAGGACTGCCCAGCTTCTGACTCAGCTGCGTTCGAACACCGAGCCGGTACTCACGCCCTACGCGGTAGACCAACTGGCCACCTCGGTTGTTCTCGATGTGTCCAAGGCCCAGTCCCAGGGGTGGACAGCCGGTCGCCTCCTGATGGACTACACGCGTGCCCTGCCGACGAAGTGAGCGGCCACGACACGGCCGGGTCCCTGTGTTTTTCCGTGGCTCGTCGGGTGAAGCCCCGCCCCTGCCGGCGGGCCGGGGCGTTGCCTGGCGGCACTCCGAAGGCGTGCCGCGCCTGGGCGTAGGGCCGAGGCGCAGCGGGGTGGTGCGCCGCGACGGGCACGAGCCGCTGGACCTGGCGGCGGCGATCGGCGCGCTGGTCACCGAGCGACGGCGGCCGAGGTGCCGGGCTGGGAATCAGGGACCGTCCCCGCGGGCGCCTCCGGCCCCGGCCGGGCGTACCGCCTGACGACCCGCCGCGACAGCGCACAGGGAGACAACGCCTCTCAGCACCGGCGCACGCCACACTTCTTCACGGTATGCCCGCGCCTCGGAGGCTGCGTGTCAGCAGGTCAGCGAATTCTGTCGGGGTGGCCTGGCTGTGCCGGGCTTAGCATCAACGCCCGTGGGTGCAGATATCGATGGCGTGATCGAGTACCGCTCGGCCGACGGATGCTGGGAGATGGAGGTCGACCTTCTGGATCTCAAGCTGGGGCGGGACGGCGAGGCGTGGGGGTGTCTTTTCGGCTTCGGCGGGACGGGGGGTGTGGAGCGTCCGCTCTTCGCCGACCGTGGGCTCCCGAGCGACACCTCGGACCCGGTACGGGATACCGGTGCCGAGGACTATCAGCACAGCCACACTTATGCCACCTGGGCCGAGGTCGCCGCGGTCGACTGGGACGCCCCGCTCGCCGACGCGCCTGCTTGGTACTGGGCGGGCTTGTGGCGGCCGGGTGACGACGGCGAGTTCATCCAGCACGGCATCGTGTGGGCCTCAGCCACGCCCGGCCTGGAGCAGGCCGCGGCCGATACATTCGGCGGGGATATGGACAGCCCATCGGAATGGCCGCCGGGCGGCGAGGTCCACCTGGACGGAGCCGTGTACCGCCCCGTGATCCTCACAGCGCGGATGCTCGCTCCTCCGGACCGGGCGCCCTGGGCCACTATCTGGCAGACGATGCGGGGCCTCGCCGCCGAGCACGGAGACGAGAACGTCCGGCTGGTCGTCTGGTTCGGTTGACACCCGGGCCGCGGTCACCGATGAGATGCGGCTCGTGAGGTGAGGGGCTCGCACAGGTGGGCGGCGGCTCGCCGGGGCTGAGGACACGGAATGCTTCGTGGCTCAGCTCGATCTCGCCCCGGCCCGGTCTCCGCAGCAGGTCGCCGGCTGAACCGGCCTTGGCCTTGCGCATGTAGAGCCAGGTCTGGTCGGGCAGGTCGAGGATGAGACCGGTCCGCTGGAAGGCGGCCTGCGCACCGCGTGCACCGCGCGGTGCGTGGGCGACATCGGGCCGGCGATCAGCCGTAGAGCGAGCGGGCTCCCGGGCTGTCGCCCTTGAAGCGCTGGCCCGCGGCGATCTCCTCACCGACCACCGACCAGACGGTCTCGTCGTCCTGGAAGGGGAGCGGGTCAATGCTGCTCGTCTCCTGACGGATACGCTCGACCTCGCGCTCCAGGCACTCGAAGTCGGCTTCCTCGTCGCCGTCGTCGCCGCTGAAGGTGAATTCCTCGAGCAGGCACTGGAACCGGAGAGTGACCTGGACGAGGGAGGAGACGTCCGTGTGGAGTTCCTGCACGGTCTCCTCGTCGGCGTCGAAGGCGTGCACCTTGCCGGAACCGGGGGCGAGGGCGAGGTGGGCGTTGAGCAGCCAGCCGATGACGGGCCAGTCACCCGCGCCCTCCGCGGCGTCCTCGAAGTCCTCGATGTGGACGACGTCCTGGACGAAGGGCAGCAGGCCGTCGTCCTCGTCGGGCTGACGCAGCCAGAGCGTCCCGGTGGGGACGCCGACGGTCTCCAGGAGGCGGGCGCCCTCGGTGGCCGCGGTGGAGGGCGGGAAGGCGGTGGCGGGCAGGGTCGCGATCCGGCCCTCGCCGAAGATGTCGGCGAGTTCGGTGCGGGTGACGTCGAAAAGCACTGCCGGAACTCCGAACTCCGCGGCGGCACGGGCGCCGTGGGACTCTCTGCGGGTGGAAGCGGTCACAACAACAGCGCTGCGGATCGAGGCGCTTCCGACGACTCCGATGCCGCCCCGACCGCTCACCCGCCCTCTTGCGGACCGAACGTGTGGTCCGAGGGCGAGAAGTTCCACACCTCCGGCCGGCAGAGGGGCGGAGTCGGTCGGCGGCTCGAGGTATGCCTCCGGGGACTGTGGGGGGCGGTTCTGCGGCTGGTCGTGGGGTCAGGCGATGGGGTGGTCTGCTGTTGGCTTTCCGCTGAGGGGGTCTGTGGTTCGCTGACTGGTCGGGGAGGGGGTGCGGGGGGTGTCGATCGCGTGTGGGGGGTGGTGTTGCCGGCTTTGACAGGGTGTTGTTGTTGGGGTCGGCAGGGTGGTGATGGTGACTTCGCCGGTCAGGCAGGTGTGGTGTTCCTGGGTTATGACGGCGTCGAGTGTGCCGGGGCGCTGGGGTTGGACCGAGACCCAGGCGGGGGTGTCCAGTTCCACCCAGTTTGTGAAGGACACAGCCATCGCCGTCACCATGCTGTCGGTGGCGGGGCGAGTCGCGTGGGCGGCTTGGCGCAGGGCTTCCAGGAGGAGCATGCCGGGGGCGTGGTCGACGGGGTGGTCGAAGAGGATGGTGTGGTTGAGGTCGGCGCGTAGTTGCCACCGGTTGGGGTGTTGGGTGGCGGCGAGGACGACGTTTTCGCGCAGGTGGTGTCCGACGGTGGCGGGCGGCAGGGCGGGTGGGAGGGGTAAGGCGTTGTGGTGGAGTGCGGCTGGGTGGTGTGTGCCGCGTAGCCGGCGGTAGACGGCGGGGGAGTGGTTGGTGAAGCGGGTGCTGGCGTTGCCGATGCGGTGTCCGTTGAGGCGGACGTCCGCGTGCATGGACATCGAGACGAGGCAGCCCTTCCTGGTCCGGACGTCCGTGCAGGTGATCTCCAGGACGACGTCGGCCGGGGTCTGGGGAACCAGCATGGCCGTTGGCTGGATTTCGAAGGCGAAGTCGTCCCAGACCAGGTGGCTGCCGTGGGGCACGCCGTAGGCGACGTGGGAAAGCAGCGGGAAGGTCTGGCGGACGGTTTCGACGAACAGCAGGGGGTCGAAGTGTCGGTTGCGGGGCCGGTAGAAGGTGTGGAAGCGGGGCCAGTGGGCGTGGACGGTGTGCCGGTCGTCGGCGTGAGTGGTCCAGCCGGTGAGCAGTACCTCGTTCGGCGCGTGCTTGTGTACGAGTTGCTGAGGCACCTTTGGGATGAGCCGCGCTCGGTCGTGTCCGAGAACGTAAGAGTGGGACATGCCAGCCCTTTCCCCCTGAATGGATGGCTCGTTTGCAGCGGTGCGGCTAACATAAAGTACGTTATCTATGTCTGTCGAGGAGTGATTGCGAGTGTCAACTGTCAAGGCGGAGCGTGCTGCTCGGACGCGACAGAGGATCCTGCTGGCGGCAGCCGAGGTCTTCGACGAGACCGGTTACGAGAAGGCCGCAGTGACCCAGATCGTGGAGCGGGCGGGGCTCACCCTTGGCGCGCTCTACTTTCATTTCGGCTCGAAGCAGGGCCTTGCGGAGGCGCTGATGAACGCCCAGCCGACGACGATAGAACCGCACCTGAAGTCGACCGGGTTGCAGCGTCTGGTGGACATCACTTTGGTGTGGGCGGACCGCATGACGCGTGATCCGATCCTGCGCGCGGGAGTCCGTCTCGCCGTGGAACAGGGCAGTCACGGTATGAATGACGCCTCTTCCTTCGAGGAATGGCGGGCGCTGATGCGCAGTCACCTCGATGTGGCGCGGTCCGGGGGTGAACTGCGTGAGGGTGTCTGCCCTGATCGGTTGGCTCGGTTCGTCGTCGGTGCCTGTACCGGCATGCAGGTCTACTCGCAGCTCGCCACCAACCGCGCCGACCTCATGGAACGCGTCTGCGACATGTGGGAACTGCTCCTGCCCAGCGTCGCGTCCGCGTCGGTGGTGCACGGCATCCTGGTCGGCGCCGAGCGTGTTCCTGCTTCATGACCGGGACAGCTGCCCCCTGCCGGAAGACCGTCCTCACCGGAGCCACCGGACAGATCGCACCTTTGATGGTCCGGCACCTTGCGGCCCACCACCGCATCACCCTGACCAGTCGCACGGCTCGCCCCGGTGTGCAGGGTCCCGGTGTGGAACACGTCGCCTGTGACTACGACGATCCCGAGAGTCTCGTACGGGCGTTTCGTGGTGCCGACGCTCTTTTCGTCGTGACGAACGATCCCACACGTCCCGAACACGACCGGAACATCGTGCAGGCGGCTGTCGAGGTGTCGGTGGGGCACATCGTCAAGCTGTCGGCGGCGGCGGTGCACGACGACGCGGCGGACGATCTGATCACCAGGTGGCAGCGCGGCAACGAGGAGCTCATCAAGTCGAGCGGGATCCCGTGGACGATGATTCAGCCACGTTCGTTCATGTCGCATGCCCTGGGCTGGGCGTCGAGTATCCGGAGCGGTGGTGTCACGTACGGGCTGTACCCTCACAGCCGCAATGCCTGCATCGCGCCGGAGGATGTCGCGCAGGCGTCTGCCCGGGTCCTGGGCGAGGCCGAGCACCACTTCCGGTCCTATCGGCTCACCGGTCCACAGCCGCTCTCCGCCCATGAACAGTCCGCCGTCCTCGCCGGCCTGCTGGGGCGCCCCCTGGTCTGCCGGGAGCTTTCCCGCGAGGAGGCTCATGCGCGTTGGGTGCGCCGGTACTCGCCGGCGATGGCTGACGCTCTGATCGCGAGCGCCGAGCGGCAGCTGGCCGGCGCCAAGGCGCAGACGACGGACACGGTGGAGCGGCTCACGGGCAGGCCGGCGACCACGTTCGCCCAGTGGGTGGCCGGCCGCCTCGACTGCTTCGTGTGAGGAGGAGCGGGGCGCGGTGGACGCGGAAGCCGTGCGCGCAGCACCACCTGCGTGGCGCGGTGGTCCGGCCGGGTTCCGGCAGGTGGACCGGCCCGCGGGCGCGGCTTGCGAGCCGGGCTGCCGTGGCGTGACGATCTTCGTGACAGGTACACCGAAGCACGCGCCTTTCCCTCGGGAGGGGTGCGATGTCCATGTTGAGGAGAGCCATGCCCGCACGGGGGTTGCTGCACGGTAAGACAGTCGTCATCACGGGTGCGAGCAGTGGCATCGGAGCGGCGGCGGCAGAGCTCTTCGCCCAGGAGGAGGCGCGCGTGGTGCTGACCGCCCGCCGGGGGGACCGGCTGCTGGAGATCGTGGACAGGATCGGCGCGGCAGGCGGGCAGGCCACCGCCGTGGTGGCCGACGTCACCCGCGCCGAGGACATGCAGGCGGTCGTACGGACGGCGCTGGAGAGGTTCGGCAGCCTCGATGCCGCCTTCAACAACGCCGGGTGGACCTCCACCGGAACCCCGATGCACCTGATGGGCGATGACGAGTACGACCGCATCATGGACGTCAACGCCCGAGGCGTGTGGAACGCGATGCGGGCACAGATAGCCGTGATGCTCGAACACGGCGGCGGTTCCATCGTGAACACCTCGAGCGTCGCGGGAGTCCGCGCGACCGGCAGCTCCGCGCCGTACATAGCGGCCAAGCACGCTGTCATCGGTCTGAGCCGGGCCGCGGCCGACGAGTACGCCCGGCAGCACATCCGCGTCAACGCGATCGCCGTCGGCAGCACCCGGACCGAGCTGATGGACCAGGTGCTTGCCGATACTCCCTCGCTGCTGGAGCCTTTCACCCAGCGTGCCATTCAGCAGCGTTTGGCGGATCCTGTGGAGATCGCTCAGACGGCTGCGTGGCTGTGTTCGGATCGTTCGTCGTTCACCACGGGTGCGGTCATCCCGGCCGACGGGGGGTGGACCGCCCGGTAGCCGCACCCGCACCGCGGACTTGCCAAGAACGTTGTGGGTTCGTCCTGTTTCCATGTTCGTCGCCCGGTGCTCACCGTATGGTCGGACCGCTTGCCGAGCTGCCGCCGCGGGCCCTTGTGGCCTGCGGCCACGGGCAGTTGAAGCTGGGGAGGGTGGGTGAGGGACCTGACTGGCCTGGTGACGGCGAACGGCAGCCGAGAGCGGGTAGCGCAGGGGGAAGGACCTGCTCGGTGCTGCGGTGCCACCTGTTCCGGGGCGGCCGGGGCGGTTCGCCGGCAGCGTTTGCTGATCCGGCCCGGCCCCTGAGCGGAGCCTGATTCGACCCGGCCGGCCTCGTGTGCGCCTCATTGTGTGCAGGGTTGGCCGGTGCTCTGACCTGTCGTCGCGATCCTCGAAGGCGCCGTCATGAAGAACACGGAACGAGCCGCAAGAACCCGCGCGAACCTTGTCCTGGCAGCAGCACGCCACTTCGACCGGCACGGGTACGACGGTACGACGCTCAAAGCCGTCTGTGCCGAGGCGGGCGTCACGCTGGGGGCCCTCACCTTCCACTTCCGCTGCAAAGCGGCGCTGGCGTCGGCGGTGGTGGAGGAGGGCGTCGGCGAACTGCAAGGTATCCGCACAGCCGGCTCCGGTGGCGGTCGGCCCCTGTGCGAGCTGTCCGCGTTCGTGCTCGAGGTGGTGAGGTCGCTGCGCGGCAGCGTGCTCACTCGGGCTGCCGCCCGCCTGGTCGAGGAGGGGTGCGTCGAATCCGGCTGGCCCGGCATCTTCCGGGAGGAGGTCCTGCGGCTGCTGGAGAGGGCCTTGGCCACCGGTGACCTTGTCGCGGATGTGCGGCCGGCCGTTGCCGTGCGCCTCGTCATGTATGTGGTGCAGGGAGCTGTGGTCGAGGCGCGGAGTGCCGAGGCACAGGGTGTTTCGGTGGCACGTGACTTCGCCGAGGTGTGGCGCGTCGTGCTGGGCGGCCTCGCCGTGGAGAGGTGCTGAGGACGTCGTGCGGGTGCTCCCCCCGGACACCCACCCGGCCCGGCCGTGCATCGCCGGCCCCGGCGCACACTCAAGGCCCTCGTTTTCAGCGCGGTTGGTTGTGGGTTCGGCAGTAGGCGTAGGCGGCGGACAGGAGTGTGGTGTGGTGGTGCCAGCCGGGGAATGACCGGCCCTCGAAGTCCTGGAGACCGAAGTTTTCGCCGAGGGTGTCGATGACGGCTGCGGCCTGCCGAGGTTGTTGCATCAGGGGGAGCAGGTCGGGCAGGGGACGTTCGTCCAGGTTGGTCAGCCAGGTGCGGGGTGGGCCATCGGGCCGGTGCTGGGCGAGCAGGCGGAGCGGGGCGTGCTCGGTCGAGGGGCCGGGGAGTGCGACCGTGCAGGTGAGCAGGTGTTGTCGCTTTTCCGCGTCCGCTGGTTCGTGGCTTGCCAGGAGGTGTCGGACGGTGGGTGTACGGGCGTTGGCTGTCAGGGGTGTTGCGGGCTTGACGCGTGTGGTGTCGGGGATTTCCACGAAGAAGGGCTGTTCGCGGTGGGCGAGGTGGGCGAGGAAGGTCTCGTGGTCGGGCAGCCAGGACAGTTCGGCGGTGAGAGGGATCTGGCGGTGAGGGGACCAGGAGGCGGCTCGGTGCAGGAGTCGGGCGGCTTGTGCCCAGAGGGGTCCGCAGGCTTCGTCAGGTATGCGGGCTTTGGAGCGCAGCGGGGAGTCGTCCGCCCATTCCCGGGGGATGTGTAAGTGCCAGTCGATGGGCAGTGGGCCAGGGGTGCTGGTGGCGAGCAGGGTGATGCCGAGTTGGCCGTTCGTGGTCCGGCCCAGTCCGGGGTGGAATCTGCGGTGGACTCCGGCGGAGTGTGTGCCGCGTTTGGGGATGAAGGCGGGCGCCAGTGTCCAGGCGCTCGGTGTCTGGGTGGTGTGTTCTGTCCAGCGCAGCAGGTTGCGGCGTGCTGCGAGCCAGTCCCATGGGCTGGCGTTGACGAACTGGTGTATGGCCTGGGGCGCTGTGGGGGAGTCGGTGACGGATTGGGCCAGCCGTCGTAGCGATTTCTTGCCTGGTGTGTGCAGGAGCGCCTTGATGTAGAGCTCGGCCCACTTGCGTTGGTCCGCCCGTGGCAGACAGGCGAAGACCGTCTCGACGAACGCTCGTAGCCGGGCGGTCGGACCGGCCTCGGCGAACGCTCTCGGTGCCGGCTCGTGCAGCAGTGCCATCGCGACTTGTCCCCTCCCACACCACGCGGCCGCTGTTCCCGCTCGATGGGCGACGTGGCCGCTGTCCCCGGTCGATGCGTGGACGGTCCCGCCGTCCGTGACGGGGGATTCCCGGACGGCGGGACCGAGGACAAGCATAGAGAGCACTATTTATGTATGGGCGGCCGGGGGGAGGTGCGAGACGACTTGGCCAAGTTCAGAGGCGACTTGGCCAAGTCCGGTGGTGCGAACCGGCTGAAAAGCTACAAGTGCCGGAGCGTGCCGGCGTGCAGCCGCCCCGGCCGCGGACCGGCTCTCGATCGAGGCCGTCGCCGAGCGCGGCCCCGCCCTGCGGGCCAGGACCGTCGCCGGGGCCTTTCGGGTGTACCCGTCACCCCTCTGCCCACCGCCGGCCGCGGGCTGCGCCGGGCAGCGGCAGCACCTCACCCGTGCCCTGGACCCAGCCGCCGGCGACGCGGTCGAGCGCTGAAGCACGCCCGAGGAGCGGGGCGTTGCGGGGCGGTGGTGTGAGGTGCACGGCCTGGGGTGGACGGGCGCAGGGCGGGCGGTCGCGCGGTGAACGGCCAGGGGACTCCCCTCGGTTGGGTTGCGATGTGAAACCGTCATGCCCTACGGTCGAATCAGTTTCAATCTGCTACCGATTGGGGTTGCGTGAATGGATGCGTGGCGGCGGTTGCTGCTGGCGGTGGTGTGCGGTGTGGCGGTGGCGAGTATTTACGCCGCGCAGCCGGTTCTGGAGCCGATGGGACATGATCTGGGTCTGCCGGCCGAGTTCACCGGCTGGATCGTGGCCACGGGTCAGTTCGGTTATCTGGCGGGGCTGGTGCTGCTGGTGCCGCTCGGTGATGTGGTCGACCGGCGCCGGCTGATCGCTGCGCATTTGGCGGTCACCGCGGCGGGGATGCTCGTGACGGCCTTGGCGTCGGCCGCATGGGTGGCGTTTGCGGGGCTGGCGGCGGCCGGCGTGTTCGCGGTGGTGGTGCAGACCACGGTGGCGTATGCGGCGTCGGTCTCGCTGCCTGCCGAACGCGGGCGGAACATCGGTGTGGTGACCTCGGGGGTGGTGGTCGGGATCCTGGGTGCGCGGGTGGCGACCGGCACGCTCGCCGAGGTATGGGGCTGGCGCAGCGTATATGTCGTACTCGCGGTGGCGTCGCTGGCGCTTGCGCTCCTGGTCCTGGTGGTGCTGCCGCCGGAGGAGCGTCCCGGGCGGCCTGCGGGGTACGGGCGGGCGGTGGCTTCCGTCGGCCGGCTGTTCGGGCAACGCCTCTTCCTGACGCGCGGGCTCATCGCGTTCTTCCTGTTCGCGTCCTTCGGAACGCTGTGGAGCGGTGTGTCCCTGCCGCTGGCCGACGCTCCGTGGCAGCTGAGCGAGAGCCGGATCGGGCTGTTCGGCATCGCCGGACTCGCCGGCGCGCTGGGTGCGGCGCGCGCGGGGCGGTGGGCGGATGCGGGACGGGCGGTCCCGGTCACCGGTTCGGCGCTCGGCCTGCTCATCCTCTCCTGGGCGGTGATCGCGCAGCTGCCGTGGTCGCTGTGGCTCCTTGCCGTGGGGATCGTGCTTCTCGACTTCGCGGTCCAGGCCGTGCATGTGAGCAACCAGCACCTGCTCACCGCGGCGCATCCGGATCGCATCAGCAGTGTCATCGGCAGCTACATGGTCTTCTACTCGCTCGGGTCCGCCCTCGGCGCGGCCGCGACCACCGCAGTCTTCACCGCCTGGGGCTGGACGGGCTCCAGTGTGCTGGGGGCCGGGTTCGCGGCCTGCGCGCTGGCCGTCTGGGCGGCCGACAGGCGTGTACGCGAGGGTGCTGGCCTGCGCCCGGAAGATGCGGGCACGCGCGGGGCGCGCAAGGACGCCCAGGATGCCGACCGGGCCGGACAGGCTCTGTAGGTGCGACCAGACGGCTCTGTGAGTGCGACCAGGTCCTGCGTGGCGCGAGGCTGGTCTCCGGGGCACCGGCCCGCTCACGGCGCGGGGGAGCCTCACCGGCTGCGGCCTGCCGCGTGCGGCTTTTGAGGCGGTTGGGGCCGCTGGACTTGGCAAAGTCGTGGCGCACCTGCCTCTGCGTCATACATAAATAGCGCTATTTATGCTTGGCTCGGTCTCGTCGTCGGTGAATCCCCCGGGCACCGGCGACGAGGCCGTTCGCGCAGGGACCGGGGGCAGGCGGCCACGTCGTGTGGGAGGGACGGTCCCCGATGGCACTGTTGCTCGAGCCGGCGCCGAAGGTGTTCGTCGAAGGCGGCCGGAGCCTGCCGGCTCCCGCCGTTCGTGGAGGCGGTCCTGAGCTGTCTGCCGGCCACGGACCGGCGCCCGCGAGCCGAGTGGTGCGTCGAGGCGCTGCTGCACGGGCCGGCCGGGGCGCGGTACCGGCGGCTGCCGGCACGCTCGGCGACGACAAAGGCGCGGGGAACCGGCCCGTCGTTCCCGGCGCGAAGGACCCCGTCTTCCCCGGAGCGCGGGACCTGCTCGTCCCCGGCGTGCGGGACCTCGTCGTCCCGGGTGCGAAGGATCCAGTCGTCTCCGGCGTGCGGGACCTCGTCGTCCCCGGCGCGCGGGACGGAGCACGGCCGGTCGCCGAGTCCGGTGCCGTACCGGCATCGCCGGCACCCGTCCCGCCGGCCATGGTGGCGGGCTCACGGCTCGCGGTTCTCCTTGCCCGGTGCGCCGTGTCGGCACCGTCGGCGCTCTTCTCGCCGGCCGCCTCGACAAGCTCACCGCTTGCGGCCTTCCTCGCCCGGTGGTCCCTGCTCTCGGGTGGTCGCGGGGTGTGCCTGGTCGCCGGCGCGGGCCGTGGCTTCTTCCTGCGGGTAGCGGATCGCGATCATTTTGCCTGTACGGCATGATGGTTTCGTTCCGCAACTTATTGGGAGGTGTCATGTCCCGCGTCAGCACGCCTGGCCCGAATCCTGACTGGACGGATCCCGACTGCCCTGTCGCCCGCACGCTGGATCTCGTCGGGGACCGGTGGAGTCTTCTGGTGGTCCGTGACGCGATGGACGGGGCGCGATCGTTCACCGAGTTCCAGCGGCGTACCGGTATTGCCCGCAACATTCTTTCCGACCGGCTGCGGAAACTGACCGCTCAGGGGTTTCTCGCCCAGCGCACCGCACCGTCGGGCCGTCGCCGGGAGTATGTGCTCACCGATGTCGGGCGCGATCTGTTTTTGGTGATTCTCGCTTTGCGTCAGTGGGGAGAGCGTCATGCCTTCGCGCCTGGCGAGACCCACTCGACCCTTGTGGACGAGCACGGTGCTCCTGTGCCGCTGATCGCGCCGGTCGGAGCCGACGGCACGCTCCTGGACGCCTGCAACACCCACGTTCGGAAAACCTGACAGAAAGCAGACCTCGGTGCCTTCCAGCCTTTCCACCACCTCGCCTCGCACGCGCCTGACGGACCGGTTGGAGACAGCGGTCCGCAATCCGCAGCCCGCGACGAAGAGTGAGTGTGCCGGTGTCCATCTGGTGCCGGTCGCCTCCTTGGTGCCTGCCGACTCGCCCCGTCTGGGCGGGACCAGCCGGGCCCATGTGGAGGTTCTCGCACAGGGTGACATCGAGCCGATACTGGTGCATCGGGACACCCGGCGTGTGGTCGACGGGATGCATCGCCTTCAGGCCGCCGGACTGCGGGGGGAGGAGATGATCGCGGTCCGGTATCTGGACGGGCCGGCCAGCGAGGTCTTCCTTCACTCCGTGGCGGCCAACGTCATGCATGGTCTGCCGCTGACGCTCGAGGACAGAAAGGCCGCGGCCGAGCGGATCCTCGTCTCACACCCTCATCTGTCGGACCGCGCGATCGCGCGCATCACCAGGCTGTCACCGAAGACCGTCGGTGCCGTCCGCCGCGTTTCGAGTGAGGAGGTTCCTCACTCGAAGGTCCGGGTCGGGGCGGACGGCCGTTCCCGCCCGCTCGATGCGGCGCGGCGCAGGGAGGCGGCCCGCGCTTTCCTTGCCGAGCACCCGGACGCCACGCTCCAGGAGATCGCCGCCAGCGCGGGGGTGTCGGTCAGCACCGCGTGCGAGATACGGCAGCGGGTGCGGCGCGGCGGGCAGGACCCGGCGCCGCCGCGACCGAGCCCCGCAGGCGAGGCCGGGGCCGGCAGTCGGGCGGGCACCGGGGCGGCCGAGGGCGACCGGTGGGCGCCACAGGGTCGCGCGCAGTCCGTCATCCAGACCTTGGCGAAGGATCCGTCACTGAGGCTCACCGAGTCCGGGCGCGCGCTGCTGCGCTGGCTGAACGAGCGCGCGCCGGATCTGGAGGCGGGGCGGCAGCTGATCGCGGCGGTGCCGCCGCACTGCGCCGCCGCGGTCGCCGACCTGGCCCACTCCTACGCCCGGCAGTGGCAGCACTTCGCCAGCGCACTGGACCGGGTGGCCGGTGACGCGGTGGAGGAGTAGAGCGCGCCCCGGCGGGCGGAGCGTTCCACCGGACCTGGCCCACTCCTGCGCCCGGCAGTGGTAGCACTTCGCCGGCGCACTGCACCAGGTGGCCGGTGACGCGGTCGAGGAGTGGAGTGCGCCCCAGGCGACGGAGCGTTCCACCGGACCTCGCCCACTCGTACGCTCGGGAGTAGCAGCACCTCACCAGTGCCCTGGACCCGGCTGCACAGGCGACGCGGTCGAGCGCTGAAGCACGAGGGACGGGGCGCTGCGCCGGTGGTGCGAGGTGCGTGGCGGCGGTGAGGGCCCCGCCCTGGTCCGGCCCGGGCCGTGAGAACAGCCCCTCTCATTCCCGCCCCATTCTTGCCCCCCCATTCACACCCTCCCTCATTTCTGCCCGCGTATATGAGCGGCGGAATTCCGGCCTCTTTTCTTGACGGCGTGATCAGGTCCATGAATGATGAAATAGCGCTCGGTGGTGAGCGTCCTCGACCGGACGTGGATTCCGCTGTGGTGTTTTTGTGAGCGGCGTGGAAAACGCCGGGCGGCATGAATGGAAGATCCCCGGTCGTCTGACCGGGTGACCGGCAGCCGCGGGATTTTTCGAGATGTCCGAGCTGTTCGACCGAACGCCGAAAAGAGCCTGGAGTTCAGGATGAACCGAGCGGGGGATCGAGTGGAGACGATCTTGGCCGGCGCGGAGACGAGCGTGGATGTGGCCGTCGTCGGGGCGGGTCCGGCCGGCCTGTATGCCGCCTACTGCGCCGGGTTCAGGGGGCTTTCCAGTGTGATAGTCGATTGCCTGCCCGAGCCGGGGGGCCAGATAGCGGCTCTGTACCCGGAAAAGAGGATCCATGACGTCGCCGGTCATGTGGCCGTGCGAGGCCGGGAACTGGTCGACAACCTGGTCGAGCAGGTCGAGCAGGTGGCGCCGTTCGCTCCGCGCTATCTGCTCGGCCGGACGGTTCTGTCCTTGACACCGCGCCAGGCGGCGGGCTGGATGATCGGGCTGGAGGACGGCGGGCGGGTCCGTGCGGGAGCTGTCGTGATCGCGGCCGGCCTGGGCCGCCCCGTCCCACGCACGCTGCCGTGCCTGCAGCCCTACCAGGGGCGTGGCGTGGCGTATCACGTGCCGCGTCCGGAGGAGCACCGGGGCCGTGACGTGGTGATCGTGGGCGGCGGTGACAGCGCGGTCGACTGGGCTCTCGCTCTGGCGCCGATCGCCCGGTCCGTCACCGTCGTCCACCGGCGTTCGGCTTTCCGCGCGCACGAGCACGGTGTCCGGCAGATGTACGCGAGGGGTGTGCGCGTGCTGACCGATGCGCAGGTGACGGCCTGTCACGGCGCGGACCGTCTGGAGAAGGTGTGTGTGCGCGCCGGCGAGGAGGAACGGACACTGCCCGCGCAGGCCCTTGTCGCGGCGCTGGGATTCATCACCCAGCTGGGCCCGATCGCCGACTGGGGGCTTGGGCTGGCCAACCGCCGGATCGAGGTCGACAGGGCGATGCGGACGAATCTGCCGGGGGTGTACGCGGTCGGCGACATCTGCTGCTACGAGGGTCGCGTCCCGCTTCTGTCGGTGGGCTTCGGCGAGGCGGCGACCGCGGTGAACCACGCGGCGGTCGAACTGCGCCCCGGTGCCCGTCTCGCACCCGAGCACTCCACCGACCGCGAGGCCGCGCTGCTGTCATGACCCTGAAGAAGCTGACCATTCTTCCCGCGGGCACCGAGATCCTGCTGCCCGCCGGATCTGCCCTGACCGAAGTCGAGTACGAGACCTCGCAGCGGCTCATCCCGTTCGGATGCCGCTCCGGGTCGTGCGGCGCCTGCGTCATCGAAGTGCTGGAGGGCTTCGCCGGCCTGGGCGAACCCGACGACGACGAACTCGACTTCCTCGAAGACCTCGGCCGGACCGGCGGCTCGCACCGCCTGGCCTGCCAGTGCCGGCTGCGGGGCGACGCGACGGTCCGCGTCGCCGACGACATCTGAAAACCGCCCGCACCTGAAAGGTGTGAGCGTTCACGAGAAAGGTCAACCATGCCCAACCGCGTGACCAACGTCGGCTACGGGGAGCGCACCCCGTTCCTCAGCGCGACCGCCTCGGCCCGGCTGCGTGCCGAGATCGACCAGCAGCTCGACCAGCAGGTCCTCGAGTGGTACGCGAATGTCCCCGAGGCCGCCCATCTGGAGGGCGAGAACGTCGACTCCGCGTACTACAAGCGGAACCTGATCGAGACCGCCTGGCGTATCCGGCTGCTGCGCGTGGCCGAGGCCAAGGCGCTGGCGGAGATCGCCAAGCGCAGCCCCGAGGCGGCGCAGGTGTGGGCCAACTACGAACAGGAGGAAATGCTCCACGACGAACTGTTCATCGCCGACCTGGAGAAGGTGGGCGTGACGCGCGAGCAGTTCCTGGCCACCGAGCCCTACCTCTCCACCAAGCTGCTGACCGGCTACTTCTCCTACCTGCTGGACCACGAGGGCCCCCTCGGCGTGGTCGCGTACTCCTACCTCGTCGAGTACGTCAACGTGAAGCTGGAGCCCAAGAAGCTCACGGCGCTGAAGGAGTCGGTCGGCGAGGGCAACATCGGCGGCCAGATCAACCACTCGCACACCGACATCAACGACGACCACCCCGGCGAGGTGTGGGCGGCCGTCCGGCACCTCCTGCGCAGCGAGGACGACATCGCCGCGTTCAAGCGGTACCTGCGCGAGCACCAGAGGATCCTGGCGCAGTACTTCGAGGAGCTCTACCTGGACACCCTCGCCAAGGCCGACAAGCAGCCGGCCTAAAGCCCTGTCCCCGGCGGGGGCGCAGCGCGGCTGTGCGCCGCGCCCCCGCCTGCCCGGTGAGGAGGCCGGATTGAGCATGGAAAACGCCAGGGGAGTGCTGCTGCTCAGCCATGTCGGGTTCTCGTTCATGGAGGACCTGGTCGGCGCGGTCACGGCGCGGGGGCTGAAGACCTATGTGCTCAGCTCGCTGCCGGAGCCGGCGTACCAGGGATCAAGGCCCGGGGAGCTGGCCGGCCTCGCCGACGACGTCCGGGTGACCGCCGGCCATGTGCTGACTCCGGGCGACGTCGAGGACTACCTCGACCGTCTTCAGGCCGAGGGCGTGGCGGTGCAGTGCTGTCTCACCGTCTGGGAGGCCTACCGGCACCTGATGGCGCTGGCCAACGCCCGTCTGGGAGTGCCGGACCTGGAGGACAAGCAGGTCCTTCAGCTGCGCGACAAGCTGACACTGCGCAACCGCCTCGCCGACGCCGGCCTCAGCCGGGGCCGGGCGGTGGCGCTCACCCCCCAGACGCTCGCCGAACGCCACAGCGCGCCCGGCCGCTACTTCGTGAAGCCGGTCAGCGGCATCGCCTCGTTCGGCACGTTCCCCCTCACCCCCGAGGTGACCTGGGCCGACCTGGAACGCATCGCCGCCCAGGCCCGCCGCGACACGGTCTACGCCGACGCCTTCACCACCGGCCCGTATCCCGCCGGTCCCGCGCAACCTGAGACGTACCCGGATCCGGACACCAGCGCGGACCAGGAGGGCTGCGCGGATGACGGCGGGGGCGTGGGGGTGGATTTCCTCATCGAGGACTACGTACCCGGGCGGGAGTTCAGCTTCGAGGTGATCGCCGTCGACGGCGAGCCGCATGTGGTGGCCGTGCACGAGAAGTGCGAGGTGACCGAGGCGGCGAGCACCGTGCTGGAGAACGCCTGCGTCAGCCCGCCCACGAGCCTTGCGCAGGAAGAGATCGCCGCCGGGATCCGCTGGGTGGCCGGCGTTGTGGACCTCCTCGGTCTCGGCTGGGGCTGCTTCCACATCGAGGCCCGGCACGCCCCGTCCGGCTGGGATCTCATCGAGGTCAACCCCCGCGTCGGCGGCAGCCTGATCTCGCCCAGCGTGGCGGCGCTGACCGGCGGTCCCGGCCTGCTCGACCTCTGGCTGGACTGTCTGCTCACCGCCCGCCGCCCGGCATCGTTTTGCGAGCGGCTCAAAGGCCTGTCGTTCGCCGCGGACGGCACCACCGCCAGCCGCAACGCGACGTTCTTCCGCGTCTTCTTCGCCGCCCCCGGCACGATCGGCGCGGTGACGCTGAACGATGACCTCCCGCTGCGGCCGGCCCTCTCACACGTCCTGCTCAAGCCCGGCGACGTCGTGGAACCCACCGCGCGAGAGGTGTTCCTCGGCCAAGTGCTGTGGCGCATGGACCGAGCCGGCCGCGATGCGGTCCTGCCCGAGCTGCTGCCCGCCTCCCGGCGAGCGATCGAGATCGTGTACGAGACGGAGCGCGGATGAACCGGCCGATCCTCCTCATCGTCGACTACAACCTGAGCCGGATCGACGAGGTCCGCCACCTGGGTGACCACGCCCGCGAACGCCACGGCGCGACGGTGGTCCTGATCCGCGCCCATCCCACCGAGAGCGACCACGCCATCGCCGACGAGGTGATCGACCTCGATCCGCTGCGCGACGACTTCGCGCAGATGGGCGAGAAACTGCTCGGCGACCGAGGCGAGCGCATCCGGGCGGGCATCGTCTTCTCCGACAACGCCGTGCGCAGCGGGGCGGAGCTGCTCGAGCGCCTGGGCGTGTGCACCGACTCGCCGCACCTGGCCGAGGGCGCGTTCTCCAAGTACCGCTACCGGCTCCAGGAAGGGCGCGTGGCCGACCTGCTGGCGGCGCAACGCATCATGGTGCCCGCCTTCGCCGAGATCGCCTCGCTCGACCAGCTGAGCGACTTCGCGTACAACCATCCCGGCGGCTTCGTCGTCAAGCCCGCGGCCGAGGGCAACAACAGGGGCGTGGTCGTGGTCCGTCCCGGCGACGACCTGACGGCGGCGTTCGCCGAGGTGCTGCCCTATCTGGAGGGCGGGGTCATCTGCGAGGAGCTGATCCCCTACCGCCGCGAGTACTCCTTCGACGGGCTGGGCCCGCTGGAGTTCCTCACCGAGAAGATCAGCGCCCGCGGCCGGTACCCCGTCGAGATCGCGCAGGTGCTGCCCGCCCAGGTGCACGAGCACGAGCGCGCGACGCTCCAGCGTGCGGGACGGCTGGCGAACTGGCTGGTCGGCCAGTTGGACGGACCGTTCCACAACGAGATCAAGCTCAGCGACGACGGGCTGAGCGCCGCGATCGTGGAGCCCAACCGGCGGCCGGCCGGGATGAAGATCTGGTCGCTGGCCCGCTGGGTCTACGGCATCGACCTGCACCACCGCTGGATCGACGCGGCCTTCGGCACGGCGGCCGGCGCGCAGCGGCTGGTTCCCGGCTGCTCGGCGGCGACGGTGATGCTCGGCGTCGGCAGCGACCGCGCGTTCTGCCCGGACGACGTCGCACCCGGCGCGGACCCGTTCGCCGACGCCGTGCGGGCCACCGCCGAACGGCTGGGACTGAGTGACGCGGAGCTGGCCGTCACGGAGTTCTCCTGGCTGTCGCCCGAGCGCCGCGACCTGCATGCCGTCGCCCGCGACAACGCGGACTTCGCGGCGCAGGGCTGCGTCGTCCTGCGTGGCGAGCGCGCCGACATCCGCACCGTCGTCCACGCCCTGCGCCAGGCCTGGCCGCACGCCCTGGACCGCGCCCTCGCCCTGCCCGCTCCCGTCAGGAAGGCCCGATGAAGATTCTCATCCTGCACCGCGTGCCCTACTTCAAGATCGAATACCATCGGGGGATCTGCCACGACCGGCACGAGGTCACCTATTTCGGAACCGACCAGGCGCTGGCCACCCTGCCGCCCGACCTGCGCTGTGAACGTGTGAGCCGTCCGGGCACGCGCTCGGCCTTCGAGGAGGCCCGCACCTGGCTGGCGCAGCGACCCCGCGCCTTCGACCGCGTCATCTCGATGTCGGAGTACGAGCTGCTCGACGCCGCCCGGCTGCGCGAACACCTGGGCGTCGCGGGCGCACCCATGGACCAGGTCGCGCTCTCCCGCGACAAGGTCCTGATGAAGCAGGCGGTCCAGGAGGCCGGCCTGAGGGTGCCGCGCTTCCTGCCGGCGCCGCGCTTCCTCCGGCTCGACGGCCAGGTGCCCTGGCACGGACCCACCGTCCTCAAGCCGCACCGCGGCGCCTCCAGCGAGGACGTGCTCGTGTTCGACACCCCCCGCCAGGCCGCCGCAGCGATCACCGAGGGCCGCACCGGCGTCGCCCGCCTCGACGCCGGCAGCCATCTTGAGGACTTCCAGGTCGAGGAGTTCCTGTCCGGACCCGTCAGGCATTTCGACGGCTTGGTGCAGGACGGCGAGATCCTGGTCCTCAGCGCGAGCCAATATGTGGGCACGTGCCTGACGTACGCGCAGGGCCGGCCGATGGGATCGTTCCAGATCCCCGTGACCGACCAGACGCGAGCATGGGTCTCGCGCGCCCTGGCCGCCGTGCGCATCGAGGACGGCAGCTTCCACCTCGAAGCGATCGTCCACGAAGGGGAGCTGGTCTTCCTCGAGGTCGGCAACCGGGTCGGGGGAGCCGACGTGGTGGCGACCGTCGAACTGGCCACCGGCGTCCACCTGCCCTCGTACGAGCTGCGCGTCCTGCTCGGCGAGCCCGTCGCCGGGACACTGCCCCAGCCGCCCGCCGGCCGGCGCCTGTACGGCTGGTTCGTCCACCCCGGCCACCACCTGGCCGGCCGGGCGTTCCAGGGCCTGCAGGGAACCGCGGCTTTCCGGACCAGTCCGCGCGTACTCGCCTGGCACGAACTGCCCCACGGCGCGCCGCTGCCCGACCACATCACCTACCAGGCAGGCGAGACGGTCCTCGCCGGGATCGTCACGGGCGACACCCCCGAGGAGACCCGGGACTTCATCGTCGACCTGTTCGACTCCCTCTCGGTGCACACCCGCGCGGCCGCCCCCCTCACTTCGGAACAGGTCCCGGCATGAAGAAACAGCACATCCTGCTCGCAGTGGCCATCACCGCCATCTGGGGCCTGAACTTCTCGATCATCAAGATCGGGCTCAAGAGCGTCGACCCCTTCATCCTGGCCGGAATCAGGTTCGCGCTCTGCGCGCTGCCCGCGGTGTTCTTCCTCAAGCGGCCCCAGGTGCCCTGGCGGTACACCGTCGGCTACGGGCTGGTGTTCGGCGTCGGGCTGTGGGGCGTGGTCAACCTGGGCATCAAGGCCGGGCTGTCGTCCGGAATCGCCTCGCTGCTGCTTCAGTTCAGCGCTTTCCTGACGATCCTGCTCGGAGCCGTGGTGTTCCGCGAGTCGCTGTCGCGGTTCCAGTACCTGGGAATCGCGGTCGCACTGGCCGGCCTGTTCTCCATCACGTTCGTCACCGACGGCACGGTGACCATCGCCGGCGTCACCCTGGTGCTGTTCGGCGCCATCGCGTGGAGCGTGGCCAACGTGATCCTGAAGAAGGCCGCGCCCAAGGAGACGCTGGCGTTCATGGTGTGGTCCAGCCTGTTCTCACCGATCCCGCTGTTCCTGCTGGATCTGGCCGTGAACGGCACCACGGGCTACACCGAGCTGGAGCACCAGATCGGATGGGCGGCCGTCCTGTCCATCCTCTTCCAGGCCTACCCCAACACCGTGCTGGGCTACGCCGTATGGAATTGGCTGCTGCGCGAGTACCCGGTGTCGACCGTCGCGCCGCTGTCCCTGCTCGTTCCGGTCTTCGGCGTGCTGAGCTCGGTGCTGATCTTCGACGAGCCGCTGCCGCCGCTCAAGCTGTTGGCGGGAGCTCTGATCGTCACCGGTCTGGTCATCGGCCTGTACGGCAGGCGGCTGGCCGAGGCCCCGTCCGCAGCCCGGCTCCTGTCGGCGAGTCGCACCCGATGACCGCCCTCGACGATCTCGCGGACCGGTACGTCGATGAGCTGGCAGAACTGGATCCGTGTCTGGCCGCGGTGATGGGCATCGCCGGGCAGGAGGAGCGGCTCACCGACTTCAGCCCGCAGGCGGCGCAGGCACGGACGGAGCTGGCGCGTCGCACGCTGAAGGCGGTCGACGACACACCCGTGGCGGGGCAGGCCGAACGGGTCGCGGTGGCGGTGCTGCGTGAGCGGCTCGCCACCGAGGTGGCGCTGGCCGACGCCGACGCCTACGGCACGCTGCTGGACACCCTTGACGGGCCCATCCAGCGGGTACGGCACGCGGTGGGGCTGCTGGACCAGGGCGCCCAGACCGCGTGGGAGGCGTTGCTGGCGCGGCTGCGGGCCGTTCCGGCGACGCTGGCGGGGCTGCGCGAGAGCCTGGCCGCCGCGCGTCGCGGCGGCCGCGTCGCGCCCTACCGCCAGGTGGCCCGCAACGCCCGGGAGTGCCGGGACATGCGGCAGTACCTGGCGGGGCTGCCCGCCGGGCACGGCGACGGCGTGCTGCGCGGCGCCCTGGAGGAGGCCGCGGCGGCGGCGAACGAGGCGCTGACAGGGTTCGCGGCGTACCTGTCGCAGGAGCTCGCGCCGGATGCACCCACGCTGGACGGGCTGGGAAGGGACCGCTACCAGCTGGGGGTACGGGAGTTTCTGGGCACCCGGCTGGATCTGGAGGAGACCTACGCCTGGGGCTGGGACGAACTGGCCCGCCTTCGGCGGGAGATGGCGAAGGCGGCGGCGCAGATCGCGCCCGGCGAACCGGTGCCGGCGGTGCTGACCGCGCTCGACAGCCACCCGCGCCACCAGGTGACGGGCGCCGAGGCGTTCCGCGACTTCATCCAGGAACTCGCCGACGGCGCCATCGCCGACCTCGACGGCCGGCACTTCGCGATCCCCCGGCCGCTGCGGCGGATCGACTGCCGCATCGCCCCCGCCGACGGGCCCGCCTACTATCTGGCGCCCAGCGAGGACCTGTCGCGTCCCGGGACGCTGTGGTGGCCGCTGACCGACACCGGCGCGCCGATCCCGACGTGGACGGTGCCGAGCACGATGTTCCACGAAGGCGTCCCGGGCCATCACCTCCAGCTGGGCGTGACGACCCTCGACACCGCCACCCTCAACCGCTTCCAGCGGCTGTCGTGCGAACTGCACCCGGGGCACTGCGAAGGGTGGGCCCTGTACGCCGAGCGGCTGATGGACGAACTGGGGTACTTCGCCGACCCGGAGCACCGGCTGGGGTTGCTGGCCGGGCAGCAGCTGCGCGCCGCGCGCATCGTGCTCGACATCGGGCTGCACCTGCGGCTGCCGATCCCCGCAGGCACCGCCTTCCACGAGCGGGAGCGGTGGACTCCCCGACTGGGCCGCGAGTTCCTCGCCGAACACCTGGGGCTGGGCCCGCCGGCCTTCGTCGCCTTCGAGATCGACCGGTATCTGGGGCGCCCCGGGCAGGCCCTGGCCTACAAGTTGGGGGAGAGGGTGTGGCTGGAGGCGCGGGAAACGGCCCGCCGCCGCCACGGCGCCGCGTTCGACCTCAAGCAGTTCCACCGACACGCCCTGGAGATGGGGCCGATGGGCCTGGACCTGCTGCGCACCGAACTGACCCGCCGGCCCCCGCTGCCTGCCCCTGAGCACCCGGAAACCCCCTCGGACGACTGAGGAGAAGCCGGCGTCATCAATTCAGTACCCCACTATGCCGCCGAATGTTTCGGATAACCGCCTTGACGGGCCCGAAAAGAGCACTTTTACTTTCGGCGGCGCACCTCGAAAAAATGACTGCGATGCACCGCCGCTGTCTTCACCCGGCGATACGCAAACCACTCTGTGAAATGCAATGGAGGAGTGCTCGTGTCTCTTTCGCGTCGTAAAATCCTGGCCGGCTCCGGTATCGCGGCTTCCGCGCTGGCCCTGGGATCCGCGGCAAACGGAAACGCCGCTGCCACACCCCACGCCGCATCCCAGCCCTTCGTGCCGAGCGACTGGAAGTCCGTCCGCGCACAGTTCCGGCTCGCGCCCGACCTCGCACACCTGTCGAATTTCTTCTTCGCCTCGAACCCGACTCCCGTCCGCGAAGCGATCGCGAAATACCGGAAGGCGTTCGACGAAAACCCCTACAGTTTCCTCGAGGACAACATGTTCGGCCGCGACGAGGACATGCTGTGGCGCACCGTGTGCGCCGCCGCCGCCGAATACGTCGGCGGGCAGCCGAACGAGATCGCCCTCACCAGCAGCACCACCATGGGCCTTGCCCTCATCTACAACGGCCTGCGCCTGAAGCCCGGCCAGGAGATCCTCACGACCACGCACGAGTTCTACCCGCACCACGAATCCATGCGTCTGGCCGCCGACAAGTGGGGCGCGAGCGTGCGCAAGATCCCGCTCTACGAATCGTCGCTGAACTTCTCCGTGGACCAGGCCATAGCCCGGATACGCGCCGCCGTACGCCCACACACCCGGGTCCTCGGCATCACCTGGGTCCACTCCGGCACCGGCGTGCGGCTGCCGATCGCCAAGATCGCGGCCGCCGTCGCGGAAGTGAACCGCCATCGCGACGAAGCCGATCGCCTCCTGCTGGTGGTGGACGGAGTCCATGGCTTCGGCGTCGTCGACGAGGACGTCGCGAAGATGGGCTGCGACTTCTTCTCCGCCGGTACGCACAAGTGGATCCTCGGACCGCACGGGACCGGCATCATCTGGGCGAAGCCGGAGAACTGGGCGCTTCTTCAGCCGACGATTCCCAGCCTGATGGCCAGCGAGACGACCGATGCCTGGCGGCAGGGCCGCCCGCCGGCCGGCCCGACCCAGGCCGCGTGGGTCAGCCCGGGAGGCTTCTTCGCCTACGAACACCAGTGGGCCACAACCGAAGCGTTCCGCTTCCACCGGCAGATCGGACGTACCCGGGTCCAGAACCGGATCGCCGAGCTGAACAGCCAGATCAAGGAGGGTCTGGCGCGCATGAAACACGTCACGCTGCACACGCCGCTCGATCCCGAACTGTCCGCAGGCATCGTCTGCTTCGACGTACAGGGCTACAAGCCGCAGGACGTGGTGCAGATCCTCCGCGACAACCGGGTCATCGCCAGCAGCACCCCGTACGCGGTCTCGCACGTGCGCCTGTCGGCCGGCATCGTCAATTTCCCCAAGGACATCGACAGGGCCCTGAAGGTCATACGCTCCCTCACCTGACCGCCCGCAATTCACCGCCGCCCCGAGAGTCCGCAAATACTACCGACAGCAACCCAAGGCGCCGGCCTGCACGTTCCCCACCCCGCCCCTCGGTCGGGGTGGGGTGAACCCCGGCCCCCTCGGTCGGGGTGGGGTGAACCCCGGCCCCCTCGGTCGGGGTGGGGCGAACACCAGCCGCCGTGCCCCCGTCCGGCCCGCATCCCGGCACACCCCGACCCGGGGGGCCGGGGGCACCACAACGGATCAGGCCGCCCTCCCGGCGGCCCTTCGGGTCCGCAAGAGAACCGCCGGGTCTCCACGGGAACCGCCGGGTCTCCACGGGCCCCTGCCGTCTCCGCGCGGCCCCGGTCCGTGCTCGCCGGAACCCGGCCGGCGCGATCACGGTGCGCAAGAGGAATCCCGGCAGGCAGAGGAGGAACCACCATGGATGTCATGACGGCGGTCCTGACCCGCCGCAGCGACCACCATCTTGTCGAACCCGCTCCGAGCGACGAGGAGTTCGCCTACCTGCTGCGAGCGGCTGCCACCGCGCCCGACCACGGCGGGCTCCGACCATGGCGATGGATCCTGGTCCGCGACGACGGCCGCGTCGCCCTGGGACGCTGCTTCGCCCAGGAGCGCGCGCAGCCCGAGCCCCGAAGGGCATGCAGGCAGGCCACGCCCTACAGAGCACCGCTCCTTGCCGCGCTGGTGTTCTCACCCGTCGCGAACGACACCGGTCGCGCCGACTGCGTCCCCGAGTGGGAACAACTCGCCGCCACCAGTGCCATGGCCGGCTCCTTGACGCTGCTCCTGCACGCCCGCGGCTTCGGCAGTGCCTGGCGCATCGACGGTCTCACCGAGTCCGAGCGGATCGGCCGTCTGCTGGGTCTGCGTCACCAGGAACGCCTGCTGGGCTGCCTGTACATCGGCACCCCGCAGCGGCCGGAGCCGTCGAGACGGCGGGTGCCCGAGGACGTCACCGACCGGATCTCCGTCTTCGCTCCCGAACCGACGAGCTCGTAAGGCTGCGCGAGCGGTGATCGCCATCATGGAGACATGACCAACCCGAACCTGACCACCGGCAGTATCTGGCGGCTCCACCACGGCGACCAGGAGATTGCCCGGCTCAGGGTGACCGGCGCCGACATGCCCTGGACTCACGCCGACTCCCTGCGCCGGCACCTGACAGGACGGACCGGATCGACGCCCAGCGCGTACCGCGCGGCGTTCACCCGGCGCTCACGTTTCCCCGCCGTCGAGCTTCGCCCTGACGTGCTGTATGTCGCGGACGGCAACGAAGCACTGCTGCCGCCCGAGACCGGGACTTGCCTGACCGCAACCCGCAGCTGGGCCCTGGAACGACTGCACAAACCACTCACCATCCGGCCTGGGCGAGCACGAAAATGATCACATGGGGCGGAAGGCGGACAGCACGTCGTCGCGGCTGCTGGAGCCGGCGGCATGGCAAGGGCGCCGAGCGTCCGGCCTCCGCTGAGGCGGGAAAGACGCCGGTAGGCTGGTCTGTTGTGGATGCGTGGGCAGGAAACGAAATGGTTGCCGTCCCGTCGGGACGGGTGACCCTGTCGGACCGGCGGACGCAGAGCAGTTGGCCGGTGGAGGTTGCGCCGTTCCAGATGTCGGCGTTCCCGGTCACACAGGCGTGGTACGCACAGGTGACCGGTCAGCGGCCGAGTAGCGCCCGAGGCGACCGGCTGCCCGTTGAGGGCGTCTCCTGGTGGGATGCAGTCCGGTTCTGCAACGCGTTGTCCCAGCGCGAGGGGCTGACGCCCGCATATCGCCTCCCTACCGACGCCGAGGAACCCGAATGGGAGACCTCCGCAGACGGGTACCGGCTGCCGACCGAGGCCGAATGGGAGCACGCCTGTCGTGCGGACACCACCGGCCCGCGATACGGTCGGCTCGATGAAGTCGCCTGGTACCAGGGCAACTCGGGTGGCCGGATCCACCCTGTCGGCGGCAAGCAACCCAATGCCTGGGGCCTGTACGACATGCTGGGCAACGTGTGGGACTGGTGCTGGGACGTTTACGACGCCGAGGTGTACGGCTCCTACCGGGTGCTCCGTGGCGGCGGATGGGCCGACGAGCACTGGAGTTGCAGGGCATCGGTGCGACGGCGCAGTCATCCGACCTTCCGGATCGACGACGTGGGATTCCGCATCGCACGCTCCACGCCGCTGCCTCGGCCTTGACACCCTCATTCGGTGGGTGGGGACTTGGTGAGTTCCTGCTGGGACGACGGTCCGATCAGGGCGGACTTACGCTCACGGGGTGTCTGACCCGGTGGAGGGCCGGTTGCCAGGCGGAGCGGTCCGGCTTTTCCTCGCTCTTCGTCAGCGACTCTCTGATCAGCCCGCGCATCGAGGCGCTGACCATGCCGGCGCGCCCGCTCCTTCTACGGCGATGCCATCCGATTCGATGACATCCCGCCCATGACCGAGCCGTACCAAGCCGGTGGCCCGCCGATCTGGCTGGGCTGCGCCACCCCAGCAGCGTTCGCCCCCGTTGTGCCCGAGCGCTGATCACCCCCGCCGTCGCGCGCTGCTCGATCGCCACCGGTGCAGTGGGATTCGAACCGACCTGAGCCGTGGATCGGACAACAGGCGACCGGTGACCACGGGGCTTCATCTGATGAGGTGAGGTGAGGCAGGGGCAGGGGGTGCGGACCCGGTGTCATCTCCTCAGGTGGGTGATCACTGAGCGCATCGCGTGGCGCAGGGCCGGGCCAGTCTCTTCGGGCGCGTCGAGGGTCTCGAAGCCGTGATGGCCGTTGGGGACGTCGACCAGTTCCAGTCGCGCCGCACATTCGCCGGCCGCGGTGACGAACGCATCGACGGTGGCGGTGATCGCGGGTACCTCCAGCCCGGCGCGCAGGAGGACGATGGGCAGAGTGCCCGCGTGGGTGACGGCCCGGGCCGGGTGGAACCGGCTGTCGGCCAGCCCCCAGTTGGGCAGCGGCGCCAGGATGGGGTAGGAGGCGGCCAGGCAGCGCAGCCAGGCCGGGGGCTTGGCCAGCCAGTCCGTGGTGAGCAGGCCGCCGCCGGAGAAGAACCACAGGGCGACCCGGTCAGCGTCCACCCGGGGATCGGCCCGCACCAGTTCCACCGCGGCGGTGACGTCTGCGGCGGCGCGTTCGTAGTCGGCGATGTCGTGCAGGTGGTGGTCGAGGGTCGCGCCGACCATGCCCTCGGCGGCTGCCAGGCGGGCGTATCCCACCAGGGTCGGCCAGTCGCGGGGGGTGGGCCGGGCCCCGGCGGGCACCGGGCCGCCGTGCACGAAGACCACGGCCGGCCGCGGCTCTTCGGCGTCGGGGACGTACAGGTCGACATGTCCCTTGCGGTCTCGGGGCAGCTCGGGTACGTCCAGCGGAAAGGGGCGCAGATGGGCGGGAGGTGCGCCGACGCCGACCGGTCGCAGACGGTGCCCCTCGCCGGCCGCCGCGCGCAGCAGGACGTCCGCCAGTTCGGCGGGGCAGGACAGCATCGGCCAGTGCCCGGTGGGCAGCTCGAAAAAGCTGACGTGAGGTTCGGCCAGAACCGCGAGCGCAGGGTCACCGAAGTCGACGAGTCGTTGCACCAAGTCGATACCGGCGCCGTTTCGGGTGCACAGCACGCCGGTGGCCGGCACCGCGGTCACCGCCCCGGTCAGCAGCAGCGGCTGCAACAGGGTGCCCAGCGGCTGCGGCACGGCGAGGGCGGTCAACCGGTCCAGGACCGCGTCGCAGACACCGGCGGTACTGCCCCAGCGCTCCCACTCGTCACGAGTCGGCGGCGCCAGTTCACCCTCTTGCCCACTGTACTGACCCCGCTCGGCCAGCTGCGTGCGCAGCGCCTGGTCCGGAACGGCGGCCAGCGCCGGAACACCATTCTGCGGCATCACACAGTCCACATACACGATGCGGGCGATGCGCTGTGCCCGCCGGTCGGCGGCTGCGAGTGCGGGATGGATGCCGTAATCGTGACCGACAACGACGATCTCCCGGTCGGCGTCCACCGCGTCGATCGCCGCGATCACGTCCTCGATGTGCGTCTCCAGGTCGACGCGGGCCGACGGGGCGGGCCTGGCCGCATCGACTCCCGTCAGCGCCACCGCGTGCACCTCAGTGCCCGCCACGGCCAACCGCGCGGCCGTCTCCTGCCAGACATGGGTGCCGGTGAACACACCCGCCACCATGATGAACACCGTCATGGACCCCTCCTCCGAGTACGCATGACGCCGCGCCGCTCGCGTACGCCATGGTCCGCCGGACCGGGGCGTACGCCCGGTCCGCGCACCGGTACCGTAGGAACTCCCCCGGAGGGAGGTTCAACTGTCCACGTCACCTGAGCAGTTCTGGAGCATCGGCGAGCTCGCAGAGCGCGCGGGTGCCACCGTGAAGACCGTCCGCTTCTATTCCGACCGGGGTCTGCTGCCCGAGTCCGCCCGCAGCGGCGGCGGGCACCGTCGCTACGGCCCCCAGGCGCTGGAGCGTTTGAGGCTGATCCGCTCCCTGCGCGCACTCGACCTGTCGCTGGCCGAGGTGCGACGGGTCGTCGAGGACGGAGATGTGGCGGGCCACGTACTGGAGGACGCCGTCGCGAGCCGCCTGCACGAGCTGTGCAGTGAGGTGAAGGCCATGCGCTGGCGGGAGGCGGCGCTGCGGCTGGTGGGGGAGTGCCCGCCCGCGGAGCGGGCCGAACGGCTGCGGCTGCTCGGTGCGCTGAGCACCCCGCCGAGCACGGCACCGCTGGCCCGTTTCTGGCGCGCCTGGCTGCCGCCGCGGATGCCTGCCCGGGCGACGACGGCGTTCCTGGAGGTGGCCGTTCCCCAACCGCCCGACGAGCCGCACCCAACCCAGGTACTCGCCTTCGCCCAGCTGCACGCGATGACGACAGCTCCCTGCCCAGGCGGCCGGCAGCCCCAGCCGACGGTGCACCAAGTGGCTGGGGCCCGCGGGGCAGCCGTGCTGTACGCGGGCCTCGCCGAGGCGTACGAGCTCGCGGCTCTGCAACTGCGCCGAGCACGAGACCCGTACCCGGGTGAGGCACTGGACGCCTATGTCGCGGCGTACGCGAGCGCGTACGGCAGTCGGGACTCCCGGGAGTTCCGCCGCTTGCTGGCCGCGCGGCTCGCGGCCGAGCCGCGTCTGGACCGGTACTGGGAGCTGACGGCCGTGGTGCTCACGCCGCCGGCCGGCCGGCCGGAGCCGACCCCGGGCTCTGCGGACGACTGGCTGCGCGTGGCACTGGAGCGGGACAACGCGAAGGCGGCGTAAACACCTGCTCTGTTCCGACGGTCTGTCCGCCGTCGTACCGATCGAGGGGCCGCGGCCATGCCCTTCCGCCACGCTTCATCAGCGGCCCCCGGGGCCGGCATCGTCCCGCGGGTTGTCGGCTCGGTGATCACAGTCACCGCGACCGCCTCCGCACAGGCCCGGTACCGGAGACGTTCTCGCGATCGCTGCTAGGAGGTGACCGACTGCCTCGGGCCGCTGCCGGTTCAGGCCATGCGCGGCTTCGGACCCCCAGGCCGCGCCCTGTGCTACTGCAGCATCCACGGCTGCTCGCCGCCACCTCACCACCCTCTGAACGACGTGATTCCCGGTACTGCGGATACGGGGGCGCCCACCGAGGCTCATCGGCACGCACGCGCCGCCGGCACCGCGCTGTTCGCCTTCACCGGGTTCATCCATCATGCCGTCCGCGTATCCTGCTGGCCGCCCGCAAGATCCGCGCAGTGCCGTCGCTGCGGGGGTGAGACGGCAAGACTGGGGGAGGGGCACGTGAAACCGGTGGAGGCGACAGATCCGGCTGCTGTCGGGGGATACCCGATCTTGGCACGCCTGGGCGCCGGAGGCATGGGCCAGGTCTATCTGTCCCGTACGACGGCCGGACGGCCGCTCGCGTTGAAGACCGTTCGCCCGGATCTGGCCGAGGCACCCGACTTCGAGGCACGGTTCGCCCGGGAAGTCCGCAACAGCGACCTCGTCCGGTCGCCGTTCACCGTCTCCGTCATCGACTTCAGTCCGCCCGGCCACCGCCCGCAGTGGCTTGCGACCGAGTACGTCCCGGCGCCGTCGCTGGCCGACTGGGTCGTGGCACACGGGCCGCTTCCGCCGGTCACCCTGTGTGCGCTGGCCGGCGAACTGGCTGCTGCTGTCACGGCTGTGCACGCCTGCTCGCTGGCGCACCGGGACATCAAGCCGTCCAACATCCTCATGGGCCGCGAACGGCCCATGCTCATCGACTTCGGTATCGCCCGGGCAGCCGACGACTCACGGCACACCCGCAGCGGCGGCGTCATCGGCTCTCCGGGCTACCTGGCCCCCGAGCAGGTCTCCCGGGGCATCGTGACCGAGGCCGGTGACGTTTTCTCTCTCGGCTGTGTCCTCGTGTTCGCGGCGACCGGACGCAGCCCGTTCCAGCATCCGGGCGAGGAGGTCTCGGCGGCCTCGCTGCTGTACCGCATCGTGCACGAGCAGGCTCAAATCGAGGGCCTGCCACCGGAGCTGTTGCCCGTCGTGAGACGCTGCCTGGCCAAGCAGCCCGAGCAGCGACCTATCAGCAGGGAACTGACCGACCTGCTGCCCCGCCGATCCGGCTCGACCTGGAAACAGACCCTCCCACCCGGCCTCGGCGACGAACTCGCGGCCCGCGAGGCGGAAGTGGCGCGCCTGATCACGGCACCCACGGTCACGGCACCCACCGTCGCGGCGCCCACCGTCATGACGGCTCCAGCACCGCCCGCCCGGACCGCCACCCCGGCACCCGCCGGCGGAACGGCCCCGCCACCTCCGGCCGAGGCCGGCCCTGTAGGCGTTCTCGGGCCCCCGCCCTCCTCCGGCGCAAGGCCGAGCGGCCCCACTGGCATATCGCCGGCCGCCACCGGTACCACGCAGTCCACGACATCCACATCGCGCACCTGGTGGATCGCTGCCGCGGCTGCGGCGGCCGTCACCGTGACCATCGTCGCGTTGTTGCACCCGTTCGACGGACGCGACGATCGGGCGGGAACGGACACGAAGGACGGCGGGCGCCCCACGCCGTCCACCTCGGCGACCGTACCGACGCTCCCACGAAAGTGGACGGGAGTCTGGACCGGCACCGGGCCGGGCAACCCTCGCGCCGATGGACGACTCGCGCCCCGCACCACTTCGTTCAAGGTCACGCTGACCCTGCACACCGCCGCCGTCGGAGAACTCGCCGGCAAGCAGGTCAGCAACGTCACCGAGGCCGGCACTCAACGCGAGGTGGGCTGCACCGAAGCCCTCGAACTGCGGGGCGTACGCGGAGCCACCGTCACTCTCCAGGCGGTCACAAGCCACCCCACCGACCGCTCAGCCTCCCTGCTGACCTGCGAGAAGGGGCACGTGTACGTCGTGGAGCTGTCGGACGACGACACGATCGCCCTCGGCGAGGAGGGCGCCCAGTCAGCAGGCGCTCCCTCCCGCCTTCACCGTGGCCCAGGCACCTGATGACGACCTCACCGTCCGGGCCGAACGCGTCACACCGACGTCGGGCGCTTGGGTGAGATCCTGGGCGTCCGGATCATCTCCCGCTTCGGCGTCGACGTCGGGGTCGGTATCGGGCGACTCCGCCGAAGCCCTCGCTGTGACCGTCGAGCTTGCCGGGCTGGTGGTAGCTGCTCCCGCTCGCGAGGCGGTCCGGGTCTTCCGAGTTCTTCTCGAGGCAGCAGTCGACGTCGCCAAGCTCTATGACCCATCCCGTCACCGGAGACATCGAGCCGATCGTGCCGGGTGAAGAACCGATACCCGTCGTCCACCTCGAACCACGGGGTGCCGGCGTACCCGCGCAGATTGGCGTGCAGCGCGGCGCCTCGCGCCAGGTGACCGCGGGCCCGGCCCGGCCCGCCACCGTGATCGTCTGCGATCGGGTTCACCTTCGCGCGGACCCCCATGCCCCGCTCCAGACGAACTTCCCGGGGCGAACCTCCACGCGGTACTGGACTTCGTGCACAGCCCGGCGGGCTTCCAGCCAGCAACCGTACAAGGTGGCCTCGCGCTGGCTGGCCCGCCCGCTCATGATCCGGTCCCGCGTGTCGTCCATCCGGGCGGTGGTCAGGTTCGCCGCCCACTCGACGTACTCCTTCAGGGCGTAGCCCTCCTCGCGGGCCACGGCCTCCAGGGCTTCCCGGTACCGGGGGAGGATGTTGCCGATGCGCTCCATACGCACCCGCCACCGGAAGAGGGTCCCGTCGCTCATGCGGTCGACGGTCCAGCCGTCATCGTCGGCCCAGCGGTTGCCGTGGTCGGCCCCGCGCTTGAACAGTGCCATGCGTGTTCCTTCCTCGGCGGCAGCGGGCTGCCGCCGTCACTTCCGCCGGTGGCCAGGGCTTGCCGCTCCTTGACGTGCCGTTGCGTTCCCGCAGCCGGGGCGGTCGCCCGGGCTGCGACGCTGCGTGGGCGACTTCACGGCGTCGGCGCGCGTCGACAGCGCCTACGCCGAGCTCGCCGCCTGGGCGGTGTTGTAGACGGCCTGTTCCTCGGCGCCGAAGTGGGTGGAACTCATGTTGGGGCCCTGAACCCAACCGAGGATGCCGATGATCTGGGCGGGGTCGTCGTAGCGGGAGAAGACCCCGACCTGGACGCCCGCACCGGTGCTGGGGTCGAAGTTCTGCAGCAGGGCGCCGCCGCTGCAGCCGGGCGACTGGGCGCCGGCCATCACGTCGTTGTAGTAGACGGGGTCGTTCCGGGTGGTGCCCCGGGTGACCATGAGGCTGCGGCCGTCGAAAGTCCGCTGAAGGGTGGCGGGCACGTTACCGGGGCGGTAGTAGTTGCGTTCGTTGATGGTCGGGTAGCCGAAGACGTGGCCGGTCTGGTTCTGCGGCCGGTCGAAGGCGACCTCCTGACCTCCGGTGACCTCAGCGATCGGGCGCGGGTCGTCGGGGTTGGCCACCAGAACCGCGGCCATGTCACGCCCCAGCAGCCAGTCGGCGCTCTGGCTCCAGGTGCTGGTGATCCACTGGCGGGTCACCCCCCAGACCCCGTACGGGGCGATGTCCTTGCCCGGGAGCCGAGTGCTGGAGGAGTCGCGGGGCAGGTTCGCTCCGTCGAACCCCGGTACGAAGACCATGTTGGTCGCGACGACGTTCCCGAAGCCCACATCGAGCGGGGTGTGGATGCGCAGGCAGTGCGCGGCGGTCAGCACGACGCTGCGGTTGGCGCTGCTCACCACGTTGCCGGAGCACGAGGACGTCGAGACGGCACCGGTGTCCACGTCCGTGTACTCCATGAAGATCTTGCCGGCGGTCCGCGAGATGCGCCCGTGCTCCCGCGGCCACGGCCTGCTGAGGTCGTCCCAGCCTCCGGGCGGCGCGGTCGCGTCCACGTCTTCGTTGTCGAGGCCGGCGTCGGCCATCTTCCCGAGGGTCCAGTACTCCACCTCGGACCTGAGCCTGTGCTGGTAGTCGGGACCGGCCGGGACCAGCGGGCGGAGCTCGAAGGCGGGGACACCGGCTCGTGCCTGGGGTGCCGCGGTCAGCAGCGCGGCTGTCAACGCGAGCAGGCCGAGTACGGTGGTGATGACACGTCTCGACGGCATGCGGGTGAGCAATGCTTTCCCCTCCTCGGGGGTGGTCGGTGGAGACGGCTGCGCCGGGACGGCCGGCGCCGGCCTCTTCCCCCTCGCAGCGGTGCGGTTCCGTGCCGGTGGCCGGCCTCACGGGTTGGTGGTCACCTCGAAGCCCGCGCCGAAAACGCCGGCGGGTGCGGCGGCGTCCCGGGCGCGCAAGTCGGCCAGGATGTTGGCCGAGCTGGTGTACTCGAACGGAGGCAGGGACAAAGTGATCGCTTTGGTGATCCCGGCCCAGGGGCCCTCGGCCTTGAAGCCGTTGTCCTGGGAGGGAAGCTCGCTTCCCGGCACGTGCCAGACGGCCGGTCCGCCCGAATCACCCGTCAGGTTCGCGGCTGCCGACCGGTAGATGCCCCCGGTGTTGTCCATGATGGTTCCGAACCACACACCTGTCTGGCCCGACACGATGAGTTCGTTGTCTTCGGTGGCGAGCAGCCGCTCGGTGTCGAGCGCGGGGTGCGGGGCGTTCGGACTGGCGGTTCCGCCGGGGACCCGCACCTCGCCGGTCTGCTTCAGGTAAGGGCCCTGCGAGGAGAGCGTCACCTGCGGGACCAGCTCGATGATCATGTAGTCCTTGGTCATGTGACCCGTCTGCGCGCCCTCGGGGTCCTTGAAGTAGCGCACGTGTCCGATCGGGCCGAAATCGGTGTCCGCCCGGTCGTAGACGGGCGCGACGTCGTCGTGGATCTCGCGGTCCGCGTAGGTGCCGTCGGGGTCGCTGAGGCAGTGGCCGGCCGAGATGGCGATGTGGTGCCCGTACCTGTCGGTGCCCACCGCGCCGATCGTGCAGAAGGTGAACGGCGACGACGGACTGAAGAGGATCTGCATCCCGTTGTGGACGCGCTTGCCCGTCTCGGCCCGGGCGGCGCCGGCTCCCGCGGTCCAGAGGACTGTGAGGCTCAGCACCAGAACGCACAGTCGTCTGATCATCATGTGCCAACCCTGTCTGTCGGAGAGCGAGGGGTCAGGAGGACGCGAACGCCGCCTCGAGGCGCGGGACGAAGTCGACGAGGTCCTGTGCCCAGCAGCCGCTGGTGTGGCTGCCGTCGCAGTCGTCGCCCCAGCCTGACCCGTCCCCGTAGTCCACGTAGCGGGAACGGTGTCCGAGTCGGTCCAGACGCTCCTTGGCGTGCTGGGACGCCGACTGGACCCAGAATTCCGGCTCGGCGGGGTCGCCCTGCCCGTTTCCGGTGTAGAGCGTGACGCCCGTACCGGCCCGGGCCAGGACGTCCATGTGCGCCACCGGATCCGCCTCGTTCCAGCGCCAGTCGGCGCCGAAGACCGGATACGGCGTGCCGAAGACGGCGTCGCTGGACACCGCAGGCCCGAAGTCCAGACTGCACGTGGGGTTCGAGCTGCCGCAGAGCGGGGCTCCGATGTTCGTGAGCGTGGCGACGACGGCCGCGCGCATGACGGCGTGCTGCATGGAGAGTTCGTTGGCGCCGGAGAGCGAAGCGACGTGACTGAACAGGCCGGGGTGTCTCTGGGCGTAGTGCAGCGCGCCGAAACCTCCCATCGAGAGGCCGGCTACGGCCCGCGCTCTCCTGGCGGTGTCCGTGCGGAGATTGGCGTCGATGAACGGGATCACCTGAGTGATGTGGAAGTTCTCCCAGTTCTGGGCACCGGCGGCGGTGCTCTGGTCGAGCCAGTTGGTGTACCAGCCCCTGCGCCCCCCGTCCGGGATGACGGTGATCATCGACTGGGCCGCGGTGAGGGCCGGGTAGGCCGTGTTCGGGTTGCCCGGATCGTCGGATGCGCCGTGCAGGAAATACAGCACGGGGTAGCGCTTTTCGGGGCGGTCGGCGTAGTCGGTGGGCAGCAGGATCCGGATGCGGTGCTCACCGTCGACCTCGGGCGTGGTCACGGTGACTACGAAGTTGGTGGCGGAGCCGGTGGTGGTGCCGACCTGGGTCAGACCGAAGCCGTCGGTCATCTCCGGCGGGCGCGCATCCCAGGCCTCGGCGCGCGCGGACGGTGTGCCGGGAAGCAGGAGGGCCGCCGCCAGGGCGAGGGCTGCGGCCATCGCACGCTTGTACCGGGCGGGCAGAGCTGATCTCATCGGTTGTCCTCGAGGTGGGCTGGACGCCTTGGGACGGGACGGGTGGTCAGCCGGTCACGGAGCATCTCATCGCATCACTCGACGTGACGCCATACGTACGAGTGGCGCAGTCGGGCCACTGGCGCGAGTGCGCCAACCGTGCAGTAGTCTCCGGGGGCCGGGCTGACCGGCTCCGGTACGGCGAGGGGGGAGTCGTGCACGACGTGTTCGACCCGGACTCCGACCACGGACGGGTCTACCAGTTCCTGGTCAGTCACCCGCACGCGTCCGCCTCGCGGTTGGCGGCCAGGACGGGACTGAGTGAGACGGCCGTCCGGGCGGTGCTGGAGGAACTCGCCGCCGAAGACATCGTCGTGACGACGGATTCCGGCGGCGCGCAGAACTCTTGGGAAGCGGTGCCACCCACTCAGGTCGTCGAGGCGCTGCTGCAGCGCGACGACGCCGTGCGAACCGCGCTGCGTCGGACCGGTACGGAGCTGGAACGGCTCTACCGCTCCGCCAGGAGGGACGCAGGTCACTACGGGGCGCTGGAAGTCGTCGAGGACGCCGCACGCGTCCTGGCGGTCAGCCGGCAACTCCAGCAGTCGGCGCGCCATCAGATCCGCGTCATCGACGTCCCACCGTACTCCGGCACGTCCGACCACTACCTCGCGCAGGAGGCGCTGCAGCGCGAGCGCATGGCCGCCGGAGTCGTCTACCGCGCCATCTACCACGGCTCCGCCTTCGACGACCCCATCGCATGGCCCAACATGGCGCGCATGATCGAAGCCGGGGAACAGGCGCGCACCCTGGACGATCCGCCCATGAAGCTGGCGATCGGCGACAGCGCTCTGGCGGTGGTCACCCTGGCCGCCGACGACCGCTCCGGAGTCGTCTCTCTCCTGATACGTCCCTCCGGTCTGTTCGAGGCGCTGTCCAACATCTTCGAGTCCCTGTGGAGACTCGCCGTTCCGGTATCGGCAGCGGGTATCGGTACGCAGCTCGACGCCCGGGACCGCCAGATCCTCACTCTCATGGCCAGCGGCGCCACCGACGACGCGATCGCCAGACACCTGGGCCTGGGCCGCCGCACCGTCGTGCGCCGCGTCTCCGCCCTCCTGGACAGCCTGGGCGCCACCACCCGTTTCCAGGCGGGGGTCCAGGCAGCACGGCGCGGCTGGCTCTGAACCCCGGGGCTCCGAGCCGGTCTCTTCGTCCTGCCTCGCGTCCAGGTCGGCATAGAACAGGCGGTGGTGCGGCCTAGCGCACGGCTACGGCATTCCGTCGCCGAGCAGCGCCGGGTTCTCCACGGCGGCAAGTCGGTACAGCGCGGTGCCGACGCCTGCATTTATCCGAGAACCAGGTCGCTGTGTTCCTCAGAAGCCGGTGCCGGATACGGCCCTGACGCGTCATCGGACCCGGACTCTTTGTCATGGTCATCAAGGCCCTCTGTCAGCATGCCCGTACTTGATCCATTCTGTGCTCAAGCGGCGTTCTGAACGAAGCGGTCCGAGTGAGTGACCGCAACGCACACGCAATACGGGGACCCATATGCGTTTTACCCGCGTCCGGAAGACGTTGTTCACCGGAGCTGCCACCGTGACTCTCGCGCTCGGCTGCTCGCTGTTGATGGCGCCGAGCGCTTCGGCTGTCGGTTCGTCCGCAAGTACGAAGAACATCAAGGACCAGACCTGGTACGTCACCAACCAGTTCCGCTCCGTCATGCAGGACGGACCTTGCGCCGGAACCTCCCCCCGCCTCGCCCCCATCCAGCTGGGCGGTGAGGCAGGAACGGTGGCACTGGGTCCCGTGGGGATGTCTTCACGAGGGGGATTCTCATGGCACGGCGGACACTGGCAGTCTCCTCTCTCGGCCTGGTGGTACTGCTGGGGAGCGCGGCCTGCGGCAACGCTCAGGGTTTGTCCGACGCTCGTCCCGCCGCATGCCGAACGTCCCAGCTGGGCTGGAAGATGACCCGTGTGCCCGGTCAGCAGCAGAACACGCCGGCGGCCATGCTCAGCGCCGAGAACAGGGGATCGAAGTCCTGCGCCTTCGACGGTTACCCGGACATCGATGTGTACATCGGCAAGGGGCCGTCGGCCGGCGGTAGGTCGAAGAGCGGGGCCGCGCCGGTCCACTCGGAGCTGAACCCGGGCCACACCGTCGAGTTCCCGCTCTTCTACGACGCGACGGCCGCCCCGGGCGACGGTTGCGAGGTCTCGGCCGAGTACGACCCCAGCATCACCGTGGTGCCTCCGCACACCAAGGACGGTTCCTTCGTGAAGATGACGGATGCGAAGGGGCGTCATGTGCGGGCGCAGGTGTGCGGCATCGACATCGAGCTGGGTTCGCCGCAACTGCGATGAGGACCATGTGCTTGCGGCCGGGGCTGTCATGGCCGCAGTGACGCTGTCGGGTCGTCCAGCCGCAGCCGGCACTGCCCTCTTCTCGGAGCTGTTCCAGTCGTTCCGTGAGGAAGCTCCACGTCCTCCAGAACTCTTCGAGGTACTCCCGGCCGCGAGCGTTGAGAGAGTGCACCATGCGCCGCGGCCCCTTCTCGGAGGGACCTTCTCGGCGGCCGAACCGCCTGAGCGCCCAACCCATTGCGCGGCGGTGGCGGCCCCTCCAGCATGGGCGGGATGGGTGCTGCGGGGGAGTGCCTGCCGGGGAGGGTGGATGGCGAGGGAAGTCGACCTCGGGGCGGAGACAGGCGTCTTCGGTGCGTCCGGCGGGAAACGCGGGGGTTCGGCGGCGGTCGCGATCGGGCCGTTGGAGGGAACCGGCCTGGTCGTGAGCCGCAGACCGGGGACCACCCTGTTCTCGGTGCTCATCAGCACCGTGGGGGAAAGCCGGCACGGCATGCCGCCCGCCTGGGCCCACGACGTCCGGCAGGCCGTTCCACGCGCGGAGGCCGATCTGCTGGCGGCGCTGCTCCGAGCCGGCCGGTCCTGGCTGCCGGACGCCCTGAGCCTGAGTGGGACATTGGCCGAGAGTGCGGGCCCTGTCACCGTCGCCGACGAACTGGATCTGATCCGGCCGGACGCGCTCGCTCAGGAGGTCTTCACCCGGTTCGGGGAGGCGGTACCTGGGCCGTGGCGGCTCGTCACGGACCGGCCGGACGCCGTGGTGGACGTGTACCGGCGGCTCGCACTGTCCGCGTGGCGTGCCTTCGAGCCCCTATGGCGACGTGCCGCTCCCCTGCTGGAGCGGGAGGAGGAGCGGATCGGCCGCGCTGTCGTAACGCGCACGCTGGAGCCCGTGTTCAACACGCTCGGGTCGCCCGTGCGGTACGGGGACGGTCTGCTGCGGCTGCCGCACGACTGTCCGCTGGGCGCTTCGTCGGCGGGGCGGCCCCTGGTGCTCGTGCCGCTGGCTTCCGGCTACCGGGCGACCGCCTACAGCGCTGAGGGTGACGGGCTGATCTGGATCGGCTATCCGTTGCCGGGGCTCGCTCACCTGACGGAGACGCGTCCGCCCCACCCGCGGGAGAGGGACAGGTTGGTGCTTGTGCTGGGCGCCACTCGGGCGGCTCTGCTGTTGCACGCCCGCCTGCGTCCGTCGGTGAGCGACGCAGCGAACCGGCTGCGGATCGCGGTCAGCACGGTCACGTACCACTGCGACGCACTGGAAGGGGCCGGCCTGCTCCGGCGGAACCGGTACGGGCGTGAGGTGCGCCTTGTCCTGACCGACGACGGCCGCAGACTGCTCGACCTGCTCGCGTAGCCGGTGTCCCGGCCGCGCCCCGGCCGGGGGCCTTACACGCAAGGCCGCCGGCGGGGCAGTGTGGGTGGTGCCGGGCTACGGCGTGGAGATCTCGAGCCGATCGGCGACGCTCAGTTTCCCGACGTCCCCGCCACCGGCCATGGTGGTCCAGGCGCCGTTGACGCCCTGCTTGACGTAATACGAGCCGTCGAGAATGGCGCCGATCCAGTTGCCTTCCAGGACGAAGTCACTGGCCCGCCCGTCTGGGTTCAGCGTCGCCCATGACGCGTCGCGGCCGTCCTTGGCGAAGACCACGCCCGCGCCGTTGGAGAACGCGAACCTGTTCCCCTCGATGGCGATCTTCTTCACGTCCCCGCCACCGGCCATGGTGGTCCAGGCGCCGTTGACGCCCTGCTTGACGTAATACGAGCCGTCGAGAACGGCGCCGATCCAGTTGCCTTCCAGGACGAAGTCACTGGCCCGCCCGTCTGGGTTCAGCGTCGCCCATGACGCGTCGCGGCCGTCCTTGGCGAAGA
>NZ_JBVJRL010000025.1:83040-107507 GCF_055607665.1 Streptomyces sp. NPDC036984
CGACCCCCGCGCCGTTGGAGAACGCGAACCTGTTCCCCTCGATGGCGATCTTCTTCACGTCCCCGCCACCGGCCATCGTCGTCCACGCGCCGTACACGCCCTCCTTGACATAGAACGAGCCGTCCAGAACCGCGCCGATCCAGTTGCCTTCCAGGACGAAGTCACTGGCCCGCCCGTCAGGGTTCAGCGTCGCCCACGGCGCGTCACGGCCGTCCTTGGCGAAGACGACACCGGCACTGTTCATGAACGCGATCCGGTCGCCGCTCAGCTTGAACGACTTCACATCGCCGCCACCCGTCATCTTGTGCCATGTGTCGTGCAGCCAATCCTTGATGTACAGCTCGCCGTCCAGGATGGCGCCGATACGGTTTCCCTCCGTTTGAAAGGCGGAAGCCCGCCCGTCAGGGTTCAGCGTCGCCCACGGCGCGTCGCGGCCGTCCTTGGCGAAGACGACCCCCGCTCCGTTGGAGAAGGCGAACCGGGACACCGTCACCATGACAGGACTCGGAGTGTCGTCGCCGCCTGTCCCGCCGCCGTCCCCGCCCGGCGAGTGAGTGAGGCGCCAGGCCGTCTGCTGCCCGTACTCCCTGAGGATGTTCCGCTCGCTGCAGCAAGAGGCGTAGCTGGTATGGATGTCGGATGTCATCCCCGCCCGCACGGCGGACGCCAAGGTGGTGTCGTAGCGAGCGTCGCAGACACCGTCACCGTCCCGGCATATGTCCCGCGTGACGGCTCGGAACGCAGGAGGCACCGCCTGCCGGCGCAGCATCCCGCGCCCTCCGGAGCCGCTCACCATTGTGCCGCCGGCCGTGATGTTCTGCGCGTAGGGCTGCCCTCCGTCCCTGAACGGATCCGCGATCAGCAGGGCCGCGTGCACGACCGCGGACGCATGGCCGTACTCGTTGTTGATCTGGTGCATCGCCATGTTGACCACTCCTGCTCCCTGCGAGAAGCCGATCAGCGCGATCCGTGTGCCGGGGCATTGAGCGGCGGAGTTCTTGACGAATTCCGCCAGATAATCGGCTCCGATGCTCACCGATCGCCACCAACTCATGTCGTCCACGAGGGGGACGTCCACGTAGTGCCAGACGTCGACGGCCGGGTAGTACAGCGTCGTGGTCGAGATGTCCGACCGCGCGTAGCCGTACGACACGAGCAGGTCGGCTGCGGCCGCTGCCGCCGGCCCGGCCGTGTTGCCCATGCCGAACGGGCCCGTGTAAGCCTCGCCGGATCCCCGCACGCCCACGATGGTGAACTTGGTGCAGTACTGGTCGTCGGCGGAGGCCCGGTGCGGAGCCAGCAACTGGCCGGCGAACGCGATGACCAGGGCGAGCGCGCAGACAAGGACCGCCCTGATCCGGTGTCTTCCGACTGGGCGCAGCCAAGTACGAACTGTCATGAGTTACTTCCCCGTTTCGCTGGGGCCGTGACCGATACGTTGGGAAGTTCCGTACGTGGATCAACTCACCGACGCGGCCCGGTCCGACAGGCCCGATGGACCGCGCCAGTCTTCATCGCCCGCCTCCTCCGGGGCCAGCCATTAGAGAGACATCGAAAAGTGCCGTCCGGCTACGCGCGGACGAGCTGAGCCCTGTCGCCCGGCGGAGGAGGGCATCAACAAGGTGGGCGGCCCCCCTCACGGGGAGGTGAACGTCGGCTGCGCCGTTCGCCGTGCTCACCGGCACGCGAAGTCATGGATTCGTTCCCACGGCCGGTGAGGTGCCGGCGCCTCGCGTCAGGCCACCGCGGCCCGGCCCCCGCCGTGGTCGTCTGCGATCGGGCTCACCTTCGCCCCCTCATGGCCGCTCCAGACGAACTTCCCGGGGCGAACCTCCATGCGGTACCGGACTTCGTGCACAGCGGCGCAGGCTTCCAGCCAGCAGCTGTACAGGGCGGCCTCGAGCTGGCTGGCCCGCCCGCTCATGATCCGGTCCCGTGTGTCGTTCATCCGGGCGGTGATCAGGTTCGCCGCCCACTCGACGTACTGGCGTGCCGTGTTTTCCAGCTGGGCGACCAGCCGCTGCCGCTCGCCGGGTATGAAGCGGCCGCGGTATCGGTCGAGGACGTCGAGCAGGCCGGCGACCGCCTCGGCTGCGCGTCGTGCCTGGCTGGTCGCCGTCAAGCCGCTGTTCGTGGGCTGGGGCTGGGGCTGTGACTGTCGACCCCTGCGGCGGGCGGGTGCGGGTGGCGCGCTGATGCCCACAACGCGTTCCTTGCGCAGTAGCAGGTCGGTGGCGCGGCGCAGCAGTTCGTTCTCCTCGGCGCTCGCGCCGCCGTGCACGGCAGCCTCTGCGCGGTTGAGGCAGCGGCGCAGTTCGCTCACTGTCCGGCCTGCTTCGACGGCCTGTTGGAGAGCGGCGAGGACCTCCGCGCGTTCATCGCGTGCTTGAACGGCGGCCACCGGCCGGGCCGCGGGTGGAGTCTCGGCGGGTGCGGAGCGGTGCGGTGTGATGCCGAGGGGCCGGAAGGTGCGGCGTAGTCGGCCAGCAGCGGATGTAGACCGGTTTGGGAGGCAGCCGCCGCCTGAGAGGGAATCGAAATGTTCACGGGCTTCGACAGCAGCACTGGCACGGAGAGGTTGCTGCTGGGTGCGATGGCCGACGCCGTCGGGGTCTGGTGCTCCGACCCATCAGTGCGCCGGCTTCAGGCAGGTGGAAGCGGCCCTGCGACGGTGACCGTGCCGGTCCACCAGTCCGGTTGATCGGGTGCGGGCCAGAGGACGTCGAGCCGGCGGTGGGTGAGTTCCTCCGCCGGGGAACAGGCCGTGCAGGTGGGCATGGGCGAAGCACAGCCAGCGGGCCTCGCAGTGGAAGCCCAGGGGCCACGGCCAGGGTGACCAATTCCGCATCGGTCAGCCTCGGCGGCCGGCCACGCCACCGCGAGGTCTTCAAGTAGTCGTCGATGTGCACGTACAGTGCGGTCAAGAGGGTGTCTAACTCGGTCGTCACAACCCGATGTTGGACACCCTCCCTGCGTCCGTGAACCCCGCATTCGGAACTACTCGTCTAGCTCTTGTGCCTGCTCATCGAACTTGATTGTGACCTGCTGTTACTCAGCTGCAGTGGGTGGTGTGTTCGTTCGGTGGGGGGCTTATGCGGCGCTGAGGGGTCGGTGACGGCTAGCGCGTGGGCTGAGCCGGCTGTTTGGCTGCGCAGTGAGCTGAGTGCGGTGGTGATGCGCGCGCCGCCAACCACGGGACAGCGCAGCGCATTGAGTGACTGGCGATGGGGGGCGAAACGAGCGCCGGCGAAGCCCTGCTGACGCCGAGGGAAGTCGAGTGTGCACGCCGCTGACACCGCCGCGGCGGCGGGGCCGGCGTACTGCCGTGACGGCGCCGTTCCCGCTGCGGCCACCGGCTCCCCGCCCGCTGTCAGGACTGTTCGGGAGAGCCGATCCCGCGCAGTATCCCGAAGGCTTGCAGCAGGGGCGCTGGGCCCGTGTCCGTGAGGCCGGAGGCCCGGCGCGCCCTGCGGGTGCGCAGTACGGCGCGGACCGCGGACAGGGCCGCGCACGCGATCACCGCGGCCGTGAGATCGGCGTCCGGCGTGTCCGGCGGCAGTCTGCGCTCGACCAGGAGGGTGAGTCGCTCCTCGAAGTCGGAGAAGGCCTGGACGAGCCGGGCCGTGACGACGTTCTCGATGCCTTGGACCGGATGGCTGAGGGCGGTCAGAGTGGAGGCGGCGAACGGCTCGGCCGCCTCCAGCAGGGCGTTGCACACCGCGTCGAGGGGTTCCTCGCCCGCCGGACGCCGGGCCAGGGCGTCCTCGACGTAGGCGAAGATCTCGACGCCGTCCGGCAGCAGCAGCGCCTCCTTGCTCTCGAAGTAGCGGAAGAAGGTGCGCACGGAGACGTTCGCGTATGCGGCGATGTCCGCGACGGTGGTGCCTTCGAAACCGCGTTCCTTGAACAGGCGCGCGGCTCCTTCCAGAAGGCGGTGCCGCGTCTCCTCCTTCTTGCGTTCGCGCAGTCCGGCGGGGGCGATCTCACTGGGCATGGACCGAAGCCTCCCGCCAAGGTGTCGCGACTGTCAATTGACACACATGCCACCCCCACGGCTGACATCTTTGCCACCCCTACGGCCCGTCGGGTCCCGAGTGCAGGCCCTCCCGGGGGTCGTCGCACTCGTAAATGTCATCACTGCCAATTGTCATGCATGCCATTTCTTCTCTAGGGTTCCTGTCACTCGTGACACTTTTTCCAGGAGGCCACGGTGACCCGACCTCTGCAGCACCCACCCCCGCCGAGCGGGGCGCTCCCCGCCGCCCCTCCGGCGACGGCCCGCCACGGACTCGGCCGCCTCGGCGGCTTCTGCGCCCGGCACCCGGCAGCGGTGATCGCCGCCTGGCTGTTGGTTCTCGTCGCCGCCCTGGCGGGACGGCATCTCGCCGCGCCCACCTTCAGCGACCAGGTCAGCCTGCCCGGCACCGCCTCCCACACCGGCGCCCATCTCCTTGCCGCCTCGATGCCCGAGGCGGGCAGGCCGGGGGGCAAGGTCGTGTTCCACACTGGTTCCGGCGGCGTGGCCGACCAGCGGTCGGCGCTCGAGCGGACCCTGGCCGAGCTGCGGGACCTGCCGCACGTCACTGCCGTCTCCGCGCCCGTCACCAGCGCCGACGGACGCACCGCGTACACCGCGATCTCCTTCGACGAGCAGCTGAAGAACCTCGGCCACGACTACATCGGGCGACTGGACACGGCGACCGGCCCCGCCCGGGCGGCGGGGCTCGGCGTCGCCTACGGCGGCGATCTGGATCAGGTGGTCCGTGCACCGGCCGACGACAAGCTGAGCGAGGGCGTAGGCGCCGTCACCGCCCTCGTCGTCCTGCTGCTGGCCTTCGGCAGTGTCCTCGCCGCACTGCTGCCGCTGATCACCGCGCTGATCGGCGTCGGGGTCGGCCTCGGCATCGTGGGCATCGTCGCCGCCACCCTCTCCTTCGCGACCTCGGCCACCACCCTGGCCGGCATGATCGGCCTGGGTGTCGGCAACGACTACGCCCTGTTCCTGACGACGCGCTTCCGCCAGGACCTCATCGAGGGGCGCGAGCCGGCCGACGCCGTGGCCCGCACCGCGCACACCAGCGGACGCGCCGTCCTCGTCGCCGCTCTGACCGTGGCCGTCGCCATGCTCAGCCTCTACGCCTGCGGACTGACCTTCATCGGCAAGATCGGCCTCGCGGCCACCCTCGCCGTCGTCGTCACGGCCGCTGCCGCGCTCACCCTCGTGCCGGCGGCCCTGGGGCTGGTGGGCAGGCGCATCGACCGGTTCCGGCTGTGCCGCCCGGTCGCCGAGGGCGCGGCGGCCGGCGACGGCCGGAACCGCTACGCGAACCTCGTCGCCCGGCGCCCTCGGACATTCCTCGCCGTCGGCGTCGCCGTCCTCGGCGTGTGCTCGCTGCCCCTGCTGTCGATGCGCCTCGGCCACGTCGACGCCGGTGCCGACCGACCCGGCAGCAGCAGCCGAACCGCCTACGACTGGATCGCGCACGCCGACGGCCAGGGCTTCGGAGCGGGGGCGAACGGCCCGATCGTCACCGTCGTCGACGTGAGCGGCGCGAAGTCGCCCGTCGACCGGATCACGGGCGATGTGACCACGGCCCTGAGAACCACCCGCGGCGTGGCCGCCTTCACCCCCGTCAAGGCGAGCGCCGACGGGAGGATCCTCGTCACCACGCTCACCCCGACCACCGGTCCGCAGGACGCCGCCATCGGTGACCTGCTCGCCACCCTCTCCGCGCGGACACTGCCGGAGGCCCTGCACGGCACGGGGGCCAAGGCCTATCTGACCGGCACCGTGGCCGGCCAGGCCGACTTCCGGGACACGATCGGCGAACGGTTGCCGATCGTCATCGGCATCGTCCTGGTCCTCGCCTTCCTGCTGCTCATGACGGTCTTCCGCAGCCTGGTGATCCCGCTCAAGGCCGTCGTGCTCAACCTGTGCACCACGGCCGCGTCCTACGGCGTGCTCGTCGCGGTCTTCCAATGGGGGTGGGGCGACTCGCTGCTGGGGCTCTCGGAGCCGGTGCCCATCGAGTCGTACGTGCCGATGATGATGTTCGCGATCGTCTTCGGGCTGTCCATGGACTACGAGATCTTCCTGCTGTCCCGGATCGCCGAGGTCTGGCACCGCACCGGCGACAACCGGCTCGCCGTGGGGGAGGGGCTGTCCGCGACGGCGCGCGTGATCTCCGCTGCCGCGTTCATCATGACCGCGGTGTTCCTGTCCTTCACCGCCTCACCGACCGTGGTCGTGAAGATGCTCGCCCTGGGGCTGGCGATCAGCGTGATCGTCGACGCCACGGTGGTCCGCCTGATCCTGGTGCCGTCCGCCATGTTCCTCATCGGCCGGGCGAACTGGTGGATACCCCGCCGGCTCGACCGAGTCCTCCCGCGCCTGCACGCCTGACCGCCCGCCGACCGATCCGGAGCAGTGACCACGTGAGACTGAACCCCCGCGGAAAGCCCCGCCTCGTCCTGGCTGCCGCCGCCGCGACCCTGACCCTGCTCACCAGCGCGACCGACCTCCTGGTCGAGCACCGCACCGAGGAGCGGATCGGCGCCCAGGCCGCGCGCCGGCTGAAGCCGGACGGCCCGGTGCACGCCGACCTCACCACCCCGCTGGCGGGCCTGCGCACCCTGGGAGGGGAGGTCGGAGACGTCGAGGTGAGTGCGAAAGGTGTACACCGGCAGCACGCCGTGCTGGATGTGACCGTCTGCCTGAAAGACGTTACGACGAACGGCGACAGCGCCGGCGGCACCGCAACCGCCATCGTGGGATACGACCAGGTGACCCGGCGCCTGGGCGCGATGGGCAACGGCCTGACCGTCGGCGGCCAGGCCGGCGACCTGATCCTCGTAGGGAGCGTCGGCCGCCTGAGTCTGCCGGTCACCGTGCGGGCGACCCTGTCCACGACCGCGCACGCCTTCACCGTCACGCCCACCACGGTGAGCGTCCTCGGCCGAAGCGTGGACGTCGACGACCTCGCCGAGCTGTCGGCCACCTCCGGACTCCGCGACGAGCTGGGGCCCAGGACCGTGGCCGTCACCGCACTGCCCCACGGCGTCACGCTCACATCGGCGCGTGCCGCCGGCGACGGCCTCGTCCTCGGCTTCTCCATCGCCGCCGGGCCGACACCGAGCGCGGGAGGGAAAGCCGTCTGACCGTCCGAGCGGCGGGCGCCCGGGAGACGCCCCCGGGCGCCCGCCGCCGACCTGCGAGCAGCACCAGCCCACCGGAGCCGTGGAACCCGGCGCATACCGACGCGACAGCCGGGCGCTGAACCCGCCCAGACCCGGAAAATCCCCACCCCCACTCACCACAGTGGGCCCGTCAACAAGCTGACGGACCCTCATGAACGATCCAGGCTGGGGTACGGCTCCTCGGGGAACGCCTCCCTGTCTACGCGGTGGAGTTCGGCCAGAACGGCCTCGATGACGCCTCTCGTCGTCAGTGGGGGGTCGTCGTGACAGAAGGTCCGCGACCTTGAGGGAAGGGGATCCACCGCGCCTGCGGTGTCGGTACCGTGAGTGAATGACTTTTCGGCAGGGGGATCTTCAGGTGCGGAATGCCGATGTGCCGTGGCATGTATTCGATCCGATCGCCTACGTTGATCACAACTACCGCGACCTTCAGGCAGAGGACGAGGAGATCCTGCGCATCGTTCGCGATCATTTTGACGGCCATTTCCGAAACAGGGACGTCGGCCGGGCCACCGGTATCGATGTGGGTGCCGGGGCCAACCTCTACCCCGCCCTCTCCATGCTCCCCTGGTGCGACGAGATCACCCTCCTGGAGCACTCGTCCGCGAACGTGAGGTATCTCGAAAGTCAGGTCGACTCCTACGGCACGAACTGGGACCAGTTCTGGAACGCCCTCTGCGAACACGAGGCTTACAGCTCCCTTGACCTGGATCCGCGCGACCGGTTCCGCAGGGTCGTCAAGGTCGAGCAGGGCAGCATCTTCGACCTGTCGCGACACGAAGGGCACTGGTCCGTGGGGACCATGTTCTTCGTCGCGGAGTCGATGACCGCCTCGCACCAGGAGTTCAGGTGGGGCGTCGAACGCTTCATGCGCACCCTGGCTCCCGGCGCCCCCTTCGCTGCGGCCTTCATGGAACATTCCGAGGGCCTTCAAGTGGGTGAACATTTTTTCCCCGCCTGTGACGTCGGAGAATCCGAGGTCCGCGCGAGCCTCGAACCGTTCGTGGGCGACTTCAAGGTACAGAGGCTCGCAGCCACGGCCTGTGTACGCGAGGGATATGCGGGAATGATCCTGGCCCACGGCTGGCGTCGAAATGCGGAGGCGGGCAGTCCGGCCGTTTGATCAACTGACGGCGGGGCGGCCTGCGTGAGGGGCATGGGATGCAGATCAAGCCACGCCGGAATCTGCTGGACATCTGGCATGCCCTCGCCCGCCACTCCTTCCAGCAGGAGCAGTGGGACTGGGGCGAGTGGGGCGGGAAGAGCAGCGTCGCCGACGCCGCGCGGCTGCTCTGCCTGCTGTACCCGGCCACGGAGATCCCCGAGTTCCGGCTGGACGACCCGGACACCACACAGCAGGACGTCCAGCAGGCACTCAAGAAGGCCGGAGGGCGGCTCGACCTGCCGGCCAACCTCGTCAAGGCCGCGTCCGAGTTCATGCGCACCCACACCGGCGAGGACAAGTGGCCCACCTTCGGCGGGGGTTACTACTTCGGCTGCGGCGACCCGAACGAGCAACTCACCGAGGATCAACGCCGGCTCGGCGTGGTCGACTCCTTCTCCATGTCGATCACCCTCTGCCTGGCCACGCTCGGCTTCCTCAAGGTCTACGAGACCAGGACCGGGCGCCTCGACATCCGGGAGGCGATCGCCGAGCTGCGTACGGCCACCAGCGACCGCCTCACCGCCGCCATGGTGAGCCTGCTGCGCTCCTTCACCGTCAACGCCTTCGACACCGACTCCCCCCAGGGCCGCGACCTCGGCGAACTCCTCGGCCGGGGAAGGCTGTCGCAGAGCCAGGTGCTGGGCAGGTTCCAGAGCTGCTTCCGTGCGCTGCGCGCCGCGATCGCCGAGAGCGTGTCCCTCGGTATCGACGTCCAGGCAGGGCTCAAGGACGAGAACCAGCTCTTCGAGTGCGGTTGGGCGTGGAGCCTGGTGAGGGACGCCCCCGAGGTCGAGATCGACGAACCCGTCGGGCCGCAGCCCGACGGTGTCGCCGCCCCGGTGCCGTACCTGTACTTCACCGTGGTCGCCCTCGACGGTGTCGAGGACCTGTTCTCCGAGCGCACCCTCACCCTGGGCCTGCTCAGCACCGAACAGCAGAGGCTCGCCGAGGCGCTCCGGCTGCGGTGGGAGCTGACCCAGCGGTACTGGTCCGGCGTCGCCCGCTTCGACTCCGACCGCTGGCCCTTGGAGGACATCCCCTGGCGTACGACGGGACAGGAGCTGGAGCCCGAGTACTTCTCCCTCTCCGTCGCCGCCATCCTCGTCCACGACCCGATGCGGCGCCCGGCCACCGACGACGACCTGGCCCGCACCGTCACCGTCATGGAACGCCTCGCCGAACGCGGCCGCATCACCAGCCGGATGACGCGCGACGACCCCATGGTCCACCGGCTGCACAACGTGGGCGTCCGCCTGCCGTTGCCGGGCGGCGAGCGGCTCGGTCCGCCCATGACCTGGTCCTTGACCGACTTCTCGGCGCAGCTGCTGAAGCGGACCATCCAGCTGTGCACGCTCTCGCGCAACCTCGACTCGCACGACCGGCTGCTCGGACTCGCCGAGGAGGTCCTCGACCACCTGTGGTGCCGCCGGATCGGGGAGGGCGAGGGGACCGGCCTGTGGGGCGACGTGCACGCCGCCCATCCCGGGGCGGAGATCCCCGAGCGCCGGGTGCCGGTGTCGTGGACCATCACGGAGCGGATCGTCGAGGTGATGGTCCAGGCTTACCGGATGTACCGGCAGCCGCCGATCCGCAGACTCGAACTCACTGAGCTGGCACGGGCGTTGCTCGGCGAGGCCGGCCATCTCCTGGGCAGCGAACAGATGGAGCCCGCCCCCGTGGACGGCAGCCTGCACGGGATGCAACTGAGGGACATCGAGCTCAAGCTGCGCCGCGCCCGCCGTCTTCTGGACCAACAGCCGGGCACCGCATACGCGTTGGCACTCGGCGTGCTGGGACAGCTCGACGCGCTGGCCCGGGCCCGCGAGACCGCGACCCGGGGATGGTGACACCGTGCTGACCTTCGCCGCCTCCGACAAGGGAGGCGCCTGCCGCTCCGTCACCAGCGCCAACCTCGCCTACCACCGGGCGCTGGCCGGGGACGACGTCTGCTACCTGGACTTCGACTTCGGCTCGCCCACCGCCTCGGCCGTCTTCGACGTGGCCGACGCCTGCCGGGCCGTCGAGGACCGCGACCTGCACTCCTACCTCATGGGGGAGGCCGGGGAGCCGGAACGCATCGACGTCTGGGCCGGGACCGAGCACCAGGTGCTGCGCGACCGGCCGCCCGGCGCCGGCCGCCTGGTGCTGATGCCCGGCGACGTCAGCGGCGGCGAGTTCGCCACCACGGGCGACCATGTGCGGCTCTGCGCCGACCTGCTGATGAAGCTCCATTACGAGTTCGACCTGGTCGTGGTGGACCTCAGCGCCGGCCGCTCGTACGCCGTCGACATGGTCCTGGAGGCCACCGCGCAGCCCGAGATGAGGGAGATCACGGCCCGCTGGCTGGTCTTCCACCGCTGGACCCGGCAGCATGTGGCGGCCACGGCGGGCCTGGTCTTCGGCGAGCGCGGCATCGTCGCCGCGGGCGTGCAGCGCGGCCACGACGAGGAGGCGCTCCACTCCGCCGTCCGCTTCGTCCGGGCCGCCGTACCCGATCCCGCGTCACCACTGTGGTTCCAGGTCTCGCCCGCCCAGGCGGCGTGGCTGCACAGGGCCGACGACGACCTCAGACATCTCGCCTCCGCCCTCGGCATCGGCTGCAGCCGGATCCTCGGTTCCGTACCCCTCGAACCGGTTCTGCAATGGCGTGAGCAGCTCATCACCGAAGAGGATGTGCTCGACAGCCGGATCGCCAACAGGGAGACCTGGGAGGCATTCAGTCGGCTGGCCGCCCGGCTCACCGACGACAAGTACTGGGGACCCGTGTGAGAGCGGCGCCGGCGGAACCGTGACGGGCGCACGCACGCAGGTTCGGATGGTCTCGAAGCTCTCCGGCGACAACATTGCCCTGGACGGGCGCCGGGAGTTTCGGACGCGGGAAACGAGCAGTGGCTGCCAGTGCGGTGCGGCGCCGGAGTGGCAGGGCTCACCACGGCGGTGTGCCTGGCGGAGTCCGCAATGGACGTCCGGGTGGACGCCGATCAGCCGCCCGGTGCGACGACCTCGGCAGCCGCGGGTGACATGCCCCGCTACCTCGACTACCTTGTGCGCCGGCTCGCGCCGGCCGGCGGTTCGGATGCGCCGTCACCACGACAACACCCTCGACGATCTGGGTCGACGGCGGCTACCGCAAACACTTCCTCGAGCACGCCGCCACCCTCGGCATCGACCTCGAAATCGTTCAACGACCCGCCGGGACCAGAGACTTCACCCCGATACCGAAACGGTGGGCGGTCGAGCGAACCTACGGCTGGCTGATGCTCCACCGCCGCCTGGCCCGCGACCACGAAACCCTCCCCGAACGCTCCGAAGCCATGATCCACCTCGCCATGACCGACCTCATGGCCCGCCGCCTCACCGGCGAGAACACCACCTCCTGGCGCAACCCGACATCACCGGACCAAGCCCGCATCGCGGGATGAAACAACGGGAGAAAACGTCCTCTCAGCACCCACTCACGCCTGTTCCGCTACGGGCCACATGACGTCCGAACTTAAGTCGAAAGCGGCCTGACACATGTCGAAATACTTAGAGTAGAGGCCAGGATTCTCCGCCTGGTTCACGTAGAACACCGGACGTTCCCGCCCCGTGACTGCCGTCATGAGGGCGAACATGAGGTCGCCGGATAGCGCGGTATTGTCCGGGTCAACAAACCAGAAGGTGTCGAGCAGTAGGCCGATTTTCTTTATCTTGAGTTGCTTCCGCAGTCGCTGGTGGATCTCGCTTCCCGTCCGCGCGGCGATGAACCGGTCGATGTAAAAGCGCGATTCCGGCCTCGTGAATACAGCCTTCAGGCCTGAAAACTCCGACAGGGCATTACCGAAGATGACCTTGTTATATGTATAGAGGATTTTCTCGTCCCATAGGTCGGCTATGAGGATACGGACTCTTTTCGATGGATCTTCTACGAGCGAGTCCAGCAGTGCACCGAACATCTCCTCGTTATTGTATAAATTGAGCAGGAGATTGAGGTTGTTTCCGACGAGGAAGAGTTCGCGCTGGTATTGCTCGAAGACTCCAGGCATCTGGAAATTCCGCGACCCAGCGATGTTGTCGTTGTAGGTCAAGGTTCCGGTGAAACGATCGGGAAGCAGTCGCTTACTGTCCACCGTTTCACTGATCGCACGCTCCAACTGAGGAAAAGTCCGGTGGAACTTCTCGCGGAATTCGATCACCTGCGTGTCGTCGAGGTTGAGGAGCTGGCAGATCTTCTCGGTCAGACGTCGAACGTCCTGAACGTCGCGCAACGACACGGCCTGGAAGTCCGCCAGGGGAGGGCACAGCGCACGCAGTTCGCCCGGGGAGAGGTCAAACAGCAGGGGGAAGACCCTGCCTGCTCGGAGCGACGGATTGAGACACCCGCTCTCATAGATCACCCACGGGCTCCGGGCCGTCCTCTGCGACAGGAAGATGAAGCCGAAGTCGGCTTCATTCAGCGCTTGGTAGATCCTCGGAACTGTGTGCTCGCCCGGTTGGATCTCACGAGAGAAGAAGGAGTCCACGCGCCCTTCGAAGAGCGAACTGAGCCACTGCCGGAAGAGTTGAGCCAACGGTTCGATCCGCGGATCACGAGTGGACCAGCTCAAGAAGGCCTTGGCTTCAGACATGCCGCTCCCTTTCGGACTGATCTACTACAGGGTCATTAGGAAATGCCGGATCTCCAGCACGTCGATCTCGTGAAGAGCCGTCGGGTGTACGACAACAGTGAGTTCACGGGTCACTACCCGGTCCCGCGAGGCCGCCACGAAGGAGAGCAGGATCATCTTCAGCAGGTTCTCCTGGCTTAGCGTGTCGACCCGCGCCAACGCTCCGCCGATGATCGGCAGGGCTAGTGGTTCGCGATGCCCGTGCTCGTAGACCGCCTCCCAAAGTCGGCACAGGCTCACCCAAATTTTCTCGGCGTTGGACTCGGCGACCAGGTTGTTCCCCATACGGCTGTACGCCAGACCGAATACTTTGCGCCCGTTCCGGGACAGGACCGCTACTGTTCCCACCCGGTAGCGCTCGAGTTTTCCCTGCGGTTTGTCCGCACGAGACTCGACCGCTTCAACCATGCTCCATTCCAGTGCCTGAGTCAGTGCGTGATCCAGTTGCTCTTGGTTCCCCGCGTACCAGCGCTGCAGTAGCTGTGCCTGCACACTGGAACGGCTGATCACGAGATCGTTCGCGACGCTCGTGTCGAACGTGTCGGTGAAACCGACGACGATGTGTCCACGCTGATTGAACAGGTCGCCCACGACGACATGCACCCGCGTCCCAGGGTGGCCGAACGAACGTTCTGCCGACGCAGGGGGAAATGCCTGGACCGCTCCCCACGCGACGCTGAGGGCCACGGTGACCATGATCACAAGCAGAGGCTCTGAGAAGGTCAGTGAGAATAGCTGAACTACCAGCTGCACCAGGCCCGACAGAAGGCCGAACGCCGCCAGCGTGTGCGTGAGGAGCACAGACAGACTGCGGCGTCCCCATCGCAGCCGGGCTACGACAGAGCGTCCTGCGATCATCGCGTCCTGGAATCACCTTCGCGCACCGAAAGTCTTCGCATCCCCCGTCCCCCCTCCCCCCGCAGGAGGATTACCCATGGGCGATCCGCTTGAACCGGCCCATGAACGCCAGCACGACCTACCCGCCTGTTCCCCCTGCTGCCCAACATACAGAGACAGCACCGCTCCGGCGCCACCATCTCCTGGAGCCACCTGAGCATCTCCTGCCCACGGCTCGGCATCCCGGCCAACGCCGCCGGCGAGCCGCTCACCTTCTCGCCCCACGACTTCCGCAGGATCTTCGTCGCCTACGTCATCAGGAACGGCGGGCCGCACATCGCCCAGGTGATCTGCGGACACAGGAGCATTGACACGACTATGCAGTACAAAGCGGTCTATCCGGCCGAGACGATCAAGGCCCACCGAGCGTTCATCGCCCTGTGCACGTACGACCTGCCGTGGGCATCCTCTGCACACCCCAGTATCCGCAGCGCATGCACGCACCTTCCTGGCCGGGATGGACTTCTTCCCCTTCGCCGATGTCTCAGTGCCTGTTTTCGATCCCCCGTTATGGGTAGCTTTGGGCCCTAGGCTGGCTGGGTGTCCGAAGACGCCGGGGAGGTCGGGGAACGGGTGTGCGGGGGCTGTGGTGAACGGCTGCGGCCGGACGTACGGCCCGCTGCCGTGTACTGCTCGGCGGCATGTCGTGCCAGGCAGTGGCGCCGGGACCGCCGGTTGCGCAAGCGGGTGGTCGCTGAGCTGAGTGGCACCGGCCGCCGAGTGTCCCGAGTGCGGGGCGACTTGGGTGGCCGGGGTGGATCGGCGTTCGAATGCCGTGTACTGCTCGCGGCGGTGCGTCATGAGGGCCTGGCGGGCCCGGAAGGAAACGTTCGGCGAACGGTCACAGTGACCGCATCGCGAACGCATCCGGATCTCAACTTCGGTCGCAAATCGGTCAATTGCGGTCGTCCGTTGTGATCGTCGCATTTTCGGTCTGACTCTCAGTCGAGAGCAGGACGGGTCTCGCCGCGGCCACTGGCCGTGCAACTGTCGCCCCACCAGACCCGCTCGGGCCTGGCCTGCCTGCGCGACACCATCACCGAACGCGGCTGGCCGCCGCTGATCTGGACGAGGCCGGACGGCTACAAGTTCTGCGCCGACCCTGCCGAACTCCAGGCATACGAGGTCGCGGTCATCCGCGGCAAGCTCACCGAGATCCGCCGGTTCATCACCGGGACCGTCGCCCCGCACGCCGTCCTTCAGCCCAAGGGCCGGTGGATCAAACACCTCAACACCCAGCTCAACTCGGTTGAGTCCACACTCGATGTCATCGCCGACTACACCGACGCCTGACCGGTGGGCCCGGCCGCGAAGCGGCCGGGCCCACCCCTTCTTCCAAGGAGGGAACGTTGCCGCGCAGGCGCTGCTACCCCTCAGACACCTGGGACGACGAGTGGGCCCTGCTCGAACCACTGCTGCCGACACCGGCCTGCGAGACCCCGGTCGGAGGCCGCCCCGAGAAGCACCCGCGTCGGGAGGTGGTCGACGCGATCCGCTACGTCGTCGACAGCGGATGCAAGTGGCGGGCCCTGCCCAAGGACTTCCCGCCCTGGCGCACCTGTTACGGGTTCATGGCCCGCTGGGCCGCCGCCGGCGTCATCGGACAGATCCGTGACCAGCTCCGCAAACGGATCCGCCGCGAGATGGGCAAGGCGCCCGGAGCGGTCGCCACCGTCATCGACTCCCAGTCGATCAAGGCCGCCGAGACCGTCGGCAAGGACTCCCGCGGCTACGACGCCAGCAAGAAAATCAACGGCCGTAAGCGTCACCTGGTCGTGGACACCAAGGGCCTGCCGCTGTTCGTCATGGTCACCCCGGCCGACATGACCGACCGCAACGCGGCCAAGGAAGTGCTGTTCCGACTGCGGATGATGCACCCCGAGATCACCATCGTCTGGGCCGACTCCGCCTATGCCGGACAGCTCGTGACCTGGGCGAAGACATACCTGAACCTGACGATCAAGACTGTCAGCCGCCCGAAGAACGTCCCCGGGTTCGTCGTTCTGCCCCGGCGCTGGGTCGTCGAGCGCTCGCATGCCTGGGTCATGCACGCCCGTCGACACGCGCGCGACTACGAGCGGCTCATCCAGCACTCGGAATCGCTCATCACCTGGGCCGCGATCACCCTCATGACCAGGCGAATCACCCGCCGAAGCTCCCGCCGGAGCGGACAGCCAGCCTCCCGCGAGGCCCAACGAGAATGATCATCTCGGCCCTGACGGCCAGCAATGCCACCAAGAGGTCACCGGGCCGGGATCGCGGCCCTGAGCAACACTCTCTCACCGCCACCGAAGCCTGTCAGCGACTTCTGGCTCACAGCCACCGCTTGGCTGATTCGACGCTGTCGCCGCCGCTCGTGTTGAACGCGATCGCAGCCTTCGACGCATGACGCCGGACCAGATTCACGACCTGCTCAAAGAGCGGCAGAAGCGGCTCCGGCTTGCGGATCCCACCCCCGATGACGACGACGTCCCAGTCGTGTTCGGACAGCGCTGCAACGATCGCCGGCTCGGCCGACTCATCCAGCTCGATCAGCGTCATGGACGCATCGATGGCGTGTTCGCCGAATCGGGCCAGTTCCTGATCGAGGGCCGCTCGAAGGGCGTCTCCGTCCACACCGGGCACTGCACGCGGGTCGATTCCAAGAATGAGAACGCGGGGCATGCCTAAGAGGACGATCAGCCATCCGCCCAGGTTCCCACGGCACACGGCCGGTGTCCGATCTCAAGGACGACCCCCGGGGGAATGATGCGGACTTCGACAACTTCACGCTCCCAGCGTTTGCGGCAAGCACCCGAACCAGCACGGTTTCGAATCCTGAGCTGGGCAAACGCGCAGCTCAGGATTGAAAACAGGCACTCAGGGGAAGGGGGAGAGGTCTCAGCGTGCCGGGAGGCTCCCTGTCGGGCGGTGTGAGCTGCGGTGATGGGGACAACGTTGGAATCGTTTGCGGCACCGGTCACGGCCCTGGATTCCGGGCCGCCCGAAGGCCGCGCAGTACCCCTTGACCAGGTGGGGCGCGGGTCCGGTTCGGGCTACCGGGCGCTGCTGGCGTACGTCATGATCAGGCTCTCCGCCGTGTCCGCGACTGGGAAGACCGCCGCTTCGGCGCACGCGTCGTCGGCGTCGGCTTCGCCACCCTGCACCTCAGCGTTGCCGCACCACCGAACCGTCTCGAGGACGCCCTGATCATCGCCGCCGAACACTTCGTCTTCTGCCCCCGACAACATCTGGCAGGGCGCCCACCCCAACCTGGCCACGTACGCCGAGCACCTGATCGACCTGAACTGCTGGGGGTTCTGGTGGGACTGGCCCCACCTGAGACCGCCCGGGCAATGATCATTCACCCAACCAGACAGCGACCTTGCAAACCCCACAAATGAGGCAGCTCGCCCCACTCGTGTACAGCCCCCGAGAACAACCCCGAAGGAAGCTCGCCCTCCCCTGCAAGATCAGAAACTCAACACGCTGAACTTGACAGAGAATCAGCAGGCTGGGGCACCCGCAAGACTCTGCAGGTCACTCTCGCACGGCCTGAACTGGTCATGAAAGTGGGAGCCGATGTCGCCCGCAACGCCTCCGGCCGGGAGCAGCACCCGCCGAAGGTCATCGACGACGGGAGTCCGACAGCCCGCAATTGATCTCGCTCGCGCAAAGGACCGTTTGTGAGAGTCGGGGTGACTGCTACGGCGACGATGACGGATCAGCACCCCGACTGCCCCGCCAATGGGACCGTGCCAACATGAAGTAGCTGGTCAGCCTGGTGGCGTGGCAGGGTTCGTGGGTGCTCGTGCTGGTCGGGTGCGTCGGTCTGCGTTCATGATCGTCTGCCACCGGCCGGCTTCGAGGTTGGTGAGGACCAGCAGTGCTCGCAGCAGGTTCGTAGCCCGTGCCCGGTTGAGCCGGAGTCGGGTGAGGATGCGCCAGTTCTTCAGCGCGGCGAAGCCGTGCTCGACGGGGGCGCGGGCGGCGGCGATGATCTGGTTGGCCTGCTTCTGTCCGGCATATCAGGTGACGGATGCTCAGCGATGGCTGAGCCCGTCGGTCAGTCGATGCCTTCGATGATGCGGAAGTCGCGCTCGACGCTGTCGGAGAGGACCACCAGCGCCTTCTGGTAAGCCTCGCTCTCGTATGCCGCGACGGCCTGTTCGAAGCTGTCGAACTCGATCAGAACGACGCGTTGCGTGTTTCCGGCCTCGTGGGCGACGACTCGACCGCCACGGGACAGGAGCCGCCCGCCCCCAGCCTGGACAGCCGGACCGGCCAGCTTGTCGTAGGCAGTCAGCCTCTCAGGGTCGGAAATGGCGCGGTAGACACTGACCCAGTAGCCCTTAGCCATGGAAACCTCCTGTGTTCGGCCGGACATGCCCGGCTGCGAATTGACGCTCAGATTGCTCGATCCCGGCGACAGAGCACCGGGCATGTGTAAGTACGTGCTGATCCGGCCTGGTTCGGCTCTGCCACCCGCGGCTCTGCCGGTTCGCGTCCCGGCGAAGTCTTCCTCGGCGCCCGGCGCCTTCGGCGACGGGGGGAACATGCCGGAGATGGAAACGAAGGCCTACCGGTCGACGGGGACAGCCATGGCGGGCATTCCAGCCCGTCCACGCAGGAGGAGACACGGCCTCATCCGAACCTCGCCGGGTGTCCGCCACCCGCTGGTGCCGTCGGCGTCAGCAGCAGACTGAGGTCGAACGCCGGCGCGCTGTGGGTGATGGCACCGACGGATATCGCGTCGACTCCGTTCTCCGCGACGGCCCTGACCGTGTCCAGCGTGATGGATCCAGACGCCTCGAGTCGGGGTCCTTCCGACCCTCGCAGTGTCACGATGTACCGCATGTCTTCGATGGGCATGTTGTCCAGCATGATCCACTCGACCCCGGTGCGCAGCGCCTCAGCTGCCTGGGCCACCGACTCGACTTCGACCTCGACGGCGATGCCGGCGGCGTTGTGTGCGCGGATGGCTGCGACAGCGGCGCCGACCCCGCCCGCCACGGCGATGTGGTTCTCCTTGAGAGCAGCACCATTGCGGCCAGGTCGAGGCGATGGTTGCTCGCTCCGGCGGTCGCGACCGCGTACTTGTCCAGGGCACGAAGCCCGGGTGCCGTCTTGCGGGTGTCCAGGATTCGCACCGACAGTCCGGTCACCGCGTCCACGAACGCCGCGGCGTGGGTAGCGATGCCTGACATGCGCTGCAGGAAGTTCAATGCGGTGCGCTCCCCAGTGATGATGGCGCGCCACGGTCCGGTCAGTTCCGCCAGGCTCTGTCCTGCCTGAACACGTTCTCCGTCCTTTACGCGCACACTCACCTCGACGTCGTGGCCGAGCTGTCGGTAGACCTCACCGAGAAGCGGGAGGCCGGCGACCACGCCGTCCTGTCGGGCCAGGATGCGCGCGTGCGCACGCGCGTCGGCGGGCACCGCCCAGAGTGTGGTGACGTCGTCGCCGGCGCAGTCCTCAGCCAGCGCGGTTCGCACCGCCGACTCTCGGACCTGCGTATCGATTTCATTGAGCCTCCGGTAGGGAAAACGCGAAATTCGTGCATCCGGTGAAGTAAGTGCAGCGGCCCAGCTTGGGTCGCAGCCGTGCTCTCACAGTCGCAGCCTTCTAACGTGAGCGAGGGTTGCGGCACCGGGGAGCTCGACCCCCGCCGAACTCGGTGAGCAGGCCGGCGCGGGAGTAGCCGACGCCGATGATGGAGACCACCGAGATCAAGGCAATCGTGGCCGCTTGCGCCCCTCGGGAAGATGGTCACGGGCCACGCCCATCCTCAACGCCGTCGAGCGAGGCGTGGAACGTGGTCGCCACGCTGGTGATGAGCGGTGCCCCGAGGCTGGCGACTGCCGCCACGACCAGGGCGATGAACATCAGGGAGGGGCCCAGCAGCCGCGCCTCGGAGTGTTCCCGGGTAGTGCTCATCGGCTGGTCCCGGTCGTGATGGGGAAGAAGTCGGCGAAGCGAGGCGCGCCGGGCTCGTGCGGCACGCGCGTGGCGCGCGCGGCGAAGCTGACGGCGTGGTACCACCCGCACAGCAGAAGCAGATCGAGCAGCTGGAGCTCGTCGAAGACCGACACGAGCTGTGTCCACAGCGCGTCATCGATGTCGGAACGCTCGTGCAGCGCGTCGACGGCGAGGATGAGCAACCGTTCCCGCTCGGACGTCCAGCACTCGTCAGCGGGGCCGCCGTGCACCAGGGATGCCGCCTGCTCGCGGGTGAGCCCGACCCGTTCGGCGAACATCATCATGTGCACGCCCCACTCGTACTCGCAGCCGCACAGCACGCATGTCCGGTCGATGGCGATCTCGCGCTCCCTCATGGCCAGGGTGAGCTGTCGGCCCAGCTCATAGCGCCCCCATCCGTGCATGGCGCCGGCCATCGGGAGGTTCCTGGCGAACATCCGGAACAGCCCGATCGGCGGCACGTCCCGGGCATCATGCGCGCGAGCAGCGCGCCGGCCTGGTCGGCGTACGGCGGTTCCAGCAGGGCTATTCGCGACGGCGCTCCCGTTGCTAGTGCTTCTGTTTTCGAATCACTATGCTGCTTTGAGAATCGAAGCGCAAGGAGGAGAGGGGAACATGGGAGGCGGAACACCGCGGCCCGGCGTACCGGTGCGGGGGTCCACATCGGGACGCCCGGTCATGGCCGCACTCGATCTGCTGGGACGGCGCTGGACGCTGCGCATCCTGTGGGAGCTGAGTCAAGCCCCGGGCGGTTTCCGTGAGTTGCAGCGCCGGTGCGAGCGCATGTCCTCCAGTGTGCTCAGTACCCGGCTCGGCGAGCTGACCGATGTCCGCCTGCTCACTCTGCGCGAGGGCGGATATCACCTCACCCAGCTCGGTGGGGACCTTGTCGACGCCCTCCAACCGCTGTTTGCGTGGAGCCGGCGGTGGGCGGAGGAAGCGGACGCGGGTCCGGCACAAGGATCCCGGCACTGCGATGAGTAGATACGGTCTGCCCGTCACGATCGTCCGCGCGTGTCTGCGCGACGGCCACGGCGGTAGTCCCACCGCGGTGCTGGTCGAGGAGCCGTTGAGTGACGATGAGCGCCGTCGTGTGCCGGTTCTCATGGGAACGTCGCATGCCGTCTTCGTGTCAGTGCACGACAGCCGACGGGGCGGTCCGGTCGTGTCCCTCCGCTTCTTCACCGCCGAGGGAGAACTGCCTGCATGCGGTCATGGGACGGTTGCCGCTCTGGCCTTCATGGCCGAGCGCGCCGGGGGCCGGGAGTATCGAGCCACCATCCATGCGGCAGGGCGTGTCTTCCCCTGGTGGGTCCGTACGGGAGAAGACGCATGTCAATGCCGCCTTCGACCCCGGTCCTGTAGACCTCCGCAGGCCCACAGCGATCGAGTGCGACCTTGTCCTGCCCGCACTCGGTGTCACCTCGGGCACACTCGCTCCCGGTGCCCGCGTCGCCTCAGTGGGGCGGGACTAATCGTCAAGAGTTGTGGTTCGTAGGAGAGAACCGGCCAACGGAGCTTCGATGCGTGTATCGCATGGTCGCCGGTCATCGTCACGCCACCGTGACCAGCAAGCCAAAGAGATCACGCCGACTTGAAATCGTCCTGGGGATTGAGGTGAGGTCCCACTTGCGGGGGAGCAGCCCCCGTCTTGATGGATGATGCCGCTGCGTGCCGCGCGGTGACATCGTGAACCGGTTGGTTCGCCTCGCTCCCACCGGAGTCCATGATGCCTAGTCAGTTCCCGTCGTCAGATGCCCAGATCGCCGCCCCTCGATGGGCGGTGTGCGCGGCCTGGGCGACGGTGCTTTGCACAGTGCCTTCGTGTGTGTGGCGGCTCTCCCTGGGGTTCGGAGTAGATGTCGGTTTCACCGGACGACTCGGTTCTCTCTACACAGGGACCCCGACCATGGTCTACGTGCTGATCCTGTCGGTGGTCTCGCAGGCCGCCGCCTGCCTGACGCTCGGCCTGGTGAAGCCTTGGGGTGAACGGGTGCCGCGCTGGGTTCCGCGGCTGGGCGGCCGCCGCATCCCGCCGCTGGCGGTGGCCATACCCGCCGCAGTAGGCACCGTTGTGGTGACGGGGCTGTGCGCCGCGGTCACCCTGGTGCCAGGAGGGCCACTGGACAACCCCGAATTCCCGCACGGTACGGCGGGAGTGATCATGGACGTCTGCTACGCCCCCCTGCTGGCCTGGGGGCCCCTGGTCGCCGCCCTCACCATTGCCTACGCCCGACGCCGTCGGGCAGGCGAACAGTTCTGGTCAGCTGGCGTACTACTCGAAGAAGCCAGGGCGGGAGGCCGGTCCTGAGCTGAACCGCGATCACGACCTGTAGGCCGGCAGTCATGCGTCGCCATCAGCACCGCGAACAGGTCGAGCGCGTCGTCGACCGCCTGCGCCTCCAGCTGCCGCACCACCGCCGTCAGCAGCGCGGTCCGCCGCGGCTCCGGCGCCCGCTCGATCATCTGCGCCTTGCTCAACTGCCCGTACCGGGCCAACGCCGAGAGCCGGTTCACCGGCACCCGCGACAGGTTCACCCGGCCCAGCGCGAACGCGGAGATCTCCTCCACCCGCTCCATCGCCCGCACCATCGCCGTGCCCGTCGACTTCGTCGGAGGCGTACACAGCCGCTCCAGCTCCGAGACCCGCTTGACCTCCGGAACGTCGAGCAGCCCGGCCAGCGCCGGCGCGAGCGCGGGATCGGCCCGATGGGTCGCCCGGGCCACCGCGTCGTACAGGCGCCGCTCGGCCGCCGTAGGTGTCGGGCAGCCGGTCTCGCCGGTGGGTCCGGCGGATGAGTTGTTTCCAGCGTTTGTGGTCGGCGAGGGCGTGTTCGACGGTGATGCGGTCGGAGGAGTGCCGGTGGCGGTCCTGTTCCCAGCGTGCGTGCACGGGTGGCAGTGCGCTCTTGTTCGGCTTCCTGGTTGGTGTGATCGCCTGGCCTGGATGATCGCGCCTGAGGCCAAGGTAGCCGTCGTCCAGGAGGACCTCCACGTCGGGGAAGTACTGGAAGCAGAGGTCGATGCCCTCGTTGCGTGCGGCGGTCGCGTCGTGCATGCGGCCCGGTCGCAGGGCGTCGGTCCACAGCGTGCGGCCCTGGTGGTCGGCGACGACGGTGGCCTTCATGGTGTTCTGTTTCTTCTTGCCGCAGACGAACCGCTCGGCGTCCCCCGCGTCCGGCCACGGGTCGGCGGACCTGGATTTCGGTGGCGTCCAGGCGCAGCTCGATCCCTTCGGCCTGGGCATAGGCGAAGACGTCCGCCAGTGTTCGTAGCCGCAGACCGGGCCGGTCGGGGACCGCGTAGCCCCGCTGGGCCAGGAGGGTGCGTATCTCCCCGATGGCGCGGGTGATGGTGGAGCGGTCGACGCCGAACAGCAACCCCAGCACCGAGTGCGGCGGATCGTGCCGCAGATGGATGAGCGTGGCCACCAGCCGGTCGGCGAAGACGAGCTGGTGGCGGGCACCGGCTCCTGCGGCCCGTTTCCTCGCCCCGCCTCGCGCTGCGTGGCGGCGGCCTTCCACCGCGGCCTGCCGCTGCTGAGCCGACTCCTCGATCAAGCGGCCCAGATGGCGCTGGGAGATCCCGGTGAACAGCCGATGCGCGAGAACCGCCCGATTGACCATGATCGCCACCAGCAGCTCATGCCATCCACCAGCGAGGACTCCTCACCCGCTATCACGCACCAACTCGTGAGTGAAAGGATCATGTGTATGGCGAGCACCCTTGACCCGTGACCCGCAGGCTGCCGAGGGTCTTCGCTGCCTTGCACCGCTCGCGGTCGCACGTCCAGGACTTGGGCAGGTAGAGCTCCCGGTCGACCAGAGCCCTGTCTGAGGCGGTGGCGTAGGCGGCGAACACCCCGATCCGGCAGTTGTCGATCCTTCCCGAGGTCCCGGTGTACTGCCGGCCGGCCCCGGCCGAGGTGCTGCCCTTCTTGATGAACCCGGTGTCGTCGATGATCAGCACCCCGCCGGGCCCCAGCCGTTCCGCCTCCTCGCCCGGTCATTACCACTGCCCCAGCGGCGGGTGATGAACACGGCGGGAGGCCTGACCCTGGTGAAGGGCCCGCCTGCCGCAGCGCACCCCGGCGACACGCCCCACGCCGAGGGTGCGCTGCCGACCCGGTGGAACCGGCGCGGGTTCCTGGTCGCGGGCTCCGCCGCGGGTCTGGCCCTCGGTGCCGCGGCCCTGGAATGGCTGGTCAAAGACGGGTCGGACCACGACACATCGGGCTCCAGCGGACCGTCGTCGAGCGGCTCCCCGACGATGAAGGTGACGAGTGCACCCTCTCCCGGGCAAACCCTCGCCGCTCACAAGGGCGCCGTCCTTTCGGTGGCGTTCCGCCCCGGCGGAGAGCTCTTGGCCAGCGCCGGCGCCGATCGGACGATCCGGCTGTGGAAGGTGACCGATCCGGCGAAGCCGGCACCGCTCGTCTCTCTCACCGCCCCCACGGACAACGTCGACGCGGTGGCGTTCAGCCCCGACGGCGGCCTCCTGGCCGGCGGCGGCAACGACAACGCGGTCCGGCTGTGGAAGACGACCGATCCCGCGAAACCGAGACCGCTCAGCCGGCTGACCGGCCACACGGGCGCCGTCTTCTC
>NZ_JBVJRL010000026.1:0-48426 GCF_055607665.1 Streptomyces sp. NPDC036984
GAAGTACCAGCTCAAGCCGAGGGACTGGGAAGCGGCCGAGCGGGAGGGCCGGACCATCGCACCGCTCATCACCCGGCTCAACGCCGTCCGACGGCGCAGCCCTGCCCTGCGGCAGCTACGGAACCTGCACTTCCATCACGCCGACCAGGGCGCGGTGATCGCCTACTCGAAACGGAGCGGATCGAACACGGTTCTGGTGGTCGCCAACCTTGACCCGCAGCACACCCAGGAAGCCACGGTCTCGTTGGACATGCCGCAACTCGGCCTGGACTGGCACGAGTCCGTGCCGGTGCGCGACGAGCTCACCGGCGAGACCTACTACTGGGGCAGGGCCAACTATGTGCGCCTCGAACCGGGTCATAGGCCCGCGCATGTGTTCACCGTCCTGCGACCGTCCACCCCGGAGATCGGAGGGTCACCCACCATATGAGCGTCAATGAGCCCGTTCCGGACACCTTCGAGGACACTCCCGCCAAGGACCGGGACCCGGAGTGGTTCAAACGCGCCGTCTTCTACGAGGTCCTGGTCCGCTCCTTCCAGGACAGCAACGGCGACGGCGTCGGCGACCTGAAGGGCCTGACCGCCAAGCTCGACTATCTCCAGTGGCTCGGCGTGGACTGTCTGTGGCTGCCGCCGTTCTTCAAGTCGCCCCTGCGGGACGGCGGTTACGACGTCTCCGACTACACCGCCGTCCTCCCGGAGTTCGGTGACCTCGCCGACTTCGTGGAGTTCGTGGACGCCGCCCACCAGCGCGGCATGCGCGTCATCATCGACTTCGTCATGAACCACACCAGCGACCAGCACCCGTGGTTCCAGGAGTCGAGGCGGGATCCGGACGGTCCGTACGGGGACTACTACGTATGGGCCGACGACGACAAGCAGTTCCAGGACGCCCGGATCATCTTCGTCGACACCGAGGTCTCCAACTGGACGTACGACCCGGTACGCAAGCAGTACTACTGGCATCGCTTCTTCTCGCACCAGCCGGACCTGAACTACGAGAACCCGGCCGTGCAGGAGGAGATGATCTCCGCGCTGAAGTTCTGGCTGGATCTCGGCATCGACGGGTTCCGACTGGACGCGGTGCCGTACCTGTACCAGCAGGAGGGCACCAACTGCGAGAACCTGCCGGCGACCCACGAGTTCCTGAGGCGGGTGCGCAAGGAGATCGACGCCCAGTACCCCGACAAGGTGCTGCTCGCCGAGGCCAACCAGTGGCCCGAGGACGTCGTCGACTACTTCGGCGACTTCCGCACCGGCGGCGACGAGTGCCACATGGCGTTCCACTTCCCGGTCATGCCGCGCATCTTCATGGCCGTACGGCGGGAATCCCGCTACCCGGTCTCGGAGATCCTGGCCAAGACCCCCGCGATCCCGTCCGGCTGCCAGTGGGGCATCTTCCTGCGCAACCACGACGAGCTGACCCTCGAGATGGTCACCGACGAGGAACGCGACTACATGTGGGCCGAGTACGCCAAGGACCCGCGGATGCGCGCCAACATCGGCATCCGCCGGCGCCTGGCGCCACTGCTCGACAACGACCGCAACCAGATCGAGCTGTTCACGGCCCTGCTGCTGTCCCTGCCCGGCTCGCCGATCCTCTACTACGGCGACGAGATCGGCATGGGCGACAACATCTGGCTCGGCGACCGCGACGCCGTCCGCACCCCCATGCAGTGGACCCCCGACCGCAACGCGGGCTTCTCGTCCTGTGACCCGGGACGACTGTTCCTGCCCGCGATCATGGACCCGGTCTACGGCTACCAGGTCACCAACGTCGAGGCGTCCATGGCCTCACCCTCCAGCCTGCTGCACTGGACCCGCCGCATGATCGAGATCCGTAAGCAGAATCCTGCCTTCGGACTGGGGTCCTATACCGAGCTGCCGTCGTCGAACCCGGCGGTGCTCGCCTTCCTGCGCGAGGCCCCCCTGTCCAAGGACGGAGGGGACGACCTCGTGCTGTGCGTCCACAACTTCTCCCGCTTCGCCCAGCCCACGGAGCTGGACCTGAGCCGATTCGGCGGGCGGAACCCCGTCGAGCTGTTCGGCGGGGTCCGGTTCCCGGCGATCGGTGAGCTGCCGTACCTGCTCACCCTCGCGGGACACGGCTTCTACTGGTTCCGGCTGCGCCGGGACGACGTCTAACCGGCCGGGTGGGGCGGTTTCCACCGCCCCACCCGGGGCACGCATCAGTAACACCCCGACGACACCCGGGGAAAGGACGTGACGCCCATGGCGGAAACGGTCACCCCCTCCGGCACCACCCGGTCTCTCCTCGCCTCGCTCGATCCGCTGCTGCGCGCCTGGCTGCCACGGCAGCGCTGGTTCGCGGGCAAGGGCCGCCCGGTCACCGGCTTCACCCCGGTGGCCGTCACCGAACTGCTGCCCCCCGACGGTCGGCTGGGCCTGTACCACCTGCTCCTGCGCGTCCACCAGCCCGATGTGCCGGGCGCCCCGCCGCACCCCGGCGACTGTTACCAGCTCCTCATAGGCGTGCGCGAGGCGCTGCCGCCCCGGCTGGCGCCCGCGCTGATCGGACACGTGACCGAGGGGCCGCTCGCCGGACGCACGGTGTACGAGGCCCTGTACGACCCCCGGCCCGCCGAGGTGCTCCTGGAGGCCCTGCGCACCCAGGCCCGCATCGGCGGGCTGCGGTTCGAGCGGGACCCGCACCAGGAGATCCGGGCAGGCCTGGTGGCCCGGCTGCTGACCGCCGAACAGTCCAACTCGTCGGTGGTCTACGGAGATACGTTCATCCTGAAGTTGCTGCGCCGGGTCGTGCCCGGTGTCAACCCCGATCTGGAGATACCCCTCGCCCTGGCCCGCGAGCGCTGCCCCCGGGTGCCCGCGCCGACGGCCTGGCTCCATACCGAGGTGGCCACGGAGCCCTACGTCCTGGCCGTGCTCCAGCCCTTCGTGAACGGCGCGAGCGACGGCTGGGAGCTGGCGCTGCGCGAGCTCGCCAAGGGCGAGGACTTCGTCGCCGAGGCCCGCGCACTGGGCCGGGCCACCGCCGAGGTGCACACCGCGCTCGCCCGTGCCCTGCCGACGGTCACCCTCGGCCACACCCAGCTGGCGTCGCTGGTCGACGGCATGACCGAGCGGCTGGCGGCGGCCGTGCAGGCGGTGCCGGCGCTGCGGCCGTACGAGGACGGGCTGCGCTCGGCCTACGCGGCGCTCGGCCAGCTCGCCGCCGAGGGCCGCACCTGGACCGCCCAGCGGGTCCACGGCGATCTGCACCTCGGGCAGTGCCTGCGCTCGCCGTCCGGCCAGTGGTCGCTGATCGACTTCGAGGGCGAGCCGGCCCGGCCGCCGGCCGAGCGGCGGATGCCGCAGCCGCCGGTGCGGGACATCGCGGGGATGCTCCGCTCCTTCGACTACGCGGCCCACTCGGCGTCCCCGCCGGCCCCGGAGTGGGCGCGGGCCTGCCGGGCCGCCTACTGCTCCGGGTACGCGGAGGTGGCCGGCCGCGACCCGCGCACCGAGCCGGTGCTGCTGCGGGCCTTCGAGACCGACAAGGCGGTCTACGAGGTCGTCTACGAGGCCCGGCACCGCCCCGACTGGCTCCCCGTACCGCTGTCGGCGATCCGTCGCCTCGCCGCGTCCGACCCGACCTGACCCGATCCTCGCCCGGGAGACTCGCTCGTGACGTCCAAGAAGTCAGCCAGCAGGAACAAGTCCGGCAAGACCAAGGCCGAGAGGAAGGCCACGGGGACGCGGGCCGCGCAGGTACCGCCGCAGCCGGCGCCACCCGCGCCGGAGATCGCCGTCTCCCCCGCCGTCGGCGCCGGCGACCGCGAGCGGCTGCTGCACGGCACCCACCACGACCCGCACGCCGTCCTGGGCGCGCACCCGGTGCCGGGCGGGGTCGCGGTCCGCGCCTTCCGCCCGTACGCGCGGGCGGTCACCGTGGTCTCGGGCGAGCTGCGCGCGGAGCTGCACGACGACGGTGACGGCTTCTTCTCCGGCCTGCTGCCGCTCACCGAGGCCCCCGCCTACCGGCTGCTCGTGACATACGACGGGGCGGTCCACGAGACCGAGGACGCCTACCGCTTCCTGCCCACCCTCGGCGAGCTGGACCTGCACCTGATCGGCGAGGGCCGGCACGAGCAGCTGTGGCAGGCGCTCGGCGCGCACGTCACCACCCACGAGGGCGTCACCGGGACCCGGTTCGCGGTGTGGGCGCCGAACGCGCGGGGCGTCCGGGTCACCGGCGGCTTCAACTTCTGGGACGGCACCGGCTTCCCGATGCGCTCGCTCGGCGCCACCGGGGTCTGGGAGCTGTTCGTGCCGGGGATCGGCGAGGGCGAGCTGTACAAGTTCGAGATCACCCGCCCGGACGGCTCGCGCACCCTGCGCGCCGACCCGCTGGCCCGGCGCACCGAGGTGCCGCCCGCGACCTCCTCGATCGTGCACGCCTCGCATCACGAGTGGGGAGACGCGGAGTGGCTGGCCCACCGGGCGGACACGCCGGTCCACGAGGCGCCCTTCTCCGTGTACGAGGTCCACCTGCCCTCCTGGCGCCCGGGGCTGACCTATCGCCAGCTGGCCGAGCAGCTGCCGTCGTACGTGCGGGAGATGGGCTTCACGCACGTGGAGCTGATGCCGGTGGCCGAGCACCCCTTCGGCGGCTCCTGGGGTTACCAGGTGACCGGGTTCTACGCCCCGACGGCCCGGCTCGGCACCCCCGACGACTTCAAGTACCTGGTGGACAGGCTGCACCAGGCGGGCATCGGCGTGCTGATGGACTGGGTGCCGGCGCACTTCCCGCGCGACGACTGGGCGCTGGCCGAGTTCGACGGGCGCCCGTTGTACGAGCACCACGACCCGCTGCGGGCCGCCCATCCCGACTGGGGCACCCTGGAGTTCGACTTCGGCCGGCGCGAGGTGCGCAACTTCCTGGTGGCGAACGCCGTGTACTGGTGCGAGGAGTTCCACATCGACGGGCTGCGCGTCGACGCGGTCGCCTCGATGCTCTACCTGGACTACTCGCGCGAGCCGGGCCAGTGGACGCCGAACGAGCACGGCGGCCGGGAGAACCTGGACGCGGTGGCCTTCCTCCAGGAGATGAACGCGACCGTGTACCGGCGCTGCCCGGGCGTGGTGACCATCGCCGAGGAGTCGACCGCCTGGGACGGCGTCACCCGGCCCACCCACCACCGGGGCCCCAGCGGCTTCGGCGGGCTCGGCTTCGGCCTGAAGTGGAACATGGGCTGGATGCACGACTCGCTCCAGTACATGAGCCACGACCCCGTTCACCGCGCGTACCACCACCACGAGATGACGTTCTCGATGATGTACGCCTGGAGCGAGAACTACGTCCTGCCCATCTCCCACGACGAGGTGGTGCACGGCAAGCGGTCCCTGGTGTCGAAGATGCCCGGCGACTGGTGGCAGCAGCGGGCCGACCACCGTGCCTACCTGGGCTTCATGTGGGCCCACCCGGGCAAGCAGCTCCTCTTCATGGGCCAGGAGTTCGCCCAGGGCGCCGAGTGGTCCGAGGCCCACGGCCCCGACTGGTGGCTGCTCGACCCGGCGTACGCCGCCGAGGCCGACCACCGGGGCGTGCGGGACCTGGTGCGGGACCTCAACGCGCGGTACCGGGCGACCCCGGCCCTGTGGCAGCGGGACACCGACCCGGCGGGCTTCCAGTGGGTCACCGGGGACGCGGCGGACGACAACGTCTTCGCGTTCCTGCGCCACGACGCCGACGGCACCCCGCTGCTCGCGGTCTCCCATCTGGCCCCGGTGGTCCGCGCCGACTACCGGATCGGGGTGCCCGAGGAGGTGCCGGCCTGGACGGAGGTGCTGAACACCGACGCGGCCCGCTACGGCGGCAGCGACGTCACCCATCCGGACGTCGTCAAACCCGAGCCGCACCCCTGGCACGGCCGCCCGGCGAGCATCCGGCTGACCTTGCCGCCGCTGGCGACGATCTGGCTGCGCCCGGCCTGACCTGCCCTTTGCCTTACGCCTCGCCGTGCGCCTACGCTCGGGCGCCTGGTGGGGCGGGAGAGGCGAGAGGGGGCGGGCATGCGGCGGATCGTCGTGGCTCTGGGGATGGTGGCGGTCGCCCTGACGGGCTGTGCGCCGGACAGGGCGTGCACCCTGTCGGACATGGACTCGGGCGTCGGCGTCGTGTGGCGGCCGGCGGACTTCGGGAAGCAGCAGGACGCGGTGACGGTCCGGCTGTGCGTGCACGGCAGATGCGCGCAGCGGGCGTCCGGCGATCCCGGCGATCCGGTCCGGACGGTGTCGGTACGGCTCCCGGACGACGTCGGGTCCGGCCCGGTACCGGTGCGGCTCACCGTGACGTCCCGGAAGGACGGCCGGGTCGTCGTCCGGGACAGCCGGCGGGCCCGGCTGGACGAGCAGCACCCCAACGGCCGCTCCTGCCCGCCCACGGCCTGGACCGCTGCCTTCCGCGTGCATCCGGAGAAGGGGCTGGAGCCGCCGAAGGGCACGAACCCGCAGAAGGCGGCCGGCGGTTGAGAGAAGGCGGCCGGAACAGCCCGTCCGCGTTCGTGGACGAGGCCGTTCAGGCCGAAGCGGGGCCTGGGGGCGGCAGCCCCCAGACGCCCGCTGTCCCTACCGTCACCTCATGTCGGCCAAGCCCGGCGGCAGCGAGCCCGTGTGCAGCACGCCGAGCCGCTGGGTGGCCCGGGTCAGGGCCACGTACAGGTCGCTCGTGCCGTACGCGGCCGGTTCCACCACCAGCACCGAGTCGAACTCGAGCCCCTTGGCCTGGCGCGGGTCGAGCAGGACCACCGTCCGCGTCAGGTCGGGTTCCGCGCCGGCCGTGACGCCGTCCAGCCGGGCGGCCAGGGAGCGGTGCAGCGTGCGCGGGGCGATCACCGCGAGCCGGCCCTCCGTGGGGGTGAGTTCGGCGACCGCCTTGGCGACGGCGCCGGGCAGGTCGTCGGACGCCTGCCGCACCCAGGGCCGTACGCCGGTGGCCCGGACGGAACTCGGCGGTTCGAAGTCCGGGTGCGCGGCCCGGACCACGGCCGCGGCCAGGTCCATGATCTCCGCCGGGGTCCGGTAGTTGACGCCCAGCCGGGTGTGCTCCCAGCGGTCCTCGACAAAGGGGGTGAGGATGTCCGCCCAGGAGCCGACGCCGGCCGCCTCCGCCGTCTGGGCGGGGTCGCCGACCAGGGTCATGGCGCGAGTCGGGCTGCGGCGCATCAGCAGCCGCCAGGCCATCGGGGACAGCTCCTGTGCCTCGTCCACGATGATGTGGCCGAACGCCCAGGTGCGGTCGGCGGCGGCCCGCTCGGCGGCGCTGCGGTGGTCGGCCTCCTCGTGCCGCTCGGCGAACCGCTCGGCGTCGATGATGTCGTGGGCGCTCAGCACCTCCGAGGCGTCGGGGTCGCTGTCCTCCTTGTCCTCGAACTCGTACGTCCGGGAGGCGTACGACACGTCCAGGACCCCCTGCGCGTAGGCCACCTGGGTCTCGCGTTCCCGCTCGGCGCGGGCCCGGGCCATCCGGTCGTCCTCGCCGAGGAGTTCGGCCGCCTCGTCCAGCAGGGGGACGTCGGCGACGGTCCAGGCGCGGGTCACCGGGCGGCGGATCGCGTCGGCGTCCGCCTTCGGGAGATATCCGTCCGGCTCCGCGAGGAAGTCGGCGACCAGCCGTTGCGGGGTGATCCGGGGCCACAACCGGTCGATGGCGTCCCAGACTTCCGGGTTCTCGGCGAGTTCGTCGCGGATCTGGGTGATGTCGGAGGCGTCGAGCAGGTTGCTGCCGTCGTACGGGTCGGTGCCCACGCGCTCGGCGTACAGCTCGGTGAGGGTGTTGAGGATGTAGCCCTCGAAGTGCTCGCGGGCCGCGTTGTGCGGCAGTTCGGCGGCGCGGGTGCGCTCGCGGGCGACGCCGACCAGGCCGTCGTCCAGCATGAGCACCTCGCGGTCGTGCTGAACCGCGATGACCGGGTCGGGCAGGGCCTGCCGGTCGCGTACGACGGCGGCGAGCACGTCGGCCATGTCGGCGCGGCCCTTGACGGCGGCGGCCTCGGGGGTGTCGGTGGCGGTGGCCTTCACGCCGGGGAAGAGCTCGCCGACGGTGGCGAGCAGCACCCCGGTCTCACCGAGGGAGGGCAGCACCTCGCCGATGTAGCCGAGGAAGGCGGGGTTGGGGCCGACGATGAGGACCGCGCGGCGGGCCAGCAGCTCCCGGTACTCGTAGAGCAGGTAGGCCGCGCGGTGCAGGGCGACCGCGGTCTTGCCGGTGCCGGGGCCGCCCTCCACGACCAGCACGCCCTGATGGGGTGCGCGGATGATGCGGTCCTGGTCGGCCTGGATGGTCTGCACGATGTCGCTCATCCGGCCGGTGCGCGCCGAGTTCAGCGCGGCCAGCAGCACGGCGTCGCCGTTGTGGTCCTCGTGCCCGGTGCGGGTGGCGTCGCCGAGATCCAGGATCTCGTCGTGCAGGGAGGTGACGGTCCGGCCCTCGGTGGCGATGTGCCGGCGGCGGCGCAGGCCCATCGGGGTGTGGCCGGTGGCGAGGTAGAAGGGGCGGGCGACATCGGCCCGCCAGTCGATGAGGACGGGTGTGCGCTCGGTGTCGTCCTCGCGCAGCCCGATCCGGCCGATGTGGTGCTTCGTGCCGTCGGTCAGGTCGATCCGGCCGAAGCAGAGCGAGCCGTCCACGGCGTTCAGCGCGGCGAGCAGCCCCGAGCGCTCGGCGACCAGGATGTCCCGCTCCAGCCGGGCCTGCATCGGCTTGTCGCCCTGGGCGAGCGCGTCCGCGACGGAGGTCTCGGCCTCGCCGCGCAGCACGTCCACGCGCGCGTACAGTCCGTCGATGAATTCCTGCTCGTGCCGCAATTCGTCATCCGGAAATTCGCTGTTCGACAGATCCGCGTTTGACAATTCCGCTCCCGCCCGCATATACTGTGCTCACTGAACTTCTCCGCGACCCGTTCAATACGAAGTCGCGAACCACCGAATATACGCACAGAAATCCCCCGAGCGCAATTGCCCGGGGGATTTTTCGTGGGTGGCCCGGCCGCTTTACAGCACGTCGGCCAGCTCTTCCAGCAACCGCCGCTTGGGCCGCGCCCCCACCATCGACTTCACCGGCTCACCGTCCCGGAACACCATGAACGTCGGCATCGACAGCACCTTGTAGGCGTTCGTGGTGTCCGGGTTGTGGTCCACGTCCAGCTGGACGACCTTCAGCCGCTCGCCCTCCTCGGACGCGAGCTGGCTGAGCACCGGCGCCATCTGCCGGCACGGCGGACACCAGTCGGCCGTGAACTCCACCAGCACCGGCAGTTCGGACTCCAGGACCTCCGTCGCGAAGTCCGCGTCCCCCACTTCGGCCACACCCGCGGCTTTGCTCACCGTTTCTGCCCTCCCAGCTCGCACAGAGGCTCCGGACCTCCCGGAGCCCGCGCCTCGGCGGCCAGCTCGTCCCGCGCCCGCTCGGCCCGCGCCAGCTGCCCCGCGACCGTCTCGCGCACCGCGGTCAGCTCCCCGATGAGCGCGTCCAGCTCGGCCAGCTTGCGCCGGTAGACCACCAGCGAGGCCGGGCAGGAGTCGCCCTCCGGATGCCCGGCCCGCAGACACTCCACGAACGGCCGTGTCTCCTCCAGGTCGAAGCCGAAGTCCTGAAGGGTGCGGATCTGCTCCAGCAGCCGGACGTCGCTCTCGTCGTACGTCCGGTGTCCGTTGCCGTCGCGCCGGGCCGGCAGCAGGCCCCGGGACTCGTAGTAGCGCAGGGTGCGTGTCGTGGTTCCGGCCCGTGCGGCCAGCTCGCCGATTCGCATGCCTACGACGGTAGAGGTTGACGTCGGCGTCAAGGCAAGGCCGGCGGGAGGAGCGCCATGGCTAGACCATGACCCCCGCCGACTCCTCCACCTCCAGCAGCGAGGCGCTGTGCCGTTCCTCCTCGAACTTCCGGCGCCCGCCGCGCAGTCCGAACAGCCGCTTGGTCAGGGCGATGTAGAGAACGGCCAGGATGTTCAGCACCAGGGTGGTGATCTTCAGCCAGCTGACGTGCTCGGTGAGCTCGTAGATCTCCAGCGGGAGGAAGGCGGCCGTGGCGACCACCGTCAGATACTCCGCCCAGCGCTTGGCGTACCAGAGGCCGACCGCCTCGATGATCTCGATCAGCGCGTAGGCCAGCAGCAGGCCGGCCACCAGCAGGAGCGTGGAGTGCCGGTAGCCGAACGCCTTCTGGACGGAGCCGACGACCGGCGAGTGGTCGAGGTCGTAGTGGAAGTGCCGGAACACCGGGCGGAAGACGTCCAGGTACTCGTCGAACAGGCGGCGCACCGCGTCCTGGCTGTTGCTGAACTTCCACACCGCGGCCGCGACCAGCACGATGAACACCCCGCGCACGGCCCGCTCCACGGCGAGGAAGCGCAGCACGAACAGGTCCCGCAGCACCTTGCCGCGCGGCACCAGCGGCGCGTCGGCGGCCGGTCCGGAGCCGCGCGGGTCGCCGAGCACGAAGTCACCGCAGCGCAGGCACCGCCAGACGTCCCCGAGCGCGGTCTGGGCGTGCAGCCTGATCCGCAGCCGGGGATCGTCGGGCGCGTAGGTCACATGGCCCTTGCGCGCGCAGGTCCGCCGGTCCCAGTCGATCTTCATCCCCCGTGCCTCCATACATGTACTGACGCCACGCACGAACGTGCCGTTCCGGTTGATCCGGAACGGCACGTTAGTGGACGCATGGGCAAGGCGATCAGGCGGTCGCGCTGTCCACCAGTTCCTTCTCCGTCTCCGTCGCCTCCGGCGCGCCGGCGTCCCGGCGCGGCAGCAGGAAGGCCACCAGGACCGTGCCGATGCCGAGGATCACCGCGCCGACCAGGCTGGTGTGGGCGACCGCGTCGGAGAAGGCGGAGCCCACCGCGTCGGACATCTGCCGGGCACCGGCGGCCAGTTCGGCGGCCTGCTGCTTGAGCTGCGCGGCCTGCTGCGGGTCGGTCGCCTGCTGGGCCTGCGCGGCGGCCTGGTGCGCCTTCTCGCCGATGCCCTGCGCGACGGCGTACCCGGCGCCGACCGAGTCCTGCGCGGTGTCCAGGGCGTCGGCCGGAAGCTTGCTGCCGGCGGTGGCGTCGGACAGGTGGTCGCCGTAGGAGGTGGCGAGCAGCGAGCCGAGGATGGCGATGCCGAGCGAGCCGCCCAGCTCCAGCGAGGTGTCGTTGACGGCACCTCCGACGCCCAGCTCGGACTCCGGGAACGCGCCCATGATGGCGTCGGTGCAGGGCGAGAGGGCGAGACCGATGGCGAGGCCCAGGATGATCAGCGGCGCGACGAAGTCGCCGTAGCCGGAGCCCGCGTCCACGCGGGTGAGCAGGGCGAGGGCGGTCGTACCGCCGACCATGCCGGCGCTGACGGTCCACTTCATGCCGACGCGCGGGGTGAGCCAGCCGGTCAGGGCGGAGCCGACGAAGACGGCACCGGCGAGCGGCAGCATGCGCACACCGGTCTCCAGGGCGTCGTAGCCGAGGACGAACTGGAGGTGCTGGGTGAGGTAGTAGAAGGCGCCGAAGACGGCGAGGAAGAACAGGGCGACGGCGAGGTTGGAGCCCGCGAACCGGCGGCCCGTGAAGCGGCGCACGTCCAGGATCGGGCGCGGGTGGCGCAGCTCCCACAGGACGAACGCGATCAGGCCGGCGCCCGCGGCGACGGCCGCCCCGACGGCCTTGGCGCCCCAGCCGAAGTGCGGGCCCTCGATGATCATGTAGACGAGCGCGCCGGTCCAGATCACCGACAGCAGGCCGCCGACGTAGTCGATGCGGTCGTGGTGACCGGCCTTGGACGGCGGCACGAGGACCAAGGCCCCGACGACGGCGACGGCCGCGATGGGCACGTTGATCAGGAAGGTCGAGGACCAGCCGTGGTCGCGCAGCAGGGCGCCGGCGACCACCGGTCCGGCGGCGATGGCGAGCCCGGCCGTGGCCGTCCACAGCACGATCGCCTTGGCCCGCTCGGCGCGCGGGAAGGTGGCGGCGAGCAGCGAGAGCGTGGCCGGCATGATGAGGGCCGCGCCGACACCCATCACGGCCCGGGCCGCGATGACGGTCGTGGAGCTGTCGGCGAGGTACCCGAAGACGGCCCCGCCGCCGAACACCAGCAGACCGAGGACGAGCGCCCCGCGCCGGCTGTACTTGTCGCCGATCGCACCGAGCAGCAGCATCAGCGCCGCGTAGGGGACGGTGTAGCCGTCGATCACCCACTGGAGGTCGGCGCTGGAGAGCCCGAGGTCCTTCGTCATGTCGGGCGCCGCGACGGTGAGGGCGGTGTTCGCCATCACGATGATCAGCAGACTCAGGCACAGCACCAGCAGCGCCCACCAGCGCCGGGCGTAGGGCCGCTCCATCCTTTCGACCGGTTCGGTCATGACGAGTCGCATGGCAGGGGTCGCCTTCCTCGGGTACGCGACGGAACTTGCACATTGGCGTGCAATTGCACAACCATGTGCAATGTACGTCGTTGCACAACACTGTGCAAGTCGAGCCGGGAGGGCCGCGGGAAGGCAGAATGACCGCCATGACCACGGGTAACACCAGCCGCGCCGACGCCAACCGGCGCCGCATCCTCGACGTCGCCCTCGCCGAACTGCTGCGCGACCCCGACGCCTCCATGGACCAGATCGCGCGCGCCGCGGGGGTCGTACGACGGACGGTCTACGGCCACTTCCCCAACCGGGAAGCGCTGATCAGCACCCTGGTGGACGGGGCCGTGGAGGCGCTGGTGGACGCCGACGCGAACGCCCGGGCCGGGGTGAGCGACCCGGCCGAGGCGGTGGCCCGCTCGGTGCTCGCCCTGTGGCCCGTCGCCGACCGCTACCGGCTGCTGATCGCCCTGGCCCAGCGCACGGTCACCGTGCAGGGCATCCGCGAACGCCTCGCGCCGCTGCGCGAGAACAAGATCCGCCTCCTCCAGCGCGGCTTGGACGAGGGCGTGTTCGCCTCCCCGCTGCCCGCGCCGGCCCTCGCGTATGTGCACGAGCAGATGCTGTTCGCGGTGACGGAGGCGGTGAACGACGGCCTGCTGGCAGCGGAAGAGGCGGGCCGCTCCGCCACGGTCGCCGTACTGACCGCGGCGGGCGTGCCCGCCTCACGGGCCACCGAGCTGGTGGCCCAGGTGTCGTAGCGCAGCAAGAAGCCGGGCGGCTGAGCGTACGGGGGGTACTCAGCCGCCCGGCGGCGGTACCGGACGCCCGGCCCGGGTTCAGGCGGGGCCGGACGTCCGGAGATGAAGGGCGCTTCGCGCCCCTTCAGGGGCCCGGGGCCGTATCGGTATGCGGCTCCGCCGCGTGGGCGCGACCGGCCGCACACGGCCCGCAGCCGCGCGACGGCCGAGCCCGGCAGACGCCTAGGCCTTGGCCAGCACCTCTCCCCTCGGCTCGGGAGCATCGGAAACCGTGCCCCGGCCCTCGTCCAGCAGCGTGGCCTCGTCGAACGGCAGCTCCCCGGCCAGCACCCGCCGCACCCGCACCTTGTCGATCTCCTTGGTCCAGGTGCCGACCAGCACGGTCGCGACCGCGTTGCCCGCGAAGTTCGTCAGCGCCCGGGCCTCGCTCATGAACCGGTCGATGCCGACGATCAGCCCGACGCCGTCGACCAGCGCCGGCTTGTGGGACTGGAGGCCGCCGGCCAGGGTGGCGAGCCCCGCACCGCTGACCCCGGCCGCGCCCTTGGACGCCAGCAGCAGGAAGAGCAGCAGCGGGATCTGCTCGCCGATCGACATCGGGGTACCCAGCGCGTCCGCGATGTACAGCGACGCCATCGTCATGTAGATCATCGTGCCGTCGAGGTTGAACGAGTACCCGGTCGGCACAGTGATGCCGACGACCGGCCGGCTGACGCCCAGGTGCTCCATCTTCGCGATGAGCCGCGGCAGCGCGGACTCGGACGAGGAGGTGGAAAGGATCAGCAGGAATTCCCGGGCCAGGTACTTGAACAGGGAGAAGACGTTCAGGCCGGCGACGATCCGGAGCAGGGCGCCGAGCACGATGAAGACGAACAGGAAGCAGGTGACGTAGAAGCCGAGCATCAGCACGGCCAGGCTCTTGAGCGCGTCGATGCCGGCGGAGCCGACCACGGCCGCGATCGCGCCGAACGCACCGACCGGCGCGGCCCACATCACCATCGACAGGATGCGGAAGACGAGCCGCTGGATGTGCTCGATGCCGCGCAGCACCGGCTCCCCGGTCGACCCCATGGCCTGGAGCGCGAACCCGGCGAGCAGGGCCACCAGCAGCGTCTGGAGCACCTGCTGCTGGGTGAAGGCGGACACGAACGTGGTCGGGATGATCGACAGCACGAAGTCGACGGGCGGCAGCGCTTCGGACGACACCTGGTCGTGCCCGGTCTGCTTGAGCGCGTCGGTCAGATGCAGCCCGTCACCGGGGTGCAGCACGTTGCCGACGACGAGCCCGATGGCCAGCGCGACGAGCGACATCACCAGGAAGTAGCCGAGCGCGATCCCGCCGACGGCGCCGACCTTGGCGGCTTTCCGTACGGAACCGATGCCGAGCACGATCGTGCAGAAGATGATCGGCGAGATCATCATCTTGATCAGGTTCACAAAACCGGTGCCCAGCGGCTTCAGTTCCACCGCGGCATCGGGCCAGACCAGCCCCACGACGATGCCGAGCGCGACCGCCGCGATGACGGCGATGTACAGGTAATGGGTCCGGTCCCGCTTCACACGGGGTGCGGCAGGTGCCGTAGGGGGAGTACTGGCGGCCACGACTGCCCTCCTTGACGTCTTCGTCGGTGAACACCGGCGTGCGGCTCACGTCCGGATGGGGAATGCCGTGACTATCTCCCGGGGCTGTGAGGGCGGTCACCCTTGCGTTCATTTAGTTCGCGCTTCGACGGAGAGGGACACTGCTGACATGCGCGTACCGACCCTGCCGAGACCCCGCAGCCTGGCGGGCCAGCTCTTCGCCGTGCAGGCCGTGCTGATCGCGCTGGTCGTGGCCGGGTACGCGCTGTTCACCTACGTCAGCGACGCGCGCCAGGCCGAGGACGCCGCCGCCCGGCAGGCCACGGCGGTGGCCCGTTCGATCGCCGACTCCCCGTCGGTCCGGGCGGCGATCCGCACCACCGACCCCACGTCCCGGCTGGAGCCGTACGCCCTCCAGGTCACGCGGGACGCCAACGTCGACTTCGTCACGATCATGAACCCGTCCGGCATCCGCTGGACCCACCCCGACGAGAAACAGATCGGCCGGCGCTTCCTCGGCAACATCGGCCCTGCCCAGCACGGCCGCACCTTCACCGAGACCTACACCGGCACCCTCGGCCCGTCCGTCCGCGCGGTGGCCCCCATCTCGGACAACGGCCGGATCGTCGGCCTGGTCAGCGCCGGCATCACGGTGGAGACGATCAGCGCCCGGGTCCGGGACCAGGTCACGGCCCTGCTCGGGGTGGCCGGCGGCACCCTGCTGCTCGGCGCGGTCGGCACGTACGTGATCAACGCCCGCCTGCGCCGCCACACCCACGGCATGAACGCCACCGAGCTGAGCCGGATGCACGACTACCACCAGGCGGCGCTGCACGCGGTCCGGGAAGGGCTGCTGATGCTGGACGGGCAGTACCGGGTGGCGCTGATCAACGACGGCGGCCGGGAACTGCTGGGCCTGGGCGGCGCCTCCGACGCGGAGCTGGTCGGCCGCTCGGTGGCCGACCTCGGCCTGCCGGCCCCGCTGACGGGCGCCCTGCTCTCCTCCGAGCCCCGGGTGGACGAGGTGCACCTGGCGGCGTCCCGGGTGCTGGTGGTCAACACGTCCCCGGTCTCCGGGGGTGAGCACAGGGGTACGGTCGCAACGCTCCGCGATGTCACCGAACTCCAGTCGTTGATGGGCGAGTTGGACTCGGAGCGGGGCTTCACCCAGGCCCTGCGCTCGCAGGCGCACGAGGCGGCGAACCGCCTGCACACGGTCGTGTCGCTGATCGAGCTGGGCCGCGCCGAGGAGGCGGTGGAGTTCGCCACGGCCGAGCTGGAGCTGGCCCAGGCCCTGACCGACCAGGTCGTCGCGGCGGTGAGCGAGCCGGTGCTGGCCGCCCTGCTGCTGGGCAAGACGGCGCAGGCGAACGAGCGGGGCGTGGAGCTGGTGGTGTCCCCGGACAGCCGCCTGGACGACGGCCTCCTTCCGGAGAGCCTGTCCACCCGGGACCTGGTGACCATCCTCGGCAACCTGATCGACAACGCGGTGGACGCGGCCCAGGGCAGCGTGCGGGCACGGGTCACGGTGACGGCGTACGCCTCGGCCGCCGAAGTGGTGCTGCGCGTGTCGGACACCGGCCCCGGTGTGGACCCCGCCCATGCCGACCTGGTATTCCAGCGGGGGTTCTCCACGAAGCCGGCCGGGCCCGGCGGGCGGGGGCTCGGGCTGGCCCTGGTCCGGCAGGCGGTGACCCGCCACGAGGGCACGTTGACGGTGGCGGAGTCCGGTGAGGACGGCGAGGGCGGAGCGGTGTTCGAGGTGCGGTTGCCGTTGCGCACGGCCGCACCGGCTCCGGGAGGCGGCGAGGCATGACGGACGGACAGCCGATCAGAGTGCTGGTGGTCGAGGACGACCCGGTGGCCGCCGACGCGCATGTGATGTACGTCGGCCGGGTGCCGGGATTCGTCGCGGTGGGGAAGGCGCACACGGGCGCGGAGGCGCGGCGCTTCCTGGACCGTACGCCCGTCGACCTGCTGTTGCTGGATCTGCATCTGCCGGATGTGCACGGTTTGCAGCTGGCGCGGTCGCTTCGGGCGGCCGGGCTGCACGCGGACGTGATAGCGGTGACCTCGGCGCGGGATCTCGCGGTGGTGCGCGAAGGCGTCTCGCTGGGGGTCGTGCAGTACGTCCTGAAGCCGTTCACGTTCGCGACGCTCCGCGATCGGCTGGTCCGGTACGCCGAGTTCCACGCGTCGGTGGGTGAGGCGAGCGGCCAGGACGAGGTGGACCGGGCCCTGGCGGTGCTGCGGGCACCGTCCCCGGCGGCCCTGCCGAAGGGACTGAGCGGGCCGACCCTGGAACGGGTGACGAGCGTGCTGCGCCAGGCGGCGGAAGGACTGACGGCGGCCGGGGTGGCCGAGGCCGTGGGCATCTCCCGGATCACCGCCCGGCGGTATCTGGAACACCTGGTGGAGGCCGGACGGGCCGGGCGGAGCCCGCTCTACGGGCAGGTGGGACGGCCGGAGTTGGTGTACCGGTGGGTTTCGCAGGGGCGCTGAGGGCGGCGGCGCGGGCACGGGCGCGGACGGCTTCCGTGTGGGTGCCGGCCCGGGCGGCCATTCCGTGGGGCGGCCACCCGTAGTCGTTCGCGGGCAGCCGATGCCGGGATGCCGTCACGGAGGCGACATCGGCTTCCGGGACAACACCTTCCGCGCCCCCGTCACCGGCAAGCAGGTCCGGGGGCAGTAGCGGCACCCTCCACCCGCCGGCGCCTGCGCCCCCGGCGGAAGCGGCACCGGCTCAATCCCGCGCAGACGCATTGACCTGACTAGACCACCGCTCTTACCTTCACACGGCAGTCATCTCCGCGCCACCCCCACGTGTGCTGAGGAGGTCATGCCCGTGCGCCCCACCGCCGCTTCCCTCGTCGTCCTCGCTCTCGCCGCAGCGGCCCTCACCGCCTGCGGCAGCGGATCCGGCAGCAGTCCGGACACAATCAAGGTGTCGTACAAGCAGTCCACCGACAACTCGGTGAAGGTGATGGACACCTATCTCGCCGGGATCAAGAAGGAGTTCGAGAGGAAGTACCCCGGCAAGAAGGTGGAGTTCGTGCCGATCAAGGCCCCGGACTCGGAGTACTACACCAAGCTCCAGCAGATGCTGCGGTCGCCGCGGACCGCCCCGGACCTGGTGTACGAGGACACCTTCCTCATCAACTCCGACATCACCAGCGGGTACTTGAAGCCGCTCGACCCGTACCTCGCCAAGTGGCCGGACTGGGAGAGGTTCGTCGATACGGCGAAGGCGGCGGCGAAGGGCCAGGACGGGAAGACGTACGGGGTGCCGGACGGGACCGACACGCGGGGGCTGTGGTTCGACAAGCGGGTGTTCGCGAAGGCCGGGCTGCCCCTGGACTGGCAGCCGAGGAGCTGGGACGACGTCCTGGCCGCCGCGCGGACCATCAAGCGCAAGGTCCCCGGTGTCACGCCGCTCAACGTCTACACCGGCAAGCCGGCGGGTGAGCGGGCCACGATGCAGGGATTCGAGATGCTCCTGTACGGCACCGGCGACGGCTCCGCCGATCCGCTCTACGACAGCTCGGCGAAGAAGTGGATCACGGCCGGACAGGGTTTCGAGGACTCGCTCCGGTTCGTCGAGACCGTCTACCGGGAGAAGCTCGGCCCCGACGTCTCCGACGCCCTCGACCCCAACTTCGCCACCACCGTGGGCGGCGAGCTGCTCCCTGGGGGCCGGCTCGGCATCGACCTCGACGGCTCCTGGCTGCCGCAGGTCTGGCTCCCGGGCAGCGGACACGAGTGGCCCGACTGGTCCAGGCATCTCGGTCTCGCCCACATGCCGACCCAACACGGGCAGGCGCCCGGCAAGGTGAGCATGTCCGGCGGCTGGACCTGGTCCATCCCGGCCAAGGCGGCCAACCCCGGCCTCGCCTTCGACTTCGTCAGGACGATGCAGACCAAAGACAACGCCCGGAAGTGGTACATCGCCAACTCCGGGATCGCCGTGCGCGAGGACGTCGCGGACGACCCCGCCTACGCCACCGCCCAGCCCGGCATCAAGTTCTTCACCGACCTGGTGGCGCACACCCGCTACCGGCCCGCGTATCCGGCGTACCCGAAGGTGTCGACCGCCATACAGGAGGCGATGGAAGGCGTGACGACCGGCGACCAGTCGGTGGAGCAGGCCGCGAGCGCGTACGACGCCACCCTCGAGGACGTCACCGGCGGCCGAGTGATCCAAAAGTGAAGGGCCGTCGCCGGCTCGCCAGGGCCGTCCCGCTCGCTCCCTCCGTCGTCCTGCTCCTGCTCTTCCTCGCCGGCCCCATCGCCTACTGCGTCTCCATCGCCTTCACCGACCTCCAGCTGACCGGTCAGGCCCACTCGTCCTTCGTCGGCTTCGCGAACTTCCGCCGGGCCTTCGGGGACGACGCGTTCCTGAACGCCGTACGGCTGACCCTGGTGTTCACCGTGCTGTCCGCGCTCGTCGGGCAGAACACCCTGGGACTCGCCCTGGCCGCGCTGATGAAGCGGGCGTCGAAGCCCGTCCGCACCCTCACCGGCGGGGTCGTCGTCACCGCGTGGGTGCTGCCGGAGGTCGTCGCCGGATTTCTGCTCTACGCGTTCTTCCGGCGCGAGGGCACCCTGAACGCCCTCCTGGACTGGCTGCACCTGCCCCGGCAGAACTGGCTGTTCACGCTGCCCATCCTCGCGGTGTCCTTCGCCAACGTCTGGCGCGGGACGGCGTTCTCGATGCTCGTCTACTCCGCCGCGCTCGACGAGATCCCCGCCGAGATCACGGAGGCCGCCGAGGTGGACGGGGCCGGCGGATGGCGGCGGCTGTGGCACATCACGCTGCCGATGATCCGGCGCTCCATCGGCACCACCCTGATGCTCAACACGCTCCAGACGCTCTCCGTCTTCGGGCTGATCTGGGTGATGACCCGGGGCGGGCCCGGGGGCCGGAGCCAGACCCTGCCGCTGTTCATGTACGAGCAGGCCTTCCAGAACAGCATGATCGGCTACGGCACCGCGGTCGCCCTGCTCCTGCTGCTCGTCGGCTCCCTGTTCTCCGTGGTCTATCTGCGTCTGCTGCGGACGGAGGTCTGATGCCCCGCACGCGTGCCTCCCGCCGGCTCGCCGCCGATCTGGCCCTGCTCGCCGTGGCCGTCGCCTTCGCGCTCCCGCTCGCCTGGGTGCTGCTGTCCGCCGTGGACCCGCACGCCGGCCTGCGGGTCAGGGCCCCGGACAGGCTCACCCTGGACAACTTCGACGCGATCCTGACGCCGGACATCACCTACACGCCGCTGCTCAACAGCCTGATCCTGTGCGGGGGCGGCACCGCGCTGACCGTCGGCTGCGCCGCCCTCGCCGCGTATCCGCTGTCCCGGTTCCGGTCCCGGCTGAACCGGCCGTTCCTGCTGACGATCCTGTTCGCGACGAGCCTGCCCATCACGGCGATCATGGTGCCGGTGTACGCGCTGTTCGTCCGGGTGAATCTGATCGACACCCTCCAGGGCACGGTCTTCTTCTTCGCCGCCTCCCAGCTGCCCTTCGCCATCTGGCTGATGAAGAACTTCATGGACGGCGTGCCGAGGGAGCTGGAGGAGGCGGCCTGGACGGACGGGGCCTCCTCGTTCCAGTCCCTGGTGCGGATCGTGCTGCCGCTGATGGGGCCGGGGCTCGCCGTCGTGACCGTGTTCTCGTTCGTGATGATGTGGGGGAACTTCTTCGTCCCGTTCATGCTGCTGCTCACCCCGGACCAGATGCCGGCCTCGGTGAGCATCAACGACTTCTTCGGCAACCGGGGCATGGTGGCGTACGGCCAGCTCGCCGCCTTCTCCGTGATCTATTCGACGCCGGTGATCCTTTTGTATGTTCTGGTGGCACGCCGGCTGGGCGGAGGGTTCGCGCTGGGCGGCGCGGTGAAGGGGTGACGGCAGGTAACACCAGGTCACGAGGGGTGACACTGAGTGTCAGCTCACTCTGTGCGATCACTCCGTACGTTCCTACGATCCGTGATCTCGGCTGAACCGACCGTAGTCAGGGTCGCGGCGCGCCCCTACCTTGTGCCGGGTGCGCCATCCCTCAGCCCGATCGAACCCCCCGACTCCCCCGTTCAACGCCCCGGCCGCCCGCAGGCTCCGCGCCGCGCTGGGCATGGGGCCCGAGCACGTCGCCTACGGGCTGCGCGCCTCGTACGGGCTGCCGTATGTCACCCCTGATCTCGTGATCGCCTGGGAGCGCGGCACCGTCACCCCCAGCAACCCCGAACTCACCGCGATGGCAGGCGTGCTGTGGTGTTCCCCCGGTGAGCTGATCGGCCGGCCGCGAACCCTGCGCGAGCACCGCATCGCCCGGGCCGTCGCCCCCGAGGACGTCGCCCATGCCGTCGGCATGGAGCTGCGCGCGTATCTGCGCACCGAGGAGACCGGGCAGTGGCGGGGCAACGAGCGCCAGTCGGCCGCACTCGCACGGATCCTGGACCTCGCCCTGCCCGACTTCGTCACCGTCACCGGCCGCGAGGCGAAGCTCACCGACCTGCTGCACAGCGCGGTGACCACCCGCTGGCAGGCCTATGTGCGGCCGGTGATGAAGCTCGCCCCGCTGGACAAGGACGTCGTGGAGGCAGTGCTCCAGGAGCTACACCAGGACTATCAGGGGCACATGGCCGCCACCCTCAGCTGGGGCGGCGGCAGCAGGAGCGCCAGCGAGCCGGGGCAGAAGTTCCTGGACGGGATCGTCGACACCTTCTGGGCCGCAGTGGCGGACCGTACCGGGTGAGGAGGACACCCCCGGCGGCCCCGCACCCGCGCGCCGGTGCGCGCGGGGCCGCGTGCCGTACGGCTCAGAAGACCGACTCGGCCTCGTCCATGCGGTCCTTCGGCACCGTCTTCAGCTCGGTGACCGCCTCCGCGAGCGGCACCATCACGATGTCGGTGCCGCGCAGCGCGGTCATCCTGCCGAACTCGCCGCGGTGTGCGGCCTCGACGGCATGCCAGCCGAAGCGGGTGGCGAGGACCCGGTCGTACGGGGTGGGTACACCGCCGCGCTGGACGTGGCCGAGGATGACCGGCTTGGCCTCCTTGCCGAGCCGCCTCTCCAGCTCGTACGCCAGCGCGGTGCCGATGCCCTGGAAGCGCTCGTGGCCGTACTGGTCGATCTCGCCCTTGCCGTAGTCCATGGTGCCCTCGGCGGGGTGAGCGCCCTCGGCGACGCAGATGACGGCGAACTTCTTGCCGCGGGCGAAGCGCTCCTCGACCATCTTGGCCAGGTCGGCGGGGTCGAAGGGGCGCTCGGGCAGGCAGATGCCGTGGGCGCCGGCGGCCATGCCGGACTCCAGGGCGATCCAGCCGGCGTGCCGGCCCATGACCTCCACGACCATCACGCGCTGGTGGGACTCGGCCGTGGTCTTCAGGCGGTCCATCGCCTCGGCGGCCACGCCGACGGCGGTGTCGAAGCCGAAGGTGCGGTCGGTGGAGGAGATGTCGTTGTCGATCGTCTTCGGGACGCCGACGACCGGCAGGCCCGCGTCGGAGAGCATGCGGGCCGCGGTCAGGGTGCCCTCGCCGCCGATCGGGATCAGGGCGTCGATGCCGAACTCCTCGACCATGTCGGCCGCACCCTCGCAGGCCTCGCGCAGCCGGTCGCGCTCGAGCCGGGACGAGCCGAGGATGGTGCCGCCGCGGGCCAGGATGCCGCTGACCGCGTCCAGATCGAGGGTGCGGTAGTGACGGTCGAGGAGACCTCGGTAGCCGTCCTCGAAGCCGATGACCTCGTCGCCGTACTGCGCCACCGCCCGGTGCACGACCGACCGGATCACGGCGTTCAGGCCGGGGCAGTCGCCGCCTGCGGTGAGAACTCCGATGCGCATCGTGCTGTGTCTCCTGCTCGCTGTCGGTTACCGGGGAGCCAGTGTCGATTCTTTCACGTCCCCGGGGCAGGCGAAGTCTTGACGGGCGCCTTAACCGGCAGCAGGGGTATTGTCAAGAGGGTTCAGCTCACCTTGGTGAGCGATTTTTATGCCGCAGAGGCGACGGAAGCGACATGAGGAACGGAGTGGACACGTGACGCGCAGCGTGTACGTGACCGGGATCGACCGCGGCGACGGCCGCCAGGTCGTGGAGCTGGGAGTCATGGAACTCCTGACCCGGCAGGTCGACCGGGTGGGTGTGTTCCGGCCGCTCGTCCACGACGGACCCGATCGCCTGTTCGAGCTGCTGCGGGCCCGGTACCGCCTCTCACAGGACCCGGCGACCGTCTACGGCATGGACTACCACGAGGCGTCCGCGCTCCAGGCCGAGCAGGGCGCCGACGAACTGGTCTCCGCCCTGGTCGACCGCTTCCACATGGTGGCCCGGGACTACGACGTCGTCCTGGTCCTCGGCACCGACTTCGCCGACACCCAGCTGCCGGACGAGCTGTCCCTGAACGCCCGGCTCGCCAACGAGTTCGGCGCCTCGGTGATCCCGGTGGTGGGCGGCCGGAAGCAGTCCGCGGAGTCCGTGCTGGCCGAGACCCGCAACGCCTACCGGGCCTACGACACCCTCGGCTGCGACGTGCTCGCGATGGTCGCCAACCGAGTGGCCCGCGAGGACCGCGACGAGCTCGCCGTGCGGCTCGCGAACCGGCTGCCGGTGCCGACGTACGTACTCCCCGACGAGCCCGCCCTGTCCGCGCCGACGGTCTCCCAGATCGCCCAGGCCCTCGGCGCCAAGGTGCTGCTCGGCGACGACTCCGGGCTCGCCCGGGACGCGCTCGGCTTCGTCTTCGGCGGTGCGATGCTGCCGAACTTCCTCGGCGCCCTGACCCCGGGCTGCCTGGTCGTCACCCCGGGCGACCGCGCCGACCTGGTCGTCGGCTCGCTGGCCGCGCACAGCGCCGGCACCCCGCCGATAGCCGGCGTGCTGCTCACCCTGAACGAGGTGCCGAGCGAGGAGATCCTCACCCTGGCCGCCCGTCTCGCCCCGGGCACCCCGGTGATCTCGGTGTCCGGCAACAGCTTCCCCACCGCCGAGCAGCTCTTCTCCCTGGAGGGGAAGATGACCGCGGCCACCCCGCGCAAGGCGGAGACCGCGCTCGGCCTGTTCGAGCGGTACACCGACACCGCCGACCTGGCCCGCCGGGTCTCGGCGCCGAGCAGCGACCGGGTCACCCCGATGATGTTCGAGCACAAGCTGCTGGAGCAGGCCCGCGCCGACAAGCGCCGGGTCGTCCTCCCGGAGGGCACCGAGGAGCGGGTGCTGCACGCGGCCGAGGTGCTGCTGCGCCGGGGCGTGTGCGACCTGACCCTGCTCGGCCCGGTCGACCAGATCCGCAAGAAGGCCGCCGACCTGGGCATCGACCTCGGGGACACCCAGCTGATCGACCCCGCCACCTCCGAACTGCGCGACTCCTTCGCCGAGCAGTACGCCGGCCTGCGCGCCCACAAGGGCGTCACGGTCGAGCTGGCCTACGACGTCGTCTCGGACGTGAACTACTTCGGCACCCTGATGGTCCAGGAGGGCCTGGCCGACGGCATGGTGTCCGGCTCGGTGCACTCCACGGCGGCCACCATCCGGCCCGCCTTCGAGATCATCAAGACCAAGCCGGAGTCGTCCATCGTCTCGTCGGTGTTCTTCATGTGCCTGGCCGACAAGGTGCTGGTCTACGGCGACTGCGCGGTCAACCCGGACCCGAACGCCGAGCAGCTCGCCGACATCGCCGTCCAGTCGGCCGGCACGGCCGCGCAGTTCGGCGTGGAGCCGCGGATCGCGATGCTGTCGTACTCCACCGGTACGTCCGGTTCGGGCGCCGACGTCGACAAGGTGCGCGAGGCGACCGAGCTGGCCCGCTCGCGCCGGCCGGACCTGAAGATCGAGGGGCCCATCCAGTACGACGCGGCCGTGGAGCCGTCCGTCGCGGCCACCAAGCTGCCCGGCTCCGAGGTCGCCGGGCAGGCGAGCGTGCTGATCTTCCCCGACCTCAACACCGGCAACAACACCTACAAGGCCGTGCAGCGCTCGGCCGGCGCGATCGCCGTCGGCCCGGTCCTCCAGGGTCTGCGCAAGCCGGTCAACGACCTGTCCCGGGGCGCCCTCGTCCAGGACATCGTCAACACCGTCGCCATCACGGCGATCCAGGCCCAGACGCCCGCGACCCAGAAGGCGACCCAGCAGTGACCACGCCCACCCGTGTCCTCGTCCTCAACTCCGGCTCCTCGTCGGTGAAGTACCAGCTGCTCGACATGCGCGACCGGAGCCGGCTCGCCGTCGGCCTGGTCGAGCGCATCGGCGAGCAGACCTCCCGGTTCAAGCACACCTGCCTCACCTCGGGCGACACCCGGGAGCACAGCGGGCCGATCGCCGACCACGACGCCGCCCTCAAGGCGGTCGCCGGGGAGCTGAGCCGGGACGGCCTCGGCCTGGACTCCCCCGAGCTGGCCGCGATCGGGCACCGGGTGGTGCACGGCGGGATGTTCTTCACCGAGCCCACCGTCGTGGACGACGCGGTGCTCACCGAGATCGAGCGGCTGATCCCGGTCGCCCCGCTGCACAACCCGGCCAACCTCACCGGCATCCGCACCGCCCAGGCGCTGCGCCCCGACCTGCCCCAGGTCGCCGTCTTCGACACCGCGTTCCACACGACGATGCCGGAGTCGGCGGCCCGCTACGCGATCGACCCGAAGGTCGCCGACCGCCACCGCATCCGCCGCTACGGCTTCCACGGCACCTCGCACGCGTACGTCTCCCGGGAGACCGCGCGGCTGCTGGGCAAGGACCCCTCCGAGGTGAACGTCATCGTGCTGCACCTGGGCAACGGTGCCTCGGCGTCCGCGGTCGAGAAGGGCCGGTGCGTGGACACCTCCATGGGGCTGACGCCCTTGGAGGGGCTCGTGATGGGTACGCGATCCGGTGATCTGGACCCGGCCGTCATCTTCCATTTGGCACGGGTTGGGGATATGTCCATGGACGAGATCGACACTCTTCTCAACAAGAGGAGCGGTTTGTTCGGTCTGTGCGGGGACAACGACATGCGGGAGATCCGCCGCCGGATCGACGAGGGCGACGAAGAGGCCGCGCTCGCCTTCGACATTTACATTCACCGGATCAAGAAGTACATCGGCGCCTATTACGCCGTCCTCGGGACCGTGGACGCGGTGGCGTTCACGGCCGGGGTCGGCGAGAACGCGGCACCGGTGCGGGAGGCTGCGATCGCGGGCCTGGAGGGGCTGGGCCTGGCGGTCGACCCGGAGCGGAACGCCGTACGCGGTGGCGAGCCGCGGCTGATTTCGCCCGAGTCCGCGCGGGCGGCGGTGGCCGTCGTGCCGACGGATGAAGAACTGGAGATCGCGACGCAGACCTACGCACTGGTCGGAAAGAACAACTGAATAGCACCTGAGCGGTGTGGCACTCATTTGTATCTTCCGCCAGACGGAATATTCCGTAGCGAAACAAACCGATAGGATCGCCCCATGCGCCGTTCGAAAATCGTCTGTACTCTCGGCCCCGCGGTCGACTCCCACGAGATGCTCGTCGCCATGATCGAGGCGGGCATGAATGTGGCCCGGTTCAACTTCAGCCACGGCACCCACGCCGAGCACCAGGCGCGGTACGACCGCGTCCGGGCCGCGTCCAAGGAGACCGGCCGCCCCATCGGCGTCCTCGCCGACCTCCAGGGCCCGAAGATCCGCCTGGAGACCTTCGCCGAGGGTCCCGTCGAGCTGGAGCGGGGTGACGAGTTCGTCATCACGACCGAGGACGTGCCGGGTGACAAGCACATCTGCGGTACGACGTACAAGGGGCTGCCGGGCGATGTCTCGCGCGGCGACCAGGTCCTGATCAACGACGGCAACGTCGAGCTGAAGGTCCTGGACGTCGAGGGCCCTCGGGTGAAGACCATCGTCATCGAGGGCGGTGTCGTCTCCGACCACAAGGGCATCAACCTGCCCGGCGCGGCCGTCAACGTGCCCGCGCTGAGCGAGAAGGACGTCGACGACCTTCGCTTCGCCCTCCGCATGGGCTGCGACATGGTCGCACTGTCCTTCGTCCGGGACGCCAAGGACATCAACGACGTCCATCGCGTCATGGACGAGGAGGGCCGCCGCGTCCCCGTCATCGCCAAGGTGGAGAAGCCGCAGGCGGTGGAGAACATGGAGGACGTCGTCGCGGCGTTCGACGCCGTGATGGTCGCCCGCGGTGACCTCGCCGTCGAGTACCCGCTGGAGAAGGTCCCCATGGTGCAGAAGCGCCTGGTGGAGATGTGCCGGCGCAACGCCAAGCCGGTGATCGTCGCGACCCAGATGATGGAGTCGATGATCACCAACTCGCGTCCGACCCGCGCCGAGGCCTCCGACGTCGCCAACGCGATCCTGGACGGCGCCGACGCGGTCATGCTGTCGGCCGAGTCGAGCGTGGGCGCCTACCCGGTGGAGACGGTCAAGACCATGTCGAAGATCGTCGCCGCGGCCGAGCAGGAGCTGCTCGCCAAGGGCCTCCAGCCGCTGGTGCCGGGCAAGAAGCCGCGCACGCAGGGCGGTTCGGTGGCCCGCGCGGCCTGCGAGATCGCCGACTTCCTCGGCGGCAAGGGCCTGATCGCCTTCACCCAGTCCGGTGACACCGCGCGCCGGCTGTCCCGCTACCGCGCGACCCAGCCGATCATCGCCTTCACCACGGACGAGGGCACCCGCAACCAGCTCACCCTCAGCTGGGGCGTGGAGTCGCACGTCGTGCCGTTCGTGAACACCACCGACGAGATGGTCGACCTGGTGGACCAGGAGATCGCCCGGCTGGGACGCTTCAACCCCGGCGACACCGTCATCATCACCGCCGGCTCGCCCCCCGGGGTCCCCGGCACCACCAACATGCTCCGCGTCCACCACCTGGTCGGCCAGAGCAACTGACATATCCCGTAAGGGACTTGGACGGCACTGAGGGGCGCCCCCCGCGGCGGGGGGCGCCCCTCGGTGTGTTGCGGCTCCCGAACTGGCTCGCGCGACCGCTCAGTCGGTCGTGTACAGGTGCATGCCGGGCACGTGCAGGTTGCCGCCGAACTGGGCCGCCTGGACCACCTTGACGTTGGTGAAGTAGATCAGCGGGATGTTCAGCGGGGGCGGGCTGTCGGGGCTGAACGTCACCGGGATCAGCCCGAACAGGTTGCCCGAGATGCTCTCGGTGTACATCACCGTGTCACCGCCGGTGATGGTGGACGTCGAGCCCTTGGCCGCCTGCACGTGGTAGGTCTTGTTCGCCTGCTTGTCCTTCACCGTCTGGTGCAGGTCGCCGATGTCGGTGCCGCTGGAGATGACGTACTTCAGCACCTTCTTCTTGGTGCCATTGGCCGTCTTCACCTCGACTATGCCCTGGTAGTCGGCGCCCTTGAGGAGCAGGGAGCTGGCGTTCAGGTACCAGGGGTCGTCCGCCACCGGCACCTTGTTGTCGACGCCGCCCTCGTCGTCCGTGGCGACCGGGCAGTCCTCGGTGGAGGCGGACTCGCTCGCGGACGGGCTGGGCGTGGCCGACGCGGTCGCGTCCCCGGCCGCCTCGGTGGCGTCCTCGGCCTTGTCGGCGACCGTGCCGGTGGTGTCCCGGACCGTGTCCGTGGCCTTCTCCACCGTGTCCTCGACGGTGTCGGAGGCGCTGCCGCCGGAGCCCTCGCCGTCGCCCGACGCGGTGTCCGTGGCGGACGGCGACTGGGACGCGGACGGCGTCGCGGTCGGCGTCGGGGGCGCCGACGACGTGCCGGAGTCCTCGTCCTTGCTGCCGCCGGTCAGGATGTCACCGACCGTGTCGCCGATGGTGTCGAGGACGTCCCCGCCGCTGCTCTGTGTGGCCGTCGGCGTCGGCGTGGCCGTGTCGCCCGAGCCCGCACCGGGGTCCGACGAGCCGGAGCCGGAGCCCGGGTCGGAGGAGCCGGAGGTCGCCGTCGGCTTGGGCGCGGCCTTGTCGCCGGAACCTGAATCCGACGAAGAGGTGCCGCCCGAGTCCTGCGTGTCCTTGCCGTCCTGGGCGTTCGCGGTCGCCGTCGGGGACGGCGTGGCGGAATCCGCCGCCGTGCTCTGCGACGCGGACGGCGACGGCGAGGCCGAGGCGTCCTTGTCGTCGTCCAGCGCCTTGACGCAGTCCTTGTACTCGTCGGCCGTCAGGCTCTTGGCCGAGGACGACGGGGACGGGCTGCCGTTGTTGTCGGCGAGGGCGAGCGTGGATGTGAATCCCATGCCCATGAGCACCGCCGTGGGCATCGCCACCGAGGCTATGGCCTTGCCGGCGGGCATGTGGAACCTGGTGAACAGCGGCTTTCTGGGGGCCGCGTGGCGGGGCCCGGTTCTCGCGCGGGACCCGTCCACGTCGGTCCCGCGGGTCACCTCGTCAGCCGGCACTGTGCCTCCCGTTCGCCCCGTTGGCCGGGCTCGTTCCTGACAGGTCGTTCTCCCAGGGCGCCTTGTAGGGCCCGGTGGGGCCCGCGTCGCCCGCCGGGTCCGTGCCCTGGTGCGGCAGCTCCGGAGCGGCCTCGGGGGCACCGCCCTCGCCCGGGGCGGCCTCGGCCGGCGGCTGCGGCTGCGGAGGCGCGCCCGGCGCCCAGGCCACGGCCATCGCTCCGCCGATCAGGGCCATGAGGAAGCCCAGGACGAAGCCGCCGAAGTTGGCCACGGGGAGGGACACCAGCGCGAGCAGGATCGCGGCGACTCCCGCGAAGGTCCGTACGTGCTTCTGGAACCAGAGGCTGATGCCCAGGACGATGAGCAGCACACCGATGATCAGGGAGCCGGCTCCCGCGGTGGTCGCCATCGCCAGCGTCAGATGGCCGAGCTGGAGGTGGGCGTACGGGAAGTACATGATCGGAAGGCCGCCGAGCATGACGAACAGACCGGCCCAGAACGGACGTGTGCCCCGCCAGGCGCGGAACTGCAGCCTCCGGCGGCTGAACTGGCCGGGTGCGGCGGCAGGAGTCTCGGCGCTCATGGAAAACAGCTCCCTGGTGCGGCGTTGCTGTGGTGGTGATGTGGGCCGCGTGTGAGGACGCGGCCGGAGTGGGGACGGGCGGGGGCGCCACCGGCTCCCCCGCCCGTCATCGAGTGCTTAGTAGCACTCCTTGACACCCGTCGACAGCGACATGTGAAGGCCGCTGAGCTTGAAGGTGCCGGCGGTGGTCGCCCACGCCGTCTGCTTCACATCGGACAGCGTGGCCTTGTCGGCCTGCTGGGCGAAGCCGAAGGGGTTGGCCTGCTCGCCGCCGCCCTTCATGCCCGGACCCTTGGAAGCGTCCTTGGTGGCCACACCGATGTCGATGTTGTCGAACACCGCGTCGGCGTTGAGGTCGGCAACATCGATGTAGATGTTGTCGGCCTGGACCTTGTCGTGACCCGCGCCGCCGGCCCGCAGGATGAGGCTGACGTTGCCGAAGATCGGCACGTCCGGCGTGACGACGGACTGGCACAGGTTGGTGATCTCGGCGTGCTTGAACGCCGAGACGGCCACCGGGTGCGCCGTCTTCTTGCCGTCCATCGTGTAGCCGCTGTCGATGGCGCCGTACTGCTCGAAGCCGGTGCCGACGAGCTGGTCGGCGGACACCTTGAACGACTGGCCGGACACGCTGAACGAGGCGGCGAGAGCGCCCTGCGCGAGGGCGACACCTATCGCGGCCGTCGCGGCGACGCTGGGCACCATGACCACAGCGAACCGCTTCCATCTGGTCCCGCCACGCACCTGGGACTCCATATTTCCTCCTTCTCGGACGTACATCTCCTGGCCCGGACTCGCCACAGTCGGCGATTCAGCCGGGCAGGGATGGGAGAAGTGCTACGTCCTCGGGAAGGAGAGCGCCCGCACTCGGAGGCGCGAACCGCGCCCGAATCACCGGCGATCACCCCCGAGCGACAACCACTGGTCGCGCCTGACACGCATCACGCACAACCTTGCTGGACAGGCTTCACCGGCCGGCGAAGACCCCCCTGCCCTAGACCCGGCGCCACTGCCGCCGGCCCTGCTCGGTGGGGACCCAGAGTCTCCCGTGACCCGACCGGGTGCCGGGGTACGGGAATGGACCGAGCGTCGCCGATCGTGGTGCATTCTCGGCCCGGGCACAAGGGGGTTCGTTACTGGCTAGTAACGGCGGGATAACCGGAGGACGACCGACCGGTCTCGGAAGGCGACGCTCGGTACTGGCAGAGGGTAGAGCAAAGCCGTTGATCCCTGGACGAATCCAGACAGACCAACGGCTTCGATTTACTCGGAGTAACAGCCGTCACGATTACCAAGATTTGGTAAAGCGCGACCATCGTGAGGCCTTCCCGGCCAACTTTTCACCCCGGCATCACATGCCGTGGCGTTTAACGACTGGTCAGAACAGGGCGCGCGCAAGCGCCCTGCGTGCGCCCACCACCCGCGGATCCTCCGGGCCCACGACCTCGAACAGCTCCAGCAACCGGAGCCGTACCGCGTCCCGGTCGTCGCCCGCCGTGCGCTGCACGGTCTCGATCAGCCGCCCGAAGGCGTCCTCCACATGGCCGCCCACCAGATCCAGGTCGGCGGCGGCGATCTGCGCCTCGATGTCCTTCGGCCGCTCGGCGGCCTCCTGGCGCACCTTCTGCGGGTCCATGCCCTGCGCCCGCTGGAGCAACTCGGCCTGCGCCAGACCCAGCTTGGCCTCCGGGTGGGCCGGGTCGTCGGCCAGTACGTTCTGGTACGCCTGGACGGCCCCGCCCAGGTCGCCCGCGTCCAGCGCCTGCGCGGCGGCGTTCAGCAACGCGTCGTACGGCCCCTCCGGCGCCGCGGCCGGGGCGACGCCGCCGGGCTCGGCGTCCGGGTCGACGGTCAGGCCGGTCAGCCCGAAGCGCTGCTCGGCGACCGCCACCAGCTGGTCCAGGGTCTGCCGGATCTGCTGCTCGCCCGCCGCCCCCTGGAACAGCGGCAGTGCCTGTCCGGCCACGACGGCGAACACGGCCGGGATGCCCTGGATCCCGAACTGCTGCATCAGCATCGGGTTGGCGTCGACGTCGATCTTGGCGAGGAGGAAGCGCCCGTCGTACTCGACGGCCAGTCGCTCCAGGACCGGGCTCAGCTGCTTGCAGGGCTGACACCACTCGGCCCAGAAGTCGATGACGACGGGGACTTCGGCGGAGCGCTGGAGGACATCCCGCTCGAACCCTGCCTCATCGACATCGATGACGAGATCGGCCGGAGATACGGCCCCCGTCCCACCCTGCCGGGCGGCTTCGGCGCGCGCCTGCTCGGCCTTGGCCTTGGCCTCTTGGGCCGCCTTCACCGCGGCGAGGTCGACGACACCGCTCATGGACATGTTCCGTGGCTGCATGCGTCTATCCTCCCCCGATCCCGCGCCTGAATGAAAAACGGTGTGCCGGCGCCGGGTCCCCACCCCACGCCTGTGGTCATCGCTCGTGTACGTCCCTCACGAGCTTTCGCTACGAGTCGTAGCGTAATGCCATGAGGGCACCGCGCGACACCGCACACCGGTGATCTCCCTCACGACCGCACAGTTCCCGCCGGTTATGGTCGAGGAATGCAGAGCCGCACCCCCGCCAGCCGTACCGGGCGCCCGCGCAGCGCCGCCGCGGACGCCGCGATCCTGGCCGCGACCCGGGAGGCTCTGGTGGAGCTGGGCTGGTCCAAGCTCACCCTCGGAGACGTCGCGACACGGGCCGGGGTTGCGAAAACGACGCTCTACCGCCGCTGGGCCGGCAAGAACGAGCTGGTCGTGGACGCCGTCGCGGAGCTCTTCGACGAACTCGAGCTCCCCGACCGCGGCAGCCTCGCCGCCGACATCGAGGGCGTGGTCCTCCAGTTCGCGGCCATCCTCGCCCGCCCGGAGGCCAAGAGCGGCCTGATGGCCGTGGTCGCCGAGTCCACCCGCGACGACGCCCTGCGCGAGCGCATCCGCGCCTCCATCGTGGAACGCCAGATGCGTCTGGTTCTGGAGGGCCGCGCCCGGGCCCAGCGGCGCGGCGAACTCCCGCCGGAACCGGACCCCGCCGAGGCCGCCCGTACGGGCGACCTCATCTTCGACGTGGTGGCGGGCGCAGTGGTGCACCGCACCCTGGTCAGCGGCAAACCGGCGGACGAGGAATGGGTCCGCAGCTTCACCCGGGTCCTGCTGCTGGGCCTCGCCTCGTCCGCCTGACGCCACCGGAAACCGCTAGAAGCCCGCCGGCTCCGTGTACACCCCCCACTCGTCCCGCAGCACACCGCAGATCTCGCCCAGGGTCGCCTCCGCGCGTACGGCGTCCAGCATCGGCTCGATCATGTTGGCGCCGGACCGGGCGGCGGCCAGCATCCCGTCCAGCGCGCCGCGCACGGCCGCCTCGTCCCGCGCGGCCTTGCGCCCGGCGAGCACCCGGACCTGCTCCCGCTCCACCTCGTGGCTGACCCGCAGGATCTCCAGGTCCCCGGTGACCGACCCGGTGTGGACGTTGACGCCGACCACCCTCTTGTCACCCTTCTCCAGGGCCTGCTGGTAGCGGAAGGCGGACTCGGCGATCTCCCCGGTGAACCAGCCGTCCTCGATCCCGCGCAGGATGCCGGAGGTGACCGGTCCGATCGGGTGCCGCCCGTCCGGGTGCGCCCTGAGGCCCCGCTCCTTGATCTGCTCGAAGATCTTCTCGGCGTCCGCCTCGATCCGGTCCGTCAGCTGCTCGACGTACCACGAGCCGCCCAGCGGGTCGGCGACGTTGGCGACCCCCGTCTCCTCCATCAGCACCTGCTGCGTGCGCAGCGCGATCTCCGCGGCCTGCTCGCTCGGCAGCGCGAGAGTCTCGTCCAGGGCGTTGGTGTGCAGCGAGTTGGTCCCGCCGAGCACGGCCGCCAGCGCCTCCACCGCCGTACGGACCACGTTGTTGTACGGCTGCTGCGCGGTCAGCGAGACACCCGCGGTCTGCGTGTGGAACCGCAGCCACTGCGCCTTCTCGCTCTTCGCCCCGTACACGTCCCGCATCCAGCGGGCCCAGATGCGCCGGGCCGCGCGGAACTTGGCGATCTCCTCGAAGAAGTCGACGTGCGCGTCGAAGAAGAAGGACAGGCCGGGGGCGAAGACGTCGACGTCCAGCCCGCGGCTCAGGCCCAGCTCGACGTACCCGAAGCCGTCCGCGAGCGTGTACGCCAGCTCCTGCGCGGCCGTGGCCCCGGCCTCACGGATGTGGTAGCCGGAGACGGACAGCGGCTTGTAGGCCGGGATGCCCGCCGCGCAGTACTCCATCAGGTCGCCGATCAGCCGCAGGTGCGGCTCCGGCTGGAAGAGCCACTCCTTCTGGGCGATGTACTCCTTGAAAATGTCGGTCTGGAGCGTTCCGTTGAGCACCGCCGGGTCCACACCCTGCCGCTCGGCGGCGACCAGGTACATGCAGAAGACGGGGACGGCGGGCCCGCTGATGGTCATGGAGGTGGTGACGTCCCCCAGCGGGATGTCCTTGAACAGCACCTCCATGTCGGCGGCCGAGTCGATGGCGACCCCGCAGTGCCCGACCTCGCCGAGCGAGCGCGGGTCGTCGGAGTCGCGCCCCATCAGCGTCGGCATGTCGAAGGCGACGGACAGGCCCCCGCCGCCGGCGGCGAGGATCATCTTGTACCGCTCGTTGGTCTGCTCGGCGTTGCCGAAGCCGGCGAACTGGCGGATGGTCCACGTGCGCCCGCGGTAGCCGGTCGGATGGAGCCCGCGCGTGAAGGGGTACTCCCCGGGCCAGCCGATCCGCTCGAATCCCTCGTACGTGTCGCCCGGTCGGGGCCCGTACACCGGCTCCACGGGGTCGCCGGAGAGCGTGGTGAAATCCGCGTCGCGCTTGCGCGCGGCGTCGTACCGGGCCTGCCAGCGTCGGCGGCCCTCCTCGATGGCGTGAGCGTCCATACCTTCGAATTTACTTGGACGTCCTAGTAAATGTCGATGGCAGACCGCCGTACGGCGTCCGTACGGCGGTGTGTGTTACGCCTTGGCGACGGCCGGGGCCTGGTCGGCGGCCCGGGCGTCCAGTTCGCGGCTGATCTTTCGCTCGACGAAGAACGCGGCGGTGGGGACGGTGCCCGCGAGCAGCACCCACAGCTGCTTGCCGACCGGCCACTTCGCCTTGGAGCCCAGGTCGAAGGCGAAGATCAGGTAGACGACGTACAGCCAGCCGTGGGCGATGGCGACGACCCGGGTGAAGTCGGCGGCACCGTCGACGTCCAGCCCGTACTTCGCGATCATGCCCAGGCACAGCAGCACCAGCAGGACACCGGTGAGGTAGGCCATGACGCGGTAGCGGGTCAGCACGCTCTTTTTCATGGGAACGAGCGTAACCACCCGTTCCGGGAGATCTTGCCCCGGGTCAGTCCTCGTCGAAGTCGTGTGCCGCGACCCGCAGCGGGCGGAGCATCGCGAAGATCTCCCGGCACTCCTCCGCGTCGTACACCCCGAGCCCGAAGTCCATGGCCATCAGGTCGCGGGTGGCCGCGTCGACCACCTCTCGGCCCTTGTCGGTGATGACCGCGAGGGTGCCCCGGCCGTCGTTGGGGTTGGGCCGCTTGGCCACCAGCCCGGACCTCACCAGCCGGTCGACGGTGTTCGTCACGGACGTGGGATGCACCATCAGCCGCTCACCGATCTTGGACATCGGCAGCTCGCCGGCCTTGGAGAAGGTGAGCAGCACCAGCGCCTCGTAGCGGGCGAACGTCAGCCCGTACGGCTTGACCACCGCGTCGACCTCGGCGAGCAGGATCTGCTGGGCCCGCATGATCGAGGTGATCGCGGCCATGGACGGCACGTTTCCCCAGCGCTGCTTCCAGAGTTCGTCGGCGCGGGCGATGGGATCGAACGGGAGGCTGAGAGGCTTCGGCACGTCATCAGACCCTACCGGCCGGTCATATGCCGGTCAGCTCCGTCTCGGGTTTCGGTCACCGCCCGGCCACACCGCCCGGCCCGCCCCGGTCTGTGGACCGATCGCTCCGGAAGGCGGGCCTGCTGACCGCTCGCAGCGAGGGAGTCCACTCGTCAGCGCACGGCCACCGAACGAGGGGCGCGGGTGCGAGGCCGCAACGCACCCGCACCCGAACCCCGACCACCCGGGCTAGTGGGCCGGCCCGCCCCGGCGCCGTCGCAGATGGTGACGAACGGCCCGCTGAGCAACCGGCCCCAGAGACTCCACCGCGGCCACCAGCGCCCCCAGCTGCTCCAGCGCGTCCAGCGCCGCGTGCGCTCCGGCCTCGTCCACCCCCTCGTACAGCTCGATCCCGACGAACGAGGCGGCAACCGCCCGCGCCAGCCCCGCCGGATCGGCGAACTCACCGAACGGGGTCGCCGCCAGCACCCGCCTGAGCACCTGCTCGATCTCGCTGATCCACAGCCGCAGCCCGTCGGCCGTGGCCGGCCCCAGCGCCGCATGCGTCGGCGCCCCGGCCAGCAGCTGCCCGAGCAGCGCCACATGCCCGCCGTCCCGCTCGTGCTCATGGATCTCGCGGCCCACGGCGAGGAGTTCGGACAGCGAGCCCACCTCGGCGAGCCGCTCCCGGTACCGGGCCACCGCCTTCTCCGCCCCGTACCGGCAGGCCGCGGCGAGCAGCTCGTCCACCGATCCGAAGTGGTAGAAGACCAGCGCCTGGTTGACCCCGGCCGCCGCCGCCACCGTACGGGCCGAGGTCTTGGCGATGCCCTGCTCGGTGAGCGTCCGCAGCGCGCCCTCCAGCAGCCGCGCCTTGGTCTCCTGCGCCTTCGCGGTCTCGGGGCTCACGCGCGCGCCTCCTCCCGTACCGGACGCAGCCCGGGCCGCACCCCGCAGGCACGGACGTCGGTGTACGACGCCGTGAAGGAGCCCTCGTAGCCGAAGAGGGGCCCGACGTACCGGTTCACCACGCGGACCCGGATGCGGAAGCGGCCGGCCCTCTCGTCGTAGGACTCCCGCACCTCGGCCGTGGCACCGACGAGTTCGGGAACGCGGACGTCCACCCGCCCTTCCCGGAACCGGTGTGTGCCGGAGCGGATGAGCAGGGAGCCGTCGGGCTCGGCGGAGAGGTGCAGGTCGCTCGCGAGGTGCTGGTGGGTGCCGAGGTAGTCGAGGATGCGGTCGCCCCGGGGGCCGAGCACCATCTGGGCGTCGAAGCGGCGGGCGCGGCCGGGCAGGTGGAAGGTGCGCACGAAGCTCACCGTCTCACGGCCGAAGGTGTCGGCGTACGGCACGTTCTCGATCACGAAGGGGATGTTCCGGCCGGCCTGGGGGACCAGGATGTTGCGGGTGGCGCCCAGCGCGAGGAACGGCTTGACGAAGGCCGGTCCGTGCCAGATCCGGTCCATCACGCCCCGGCCGGTGCACGCCTCGCCGCTCGCGAGGCCCACCGAGAAGCGGCGCTGGAGCGCGGGGTGCAGGCGGTGGAAGGCGGGGCCCATGGCCGTCTGGAAGATCGAGGTCATCCGTTCTTCTCCAAGGTGCGCAGGAGGCGGGGCACGCGGGTCCGGGTGGCGGGGGCGCGCAGGCAGCGGCGGGCGGCGGGAGTGCCGGCGAGCGGGGCCTTGAACAGGGCGAGGAAGACGCCGACCACCAGCAGCAGGGGGCACAGGTAGGCCAGGGCGTCCGCGAGGGGTCCGGACGGGCCGGGCAGCGAGCCGCGTCCGAGCCCGGTCAGGCAGGCGGTGAGCACGAGCGCCCGGACCGTCAGCTCGGCCAGCCAGTTGTACAGGGCCCGCTCGGGGGTGACGCCCCGCTCCAGCCAGAGCCGGAGCCGGTCGAAGGACCAGGCGGTCGCCCAGCCCATCAGCGGGCGGAACAGCAGGCGGTCGGCGAGGGCGCCGAAGGCTCCCCAGCGGGGGCGGTAGTCGTAACCGGTGAGGAAGCGGACGCCGTGGGCGTCGGGCTGGTAGCGCCAGTAGCCGCTGCCCTCGGCGATCAGGGACAGCGGGTGCGGGGAGGTGAAGCGCAGGGCGGAGGTGCGGGTGCCGTCGGAGCGCTCCTTCTCGCCGGCGGCGATGCCGGTGCCGGAGACCGTGAGGAACGGCAGCACGCGCGTGGCGTACCGGAAGCGCTGTGGTTCGCCCTCCGCGCGCGGGAGGTAGTCGATCTCGGTGAAGCGCAGGTCCCAGCGCTGGTGCCGGGCCGGGTCCTGGGTGCGGGCCCATAGCTCGTCGAGGTCGGCGCGGATGTGTGTCTCTATGTAGAGACCCATGTGTTCCCCCACGTCAGCATGGTTTTTGAGCGACTGCTCAAATCGACTGCCGTTGAACGTACACCTCTTTGAGCGATCGCTCAAACACGAGGGACGAGAAAACCCCGGCCCAGGGACCGGGGTTGGGTGCGGACCGCGCGGGACCGGGGTCCGGCGCGGACCGCGCTACTCGGCGAGGTGTCGTTCGACGGTCTCCACCTTGGAGGTCAGCCCGTCGGTCACACCGGGCCGGATGTCGGCCTTGAGGACGAGCGACACGCGCGGTGCGCGCTGCTCCACCGCGGCGACGGCACGCTTGACGACGTCCATGACCTCGTCCCACTCACCCTCGATCGAGGTGAACATGGCGTCGGTGCGGTTGGGCAGGCCCGACTCGCGGACCACGCGCACGGCGTCGGCGACGTACTCCCCCACGTCCTCGCCGACGCCGAGCGGCGTCACGGAGAAGGCGACGATCATGCGTTCACGACCCCTTCCTGGCGGGCGCGGGCGGCGATGGCCGCGTTGACCGCGTTCTCGGCCTCGCGGCGCAGCTTGCGCTCGGCGAAGAAGCCGCCGGTGGGCAGCACCGAGAGGACGAAGTAGAGGGCGGCGGTCTTCAGCGGCCACTTGGTGCGGTTCCAGGCGTCCGCCCAGAAGATCACGTACAGGATGAACAGGACGCCGTGGATCGCGCCCATCACGGGCACCGCGTCGAAGTCCGTGGTCCGCTTCAGCACCGAGCAGACGAGCAGGATCAGGAAGGACACGGCCTCCGGGGCCGAGACCAGGCGGAGGCGGCGGAGGGCGGTGGCGGTCTTGATGTCCACGGGTCACCTTCGGTGGGAGTATTCGACGACGGCCTGCCGGTTACGGACTGCCGATTTGTGAACGCACGCACAAGCGTTCCCCCATTGTGGCAAACAGCGCCCCTAGGGGTCCGCTCAGGGTGGGTATCCACCCACGGGCCCTGTTCCGTCCACCCGGCCGGCGGCTACTTTCGCAGCGTGGCGATGTTCCGACTCCAAGGGAGCAAGGTGCTCGCCGTCGACATGACCGGGGACGCCGTGAAGGCGAAGAACGGCTCGATGGTCGCGTACGACGGGCAGATGGCCTTCAAGAAGCTGAGCGGCGGCGGCGAGGGGCTGCGGGGGATGGTGACCCGGCGGCTCACCGGAGAGCAGATGACGGTGATGGAGGTGAGAGGGCACGGGACCTGCTGGTTCGCGGACCGGGCGGCCGAGATCAACCTGGTGAACCTCCAGGGGGACAAGCTGTACGTCGAGGCGGGCAACCTGCTGGCGACGGACGCGGGGCTGCGCACGGGCACGACGTTCACGGGGCTGCGCGGAGCCTCGCAGGGCAACGGCCTGTTCACGACGACCGTGGAGGGCCACGGCCAGGCGGCGATCATCTCGGACGGCCCGGCGGTCGTCCTCCGGGTCAGCCCGCAGTACCCACTGATCGTCGACCCGGGCGCCTATGTCGCCCACCAGGGCGACGTACGGCAGACCTTCCAGTCCGGCGTGACCTTCCGCACACTCCTCGGGGAGGGCGGCGGAGAGGCGTTCCAGATCCGCTTCGAGGGCGACGGGCTGGTGTACGTGCAGCCGAGCGAGCGGAACACGATCGCGGGGGACCTCTAGATGACGTTCCGAGAGATCAACTCGAAGATGGTCGAGGCGACCGTGCTGCCGGGGCAGCGGCTGTTCAGCCAGCGCGGCGCGATGCTCGCTTACAAAGGGGACGTGTCCTTCACGCCCAACGTCCAGGGCGGCCAGGGCGGGCTCATGTCCATGATCGGGCGCCGGGTGACCGGCGAGGCGACCCCGCTGATGACCGTGGAGGGCAGCGGCACGGTCTTCTTCGGGCACGGCGGCCACCACGTGCACGTCATCGGCCTCACCGGCGACACCCTCTGTGTGGAGGCCGACCGGCTGCTCGCCTTCGAGGGCACGCTGCGGCAGGGCACGATGTTCATGGGCGCACAGGGCGGGGTCATGGGCCTGGTGCGCGGACAGGTCACCGGGCAGGGACTGTTCACGACGACCCTCCAGGGCCACGGCGCGGTGGCCGTGATGGCGCACGGCGGCGTCTTCGAGATCCCGATCACCCCGCAGCGCCCGGTCCACGTCGACCCGCAGGCGTACGTCGCGCACCACGGAGAGGTGCGCAACAAGCTGTCCACCGCGCTCGGCTGGCGCGACATGGTGGGCCGCGGCTCCGGTGAGGCCTTCCAGCTGGAACTGAGCGGAAACGGCACGGTGTACGTCCAGGCGTCGGAGGAGAAGCTGTGAGCACCTACGGAACTCCGGGCGCCGGGCCGGTCGTGTACGACCCGATGACACTGCCCGCCGACGACAACGTGAACACGTACACCTTCTGCGTCGAGCTCAAGAGCGGGGAGTGGTTCCTCCAGAAGGGGAAGATGATCGCCTACTACGGGGCGATCGAGTTCAACGGCATCGGGCATGGGCGACTCGACCGACTTGTCCGTACGTCGTTCCATTCGCCACTGCACGCGAGCGACTGGGTCGTGGCGGCCGGCTCCGGGAAGATGCTGCTGGCCGACCGGGCCTTCGACGTCAACTCCTTCGACCTGGACGACGGGAACTTGACCATTCGCGCGGGCAACCTGCTCGCTTTTCAGCCAAGTCTCGCGCTGAAACAATCGATCGTGCCGGGTTTTCTGACCCTTATCGGAACCGGAAAGTTTGTGGCCGCATCTAACGGTCCGGTGGTGTTCATGGAACCTCCGATCCGGGTCGACCCTCAGGCGCTCGTCGGGTGGGCCGACTGCCCGTCCCCGTGCCATCACTACGACCACGGGTACATGGCGGGTGTACTGGGCGGTCTACGTGCAATGACGGGCCTCGGCGGGGTCTCCGGCGAGGAGCACCAGTTCGAGTTCGTGGGCGCCGGGACGGTTCTGCTCCAGTCGACGGAGACCCTTATGGCCGAGGCGGCCACGGGGGTCGTTCCCCCCGAACCGGGGGTGCCTGGAGGTGGCGGAACGGCACCGGGTGGACACGGTCCGCAATCGTCGGGCGTACCGCGCCTTCCCGGACAGCTGGGAGACCTCCAGCGTCGCTTCGGGCTGTGAGCGGTAGTCTGCGGAGTGTGACATCGAACGCGTGCGCACAGTCACACCACCCGAAGTAGTTCGTCATTCAACTTCTTAGGTAGACTTCATTCATGGAGACCGAGACGGCCACGCGCTGGCTGACCGATGCGGAGCAGTGCGCCTGGCGCACCCACCTGGAGGTCAACAGGCTGTTGACGTACCAGCTCGAAAAGGATCTGCAGCCGTTCGGCCTGACAATGAACGACTACGAGATCCTGGTGAACCTGTCCGAGTCGGACGACGTACGGATGCGGATGAGCGACCTGGCCTCCGCGACCCTTCAGTCCAAGAGCCGGCTCTCGCACCAGATCACGCGCATGGAGAACGCGAACCTGGTGCGCCGTGAGAACTGTGACACGGACCGGCGGGGTCTGTACGCCGTGCTCACGGAACACGGCCTGGAGACGATGAAGAAGGTCGCGCCGCATCACGTGGCGTCGGTCCGGCGGCATTTCATCGACCTGCTGTCACCGGACGCACTGATGGAGCTGGACAAGGCGCTCAGGCCGATCGCCGAGCACCTGCGGGGGCAGCGCGGGCGGCCCTGACCGGCCCGGCCGCCACGACGGCCGCCGCCAGGGCGGTGGCGCCCGCCAGCAGGAAGCAGGCCCCCAGCGGCAGGCGGGCGATCAGCACTCCCGCCACCAGCGCCCCGCCCGAACTCCCCGCATTGACCGCCATGTTCACCCACGCACCGGCCTGGGTGCGGGTGTCCTCACCGGCCGTCTCGTCGGCCAGGAGGTAGGCCGTCGTCAGCGCCGGGGCGATGAACGCGCCCGCGAGGGCCATCGCCCCGGTGAGCGTCCACAGCCCCGGGGCCAGGCCGGCCGACGCCAGCACCAGGCCGAGGCCTGCCGCGAACCGCCACAACCGGGACCGGGCGGCCGTACGCCACCGCACCGCCCCGGTGAGCAGCCCGCCCAGCGCGCTGCCCGCCGAGAGCGCGCCCAGCACCCAGGGCACCAGGGCGGTGTCGTACGCGCGTTCCGTGGCGAAGGCCATCACCAGCAGCTCCACGCCGCTGAGGGCCAGCCCGACACCGAGGGCGACGGCGACCGGGGGCAGCAGCCCGCGGACGGCGGCGCGCTTTCGCCTGCCGGGCGCGGGCCGGGAGCCCGGCATGGCCGGGGAGGTGACGAAGAAGCAGGTGCCGGCCACGTTCAGGAACGCGCTGAGCAGGATTCCGGCGGCCGGCGGGGCGAAGCACACGAGGGCGCCGATCAGTGCCGGGCCGGAGACGAACAGCAGCTCCTCGGCGACCGCGTCCAAACTGAAGGCCCGCCGCACCAGGTCTCGGTCGGTGACCAGTTCCGACCACAGGGCGCGCATGGTCGGGCCCAGCGGCGGCGCGCATGCCCCGGCGAGGGCGGCGGCCGTGGCGATGGCCGGGGCGGGAGCCCCGGGGCGCCAGGTGAAGGCCGCCAGGGCGCACAGCAGGGTGCCGTGGAGCGCCGACATGGGCAGCAGGGCCCGGCGCGGTCCATGGCGGTCGATCAGCGATGCCCGCAACGGCATCAGGAACACCGTCGTGGCGCCGAAGAGGGACAGCACGGCACCCGAAACGGCGTAGGACCCGGTGGCCCGGGTGACGGACAGCAGGACCGCCAGGGCGACCGTGCCGTAGGACAGGCGTGCCGTCAGGGCGGCGGTGAAGGTGCGGCGCGCATGAGGGACGCGCAGAACGGCGGCGTACGAGGGCCGCGAAAGATGCGTGGACACGCGGACGTTCCTCTGCGAGAGGCGTAAGAGGGGACACCGAAGGGCGCGGTGGCCGGCTCTGCGGCCCCGCGAACCCGGGTGCGCTCTACGCCAGGGAGAGGAACATGCGGATCAAGCTAGCAGCGCCGAAGGCGCGTTGACCAGGGTCAGCCCTGGGTCAGGCCCGCGACCAGTTCGTCCGCCGCGCGGTAGGGGTCCAGCTCGCCGGCGACGATGCGCTCCGCGAGGGCGCTGAGCCGGCGGTCGCCGTGCAGGTCGCCGATGCGTTCACGCAGGGCGGTGACGGCGATGGTCTCCACCTCACGGGCGGCGCGGGCCTTGCGGCGCTCGGCGAGGACTCCCCGCTCCTCCATCCAGGCCCGGTGCTTCTCCAAGGCTTCCACGACCTCGTCGACGCCCTCCGCGCGGGCCGCGATCGTCTTGACGATCGGCGGGCGCCAGTCGCCGGGGCCGCGGGACTCGCCGAGGCCCAGCATGTGGTTCAGCTCGCGGGCCGTGGCGTCGGCGCCGTCCCGGTCGGCCTTGTTGACGACGTAGACGTCACCGATCTCCAGGATGCCGGCCTTCGCGGCCTGGATGCCGTCGCCCATGCCGGGGGCCAGCAGCACCACGCTCGTGTCCGCCTGGGAGGCGATCTCCACCTCCGACTGGCCGACGCCGACCGTCTCGACCAGGATCACCTCGCAGCCGGCCGCGTCCAGCACGCGGATGGCCTGCGGGGCCGCCCAGGCAAGGCCGCCCAGGTGGCCGCGGGTGGCCATCGAGCGGATGTACACGCCGGGGTCGGAGGCGTGCTCCGACATCCGGACCCGGTCGCCGAGCAGGGCGCCGCCGGAGAACGGGGACGACGGGTCGACGGCCAGGACGCCGACCCGCTTGCCCTGCTTGCGGTACGCGGTGACGAGCGCGGAGGTGGAGGTCGACTTGCCGACGCCTGGCGAGCCGGTCAGGCCCACCACATAGGCGTTGCCGGTCAGCGGCGCGAGCGCCGCCATGACCTCCCTGAGCTGCGGGGACGCCCCCTCCACGAGGGAGATCAGCCGGGCCACGGCCCGCGGCCGGCCTTCCCTGGCCTGGGCCACCAGAGAGGAGACGTCCTGCATCACAGCTCCGTTCACTTCACCGACGTACCGGAATCGGACCTACGGGGGCTCAGGCCCTCGGCACCCGCACGATCAGCGCGTCACCCTGGCCGCCGCCGCCGCACAGCGCGGCCGCGCCGACGCCGCCGCCCCGCCGCTTGAGCTCCAGCGCCAAGTGCAGCACGACCCGGGCGCCGGACATGCCGATCGGGTGGCCCAGCGCGATGGCGCCGCCGTTGACGTTCACCTTTTCCGTGGACACGCCGAGGTCCTTCATTGACTGCACGGCGACCGCGGCGAAGGCCTCGTTGATCTCGATGAGGTCGAGGTCGGAGACCTCCAGGCCCTCCTTCTTCAGGGCGTGCTGGATGGCGTTGGACGGCTGGGACTGGAGCGAGTTGTCCGGTCCGGCCACATTGCCGTGCGCGCCGATCTCGGCGAGCCAGGTCAGGCCCAGCTCCTCGGCCTTGGCCTTGCTCATCACGACCACGGCCGCCGCACCGTCCGAGATCTGCGAGGAGGAGCCGGCCGTGATCGTGCCGTCCTTGGCGAAGGCCGGGCGCAGCTTGCCCAGGGACTCCGCGGTGGTGTCGCCGCGGATGCCCTCGTCCTTGCTGAAGAGCACCGGGTCGCCCTTGCGCTGCGGGATCTCCACCGGGGTGATCTCGGCCTCGAACAGGCCGTTCTTCTGTGCGGCGGCGGCCCGCTGGTGGGACAGGGCGGCGATCTCGTCCTGCTCGGCGCGGCCGATGCCGAGGCGGGTGTTGTGCTTCTCCGTGGACTCGCCCATGGCGATGCCCTCGAAGGCGTCGGTCAGGCCGTCGTGGGCCATCGCGTCGAGCATCTGGATCGCGCCGTACTTGAAGCCCTCGCGGGAGCCCGGCAGCAGGTGCGGGGCGTTCGTCATCGACTCCTGGCCGCCGGCCACGATGATGTCGAACTCGCCCGCGCGGATCAGCTGGTCGGCGAGGGCGATGGCGTCGAGGCCGGAGAGGCAGACCTTGTTGATGGTGAGCGCCGGGACGTTCATGGGGATGCCGGCCTTGACCGCGGCCTGGCGGGCCGGGATCTGGCCCGCGCCGGCCTGGAGCACCTGGCCCATGATCACGTACTGCACCTGGTCGCCGCCGATCCCCGCACGGTCGAGGGCGGCCTTGATCGCGAAGCCGCCCAGGTCGGCTCCGGAGAAGGACTTCAGCGAGCCCAGCAGTCGCCCCATGGGCGTCCGGGCGCCCGCGACGATCACCGAGCTGGTCGTTCCAGAAGACATGAGGTGCGATCCCCTTACCGGCCTGCACAGCCGAGGAGTGAACGAGGGTTTACTTCGAATGTACTGAGCGGTTGGACACGGCGTCACCGGCCTGTCGGTGTGATCGCGCGCACGTTGCGTAACCACCCCAGGAGCGCTGCACTGAATCCATGCTGACGCGAATCGACCACATCGGGATCGCCTGCCACGACCTCGACGCCACCGTCGAGTTCTACCGGGCCACGTACGGCTTCGAGGTGTTCCACACCGAGGTCAACGAGGAACAGGGCGTGCGCGAGGCCATGCTCAAGATCAACGAGACGTCGGACGGCGGCGCCTCCTACCTCCAGCTGCTGGAACCGATCCGCGAGGACTCCACGGTCGCCAAGTGGCTCGCGAAGAACGGGGAGGGCGTCCACCACATCGCTTTCGGTACGGCGGACGTCGACGGCGACGCCGCCGGCATCCGGGAGAAGGGCGTCCGCGTGCTGTACGAGGAGCCACGACGCGGCTCCATGGGGTCGCGGATCACCTTCCTGCACCCCAAGGACTGCCATGGTGTCCTCACAGAACTGGTCACTTCGGCCCCTGTTGAGTCGCCCGAGCACTGACCCCCGTACATAAGGGCCGGTAGGGTTGGGGGCGGTCGTCCCTTCAACCGGGGCGACCGCATGCCGGGGTCCGGGTTTCGGGGGACGAGCGTCGGGGCAGCAGCCCGTGCTCCGCCGTTGATCTGACACCATTCCCCGGGGGCCCCGTTCGTCGGATGGACGGAGCTCGTTGCAGAAGCTGACCAGGGGACGGATGGGACCGCGCAGTGCGGGGCTACGAGAGCCAGGAGCGAGAGCCGGCGGCTGACGTCGACCACCTCTCTCGGTTCGAGGCCGAGATGAAGCGGCTGAGGACCGAGCGGGAGAAGGCGATCCAGCACGCCGAGGACCTCGGCTACCAGGTCGAGGTGCTGCGCGCCAAGCTGCACGAGGCGCGCCGCACCCTCATGACCCGGCCCGCCTACGACGCGGGTGACATCGGCTATCAGGCCGAGCAGTTGCTGCGCAACGCCCAGATCCAGGCCGAGCAGCTGCGCCAGGACGCCGAGCGGGAGCTGAGCCAGGCCCGCGCGCAGACCCAGCGCATCCTCCAGGAGCACGCCGAGCAGGCCGCCCGGCTCCAGGCCGAGCTGCACCAGGAGGCGGTCACCCGGCGCCAGCAGCTGGACCAGGAGCTGGCCGAGCGCAGGGCCACCGTCGAGTCGCACGTCAACGAGAACGTGGCGTGGGCGGAGCAGCTGCGCGCCCGCACCGAGCAGCAGGCCCGCCGGCTGCTGGACGAGTCCCGCGCGGAGGCCGAGCAGGCCATGGCCGCCGCCCGCACGGAGGCCGAACGGCTGACCCGGGAGGCCCGGGAGCGACTGCAGAGCGAGGCCGAGTCCGCCCGCGCGGAGGCCGAGCAGCTCCTGCGCCGCGCCCGCACCGACGCCGAGCGGCTGCTGAACGCCGCCTCCACGCAGGCGCAGGAGGCCACCGAGCACGCCGAGCAGCTGCGGACCACCACCGTCACCCAGTCGGACACCGCTCGCCGGCAGGCCGCCGAGCTGAGCCGGGCCGCCGAGGAGCGGATGGCCGCGGCCGAGGAGGCGCTGCGCAAGGCGCAGGCCGAGGCCGAGAAGGTGGTCACGGAGGCGAAGGAGGCCGCCTCCAAGGCCCTCGCGAGCGCCGAGGCCGCCAACGAGACGCGCACGCGCACCGCCAAGGAGCAGGTCGCCCGGCTGGTCGAGGAGGCCACCAAGGAGGCCGAGCACACCAAGTCCGAGGCCGAGCAGCTGGTCGCCGACGCCCGGGCCGAGGCCGAGAAGATCGTCGCCGAGGCCGCCGAGAAGGCCCGCTCGATCACCGCCGAGGAGACGGCCACCCAGCTGTCGAAGGCGGCGAAGACCGCCGAAGACGTGCTCAACAAGGCGTCCGAGGAAGCCAAGCGGACCACCAAGGCCGCCGCCGAGGAGGCCGAGCGGATCCGTACGGAGGCCGAGGCCGAGGCGGACCGGCTGCGCGCCGAGGCGCACGACATCGCCGAGCAGCTCAAGGGCGCGGCCAAGGACGACACCAAGGAGTACCGCGCCAAGACGGTCGAGCTCCAGGAGGAGGCCCGCCGGCTGCGCGGCGAGGCCGAGCAGCTGCGCGCCGACGCGGTCGCCGAGGGCGAGTCGATCCGCGCCGAGGCCCGCCGCGAGGCGGTGGCGCAGATCGAGGAGGCGGCCAAGTCCGCCGAGGAGCTGCTGGCCAAGGCCAAGGCGGACGCCGACGAGCTGCGCAAGACCGCGACGACGGACAGCGAGAAGGTCCGCACCGAGGCCATCGAGCGCGCCACCGGCCTGCGCCGGCAGGCCGAGGAGACCCTGGAGCGCACCCGCAAGGAGGCCGACCGGCTGCGCGCCGAGGCCGCCGAGCAGGCCGAGACGGTCGCCGCGGACGCCGAGAAGGCCGCCCGCGAGCTGCGCGAGGAGGCGGAGAAGGCCGTCGAGGCCCGCCGTGCCGAGGCCGCCGAGGAGCTGACGCGGCTCCAGACGGAGGCGCAGGAGCGGCTGGCGTCGGCCGAACAGGCGCTCACGGACGCCCGTGAGGAGGCCGCCCGGATCCGCCGGGAGGCCGCCGAGGAGACCGAGCGGCTGCGCACGGAGGCCGCCGAGCGGATCCGTACGCTCCAGCAGCAGGCCGAGGCCGAGGCGGAACGGCTGCGCACCGAGGCCGCGTCGGACGCGTCCGCCTCCCGCGCCGAGGGCGAGGCCATCGCCGTACGGCTGCGGTCCGAGGCCGCCGCGGAGGCCGAGCGGCTCAAGGCGGAGGCGCAGGACACCGCCGACCGGGTGCGTGCGGAGGCGCAGGCCGCCGCCGAGCGGCTGGGCACGGAGGCGTCCGAGACGCTGGCCGCCGCGCAGGAGGAGGCCGCCCGGCGCCGCCGCGAGGCCGAGGAACTCCTCGGCGCCGCCCGCGCGGAGGCCGACCAGGAGCGGCAGCGGGCCCGCGAGCAGAGCGAGGAACTGCTGGCCTCGGCGCGCAAGCGCGTGGAGGAGGCGCAGACCGAGGCGACCCGGCTGGTGGAGGAGGCCGACCGGCGGGCCACGGAGATGGTCGCGGCCGCCGAGCAGCACGCCCAGCAGGTGCGGGACTCCGTCGCCGGGCTGCACGAGCAGGCGCAGGAGGAGATCGCCGGGCTGCGCTCGGCCGCCGAGCACGCGGCGGACCGCACGAGGCGCGAGGCCGAGGAGGAGGCGGACCGGGTCCGCGCCGACGCCTACGCCGAGCGGGAGCGGGCGGGCGAGGACGCCTCCCGGATGCGGCGCGAGGCGAACGAGGAGTCGGAGGCCGCCAAGGCGCTGGCCGAGCGCACCATGGCGGAGGCGATCGCCGAGGCCGAGCGGCTGCGCGCGGACGCGGGCGAGTACGCCCAGCGGGTCCGCACCGAGGCGTCGGACGCGCTCGCCGAGGCCGACCAGGCGGCGGCCCGGACCCGGGCGGA
>NZ_JBVJRL010000026.1:48525-106075 GCF_055607665.1 Streptomyces sp. NPDC036984
ACGCCCGCGAGGACGCCAACCGCATCCGCTCGGACGCGGCGACCCAGGCCGACACCCTCATCACCGAAGCCCGCAACGAGGCCGAACGGCTCCAGACCGAGACCGTGGCCGAGGCGGACCGGGTGCGCACCGAGGCGCTCACGGAGGCCGAGCGGCTCCAGGCCGAGACCGCCGCCGAGGCGGAGCGGATCCGGACGGAGGCGTCGGAGACGCTCGCCGAGGCCACCGAGGCGGCGACCCGGACCCGGGCGGACGCCCGCGAGGACGCCAACCGCATCCGCTCGGACGCGGCGACCCAGGCCGACACCCTCATCACCGAAGCCCGCAACGAGGCCGAACGGCTCCAGAGCGAAACCGTCGCCGAGGCGGACCGGGTCCGTGCCGAGGCGGTCGCCAAGGCCGAACAGCTCCTCGGGGAGGCCACCGACGAGGCCGAACGGCTGCGCGCCGAGGCCGCCGAGACGGTCGGCTCCGCCCAGGCGCACGCGGAGCGGGTGCGGGCCGAGGCCGAGCAGCTGAAGGCGGACGCGGAAGAAGCGGCCGAGCGGCTCGTCAACTCCGCGCGCGAGGAGGCCGAGCGGGCCCTGGACGAGGCCCGCAAGGACGCCAACAAGCGGCGCTCCGAGGCGGCCGAGCAGGTCGACAAGCTCATCACGGAGACCACGGCCGAGGCCGACAAGCTGCTCACCGAGGCGCAGGGGCAGGCCCTGAAGACCACCGCGGACGCCGAGTCGCAGGCCGACACGATGGTCGGTGCGGCCCGCAGCGAGGCGGAGCGGATCGTCTCCGAGGCCACCATCGAGGGCAACTCGCTGGTGGAGAAGGCGCGTACGGACGCGGACGAGCTGCTGGTCGGCGCCCGCCGGGACGCGACCGCGATAAGGGAGCGCGCGGAGGAGCTGCGCGACCGCATCACCACGGAGATCGAGGAGCTGCACGAGCGGGCCCGCCGCGAGGCCGCCGAGACCATGAAGTCCACCGGCGACCGCTGCGACGCGCTCATCAAGGCCGCCGAGGAGCAGCTGGCGAAGGCCGAGGCGAAGGCCAAGGAGCTGGTCTCGGACGCCAGCTCCGAGGCGGGCAAGGTGCGCATCGCCGCGGTCAAGAAGGCGGAGGGTCTGCTCAAGGAGGCCGAGCAGAAGAAGGCCCGCCTGATCAAGGAGGCCGAGGAGCTGAAGGCGGAGGCGATCCGCGAGGCCCGGCGCACGGTCGAGGAGGGCAAGCGGGAGCTGGAGATCCTGGTGCGCCGGCGCGAGGACATCAACGCCGAGATCTCCCGTGTCCAGGACGTCCTGGAGGCGCTGGAATCCTTCGAGGCGCCGTCGGCCGGCAAGGACAACGGGGTCAAGACGAGCGCCACCGTGGGTGCCCCTCGATCGGGTGGAAAGTCCTCGGACAGCTAGCGGAAGAGGGACGTTCCGGTGTCTTCTGGGGTCTTTGCCCGACTCCTTGGCAAGCCGTCCGACGGTCGGCCACTCAAAAGAGGTGCCATTCTCCAGATCAAAATCGTATCCGCTCGATGACACACCGCTTCGGCCCCTAGGATTCCCCTTATCACCTCACCGGTCTCATTCGACAGGAACCCCATGAGCGACACTTCCCCCTACGGCTTCGAGCTTGTGCGGCGTGGGTACGACCGCGCTCAGGTGGACGAACGTATCTCCAAGCTCGTCTCCGACCGTGACAGTGCTCTCGCCCGCATCACCGCTCTGGAGAAGCGGATCGAGGAGCTGCACCTCGAAACGCAGAACGCCCAGGCTCAGATCACGGACGCCGAGCCGTCGTACGCGGGTCTCGGTGCACGGGTCGAGAAGATCCTGCGCCTGGCCGAGGAAGAGGCCAAGGAGCTGCGTGAGGAGGCCCGGCGGGCGGCCGAGCAGCACCGCGACCTCGCGGAGTCGGCGGCCCAGCAGGTCCGCAACGACGCCGAGTCGTACGCGGCCGAGCGCAAGGCCAAGGCCGAGGACGAGGGCGTCCGGATCGTCGAGAAGGCCAAGTCCGACGCCTCCCAGCTGCGCGCCGAGGCGCAGAAGGACGCGCAGTCCAAGCGCGAGGAGGCGGACGCCCTCTTCGAGGAGACCCGCGCCAAGGCCGCGCAGGCCGCCGCCGACTTCGAGACCAACCTGGCCAAGCGGCGCGAGCAGTCCGAGCGTGACCTGGCCTCGCGTCAGCAGAAGGCCGAGAAGCGCCTCGCCGAGATCGAGCACCGGGCCGAGCAGCTGCGCCTGGAGGCGGAGAAGCTGCGCACCGACGCCGAGCGCCGCGCCCGCCAGACGGTGGAGACCGCTCAGCGCCAGGCCGAGGACATCGTGGCCGACGCCAACGCCAAGGCCGACCGGATCCGTTCGGAATCCGAGCGGGAGCTGGCGGCGCTCACCAACCGCCGCGACAGCATCAACGCCCAGCTGACGAACGTCCGCGAGATGCTCGCCACGCTGACCGGTGCCGCGGTGGCCGCGGCCGGCACGTCCACCGACGACGAGCCGATCTCCCGGGGCGTTCCGGCGCAGCAATCCCGGTAGGTCCGGACAGTCGTACGACGCTCCGAGGGGCGGTGGGACCCGGTCCCGCCGCCCCTTCGCCGTTGCTACCGCAGGCCGTACAGGGGCGGTTCCTTGGTGCCTTCGCCGTTGACCACGACCCAGGTACCGGCCGCGCGCAGGAGTTGGGTGCGCCCGGCGAACCGGTTGGTGAGGACCATGGTCCCGTCGCTCTCGCCGATCCGGTCCCCGTCGGCCGCGGCGAAGGTCCACAGCCGGCCGTTGCCGCCGAGTACGGCCACACCGCGAGCCCGGCCGCCGCCCCGGCGGCCACCACCGCCAGTCCCGCCCCGATTCCGCATGACCCCGCGCGCGGTCCGCCGTCCTCGACCACTGTCTCCCCCGCCCGTCTCCCCGCCCCCCGGCGCCCCCGGCCGATCACGGGGGCTGGAGCATACCGCGACCGTTCAAGTGGCAGGCGTCCGGAGCCCGTCTTAGCGTGGCCGCATGATCGAGCTGGAGGGGCTGACCAAGCGGTACGGCGAGAAGGTGGCGGTCGACCACCTCACCTTCTCCGTCAGGCCGGGCATCGTGACGGGTTTTCTCGGACCCAACGGGGCCGGGAAGTCCACGACCATGCGGATGATCCTCGGGCTCGACCACCCGACCGCCGGCGACGTGCGCATCGACGGCACGCACTACGACCGGCTGAAAGACCCGTTGACGTACATCGGGGCGCTGCTCGACGCGAAGGCCGTGCACGGCGGGCGCAGCGCCTACCACCATCTGCTGTGCCTGGCGCAGAGCAACGGCATCCCTCCCGGCCGGGTGGCGGAGGTGCTGGAGACCGTCGGGCTCACCACCGTGGCGCGCAAGAAGGCCAAGGGGTTCTCGTACGGCATGGGGCAGCGGCTCGGGATCGCCGCCGCGCTGCTCGGGGATCCGCGGATCCTGATGTTCGACGAGCCGGTGAACGGGCTCGACCCGGAGGGCATCCACTGGATCCGGACCTTGATGAAGTCGCTGGCCGCACAGGGGCGGACGGTGTTCGTCTCCAGCCATCTGATGAGCGAGATGGCGCTGACCGCCGATCATCTGGTCGTCATCGGACAGGGGCGGCTGCTCGCGGACACCTCCATGGCCGACTTCATCCGGACCAACTCGCGCTCGTACGTCCGCGTCCGCTCCCCGCAGCGCGAGCGGCTGCTCGACGTGCTGCACCAGGCCGGGATCACCGTGGTGGAGGCGGGTGGCGGGACGCTGGAGGTGGAGGGCGGCAAGGCCGAGCAGATCGGCGAGCTTGCCGCGCGGTACGGACTCGTGCTGCACGAGCTGAGCACCCAGCAGGCCTCGCTGGAGGAGGCGTTCATGCAGCTGACGGCTGGGGCGGTGGAGTACCACGCACACGCCGGCCCGGGTCCCGCCCCGCAGGACCGGGGCACCGGCTGGAAGGAGGGCTGAGCCATGGCGGCCGTTCAGGTCATCCGGTCCGAGTGGACCAAGATCCGGTCGGTGGCGTCCACGGTGTGGACGCTGTCGCTGGCCGTGGTGGTCACCGTCGCGCTCGGCATGCTGATCTCCGCGCTGGCGAGCAGCCAGTACGACGGCATGCCCGTGCGGCAGCGGCTCTCCTTCGACCCCACGGTTATCAGCTTCGCCGGGATGACGCTCGGCCAGCTCGCCCTGATCGTGTTCGGCGTGCTGGTCGTCTCCAACGAGTACAGCACCGGCATGATCCGGGTCTCCCTGGCCGCCGTGCCGCAGCGCGGCCTGTTCCTGTTCGGCAAGATCGCGGTGGCCTCGGCGCTCGCGCTGGCCGTCGGCATGGCCACCAGCTTCGCCGCGTTCTTCCTCGGCCAGGCCATGCTGGGCGCCCACGGGGCCGGCATCGGCGATCCGGGCGTGCTGCGCGCGGTGTTCGGCGGCGGGCTGTACATGACGCTGATCGCGGTGTTCTCGATGGGCGTGGCCGCGATGCTGCGCTCGCCGATGCTGTCCCTCGGCATCCTGATGCCGTTCTTCTTCCTGATCTCCAACATCCTCGGCAACGTCGACGCCACGAAGCGGGCCGGCCGGTATCTGCCCGACCAGGCGGGCAGCCGGATCATGCAGGTGGTGCCGCGTCTCGGCGACGACACGCCGTACGGCCCGTGGACCGGGCTCGGCATCATGGCGTTGTGGGTGGCCGCCGCACTGGCGGGCGGCTACCTCCTGCTCAAGCGCCGGGACGCCCAGTAGAGCGCCTCGTCACCCCGAGTAGTGCTCTGGCTTTACTTTCTCTTGGGCGGAACCGTCAACGCCCCGATATCCTCCTAACCCTTACGGGGGCGTGTGCCCCGCTGTCCTGAACCTTTCGATGGGTGCGGAGCATGATCGAGGCTGTCGGCCTGACCAAGCGCTACGGCGACAAGACCGCCGTGTACAACCTTTCCTTCCAGGTGCGGCCTGGTGCCGTGACCGGCTTCCTCGGGCCGAACGGCTCGGGCAAGTCCACGACGATGCGGATGATCCTGGGGCTGGACAACCCCACCTCCGGGTCGGTCACCATCGGCGGCTACCCCTACCGCAAGCTGCCGAACGCCCCCCGGCAGGTCGGCGCGCTGCTCGACGCCAAGGCCGTGCACGGCGGCCGGAGTGCCCGCAACCATCTGCTGAGCCTCGCCCAGCTGTCGGGCATCCCGGCCCGGCGGGTGGACGAGGTGCTCGGTGTCGTCGGCCTCCAGGGCGTGGCCAGGAAGCGCTCCAAGGGCTTCTCGCTCGGCATGGGCCAGCGCCTGGGCATCGCGGCCGCGCTGCTCGGCGACCCGCAGGTGCTGCTCTTCGACGAGCCGGTCAACGGTCTCGACCCCGAGGGCATCCTGTGGGTCCGCAACCTGATGAAGGCCCTGGCGGCCGAGGGCCGTACGGTCTTCGTCTCCTCGCACCTGATGAGCGAGATGGCACTGACCGCCGACCACCTCATCGTCATCGGGCGCGGACAACTGCTCGCCGACATGAGCGTGAAGGACTTCATCTCGGCCAACTCCGCCGACTTCGCGCGCGTGCGCACGCCCGACACCGAGCCGCAGCTGCGCGAGAAGCTGAGCTCGGCGCTAACCGAGGCGGGCGGGCACGTGCTGCCCGAGCAGGACGGCGCGCTCCGGGTGACCGGGCTGCCGCTGCCCCGCATCAGCGACCTCGCGCACGAGTCGGGCGTCCGGCTGTGGGAGCTCTCCCCGCACCAGGCGTCGCTGGAGGAGGCGTACATGCGGATGACGCAGGGCGCCGTGGACTACCGCTCGACCGTCGACCAGAAGGCGGGCCTCCAGCAGCCGCTGCCGCCCGGCGCCCAGCCGCCCGTGCCGGTGCCCGGCCAGGGCCAGCCCGGCTGGTACGCCCCGCCGCCGCCCCAGCAGAGCGGGCAGCCCTTCGCGATGCCGGCCACGCCCGCGGGCCCGTACGGCGGTGCCCCGGCGGGCGGGTACGGCGCTCCGGGCGCGGGGGCCGGCCCGGCCAACCCGTACGCCCAGCCGAGCGCACCGGCCGGGCAGCCCGCGCAGTCCCAGCCGGCCGCCCCGGCGCCGCAGGACCAGCCGCCGGCCCTGGTCAAGGAGACCCCGGCCGCCGCCCCGCAGGCCCCGGCCGCCCCGCCCGCGCCGCAGCAGGCACCCGCCGCGGCCGCCCCGGCCGCCGCCTCCGCCTCCGCCCCTGCCGACCCGACCCAGCCCGAGGACGCCCGATGAGCACCCACCAGCCCTCGATGCCGCAGGCCCCCGCACCCGCGCCCGGTGGGCCGTACCCCGGCTACACCTCGCCCATCCCGGTCGTGCGCACCCACCTCGGGCATGCGCTGGCCTCCGAGTGGACGAAGATCAAGTCCGTGCGCTCGACGATGTGGACGCTCGGCGTGTTCGTGCTGCTCGTCGTCGGCATCGGCCTGCTGGCCGGCGCGCTGGTCGAGGCCAACTCCGACTCCGAGGGCCTGAGCGGCGAGAACCCGCTGGCGTTCGGCTTCTTCGGCCTGCTCCTCGGCAGCATCTGCATCATCACGCTCGGCGTGCTGACCACGGCCTCGGAGTACGGCACGGGCATGATCCGTACGACGATGACCGCGTGCCCCAGCCGGGCCCGGGTGCTCGCCGCCAAGTCGATCGTGTTCTTCGCCGTCGCCTTCGTCTTCACCCTGGCCACGTCCGGCTTCGTGGCCATGGTCCAGGCGTCCATGCTGGAGGGCACCGGCGCCCGCACCCCGTCCGGCTCGGAGTGGTTGAAGGCCACCGTCGGCATCAGCCTCTACATCGCGCTGCTCGGGCTGCTCTCGCTGCTCATCGGCTCGGTCATCCGGCACTCCGCGGGCGCCATCACCATCATGATCGGCGTGGTCCTCGCGCCGCTGGTGCTGGCGCTGTTCATGGTGTCGGAGTCGCTGAACAAGCTGCGCGAGTGGCTGTTCGAGTACTCGATCCCGAACCAGCTGAGCGTGTTCTACGCCAACTCGCTGTCCGATTCGGGCCCGTCCGGCTGGGACCCGCTGTGGATCATGGTGGGTGTGACGGCGGCGGTGTACGCGGGCGCGTACGCGCTGCTCCAGAGCCGGGACGTGTGAGGCCCCTCGCCTCCGGGGCGCCGGCGCCCTAGAACCTCGGCGCGTTACGGGACCGCTGCACCCGCGTGGTGCGGCGGTCCTTCGCGTTCCAGCACGCCTTGTGCCAGTGCCTGCGGTCGTCGACGCCCGCGTGCTCGGGCCAGGCCACCACATGCGGCATGCTGGAGGGGATCAGCTGGTCGCAGCCCGGGCAGCGGTAGGTCTTGCCCTGCGCGCCGGCCCCGGCGACATGCCGCACGCTCCACTCCTCGCCCTGCCAGCTCTCCGTGGACTGCCAGCCGCCGTACCGGCCGGCGCGGTCGTCCTCGGCGCTCCGGCCCGACGATCCGGCTGCCTTCGGACGGTTGCGGCGCGGGGACACGGGACACCTCTCGGGGCTATACAGGAAGCACGGGCTGCATCCAGCCTACGCGCCGCCGAGTGGGGTACGCGTACGGAACCAACCCGTACAAGTCCCCCTCCGGAACGGGTCATTCTGCAGACAATCCGCAAATCTCCTCGCCAGGCCGTGTCCTGGGCACGTGTCAGACGGTTATGCCGGGCGGGGGAGCTCCGGGTCGGAGCCAAGGAAGCAGGAAATGCGATGCACCTAGGAAGTTTTGTGCTGGCCGCCCAGTTCCCGGGCCAGGGCCCCGGGGAGGCCCTGCACCGGGCGGTCCGCTCGGCCGAGGTGGCCGAGCAGGCCGGGCTGGACGCGGTGTGGCTGGCCGAGCACCACTTCGTGCCCTACGGCACATGCCCGTCCGCGATCACCCTGGCCGCGCTGCTGCTCGGCCGCACCCAGCGGATCCGGGTCGGCACGGCGGTCAGCGTACTGCCGACCACCCACCCGGTGACCCTCGGCGAGCAGGCCGCGCTGCTCCATCTGACCAGCGGCGGCCGGTTCACGCTGGGCGTCGGGCGCGGCGGCCCCTGGGTGGACCTGGAGGTGTTCGGCGCGGGCCTCGAGGCGTACGAACAAGGGTTCCCGGAGTCGCTCGATCTGCTGCTGCGCTGGCTGAGCGAGCCGTCCGTGGCGGCATCCGGCGAGCGCTTCTCCTTCCGCGAGGTTCCGGTGGTGCCCCGCCCGTCGGAGGCCCTGACGGACACCCCCGGCCCCGAGGTCGTCCTCGCCTGCACCTCGCCGTCGAGCGTCCGGCTGGCCGCCGAGCGCGGGCTGCCGATGCTGCTCGGCATGCACGTCGGGGACGAGGAGAAGGCCGAGATGGTCGCCCTGTGGCGGCGCTGCGCCCGCGCGGCGGGCCGGTCGGCCGAGGAGATCACGGGTGCCGCGCACGTCTCGGCCGGCGTCTGCCAGCTCGCCGACCGGCGCACGGACGCGGCGGAGACGCTGCTGAAGGCGATGCCCGGCTGGCTGAGGCAGGGCCTGGACGCCCATGTGACGGTGGACGGACGGGCGCGCGCGAAGCGCGACCCGTACGCCTACACCGAACTGCTCTGCGGACTGCATCCGGTCGGCACCCCTCGGCTCGCCGCCGACCGGCTCGCGGCCACCGCGGAGCGCACCGGCATCTCCCGCTTCGCCCTGCTGACGGAGGGCTCGGGCGACCTCGCGGCCACGGAGGAGAACCTCCGCCGGCTCGGCGCGGAGGTGCTGCCCCAGTTGCGTTGACGCACCCCCCTCGCGCAAGCCACCTGGGGGGCTTGCCGCCCCAGTACTGAAATGCACCTCCCGCGGGTGGAGCGGCAAGCCGGCGGCTTAGTGCCTCGGCCGCACCGAAGCGGCGTCAGCAGTCCCGAAGCTCCGGCGACTGGTTCAGCAACTGGTTGCGCACCGATGTGAAGCGGGCCAACGTCTCGTCCACCGAGGCGTCCAGCGGGAACACCGCCACGCGATGGCAGTTCTGGAAGGCCAGCCGCACACCGAAGTGCCGCTGCAGCGCGCCGCGGATGGCGTCACTCGCGAGCGCACGCAGCAGCTGACCGCGCGCCTGCTCGTCCGGCGGGGGCGTCTGGTTGTCGGCGAAGGGGCCGCCGTCGACCTTCAGCTGGGCCACCAGGGAGCTGATCATCTCCCATGCGTAGGGCAGGGAGGTCCGGACGCAGTCGACGAATGCTGCTTCGTCGACCTCGCCTCGCTCGGCCTGTTCGAGTAGGGCCGGTGAGACGTCGAGCGACATGGGTTCTCCTCTCGCACCCCCGTAAGAGCAGGGGTTGCCGGACAGGTCAGGGAGTTCGCGATTTCGAACACGCTCCGTACAGAGGCCGCAACCTCCCGTTCTCTACGGTAGGCAACGGTCGGTGACCACACCAGCAGAATGCGTATATGGAACGGTCTGCTCATGCTCACTATCGGCCAGGGATGAACAAGAGTTTCCAGGGACAATTGGGGTGATTCACAGGGAGCGGGATGGGCGGATCGCGTGCACCGGCGCGCGTCGAGTAGCGTTGCCGACCATGCGTCTCGTCATTGCCCGATGCTCGGTCGACTACGCCGGCCGGCTCACCGCCCACCTGCCCTCGGCGCCCCGCCTGATCCTGGTCAAGGCGGACGGCAGCGTCTCGATCCACGCCGACGACCGGGCCTACAAGCCGCTCAACTGGATGTCGCCGCCCTGCACCCTCAAGGAGGGTTCGGGCGAGGACGAGGGCGTGTGGACCGTCGTCAACAAGGCGGGCGAGAAACTGATCATCACGATGGAGGAGATCCTGCACGACTCCTCGCACGAACTCGGTGTGGATCCCGGCCTGATCAAGGACGGCGTGGAAGCGCACCTCCAGGAACTGCTCGCCGACCGCATCGAGACGCTGGGCGAGGGGTACACCCTCATCCGCCGCGAGTACATGACCGCGATCGGACCGGTGGACATCCTGTGCCGGGACGCCGACGGCCAGACGGTCGCGGTGGAGATCAAGCGCCGGGGCGAGATCGACGGCGTGGAGCAACTCACGCGCTATCTGGAGCTGTTGAACCGCGATCCCCACTTGGCGCCGGTCCGCGGCATCTTCGCCGCCCAGGAGATCAAGCCCCAGGCCCGCGTCCTCGCCACCGACCGCGGCATCAACTGCCAGATCCTGGACTACAACGCGCTGCGCGGCATCGAGGACGACAAGCTCCGCCTGTTCTGACCCACTGGCTCCGCCGAGTTCGGCCGGGTTCTCCCACCCGGCCCCCCACCTTCTCCGGCGCCCACTGGCTCCGCCGAGTTCGGCCGGGTTCTCCCACCCGGCCCCGCACCTTCTCCGGCGCCTCTCGCCTTCTCGGTCGGCCCGCCCTACTCCGCCGCGCCCCTTTGCTCCGCCGCCCGCCTTTTCTCCGCCGCGACGGCGCTCAGCCCGTACGGCGGTTTCCGGCGGTGCCGAACCGGCCAAGGCCCGTCGGGCACCGCCGGAGAACCCGTCGGCACCCTTTCTTCGCCTGCACCCTGTTCTCCGCCGTCACATCACGGCGCCGGCCGCCCCCGGTGCGCTCTGTGATGCCGATGCGCTGCTCGACGTCCCCCCGGCGGAGCCGTCCGTCCCGCCGGTCGTCGTGTCGCCGGTGGTGCCCGTCGAGCCGCCGCCGGTCGTGTCACCGGTGGTGGTGCCCGTCGAGCCGCCGCCGGTCGTGTCGCCGGCGGTGCCGCCCGTCGTGCCGGTGGAGCCCCCGGTGTCGCTGCCGCCGCTGTCGCCGCCCGTGGTCCCGCCCGTCGTGCCACCGGTCGTCGTGCCACCGGTGGTGCCGCCCGAGGTACCGCCCGTCGTGCCACCGGTGGTGCCCCCCGTCGTACCGCCGCTCGACGAGCCGGTCGACGTCGACGGCTTGGGGGACTTGGACGGTGAGCCGGAGGACGTGCCGGAGGGGGACGGCTCGGCGCTGTCCGAGGGGCCGGGCGTGCCGTCCGGCGACGCCGGGTCGTCCGCGGTGCCGTAGGTGCCGTCGGGGCCCGGTGACGTGGGCCGGCCGCCGGCCGCGCCGGTGCCGCCCGTGCCGCCGGTGTCGGTCGGGTCCGTGCCCGGGCCGCCGTCGTCCACGCCCAGGGTGGCCGACGGGTTGACCTCGACCTTGCCCGCCGGGTTCCGGTCGCCCTCCTGATCGGACGTCATGCCGAGCGTGACGACCGTACCGAGCACGGCGGCGAGCAGCGCGCCGGAGCCGGCCGCCACCAGGTTGCGCCGGGCCAGGCGCCGCAGGCCGCCGGCCCGCGCCCCGGGCACCACGGCCCGCGGGGTGAGCAGGGTGTCGCCGGCCGGGCCGGGCAGCGGTGGCGCCGGCTCCTCGTGCCGTTCCTGCCCCGGCTCCGCCCCCGCCGCCACCGGCGGCCCGGGCACCTCGCCGGCCCGGTCGGCGAGCAGCGCCAGAGCCCGGCGGCCGGCGACCGCGCCCCGCTTGTCGGCGAGCGCGCCGCGCAGCCCGCCCGACGCCTCCAGCTCGGCGCGGGCCCGGTCGAGCTGTCCGCCGCAGAGTGCGAGGATCCCCAACTCGTGGTGGAAATAGGCTTGTTCAGTCACCTCACCGGCCAGCCGGGAGGCTTCCGCGCCGGACCGCAGGGCCCGTTCCCAGGCGCTCCAGTGGAGTCCGGCGGCGAAGGCGGGCGCGGCCGTGCGGGCCAGCCGTACGGCGCTGCTCTCCTCGCCCTCGGCGGGCGGGGCCGTCTGCGGTACGACGGCGGCGAGCGCGGCCAGGACCGCGTCGGCTTCGGCGCACACCCGTTCGGGGGTGACCGAGGGGTGGCCGGCCCACCAGGCGTAGTGCTGGGCGGCGGTGAGGGCGTGGCCGGCCGCGTCCTCGGCGTATCCGGCGGCCTCCAGCTGGGTCCGCACCCCGGCCGCGAGGCGGTAGCGGGAGCCGACCGGGGAGACCAGGCCGCAGCCCGCCAGCTCGCCGAGGGCGGCGTCCGCGTGGGTGTCGCCGACCAGGGCGGGCAGATGGGCCTGGTGGGGTATCTCGCCGTCGAGGGCGACCGCGAAGCGGAGGGCGGCGCGGGCGGAGGCGCTGAGCCGGGAGGCGAGCAGCGGGGCGGGGGCCGCGGCCTCGCCGAGGGAGGGCAGCGGGACGTCCTCCTCCAGCTCGACGGGCATGTCCGCCGGCCGGCGTACGTCCTCGAAGACGCCGTACTCGTCCACCGCGCCGGTGTCGGCCCGCAGCTGCTCGCGCTGCCGGAGCAGGGCGCCGGCCTGGACGAAGCGCAGCGGCAGGCCCTCGGACTCGAACCACAGGTCGCCGGCCCAGTTGGCCTCCTCCTCGGTGAGGACGCGGCCGACGGTCCGCTCCAGGAGCTCCACACCGGCGGCGCGGTCGAGGCCGCCGAGGAAGACCTCCTCCAGGTCCGACCCGGCGGAGGGCGCGGGCACGTCGGGGGTGGCGCCGAGCAGGAAGGCGCACTCGGGGGCGGCGTCGAGCAGCTCGTCCAGGGGGGCACCGCCGAACGCGAGGTCGTCCAGGACGACGACCGCGCCGATCTCGCGGACGCAGGCGACCAGTTCCTCGCGGTCGGGGCGGTGCAGGAGGGCGTCGTAGACGGCGTGGAACAGGTCGTGGAGAAGGTCGCCGGCCGTGCGGTGGAAGCCGTTGAGGCGGACCACGCCGTCGGGGGCGAGGTCCAGGCAGTCGTCGGCGACCAGGTCGAGCAGAGCGGTGCGTCCGGAGCCTGCCGGGCCGGTGAGGCGGACGGAGCGGCCGCGGGCGAGGAGGCGGACCAGGCGCTCGCGTTCGTCCTGGCGTTCCAGCAGGGAGACCGCCGGCTGGGCGGGGCCGGGCGGTACCGGCGGCCGGGCGGCGCGTTCGGTCTCCGCGCGCTCGGCGGCGCTGCGCTTGCGGGGCCTGCCGGGCAGCTCGGCCGGCGGGCAGGGTTCTATCTCGCTGCCGTCGACGGGGTTGACGGTGAGCTGGAGGTCGCCGCAGACGAGCTGGACCATCCGGGCGGGCGCGGGCGCGCCCGGGACGAAGTCGGAGGTGAGGGATTCCCGCTGGGGGCGGCGGCTGTGCGCCTGGCCCTGCTCCTCGGGTCCCGCGTTGATCGGGTCGTCCATGGGTTCAAGCCCCCCAAAAGCGTCGTGTGCCTGTTCCGGCCCTCCCGGCCTTGTCGCACACCGCGCTGTCGCTTCTGGTCCGGGCCCGCTCGGTCGAGGGTTGCGAGACGGCGGGCGACCGCACCCTAAACCTTCGCTCAGTATCTCCGACAGGGCGGGGTGCCATGCGGTCCGAGACGTCACGGTCTTGTGAGGATTGCCTTCGACGGGCGCTTCGGCGGCTGCGCCCGGGTCCTGCCCGTCGCCCGGTTCAGCCCCGTGCGCACCTCATACCCGGGGCAGCGACTCCACGCCGATGCCGCCCTCGATGGCGAGGATGCGGTGCAGCCGGGTGGCCACCAGCAGGCGCTGCATCTGCGGTGGCACGCCCCGCAGCACCAGGCGGCGCCCGCAGCGGCCGGCCCGCCGGTGGGCACCCATGATCACCCCGAGTCCGGTGGCATCCCAGGAGTCCAGTTCGGACAGGTCGAGCACCAGGTCGCCGACTCCGGTGTCGACGGCCGTGTGCAGAGCCGTACGGGCGTCCGCCGCGCTGCGGACGTCGAGGCGGCCCCCGACGACCAGCTCGGCGTGGTCGCCCCTGATGTACATATGCGCTCCCCGTTGAGTGCGGTTGGCGTACTCGGTGACGGTGCTGTGCAACGTCTGACTGTGCGGGTGGCGGTACGGTTGCTGGTTGTAAGCGAACCGATACCGAATTCACCCCCGGGAGTGAAACTCCCGGGGTGGTTGGGCGTGGACGGGTGACTCAGTACTTGTAGAAGCCCTGCCCGCTCTTGCGGCCGATGTCACCGGCGTCCACCATCCGGCGCATCAGCTCCGGCGGGGCGAACTTCTCGTCCTGGGACTCGGTGTAGATGTTGCCGGCCGCGTGCAGCAGGATGTCCACGCCGGTCAGGTCGGCGGTGGCCAGCGGGCCCATGGCGTGACCGAAGCCCAGCTTGCAGGCGAGGTCGATGTCCTCGGCGGTGGCGACGCCGGACTCGTACAGCTTGACCGCCTCGACCACCAGGGCCGAGATGAGACGGGTGGTGACGAAGCCGGCCACGTCCCGGTTGACGACGATGCAGGTCTTGCCGACGGACTCGGCGAACTCCCGCGCGGTGGCGAGGGTTTCGTCGCTGGTCTTGTAGCCGCGGACGAGCTCGACGAGCTGCATCATCGGCACCGGCGAGAAGAAGTGGACGCCGACGACCCGCTCGGGGTGCTCGGTGGCCGCCGCGATCTTGGTGATCGGGATGGCGGAGGTGTTGGAGGCGAGCACGGTGTCCGCCCGCACGATCTTGTCGAGCGCGCGGAAGATCTCGTGCTTGACCTCCAGCTTCTCGAAGACGGCCTCCACGACGACGTCGGCCTCGGCGGCCGCGTCCAGGTCGGTGGTCGGGGTGATGCGCGCAAGGGCGGCCTCGGCGTCCTCGGCGGACAGCTTGCCCTTGCCGACGAACTTGTCGTACGACGCCTTGATGCCGTCGGTGCCACGCTTCAGTGCCTCGTCGGTGACGTCCCGCAGGACGACCTCCCAGCCCGCCTGCGCGGCGACCTGGGCGATGCCGGCCCCCATGAGACCGGCCCCGATGACGGCGAGCTTCCGTGCCACTCCGACTCCCTTGAACGCGGTGAAAGTCTCCCTCTCCGGCGGGACCATAGCGCTCCGGCGGCGCTGTGTGACCGGTAAGTAACGCGCGTCACGTCTCATTTGACGGACATCACACCGGCAGGGGTCATGCCGCGCCTCGGACGGCGTAGTTGAGCACCTTTTCGCTCAACAGGTCCTCGATGTCATCCAGGAGTACGAGTACCTCTCGTGATACTTCGCGCGGTTCGCGCCCCTTGACCATTTCGCGACCGATGACCGCCATGACGGTGCTGTGCACCCAGCCGATCTGACCCGCCATCAGGTGCGGCAGCTCGTCGCCGTCCGCCGCACCGGTCTCCTCGCGCAGCACCTCTTCCAGATTGGCCTGAACCTCCTGGGCGATCGCCCACAGCCGGGAGCGCAGCGCGGGCGCGTCCTCGACGACCTTCATGAAGGCCGCGTATCCGGGGAGCAGGCCGACCCTGGGCGAGACGGCCTCGACCTCCTCGCGCAGCTCGCGCAGGACCGCGGCGGCGGCCGACTCCCCCGCCGGGCGCCCCCGCACCCAGCGGGCCAGCCGGTCGATCACGCCGGCCGAGCGGTCGAAGAAGAGGTCCTCCTTGGCGGGGAAGTAGTTGTAGACGGTGTTGACGGAGACGTCGGCGGCCTCGGCGATCTCCGCGACGGTCACCACGTCGAACCCGCGCTCCACGAAGAGGGCCGTGGCGACGTCCGAGATGTACTGCCGGGTCTGCCGTTTCTTCCGCTCCCTGAGCCCTTCAGCCATGCCCGCATCCTAACTTCGCTGGGGCAGGTGAAATTTTGGGGTCATTGCAAATTTTCAGGGACTCTGTTTTTCTGGTCGGCATGGCAGCAGTCATCAGCACGGCGGGCCTCGCCCGCACCTTCCACACGAAAGCCGGCCCCGTCGACGCCGTCCGCGGGATCGACCTCACCGTCCGCGAGGGCGAGATCCTCGGCTTCCTCGGCCCCAACGGCGCCGGCAAGACGACCACCCTGCGCATGCTCACCACCCTGCTGAAGCCGACCGGCGGCGCGGCCACGGTCGCCGGCTGCGACCTGGCGACCGACCCGGCCGGGGTGCGCCGGGCGAGCGGCTATGTCGCCCAGTCCGGCGGAGTGGACCCGCAGATCACCGCGCGGGAGGAGCTGGTCACCCAGGGCCGGCTGTACCGCCTGCCGAGGGCCGAGGCGGTCGCACGCGCCGGAGAACTGGCCCGCGAGCTGGACCTCGCCGAACTCCTCGACCGGAAGACCGGCGCACTCTCGGGCGGCCAGCGGCGCCGGCTGGACATCGCGATGGCGCTCACCCACCGGCCGAAGGTGCTGTTCCTGGACGAGCCGACGACCGGCCTGGACCCCGGCAGCCGCGCCGACCTGTGGGCCCTGGTCCGCCGGCTGCGCGACGAGCACGGCACGACCGTCTTCCTGACCACCCACTACCTGGACGAGGCCGACGCCCTCGCCGACCGCCTGGTGATCGTCGACCGGGGCACGGTCGCCGCCGAGGGCACCCCGGCCGCGCTCAAACTGCGCTACGGCGGCTCGCTGGACGCCACGCTCCAGGACACCTTCCTCGCCGTCACCGGCCGCGGGCCCGCCCCGGCCGACACGGCCCCCGTAGCCGTATAGGACACACAGGACGTACAGGACTCTTTCGATGCTTCTCCACGACACGGCCCTCATCTACGGCCGTTATCTGCGCCAGTCGCTGCGTTCCCGCTTCGCCCTGCTCTTCGGCGTGCTCACACCCCTGCTCTACCTGCTGTTCTTCGGGCCGCTGCTCACGGACCTGCCGCTCGGCGGCAAGGGCAGCTCCTGGCAGGTGCTCGTCCCCGGGCTGCTGCTCCAGCTCGGCCTGTTCGGGGCCCTGTTCGCGGGGTTCACGGTCATCATCGAGAAGGGGCAGGGGGTGGTGGAGCGGATGCGGGTGACCCCGGTGAGCCGGCTCGCCCTGCTGCTCGGCCGGGTGCTGCGGGACGCCACGGTGTTCGTCTTCCAGGCGGTGCTGCTGGTGCTGGCCGCGCTGGCGATGGGCCTGCGCGCGCCGCTGGCCGGCATCCTGATCGGCTTCGCCTTCGTCGCCCTGCTCACACTCTCGCTGGCCTCGCTGTCGTACGCGCTCGGCATGAAGGTCCGCACCCCGCAGGAGTTCGGGCCGCTGATCAACGCGGTGTCGATGCCGTCGATGCTGCTGTCGGGCCTGATGCTGCCGATGACCCTGGCACCGGCCTGGCTGGACGTGCTGTCGCACTTCGTCCCGTTCCGCTATCTGGTGGACGCGGTCCGTGACGCGTACGTCGGCGCGTACACGAGCGCGCACATGCTCTACGGCGTCCTGGTCGCCGTCGCCTTCGCGGCGCTGACCGTGACGGCGGGCACACGGGTGTTCCGGACGGCCGGGGCGTAACTACGCTGGCCGCATGGTCAATCTGACGCGCATCTACACCAGGACCGGCGACCAGGGCACCACCAGCCTCGGCGACATGAGCCGGGTACCCAAGACCGACCTCCGGATCTCCGCCTACGCGGACGCCAACGAGGCCAACGCGGTGATCGGCACCGCGATCGCGCTGGGCGGCCTGGAGGAGGAGATCGCCACGGTCCTCACCCGCGTCCAGAACGACCTGTTCGACGTGGGTGCGGACCTGTCGACGCCGGTGGTGGAGAACCCGCAGTTCCCGCCGCTGCGGGTCGAGCAGTTCTACGTCGACCGGCTGGAGGCGGACTGCGACCGCTTCAACGAGCGGCTGGAGAAGCTGCGCTCCTTCATCCTCCCCGGGGGCACCCCGGGTGCGGCCCTCCTCCACCAGGCGTGCACGGTCGTACGCCGGGCCGAGCGCTCCACCTGGGCGGCCCTGGAGGTGCACGGCGAGACGATGAACCCGCTCACCGCGACCTACCTCAACCGCCTCTCCGACCTGCTCTTCATCCTGGCCCGCAGCGCCAACCGGGAGACCGGCGACGTGCTGTGGGTACCGGGCGGGGAGCGCTAGACCCTGCTGTCGGCGACTAGTCGCCGGTGCGGCCGTCGGTCATCTCGCGCAGGATGTCGAGGTGGCCGTTGTGCCGGGCCGTCTCCTCGATGAGGTGCAGCAGGATCCAGCGCAGGTCGCGCGCGCTGCCGTCGTCCCGCTTCCGCCGCGCCTTGGTGTCCAGGTCGTGCGCGGCGACGAGTTCGTTGTGCCGCGCGGACTCCTCGGCGTACTCGGCGAGCAGCCGTGACAAGGGGATGTCGACGGCTATGCGCATCTCGCGGTCGGGATCCTCCTCGGTCCAGGGGCCCTCGTCCTCCTCCCCGAGGAAGACGACCCGGAACCAGTAGTACTCGACCCAGCGCAGATGGTTGATCAGCCCGCTCAGGGTCATCAGCGGCGAGCCGGGCAGGAGCGCCTTGCGGGCGTCCTCGTCGGACAGTTCCGCGCACTTGGCGCGCGCGGTGGCGCGGACGTAGTCGAGGAAGGTGGTCAGCTGTGTGCGCTCGTCCCAGGCGGGAGGCGTGTCGGTACGTGTCATCGCCGGGATGATGTCCCGGCGCCCGCCTCGCTGTCGAGCGGATTCCCGGCAGCCTTGCCCTCGGGCTCCCGCTTGGGGAGGAAGGTGTAACTGGCGGCGATGACCAGGTTGATGCCGATCACCCAGAGCATGCGCATCTGCCAGGCGCGCAGCGAGCCGGTGTCGCCGTGGTCGCCGACGTACCAGACGGCGCCCTGGAGCAGGGCGAGGGCGACGACCGAGGACAGGATCCAGCGGCCCGCGACCTTCCACTCGTGGACGGCACGGGCCGTGCCGTACTTCGGCGGCTTGACCGGGGGCGGGCCGCCGGCGAAGCGGTGGGCCACCCGGGCGTCCGCCCAGCGGATGGTGGAGTGGCCGAGGCCGACCGTGAAGCCGATGTAGACGGCGGCGAGGCCGTGCCGCCAGTCGGGTTCGGCGCCGTTCCTGAGGTCGATCGCGGTGACCGCGAAGAGCACGACCTCCAGCAGCGGCTCGCACAGCAGCAGGGCCAGGCCGGTGCGCGGCATCCGGAGCCCGTACCGGAAGGCCAGTCCGGCCGCCAGCAGCACCCAGAACGCCACCTCGCAGGCGATGATCAGTCCGACGATCACGGTTCGCTCCCCTCGTTCACCCGTCCAGGGTCCCGCGGGCGGCCGCGCGGAACATCGTCGGCGCAGACGAAACCGCCGTAAGCGAAAGTCGCAGCCGGGGACCCTTCGCGGGGTGCACGCCGGGCGCCCGGGAGCCGTGTTGGATAGGGGCATGGCCCGCACGTTCCCCCGCCCGCACCGCCACGACCTGTTCATCGGCGCGGGCGGTCTGCTCGGCGGGGTGCTGCTGTGGGTGCCCGGCATCCATGCGCGCATGGCGGCGGACGACCTGGTGCTGTGGCGCGCCCCCTGGGCCGCGCTGGTGCCGCTCGTGGTCATCGCGGCCTGTGAGCCGCTGCGCCGCGTCCGGCCCCGCACCGGCCTGCTGATCGGCACCGCCGCACTGGCCGCGGACACGGTGACCGTCGGCAGCATCGCCACCGTCGTGCTGTACACCGACCTGGTGTACGCGGCGGTGCTGTACGGCAGCCCCGCCTCCGCCCGCCGCATCCCGTGGATCGCCGGTTTCCTGACCGTGCTGGGCGGGGTCGTACCGGCGGCCCTGTGGCGGGATCCGCGGGGCCTGCTGATCGGTGTGGGGGTGGGTGTGGTCGCGCTGGCACCCGCGGCCACCGGTGCGCTGGTGCGCGACCACCGTGAAGCTGCCGAGTCCGCCCGGCTGCGTGCCGAGCAGACGGCGCTGCTGGCCGAGATGGACCGCGTCCAGGCGGTGACCGTCGAACGGGCCCGGATGGCCAGGGAGTTGCATGACATGGTCGCCAACCATCTGTCGGCCATCGCCATCCACTCCACGGCGGCGCTCTCCCTCGACGACGCGAGGACCACCCGGGAGGCGCTGGCCGTCATCCGGGAGAACAGCGTGGCGGGGCTGGCCGAGATGCGCCGGCTGATCGGGATCCTGCGCGACAGCTCCGGGGACCGGGAGCCCGCCGCCTCCCCCACGCTGGACGGCCTCGGCGCCCTGGTCGGCAGTGCCCGGGCCAACGGCCTGGATGTCACGCTGGAGGCCGGTCACGGCAAGGTGCCGGCACCGGTCGAACTGGCCGCCTACCGGATCGTGCAGGAGTCACTGACGAACGCCCTCAAGCACGCGGCGGAGGGCGGCGTACGGGTGTCCCTGCGGCAGGAGGACGGGCAGCTGGACATCCGGGTGACCAGCCCGTACCGGCCCGGCGACGGTCCTCGCGCGCCCGGCTCCGGCTCCGGTCTCACCGGGATGCGGGAGCGGGCCGCACTGCTCGGCGGCACGTTCGAGGCCGGGCCGCAGGGCGCCCTGTGGACCGTACGCGCCACGCTTCCGCTCACCGAAGGAGACTGAAAGCATGATCCGTGTCCTGGTCGCCGAGGACCAGTCCGCCGTCCGCGCCGGGCTCGTGCTGATCCTGCGCAGCGCGCCGGACATCGAGGTGGTCGGCGAGGCGGCGGACGGCGAGCGGGCGGTCGAACTGGCCCGGACCCTGAGGCCCGACCTGGTCCTGATGGACGTGCAGATGCCCCGCCTGGACGGCGTGTCGGCGACCCGGCGGATCGTCACCGAGCAGCTCGCGGACGTGCTCGTACTGACCACCTTCGACCTCGACGAGTACGTGTTCGGCGCGCTGCGGGCGGGTGCGGCCGGGTTCCTGCTGAAGAACACCGAGGCCCGGGATCTGCTGGACGCGGTCCGTACGGTGGCGCGCGGGGAGGGGGTCGTGGCGCCGGCCGTGACCCGGCGGCTGATCGCCGAGTTCGCCGCGGTGCCGGCGCGGGAGGCAAAGGCCGACCCGGCCGTGCTGGAGGGTCTCACCCGGCGGGAGCGGGAGGTGCTGGGGTGCGTCGGTGAGGGGCTGTCGAACGCGGAGATCGCGGCCCGGCTGGACATGGCGGAAGGCACGGTGAAGACGCACGTCAGCCGGCTGCTGGCCAAGCTGGAACTGCGCAGCCGGGTGCAAGCCGCCGTCCTCGCTCGGGAGTTGGGGCTGTAACGGGACGCCCGCCAGAATGGTCCAGACCTATTGACCTGTGGTCCAGACCTTCCTACCCTCGCAGCACCGTGGGCATGAAGGCTCAGTCATGCCCCTGACACCCCCGATGACGAGGGAGGCGCAGCATGCGCTTCAGACACAGAGCCGCGGCAGGGTTCGCGACCCTGCTGCTCCCCCTGGCCGGCCTGGTCGGTCTCGCGAGCCCGGCCCAGGCCGCGGCGAACGCGACGGCCGGCTTCACCAAGACCAGCGACTGGGGCACCGGCTTCGGTGGTCAGTGGACCATCAAGAACACCGGTACCAGCAGCATCAGTTCCTGGACCGTCGAGTGGGACTTCCCGTCCGGTACGTCCGTCACCTCCGCCTGGGACGCTGACGTCACCGGCTCCGGCACCCACTGGACCGCGAAGAACAAGTCCTACAACGGCACCATCGCCCCCGGCGCCTCCGTCTCTTTCGGTTTCAACGGCACGGGCTCCGGATCCCCGTCCAACTGCAAGCTGAACGGCGACAGCTGTGACGGTACGACGGTCCCGGGTGACGCCGCCCCGTCCGCGCCCGGCACCCCCACCGCCTCCTCGATCACCGACACCTCGGTGAAGCTCGGCTGGAGCGCGGCCACCGACGACAAGGGCATCAAGAACTACGACGTCCTGCGCGACGGCACCAAGGTCGCGACGGTCACCACCACGTCGTACACCGACACCGGCCTCACCGCCGGCACCGACTACTCCTACACCGTCCAGGCCCGCGACACCGCCGACCAGACCGGCCCGGTCAGCGGAGCGGCCAAGGTGCACACCACCGGCGGCGGCACCACTCCCCCGCCCACCGGCGACAAGGTCAAGCTCGGCTACTTCACCGAGTGGGGCATCTACGGCCGGAACTACAACGTCAAGAACCTGGTGACGTCCGGCTCCGCCTCGAAGATCACGCACATCAACTACGCCTTCGGCAACGTCACCGGCGGCAAGTGCGCGATCGGCGACTCCTACGCCGACTACGACAAGGCGTTCACCGCGGACCAGTCCGTCAGCGGCGTCGCCGACACCTGGGACCAGCCGCTGCGCGGCAACTTCAACCAGCTGCGCCAGCTGAAGGCGAAGTACCCGAACATCAAGGTGCTGTGGTCCTTCGGCGGCTGGACCTGGTCCGGCGGCTTCGCCGACGCCGCGAAGAACCCGGCGGCCTTCGCCCAGTCCTGCTACGACCTGGTCGAGGACCCGCGCTGGGCCGACGTCTTCGACGGCATCGACATCGACTGGGAGTACCCGAACGCCTGCGGTCTGACCTGTGACACCTCCGGTGCGGCGGCCTTCAAGAACCTGATGTCCGCGCTGCGCGCCAAGTTCGGCTCGAACAACCTGGTCACCGCCGCGACCACGGCCGACGGCTCGGCCGGCGGCAAGATCGAGGCCGCGGACTACGCGGGCGCCGCCCAGTACGTCGACTGGTACAACGTGATGACGTACGACTTCTTCGGCGCCTGGGACGCCAAGGGCCCGACCGCCCCGCACTCCCCGCTCACCTCGTACAACGGCATCCCGAAGGCGGGCTTCACCACCGCCGACGCGATGGCGAAGTTCAAGGCGATCGGCGTGCCCGCGAAGAAGCTGCTCATCGGCATCGGTTTCTACGGCCGCGGCTGGACCGGCGTCACCCAGGACGCCCCCGGCGGCACCGCCACCGGCCCGGCGGCCGGCACCTACGAGCAGGGCATCGAGGACTACAAGGTCCTGAAGTCGTCCTGTCCGGCCACCGGCACCGTCGCCGGCACCGCGTACGCGCACTGCGGCAGCAACTGGTGGTCGTACGACACCCCCGCCACCATCGCCTCCAAGATGACCTGGGCCAAGAACCAGGGCCTCGGCGGCGCCTTCTTCTGGGAGTTCAGCGGCGACACCGGCAACGGTGAACTCGTGAGCGCCATCAACAGCGGACTGAGCTGACCGAGTCCACCGTACGACACCGCCGCGGGTGGGCCACGAGCCCGCCCGCGGCGGCCTTTTCCCCGGCTACGCCACATTCACCCGCTGTCCGGGCGGGGCTGCCTCCAGCCACGCGAGAAAACCGGTCAGCGCATCTTCGCTCATGGCCAGTTCCAGGCGGGTGCCCCGGTGCGTACAGGCCAGCACCACCGCGTCGGACAGCAGCGCCAGCTCCTCCTCGCCCTCGGGCAGCCGGCGGCCGGCCACCTCGATCTGCGCCCGCTCCAGGATGCGGCGGGGGCGGGGGGCGTAGGAGAAGACCCGGTACCACTCGATGCGGTCACCGTTGTAGCGGGCGACCCCGTAGCTCCAGCCCTTGCCGCCCGTGTCCGGTTTCTCGGCCACGTCCCAGCGCAGCGAGCAGTCGAACGTGCCGCCGGAGCGCTGGATGAGCCTGCGGCGCAGGCCGAACAGGAACAGCCCCACCACCACGAGTGCGACCACGATCCCGCACACAGTCAGAGCGAGGACCATCGCGACCGACCTCCTCGTCTCTCAGGCAGTGGAACTGCGTCTGCCACTGAGTAATGAAACGGAAAAAACATCCACATCTGCCTCAGCCGCGACCGGCACCGGATTGCTCCGGGCCGGCCGCGGCTGAGTGACGTCAACGTACAGCGCGGCTGGTTCAGCGCGCCGTCGCCGCGCGAAGTCGTACGTCCGCGCGGCGCTCGGCGGCGGCGTCGCCCTCCGCCTTCGCGCGCTCCAGCTCTCGCTCCGTGCGCTGGACATCGATCTCGTCCGACAGCTCGGCGATCTCGGCCAGCAGCGAGAGCTTGTTGTCCGCGAACGAGATGAAACCGCCGTGCACCGCGGCGACGACCGTTCCACCATCACTCGTACGGATGGTCACCGGGCCCGACTCCAGCACACCGAGCAGCGGCTGGTGACCGGGCATGACGCCGATGTCGCCGGACGTGGTGCGCGCGACGACCAGGGTGGCCTCGCCGGACCAGACCTGGCGGTCGGCGGCGACCAGCTCGACGTGCAGCTCAGCAGCCAAGGGTGGCTCCTCGGGTCACCACCCGGCGGTAGTGCCGGGTGTTGGGGTCAATTCTAGTAGGCGTGGATGAGGGGGCGGGACGCGCCCGCCCCCTCAGTCAGAGCACGAGGCTCAGGAGACGCCCAGCTCCTTGGCGTTGGCCTTGAGGTCCTCGAGGCCACCGCACATGAAGAACGCCTGCTCGGGGAAGTGGTCGTACTCACCGTCGCAGATCGCGTTGAACGCGGCGATCGACTCGTCGAGCGGCACGTCCGAACCGTCCACGCCGGTGAACTGCTTGGCGACGTGGGTGTTCTGGGACAGGAAGCGCTCCACACGACGGGCACGGTGGACGACGAGCTTGTCCTCCTCGCCCAGCTCGTCGATACCGAGGATCGCGATGATGTCCTGGAGGTCCTTGTACTTCTGCAGGATCGTCTTCACGCGCATGGCCGCGTTGTAGTGGTCCTGCGTGATGTAGCGCGGGTCCAGGATCCGGGACGTGGAGTCCAGCGGGTCCACGGCCGGGTAGATGCCCTTCTCGGAGATCGGACGGGACAGAACCGTCGTCGCGTCGAGGTGGGCGAAGGTGGTGGCCGGGGCCGGGTCGGTCAGGTCGTCGGCGGGGACGTAGATCGCCTGCATCGAGGTGATCGAGTGACCGCGGGTCGAGGTGATGCGCTCCTGGAGGAGACCCATCTCGTCGGCCAGGTTCGGCTGGTAACCCACCGCGGACGGCATACGGCCGAGCAGGGTGGAGACCTCGGAACCGGCCTGCGTGAAGCGGAAGATGTTGTCGATGAAGAACAGCACGTCCTGCTTCTGGACGTCACGGAAGTACTCGGCCATGGTGAGGCCGGCCAGCGCGACGCGCAGACGGGTGCCCGGGGGCTCGTCCATCTGACCGAAGACCAGCGCGGTCTTGTCGATGACGCCCGAGTCCGACATCTCCTCGATGAGGTCGTTGCCCTCACGGGTGCGCTCACCGACACCGGCGAACACGGAGACACCGTCGTGGTTGTTGGCGACGCGGTAGATCATCTCCTGGATGAGCACCGTCTTGCCGACACCGGCACCACCGAACAGGCCGATCTTGCCACCCTTGACGTACGGGGTGAGAAGGTCGATGACCTTGACGCCGGTCTCGAACATCTCGGTCTTCGACTCGAGCTCGTCGAAGTTCGGGGCCTTGCGGTGGATGGACCAGCGCTCGCCCTCGTAGGTCTCGTCGACGTTCAGCACCTCACCGAGGGTGTTGAACACCTTGCCCTTGGTGAAGTCGCCGACCGGGACGGTGATGCCGTCGCCGGTGTCGACGACCGGGGCCTGGCGGACCAGACCGTCGGTCGGCTGCATGGAGATGGTGCGGACCAGGCCGTCACCCAGGTGCTGGGCGACCTCCAGGGTCAGCGTCTTCTTCTGACCCTCGTTCGCCGGGTCGGCCACCTCGACGTGAAGGGCGTTGTAGATTTCCGGCATCGCGTCGACGGGGAACTCCACGTCGACGACCGGGCCGATGACCCGGGCGACGCGGCCCGTAGCCGTCGCGGTCTCAACAGTGGTGGTCATTTATCGGTCACTCCCCGCGGTCGCGTCGGCCAGGGCGCTCGCGCCACCGACGATCTCGCTGATTTCCTGGGTGATTTCGGCCTGGCGGGCCGCGTTGGCAAGCCGGGAGAGCGTGTTGATCAGCTCGCCCGCGTTGTCGGTGGCCGACTTCATCGCGCGCCGCGTGGCGGCGTGCTTCGAAGCGGCCGACTGGAGCAGCGCGTTGTAGATACGGCTCTCCACGTAGCGCGGCAGCAGGGCGTCGAGGACGTCCTCCGCCGACGGCTCGAAGTCGTACAGCGGGAGGATCTCGCCCTTGGGGGCGGCCTCCTGCGCGACCTCGTCGAGGCGCAGCGGCAGCAGCCGGGCGTCGAGCGCCGTCTGCGTCATCATCGAGACGAACTCGGTGAAGACGATGTGGAGCTCGTCCACACCACCCTCGGCCGTGTCCTTCTCGATGGCCTCGATCAGCGGCGCCGCGACCTTCTTGGCGTCCGCGTACGACGGCTCGTCGGTGAAGCCCGTCCACGACTCCGCGATCTTGCACTCACGGAAGTTGTAGTGGGCGACACCGCGCCGGCCGACGATGTACGTGTCGACCTGCTTGCCCTCGCGCTCCAGGCGCTCGGTCAGCTGCTCCGCGGCCTTGATGGCGTTGGAGTTGAAGGCGCCGGCCAGACCACGGTCGCTCGTGAGGAGCAGGACCGCGGCACGGCTCGGGTTCTCCGCCTCCGTGGTGAGCGGGTGCTTGGTGTTCGATCCCGTGCCGACCGCCGTGACCGCGCGCGTGAGCTCGGTCGCGTACGGCGTGGAGGCCGCCACCTTGCGCTGCGCCTTGACGACGCGCGAGGCGGCGATCATCTCCATCGCCTTGGTGATCTTCTTGGTCGCGGTGACGGATCGGATGCGACGCTTGTAGACCCGGAGCTGGGCTCCCATGAGTCAGGTCCCTTCCTTACGTCACTTGGCGGCAGCGGCCGGAGTGTCCTCGCCGAGCAGCTTGCCGTCCGAGGTCTCGAACTGCTTCTTGAAGTCCACGATCGCGTCGGCGACGGCCGTCAGGGTGTCGTCGGACATCTTGCCGCCCTCGCGGATGGAGGTCATGAGGCCCTGCTCCTTGCGGTGCAGGTACTCCAGCAGCTCCTTCTCGAAGCGGCGGATGTCGGCGACCGGCACGTCGTCCATCTTGCCGGTGGTGCCGGCCCAGACGGAGACGACCTGGTCCTCGGTGGACATCGGCTGGTACTGGTCCTGCTTCAGCAGCTCGACCATGCGCTGACCGCGCTCCAGCTGCGACTTCGAGGCCGCGTCCAGGTCGGAACCGAAGGCGGCGAACGCCTCCAGCTCACGGAACTGGGCGAGGTCGACACGGAGGCGGCCGGAGACCTGCTTCATCGCCTTGTGCTGCGCGGAACCACCGACTCGGGAGACGGAGATACCGACGTTCAGCGCGGGGCGCTGACCGGCGTTGAACAGGTCCGACTCCAGGAAGCACTGGCCGTCGGTGATGGAGATGACGTTGGTCGGGATGAACGCCGAGACGTCGTTGGCCTTGGTCTCGACGATCGGCAGACCGGTCATCGAACCGGCACCCATGTCGTCGGAGAGCTTGGCGCAGCGCTCCAGCAGCCGGGAGTGCAGGTAGAAGACGTCACCCGGGTAGGCCTCACGGCCCGGCGGACGGCGCAGCAGCAGCGACACGGCGCGGTAGGCGTCGGCCTGCTTCGACAGGTCGTCGAAGATGATCAGGACGTGCTTGCCCTGGTACATCCAGTGCTGGCCGATGGCCGAACCGGTGTACGGCGCCAGGTACTTGAAGCCGGCCGGGTCGGACGCCGGGGCGGCGACGATGGTCGTGTACTCCAGCGCGCCGTTCTCCTCCAGCGCGCGGCGCACGCCGGCGATGGTGGAGCCCTTCTGGCCGATGGCGACGTAGATGCAGCGGACCTGCTTCTTCGGGTCGCCCGAGCGCCAGTTGTCGCGCTGGTTGATGATCGTGTCGACGGCCAGGGCGGTCTTGCCGGTCTGGCGGTCACCGATGATCAGCTGACGCTGGCCACGGCCGATCGGGGTCATCGCGTCGACGGCCTTGTAGCCGGTCTCCATCGGCTCGTGCACCGACTTGCGCTGCATGACCGTGGGTGCCTGCAGCTCGAGGGCGCGGCGGCCGTCGGTCTCGATCTCGCCGAGGCCGTCGATCGGGTTGCCGAGCGGGTCGACGACACGGCCGAGGTAGCCCTCGCCGACCGCGACGGAGAGGACCTCACCGGTGCGCGTGACCGGCTGACCCTCCTCGATGCCGCTGAACTCGCCCAGGACGACCGCACCGATCTCGCGCTCTTCCAGGTTCAGCGCGAGACCGAGGGAGCCATCCTCGAACTTCAGCAGCTCGTTCGCCATGGCCGAGGGCAGACCCTCGATCTTGGCGATACCGTCGCCGGCGACGGTGACCGTACCGACCTCCTCGCGCGAGGCCGCGTCCGGCTTGTACGACTGGACAAAGTTCTCCAGCGCGTCCCGGATCTCCTCCGGCCGGATCGTGAGCTCCGCCATCTGGGTTCCCTGCTCTCCTTGTTGGGCCCGAAGTTTCACTTTGGGGGGATGGGGACTCCCCCCTGGAAAAGGGTGAATCCTCTGCACGGCCCAACCAGGGCCGTAATTACGTACTGCTTTTCTCGACGTGTCGAGATATCGAGTTGCTGCTAGCTCGCCATGCGGCGGGCGGCCTCGTCCAGCCGGTCCGCGATCGAGCCGTTGATGACCTCGTCACCGACCTGCACCCGGATGCCGCCGACGACCTCGGGGTCGACGTCGAGGTTCAGGTGCATCCGACGCCCGTAGAGCTTGGCCAGGGAGGCGCCGAGGCGCTCCTTCTGCCCGTCGCTCAGCGGCACCGCCGAGGTGACGACGGCGACCATACGGTTCCGGCGCTCGGCGGCGAGCTTGGACAGGGACTCCAGTCCCGCTTCCAGGCTACGTCCACGCGGCGCGGTCGCGAGGCGCGTCACCAGACGCTCGGTGGCCGGCTTGGCCCGTCCGCCCAGCAGCCGGCGCAGCAGCTCGGTCTTGGCCGAGGTGCCGGCGGCACGGTCGGTGAGCGCGGCGCGCAGGTCGGTGTTGGAGGAGACGATCCGGCCGAACCGGAACAGCTCGTCCTCGACGTCGTCGAGCGTGCCCGTCTTCTCCGCGGCCGTGAGGTCGGCGATGCCCGCCAGCTCCTCCAGCGCGTCCACCAGGTCGCGCGACTGCGACCAGCGGGACCGGGCCAGCCCGGACACCAGGTCGGCGGTGGTACCGCTGACCTGGCCACCGATCAGGCGCTGGACCAGCTGAGCCTTTACCTCTCCGGGCTGCGCCGGGTCGGTGAGAACCCGGCGCAGGCCGACCTCGCGGTCGAGCAGCGCGGTGACGGCCGCCAGCTCGTCCGCGAGCTGCACGGCGTCCACGGACGTGGAGTCCGTCAGCGCGTCGAGACGCTCACGTGCGGCTGCCAGGGCCTCGCGGCTCGCTCCGTTCATCGCGTGGCCTCGGCCTTCTCCTCGAGCTCGTCGAGGAAGCGGTCGATCACACGGCTCTGGCGGGCGTGGTCCTCGAGGGACTCGCCGACGAGCTTGCCGGCCAGGTCGGTGGCGAGCTTGCCGACGTCCTGACGCAGCGCGGACGCGGCGGCCTTGCGGTCGGCCTCGATCTGGGCGTGACCGGCGGCGACGATCTCCTCGCGCTGCCGCTGGCCCTCGGCCCGCATCTCGGCGATGAGCGCGGCACCCTGCTCCTGCGCCTCCTGGCGCAGGCGCGCGGCCTCGTGCCGGGCTTCGGCGAGCTGGGCCTTGTACTGCTCAAGGACGCTCTGGGCCTCGACCTTCATGGCGTCGGCCTCTTCGATACCGCCTTCGATCGCCGCGCGGCGCTCCTCCAGAACCTTGTTGATGTTCGGAAGCAGCTTCTTCCAGAAGAAGAAGAACACGATGGCGAAGGCGATGGTGCCGACGAGCAGCTCAGGGCCGGCCGGAATGAGCGGGTTCTGCTCTTCCTCGGCCGCCAGCTGTACCAGGTTGGCGATCACATCAGTGCCTTTCGTCGATCCGTGTCAGGTAAGGGTGATTACTTACCGAACACGAACGGCATAACGATGCCGATGAGGGCGAGCGCCTCACAGAAGGCGAAGCCCAGGATCTGGTTGGCGCGGATCAGACCGGCGGCCTCGGGCTGACGGGCCAGGGCCTGGGTGCCGTTACCGAAGATGATGCCGACGCCGACGCCGGGGCCGATGGCCGCAAGGCCGTAGCCGATGGAACCGAGGGAGCCGTGGACACCGGACTCGGCGGCAAGGGTCTGGAGAGCGGACATGCCGGTTCTTCCTTCTCTTTCATGGACCGGTGGGGGTTGGCCACCGGACGTCTGGGATTTACGGGGCGGGTGGTTCGGCTCAGTGGTGCTCGGCGAGAGCGCCCTGAATGTAGGAGCAGGCGAGGAGCACGAAGACGTACGCCTGGACGGCCTGCACGAAAAGCTCGAAGAGGATCATGACGACGGTCATGACGAAGGACACGCCGGCCGCGGGGATCATCCAGCTGTTCAGCAGGTACCAGGAGGCGACGGTGAACATCACCAGCATCAGGTGACCGGCGAACATGTTGGCGAAGAGTCGCACCGCGTGCGTGAACGGGCGGACGAACAGGTTCGAGAGGAACTCGATGACCATGACGAGCGGCAGCACCGCACCGAGCGACTTGTCGTAGCCGGTCACGTTCTTGAAGAAACCGACGAAACCGTGGCGCTTGAACGTCAGCCCGACCCAGAGGATCCAGACGAGCGCGGCCAGGACGACCGGGAAGGCGAAGACCGAGGCGACCGGGAACTGGGCCAGCGGAACCACGGACCAGATGTTCATGATCCAGATGAAGAAGAAGAGGGAGACCATGAGCGGCACCCACTTCTCGCCCTCGCGCTTGCCGAGGGTCTCGTACACGATGCCGCGGCGCACGAAGTCGTAGCCGGCCTCGCCGACCATCTGAAGCTTGCCCGGGACGACCTTGGCCTTGCCGAAGGCGGCCCAGAAGAACGCGACGACGAGCACGGTGGTGATGAGCGCGAGCAGCATCACCTTGTTGAACTCGAAGCCCCCGACCGTGGCGATCGGCTTGAACAAGAACGAGTGCAGGCCCGGAGCCGGGAAGCCACACCCGTTGTCGGACATGATCCGACAACTCCAGTCAAAGGCGAGCTGGGTCTGGTCAGCACTCACCGCGGGCTCCTTCGGCGTGACGCATAGGTACGGCAACCTCGTTGTGTCGGCGCGGCACACGGCCGCGGATCGGCACCGGACTGGTGTTACGGATGTGGGGGCGGCTGGGGGGCATCGAGCCTCGCGATTGAGCAGGCGTCAGCTCAGATGCCCGCGCCCGCGATGCCGCAGTTGGCACCGGACGATAGCAGGAGATCTCACAAGCCTTTATCCCGCCCCTACCCCTCACGGCTTCGGCCCTGTCTTCTCGGGCTTCTCACTCTTCGCGGAGTCCGGGTCGATGTAGAAGATCTTGGCCTTCATGTGCGCGCGTGCCTGCACAGCCATCCACACGACGGTCGCGACGACGAGCGACACGGCGAACGTCTTCGCGTTGAAGAGGGAGGTGTCCTTGAAAACAGCGACAAAGATCAGGAGGAGCAGCAGCTGGGCGACGTAGAGCATGAGCCCCATCGCCTGAAACAGCTGCGGGAGCGTTTTTGCCGTCCACTGGAGCACGTAGAGGCCGATCCCCATGAACAGGATGGCCAGCACCGTACCGACGGCCGCGCCGAGCGCACCCTTACCCCCCGCGACCGCGGCGCTCACAGCGACGGCGATCGCGCCCGCAGCCGCTGTGGGCACAGCGATCTGCATGAGGTTCCGGGCGTCATTGGACGGCATGGCGGCAACTCCGCTTTCACAGGGGGCAGGGTGTCGTCATGGACGAGCGTAGTCCCGGGCCGAGGGGGTCGAGACCTCACACCGATGGACCATCGCACTGGGTCCTTCGGCTCTATCCGGGGTTCTCGTGAACCGTATCACAAACTATTTGATGAGGTCTTTACCTGGTTGGTGTGCTTGCTGTCACACATGAGAGTGACCGTGCGCGTCTGTGCAAGAACAGCACCGACTTGTCTGGTATTAGGGGGGTTTGCTCCCCCACGACTTGGCAATGCTCTAGTCAGATTCTTACCTTGGCCGTCTCAACGGCGGTCGCTGAAACGCGAACGGGCACCGATCGCGGTCGCGCCGTTGACACCCGAGACGCCGGCCGTGACCGGGGCGCGCTCCTCCGCCTCCGGGGCCTCCGCTTCCGCGGTCCCCGCCGCCACGGCGGCCTCGGGAGCCCCGCGCCGCCTGCGGTACCGCGGCGGCACGAACCGCTGGGCCCACACCGGCACGCGCGGGGTGAAGCGCGGGAGGAGCAGCAGGACCAGGCCGACCGCGCTCAGGAAGACCACGCCCAGCACGATCCACATCGACGCCGAGTTCACGGAGTACGCCAGCGCCCCGAAACCGATCAGCGCCGACCAGAAGTACATGATCAGCACGGCCCGGCTGTGCGAGTGGCCGATCTCCAGCAGGCGGTGGTGCAGATGGCCGCGGTCGGCGGCGAACGGGGACTGACCGCGCCAGGTGCGGCGGACGATCGCCAGGACCAGGTCGGCGGCCGGCACGGCGATGATGGTCAGCGGCAGCAGCAGCGGGATGTAGACGGGGACCGTCTGGTGGACCGCGGCCTTCTCCGAACCGGTGAACAGGGCCAGGGCGTCCGGGTCCACCTGGCCGGTGATGGAGATCGCGCCCGCCGACAGCACCAGGCCGATCAGCATCGAACCCGAGTCGCCCATGAAGATCCGCGCGGGGTGCATGTTGTGCGGCAGGAAGCCCAGGCACATGCCCATCAGGATGGCCGCGAAGAGGGTGCCGGGGGCGGCGGCCTCGATGCCGTACGAGTACCAGATCCGGTAGGCGTACAGGAAGAACGCGGCCGCCGCGATGCACACCATGCCCGCCGCGAGGCCGTCCAGGCCGTCCACGAAGTTCACCGCGTTGATCGTGATGACGACCAGAGCCACCGTGAGCAGCGTGCCCTGCCACTGGGTGAGAGCGACGTTGCCGACGCCCGGGATGGGCAGCCACAGGATCGTCAGACCCTGCATGACCATCACGCCCGCGGCGATCATCTGACCGCCCAGCTTGATCAGCGCGTCGATCTCGAACTTGTCGTCCAGGACGCCGATCAGCCAGATCAGGGCGGCACCGGAGAGCAGCGCCCGCGGCTCGTTCGACTTGGCGAAGACCTCGTTGAGGTTGGTCAGGTGGTCCGCGACCAGCAGGCCCGCGCACAGGCCGAAGAACATCGCGATACCGCCGAGGCGCGGAGTCGGTTCCCGGTGCACGTCCCGGGCTCGGATCTCCGGCATGGCTCCGGCCACGATCGCGAACTTCCGCACCGGCCCTGTCAGCAGATACGTCACCGCGGCCGTGATGCAGAGCGTCAGCAGGTATTCACGCACGGGCTTCCCCACAGGTCTCGCTGGCCATCACAGCCACACACCCTAGCGACGGACGCATGTGGATGAGGACTTCCGGGTAGCGACGATGGTTGCACGCCCAGCTGTGCGCCACGCACCGTGACCGGCCTGCGCCGGCCCACAGCGGGACGACACCAGGGTGTACGGAACTCCGCCTACCCCCGCTCAGCCGGGGTACGGCGGAAACTGGCCGGTGAGTGCGCGCACCTCCTCGCGGGCCGCGGCCGGCTCCGTCCCGCCCCGCAGCACGGCCGCCAGCAGCGCCGCGATCCGCACCATCTCCGGCTCCCCCATGCCCTGGGTGGTCACCGCGGCCGTACCCAGGCGCAGGCCGCGGCCGTCGCCGTGCGGCAGCGCGCAGCAGTCCAGCACCAGGCCGGCCGCGAGGAGCCGGCCGCGCGCGGTGCGGCCGTCCACGCCGAGCGGTGCGGGGTCCGCGGTGATCAGGTGGGTGTCCGTGCCGCCGGTGGTGACGACCAGCCCCTCCGCGGCCAGATGACCGGCCAGCACCCGGGCGTTGGCGACCACCTGATGGGCGTACACGGTGAACGCCGGGGTTGCCGCCTCACCGAACGCGACGGCCTTGGCCGCGATGGTGTGCATCTGGGCGCCGCCCTGGGTGAACGGGAAGACGGCCCGGTCGACGCGCTCGGCCAGCTCCGCGCCGCACAGGATCATCCCGCCGCGCGGGCCGCGCAGCACCTTGTGGGTGGTCGCGCAGACGATGTCCGCGTACGGCACCGGGTTCGGCGCCGCGCCCCCGGCGACCAGCCCGATCGGATGCGCCGCGTCCGCGATCAGATAGGCCCCGACCTCGTCGGCGACCTCGCGGAAGAAGGCGTAGTCGATGTGGCGGGGGTAGGCGATGGAACCGCACACGATGGCCTTGGGCCGGTGGTTGCGGGCCAGGTGGCGCACCTGGTCGTGGTCGATCAGCCCGGTCTCGGCGTCGACGCCGTAGCCGACGAAGTCGAACCAGCGGCCGGAGAAGTTCGCCGGTGAGCCATGGGTGAGGTGGCCGCCGTAGGGCAGGCCGAGGGCGAGGACGGTGTCACCGGGGCGCAGCAGGGCCGCGTAGGCGGCCAGCACGGCCGAGGAGCCGGAGTGCGACTGGACGTTGGCGTGCTCGGCGCCGAACAGGGCCTTGGCCCGGTCGATGGCGGCGCGTTCGGCGACGTCGACGAGCTCGCAGCCGCCGTGGTGCCGGGCGCCGGGGTAGCCCTCGGCGTACTTGTTGGCGAGCGGCGAGCCGAGGGCGGCGAGCACGGCGAGTGAACAGAAGTTCTCGGCGGCGATCAGCTGGAGTGTCGTGGACTGCCGGGCCAGCTCCCCGAGCAGGATCTCGGCCATCGCCGGGTCCTGCCGCCGCAGGACATCGGTCTCGTACGGGGTGGTGACCGACATGACGGACTCCGGGCGGTCGACGGTGACGTATCCCCAATGTAGGCCCGGGGTGCGGCGCACGCGCGATTGTTACGCCCGTTTATGTCGGCTTATGCGCGCGCCGGTACGCCCGTCAACGCCGTCACCACCGGATCCAGCGCGTCGCGTATCTCGTCCCCGATCGAGCGGAAGAACGTCAGCGGGGCGCCGTACGGGTCGTACACCTCGTCCGCCTCCGCGTTCGGGGCGAGCAGCCAGCCGCGCAGCGCCGCCGCCGCACGCACCAGCGCGCGGGCCCGCATGACCACACCGTCCTCCAGGGGCGGCAGGGTGGTCGGGTCTATGGCGCGGACCAGGCGGGTGAACTCCTTCAGGGTGAAGGTGCGCAGGCCCGCCGAATGGCCCATGGAGATGACCTGGGCGCGGTGGTCGCGGGTGGCGGTCAGCACCAGGTCGGCCATGATCACGTGCTCGTCCAGCAGCTCCCGGCCGACGAAGCCGGTGGCGTCCGCGCCGAACTCGGCCAGCACGGTCTCCGCGTTGGCCTCCATGGGCGCGCCCTCGTGGCCCCAGGTGCCCGCGCTCTCCACGACCAGCCCGCCGCCGAGCACGCCGAGCCGCTCCGCGACGAAGTGGCGGGTCAGCCGCTCGGTGATGGGCGAGCGGCACACGTTGCCGGTGCTGACGTGGAGGATGCGGAAGGTGTCGCGCGGAAACCCGAACGTCGTCGTCTCCTCCGCGATGCGGCCCCCGTCGCCTATGCCGGGCATGGGGGCACCCCCTGCTCATGGGGGTGCCCCCGCTCGGGCGAAGCCGAGAGTGGGGCAGGAGCCTCGAGCGCGGGGGACTCAGGGGCCGTCAATTCGCCACCTCGAGGTCGGGTACGACCTTGCGCAGCTCCTCCGGGGAGATGGCGCCCTCGCGCAGCAGCAGCGGCACCTCGCGGGAGACGTCCACGATGGAGGACGGCACGTTGCCCGGGGTGGGGCCGCCGTCGAGGTAGACGGAGACGGAGTCGCCGAGCATCTGCTGGGCGGCGTCGCAGTCCTCCGGCGCCGGGTGACCGGTGAGGTTGGCGGAGGAGACGGCCATCGGGCCGACCTCGGTGAGCAGTTCGATGGCGACCGGGTGCAGCGGCATGCGCACGGCGACCGTGCCCCGGGTGTCGCCGAGGTCCCACTGGAGCGACGGCTGGTGCTTGGCGACGAGCGTCAGGGCACCCGGCCAGAACGCGTCGACCAGCTCCCAGGCCAGCTCGGAGAAGTCCGTGACCAGGCCGTGCAGCGTGTTCGGGGAGCCGATGAGGACAGGGGTGGGCATGTTGCGGCCCCGGCCCTTGGCGGCGAGCAGGTCGGCGACCGCCTCCGAGGAGAACGCGTCCGCGCCGATGCCGTACACCGTGTCGGTCGGCAGCACCACCAGCTCGCCCCGGCGGACGGCGGACGCGGCCTCGCGCAGACCCGTCACGCGGTCGGTTGCGTCGTTGGTGTCGTATCGCCGTGCCATAACTAGCGGGCCTCCTCGTACACGTACTGCGGGGGTGAAGTCTGCGGGGTGCTCACGGCAGCGCCTTGCGGGCGGTGGCGAACCGTGGGCGGTTGTTGAGGTCGGGGTGGTCGGCAGCGTCCGCCCAGCCCCGCTCCTCGGTGAAGATCCACGGCACCTGGCCGCCCTGGGTGTCGGCGTGCTCGATGACGACGACACCGCCGGGGCGCAGCAGCCGGTGTGCGGTGCGCTCGATGCCCCGGATGAGGTCGAGTCCGTCCTCCCCGGAGAACAACGCCATCTCCGGGTCGTAGTCGCGGGCCTCGGGTGCGACGTACTCCCACTCGGTGAGCGGGATGTACGGCGGGTTGGAGATGACCAGGTCGACCTGGCCGTCGAGGTCCGGGAAGGCGGTCAGCGCGTCGCCCTGCCGCAGGTCGACCCTGGAGCCCGCCACGTTCTTGCGGGTCCACACCAGAGCCTCCTCGGACAGCTCCACGGCGTGCACCCGGGAGCGCGGGACCTCCTGGGCGAGGGCGAGCGCGATGGCGCCGGAGCCGGTGCACAGGTCGACGATGCACGGCTCGACCACGTCCATGGCGCGTACGGCGTCTATGGCCCAGCCGACCACGGACTCGGTCTCCGGGCGCGGCACGAACACCCCCGGCCCGACCTGGAGTTCCAGGTACCGGAAGTAGGCCCGCCCGGTGATGTGCTGGAGCGGCTCGCGCTGTTCACGCCGGGCGATGACCTCCCAGTACCGGGCGTCGAAGTCGGCGTCCTTCACGGAGTGCAGTTCGCCGCGCTTCACGCCGTGCACGAACGCGGCGAGCTCCTCCGCGTCGGTGCGCGGCGAGGGCACGCCGGCGTCGGCCAGCCGCTGGGTGGCCTGGGCCACCTCCGCGAGCAGCAGGTTCACGCAAGTCCTCCGTGTGGTCGTACGTGCCTTACTTACGCGGCCGCGAGCTTCGCCGCCGAGTCGGCGTCGACGCAGGCCTGGATCACCGCGTCGAGGTCGCCGTCCAGGACCTGGTCCAGGTTGTACGCCTTGAAGCCGACGCGGTGGTCCGAGATGCGGTTCTCCGGGAAGTTGTAGGTGCGGATCTTCTCGGAGCGGTCGACGGTGCGGACCTGGCTGCGGCGGGCGTCCGCGGCCTCCCTCTCCGCCTCCTCCTGCGCGATGGCGAGCAGCCTGGAGCGCAGGATACGCAGCGCCTGCTCCTTGTTCTGGAGCTGGCTCTTCTCGTTCTGGCAGGAGGCGACGACACCGGTCGGGAGGTGCGTGATCCGCACGGCGGAGTCGGTGGTGTTGACGGACTGACCGCCGGGACCGGAGGACCGGTAGACGTCGATGCGGAGGTCGTTCGGGTTGATCTCGACGTCCACTTCCTCGGCCTCGGGGGTCACGAGGACACCGGCGGCGGAGGTGTGGATACGGCCCTGGGACTCGGTGGCCGGGACGCGCTGCACGCGGTGCACGCCGCCCTCGTACTTCAGCCGGGCCCACACGCCCTGGCCGGGCTCGATCTGTCCGCGGGCCTTCACCGCGACCTGGACGTCCTTGTAGCCGCCCAGCTCGGACTCGGTGGCGTCGATGATCTCGGTCTTCCAGCCGACGCGCTCGGCGTAGCGCAGGTACATGCGCAGCAGGTCGCCGGCGAACAGCGCCGACTCGTCGCCGCCGGCGCCCGCCTTGATCTCCAGAATGACGTCCTTGTCGTCACTCGGGTCGCGCGGGACGAGCAGCAGGCGCAGCTTCTCGGTCAGCTCCTCGCGCTGCTTCTCCAGGTCCTTGACCTCGGCGGCGAAGTCCGGGTCGTCGGCGGCGAACTCGCGCGCGGTCTCGACGTCGTCGCCGGTCTGCTTCCAGGAGCGGTACGTGGCGACGATCGGGGTCAGCTCGGCGTAGCGCTTGTTCAGCTTGCGCGCGTTGGCCTGGTCGGCGTGGACCGACGGGTCGGCGAGCTTCTTCTCCAGGTCGGCGTGCTCGGCGACGAGTTCCTCGACGGCCTCGAACATCTTGGGCTCCTGTACTGCGATGAAGGGAAGGGCGATCGACCAAAAACGCCGGTCCCGGGCACACCCCCGGAAAGGGTGGACCGTGGACCGGCGAAATGGGGCTCGCTACTTCTTGGAGCCGGCGGCAGCCTTGCCGAAGCGGGCCTCGAAGCGGGCCACACGGCCACCGGTGTCGAGGATCTTCTGCTTGCCCGTGTAGAACGGGTGGCACTCGGAGCAGACCTCGGCCCGGATGGTGCCGGACTCGATGGTGCTACGGGTGGTGAACGACGCGCCGCAGGTGCAGCTGACCTGCGTCTCGACGTACGCGGGGTGGATGTCGCGCTTCAAGGTGTCTCCTAGTGTTCCGGGAGGGCGCCGGGTCGCAGCCGCGGGATGCGGAAGCGTGAACCGGAGCCGACGTACCAGTCTGCCAGGACTGGTGCCATCCACCCAAACCGGGGGTGCGGTCGTTCTATTCCTGCGGGTGCGTGAGGGCGCCTACCGAGGTGCCTGGTGATCGCCGTTCGCGAGTGAGGGTGCGTTGCGGCTCGTCGCGCCCGCACTGCGGAGCCGCACATCGATACAGCCCCGCGCCCCTCAGTTGGTCACCACGCCCTTGGCTTCGCCCGTGGCCGTGCCTGCCGTGGCCGACTTCGGGATCGGGCGGTCCTTCTTCAGCGCATCCCACACCAGCTGGGCCTTGGTCTTGTCCAGCAGGACGCGGTTGGGGTTGGCCGGGTCGTACTGGACGGGCATCGTGACCATCTTCATGTGGGACGAGCCGATGCCCTTGAGGCCGTTCGCGAAGTCCATCAGGGCGTTGACCGAGCCGAGGTCGGAGTCGGTGGTGACGGCCTTGGTGGCGGTGTCGGCGAGATCGAACAGCTTCTTCGGGTTCGAGAGGACTCCGACGTGCTTGGCCTGGTCGATCAGGGCCTTGATGAACGCCTGCTGGAGCTGGATCCGGCCCAGGTCGGAGCCGTCGCCGACACCGTGCCGGGTGCGGACCAGGCCGAGGGCCTGCTCGCCGTTCAGGGTGTGCGGGCCGGCCTTGAGGTCCAGGTGGCTCTGGGGGTCCTTGATGTTCTTGGTGGTGGTCACATGGACGCCGCCGAGGTCGTCGATGAGCTGCTGGAAGCCCTCGAAGTCGACCTCCAGGTAGTGGTCCATGCGGATGCCGGTGATCGACTCGACGGTCTTCACCGCGCAGGCCGCACCCCCGGTGGAGTACGCCTCGTTGAACATCACGCCGGACGCGGCGGAGTGCGTGGTGCCCTTGGTGTCGGTGCACTGGGGGCGGTCGACCAGGGTGTCGCGCGGAATCGAGACCACGCCGGCCTTCTTGTGGCCCTCGTAGACGTGGACGATCATCGCCGTGTCGGAGCGGGCGCTGCCGTCGTCCGTGCCGCCGCCGAGCTTCCTGTTCTTGCCGGAACGGGTGTCCGAGCCGAGGACCAGGATGTTCTCGGAGCCGTTGTCGATCTTCGTGGGCCGGTCGCCGCCGAGGGCCTGGTTGATGTCGACGCTGTGCAGGTTGCCGTTGAGCTTGAAGTACACGTAGCCGGCGCCGGCACCGCCCAGCACCACCACGCCCGCGGCCGTCCAGGCCGTCGCGCGCAGGGCCTTGCTCCCCGTACTGCGGGCCTTGCGCCGGCGGCCCTTGCCCCGGCGGGGGCGGGATCCGGTCGTGCCCGGCTCGGTTATGGCGGGCGTGCTCTCGGCGGCCACATCGCTCCTAGGTCTCGGCGGTCGATTACCCCCTGCGGTCAGGGTCGGGCGCGGTCGTCACCGCTCCATCGTCGCTCCCCCTGGTCAGACGGAGAAACTCGGGAAAGGGTTGCACAACGCACCGTGCCCCTCGCGTACAGCGAGGGGCACGGTGCGTAGTCACCCGGTACGAGTGGCACTGCGTTCACCTGCGGATTCGGCTCCGGAGGTGGTCCCCCTGGAAGCCGGCGCCCGCCGAGACCCCTGTGGCAGAGGTCTCGGCGCTACGCCTCCGGGGAGCCGTCGCTCACCGGGCCGACATGCCGAACCGCAGCCCGGCGGCCGGGAGGCCGCCCGTGCCCGGGGCGTAGGTGGTGACCGGCTGCACGGTGCCTCCGGTCACATTCGCCCACGGCATCGCGTACAGGGAGCCGTAGGCGCCCGGTCCGTAGGGCATGCCGAGGTAGAGGTTGGTCTGCGTGCCGTACAGGCTGATGCCCGCGTTCTGCCCGGCGGCCGGGGTTCCCGGCATGCCGGAGCCGTTGCCGGCCTCGATCCACCGGTCGGTGGCACCCGGCGCGCTGCGCAGGCCGAAGACCGACACGGCACCCGCGTCGGCGACCGTGCCGATGTCCTCGCCCGGCACACCGACGGCCATCACCAGGGTGGTGTCGGTGACGGTCGCCCCCGGGTCCCGGTTGACGATGGCCACCTGGGCGCCCATGCGGTCACCGGCCTCCGGTGCTCCGGTGACGTCGTCGGGCGTCTGCTCGTAGCCGCTGTTGACCTCCGTGATCGCGGGATCGACGGTCTTGTCCACCCTGACCACGACGGCACGTCCGGCGTCGGCCTTGGACGCCCCTCCATAGGTGATGTCCTCGCCCGGGACGCCGATGGCGATGTACGTGCCCCGCCGGGGCCACGGGAAGCCCTGCATGAACAGACCGTCGGTGGCCGAGACCGCCGCACCGAACTGGTCCCCCGCCTGTGCGTCACCGCTCACGTACGGGCTGGCCTGGTCGACGGACGCCACGTGGGCCGGGACACCGCTGCTGTTCAGGTCGTGGCTCATCACATCGACCTGGCCCGAGACCACCTCGGATCCGTTCGGGCCCGACGCGTAGGGCATGACGCCCTCGCCCGGAATGCCGACCACCACGTACGAGGGGGTCGCGGTGACGGAGGAACCGAACTTGTCGCCCGCCTCCAGCGTGCCCGCCACCCCTGAACTGCCCTGGATCAGCGTCCGGTTGACGGTGCCGCGCAGATAGAAGGCGGCGCCTGTGTCGGCCTTGCCGTCGATGTCCTCACCGGGCACTCCGATGACCAGGTACGGCTCCTGATCGAGCGTGAGGCCGGCGGCGACGGCGGCGCCCATGCGGTCCCCGGATTCCGAGGCCGCGGCGAGGACGCTCTCCGTGCCCGTCCCCTGTTCGAGGTGGAGTGCCGCCCTGCCGGAGCCGAGGCCGCCGGAGGCTCCGTAGATCACGTCCACGGTGCCCGCGTCCGTCGCGCTGCCGACGTCCTCGCGGGAGGTGCCGACGACCAGGTCGGTGCAGCCGTCCTTGTTGTGGTCGACGACGGCGAGGGAGTCGCCGAAGTAGTCGTTCGCCTCGGCGTCGCCGGGCACCGAGGCGAGGTCCTGGTTCAGCTCGGACGTGCCCTTGCCAGCGCCGTAGACGACCCGCACGAGGCCGGCCTTGGCGTCACCGCCGACACTCGCCTCGGGGTCGGCGACGGCGATGTCCTCTTTCCGGTCGCAGTTGAAGTCGTTGCCGACGGGGAGCGGCTGGCCGGCTTCTGCGCCGAGCGCCCGGGCGACGTCGATGCGGGGCGTGTCGGCACCCGTGTAGGTGATGCTCTTCCCGCTGTTCTTCAGCCGCGACTCCAGGTTCGCGATGCTGTCGCCGGGGAACGCCTGCCGCAGGATCGCGAGGGCGCCGGCCACGTGCGGCGCGGCCATGGAGGTGCCGTTCTTGGAGGCGTACCCGTCGCCGGGAACCGAGGAGATGATGCCGGTGCCGGGGGCGAGGAGGTCCAGCATCGGGCCGCGGTTGGTGAACCCGGACAGTTGGTCGTCGTCGGTGGTGGAACCGACCGCGATCGCGTTGGGCACGCAGGCGGGGGCGCTCACCGCGTCGGTGTACGCGTTGTTGCCGGCCGCGACCACGGTGGCGACGCCGGCGGCGAGCAGGTTGTCGATGGCCGACTTGCGCGGGTCGCTGTCGCAGGCGGTGGCGTACCGGCCGGCGCCCAGGCTCAGGTTCGCGGCCACCAGCGGTGTCCCGGACTGCCGCAGCTGAAGCACCTTCTCCAGCCCGGCGAGCTGGGCGCTGGTGAAGCTGAGCGCGCACGGTGCGGCGCCGGCGCCGCAGACGTCCTCGGAGTCGAACTTGCTGAACACCTGGATGGCCACGATGTTCGCACCGGGGGCGACACCGCGCTTGGGGGCTCCGGTGAGGCCCGCGCCGTTGCCGGCCACGATGCCGGCCACGTGGGTTCCGTGGTCGCAGTCGGTCATGGTCGCGCAAGGGCCGGTACCGGAGTCGGCCGTACCCGGCCCCTCCTGGTGGTCGTTCCCGTCGGGGCACAGGCTGGTTGCGGTGTAGTCGGGGTCGACCGGCGAGAAGCACGCCTCGGCGATGACCCGGTCCTTGAGGAACGGGTGCCTGGTCGCCACGCCGGTGTCCAGGACGGCCACCACGCTGCCCGCGCCGGTCATGCCCTGGGCGGATGCCTGGTCGGCGCCGATGACGGGGACGCTCTCGTCCAGGGACGGCCGCGCCGGGACGTCCTCGGTGACGCTGACCACGCCCGGCTGGGCGGCCAGCTGGTCCAGCCCGCTCCGGTCGACCTTGAGGGTGACGACCGGCAGGGTCTCGAACGACTGCACCGTCTCACCGGCCGATGCCGCGGCGGAGAGGTCCGTGCGGTTCTCGGTGAGGACGTTGACGCGGACGGTGCCGCCAGCGGAGGTCGCGTCGTACAGCGGCGGATCGACCGGATCGTCGGTCGTCGCGGCCGCCGCGGTGGCACTGCGTGGCGCCGCGGCATGGGCCGGCAGGGCGCCGAGGGTCACGGCCATCACCGCGGTGACGACCGTGGTCCATATCGGTTTCTTCACTGTCGCTCCGGTGGGAAGCGGGCATGACTGGGCCCGCTGGTGCGTGTGCGGGGAAGGAGCCGAGCGTGAGAAGGCCGGACGGCGAATGGTTCCGTCGTCCGGCCGGGCCGCTCGTCGGCGTGTTCCGTCGGAAGGCTGTGCCGCGGATCAGGTGGCGTTGGCGCCGTTCTTCGGGTTGCCGTACTTCTGGACGGCCTTGAGGTACGTGTACGCGATGCTGCGGCACACGCTCTTGAACCGGTAGGCCGAGCAGGTGTAGTCGCGGAGCGTGGTGTGGAAGGCGTTGTCCACGTTCGACTTCTTGCTGCGGTCGAGGTAGTACTTGTAGCCCTTGTAGGTGTTGCCGATCAGGCCGTACCCGTAGTCGTGCATGTCGCAGGCGGAGCGGAAGTCGTAGCCGGACGGCTTGTCCGGAGCGCTCGTGCAGTGGTCGTGGTTGATGCCGACCACCCAGTAGCCGCTGGGCAGCTGCTTCCAGTACGGGGCGTGCCAGCCGTAGTGGGCCACCCACGCGGCGCAGCCGCTCTTCGTGTACCACAGCCAGGACGTGGCGGTGTCGCAGTAGCGCGGGTACGCCTGCGGGTCGGAGATCTCACCGGTGGTGAAGTCCGTGGCAGGCGGGCCGGAGGCGTTGGGGTCGGTGATTCCGGCCGCGCCCTGGAACTCGGACTGCGAGGCCGGGCGCGCCAGGCCGGTGGACTCGACGTTCGGGGCGGCCGACTCCGCCGGGAAGGTGAGGTCCCAGGCGCCGTTGGCCGGGGAGCTGATCTCGGAGACGCGGCCGGTCGTGTCGTAGGAGTACGACGCCACGGGGTCCGCGCTCTCGACGGGGTTGGTCATGGTCCGCAGCAGGCCCGAGGCGTCGTAGGCGTACCGGGCGACCGTCTGCGTCGTGGAGCCGCTGGTGACCGTGATCGCCTTGGCACGGCCCAGGTAGTCGCCGTACGACGAGCCGGAGGCCGTCGTGGTCGACGCGTAGGTGACCGTCAGCGACTGCTGCGGGGTCTCCCCGGCGGCCGGCTCGGTGATCGTGGAGACGCGGCCCTGGGCGTCGTAGCCGACCGTGGACGTGCCGTTGGACGTGCTGCCCACGCCGGTGACCCGCCACTTGTCGGTGCCGGGCGCCGCCTGCTTCCACGTGAAGGTGGGCTTGAGGTCCGCGGCCGGCATCGGATTCCCGGCGGCGTCGGTGAAGGTGTCGTCCCCGGCCTGCGTCGCGGACAGGTCCGCGCCGAGGCTTTCGACGATGGTGGTGACCATCGCTCCGGCCGAGGTGTCCCACTTCGTGGTCTCGGTGATCTTGGAGCCGTCGGTGGTCTCGTACTTGTTGACACCGCCGCCACTCGGATAGGCGATGCTGCTCGTCAGGCCGTAGCGGAACGATTCACCGACCCCGAGGTCGGTGACCATGATGTCGCTGCCCTGCTGTTCCAGCTTGCGGTTGAGCGTGCCGCCGAGGAATTCCGCTTCCCACCCGGGGCCGAAGGCACCGATGTCGGCGCGGGACGCGGGCGCCGATTCCGGCTGCGCGATGCCGCCCGACTGCGCGACGACGCTGTGCCTGCGGCCGATGGCGCCGACGGCCACGTCGCTTTCGGCGATCTCGAAGGACTGGGTCCCGGAGAAGTACAGGCCGGGGCCTATCTGCTGGATCTCGCCCGTGGCGAGCGGCGGATCCACGGTGGCTGCCGCCGCGGGATGCAGCGGAAGCAGCAGTGACAAAGAGAGCGCCGTGATGACCGGCACACCTGCCTTGCGCACCATTCCCCCCTATTTTGATCAACTCGGTTGATCGCCAGACCATAAGGAGCTGATCAGCACCCCCACAAGATCCCACATAAGGAATCATGGAATCCGTTTATTTGCGGGGGTGAAGGGCCGTCGAGGCGCGCGGCCAAGCGGGGAGCGCATCCGGGTACGCGTACTCATGGCCACCGTCCGAGCCCGTCCGGAGACTGTCACCATGCGACGAATTCCTGTCTGTTTCCAAGGAGTTGTCCGTTCTCCGCACCGCCTGGGACTCACCCTCGCGGCCACCATCCTCGCCGCGCTTGCGCTCGCCGCCTGCGGCACACAGAAGAGAGCCCGGAAGACACCGGACGGGGCCGCCGGCGCCGCTTCAGGCGGCGAGCCGCCCACCCCGGACCCGCAGGTCGCCTTCATGGACATGCTCAATTCGGTCGGACAGCCGTGTGCACCGGACAGCCCGCCCGGGCAGGAGCCGGCCGCCGTGGACGAGAAACCGCCGACCGCCCCCGGGGAGCCGCTGCCGGTCGACGAGTCCGCGCCCGGCGGCACCGGGCCGACGCCGGACGCCTCCGCGACGGCGCGGGAAGCGGAGCTGAGCGAGGTCGAGAGGTGCGAGGGCCGCCTGCACGCCGAGCGCATCACCGAGGCGCTCAGCGGTCTGGCCGACCCGACGCCCGACCAGGTCAGGACGGCTCTGAACGGTCTCGGCTACATCGACGAGCGCATCCACGGCCTCCGGCGCTCCGGTGCGACCACACGGTTCTTCCTCGACCTGCGGGTCATGGGAGGTTCCCTGGGCCTGGACGGCTCGGTGACCGGCACGAGGGCGGTCGTCAGGGCGTTCGCAGCCCCCGCGACGGGCCCCTTCACCGCGGCAAAGCGGAGGTAAGGACCCCGGAATTATGTGACCGGCATCACTTCAGAAAGGGGAACCTACCCGGCCCGACACACGTCGCCTGGGCCGGCACGCGCCATCCCGGACCCACACAGCGCGAAGGGCCGCCCCCGGTCGTGGGAGCGGCCCTTGCTACGGCGTACGGCGCGATGGTCAGTCGTTGCCCGGCGTCGGCGTCGTCTTCTGGATCTGCATCAGGAACTCGCCGTTCGACTTGGTCTGCTTCATCTTGTCGAGAAGCAGCTCGATCGCCTGCTGCTGGTCGAGCGCGTGCAGCACCCGGCGCAGCTTCCAGACGACCGCCAGCTCCTCGTTGCCGAGCAGGATCTCTTCCTTACGGGTACCGGACGCGTCCACGTCCACCGCCGGGAAGATGCGCTTGTCGGCGAGCTTCCGGTCGAGCTTGAGCTCCATGTTGCCGGTGCCCTTGAACTCCTCGAAGATCACCTCGTCCATGCGGGACCCGGTGTCCACGAGAGCCGTGGCGAGGATGGTCAGCGAGCCGCCGTCCTCGATGTTGCGCGCCGCGCCGAAGAACCGCTTCGGCGGGTAGAGCGCGGTCGAGTCGACACCACCGGACAGGATGCGGCCGGAGGCCGGGGCGGCCAGGTTGTAGGCACGACCCAGACGCGTGATGGAGTCGAGCAGCACGACGACGTCGTGGCCCAGCTCCACCAGGCGCTTGGCGCGCTCGATGGCGAGCTCGGCGACCGTGGTGTGGTCCTCGGCCGGGCGGTCGAAGGTCGAGGAGATGACCTCGCCCTTGACCGACCGCTGCATGTCGGTGACCTCTTCCGGACGCTCGTCGACGAGGACGACCATCAGGTGGCACTCGGGGTTGTTGTGCGTGATCGCGTTGGCGATCGCCTGCATGATCATGGTCTTGCCGGTCTTCGGCGGAGCCACGATCAGACCGCGCTGGCCCTTACCGATCGGCGAGACCAGGTCGATGATGCGGGTGGTGAGCACGCCCGGGTCGGTCTCCAGGCGGAGCCGGTCCTGCGGGTAGAGCGGGGTCAGCTTGTTGAACTCCGGGCGGCCACGGCCGTGTTCGGGCGCCATGCCGTTGACCGAGTCCAGGCGGACCAGCGCGTTGAACTTCTCGCGGCGCTCGCCCTCCTTCGGCTGGCGGACCGCACCGGTGACGTGGTCACCCTTGCGCAGGCCGTTCTTGCGGACCTGGGCGAGGGAGACGTACACGTCGTTCGGGCCGGGCAGGTAGCCGGAGGTCCGGATGAAGGCGTAGTTGTCGAGGATGTCCAGGATGCCCGCGACGGGGATCAGAACGTCGTCCTCGGCGACCTGCGGCTCGGCGATCTCGTCGCGGCCACGACGGCCACGGCGGTCGCGGTAGCGGCCCCGACGGCCACGGCGGCCGCCCTCGAAGTCGTCGTCGTCCTGCTGACGGTCCTGCTGGCGGTCCGGCCGGCCGCCCTGCTGCTGACGCTGCTGGCCGCCCTGCTGCTCGTCGCCCTTGTTACGGCGGTCGCGGTCACGGTCGCGGTCGCGGTCACGGCCGCGCTCGCGGCGGTCGCGGCGGCCACGGCCCTCGCCGTCACCGGCGTCACCCTTGCCCTCGCCCTGCTGCTGCGCGGGCGCCTCGGCCTTGGCCTCGGCGGCGACGGTCTCGGCGCTGCTCGGGGCCGGGCTGCCCGCCTCGGCGGTGGCACGGCGGCGACGGCGCTCGGCCGGGGCGTCGTCTCCCCCACGCTCGGCTTCGCTCGCGCGGGCGGTGCCCCCACCCGGCTGGCCGGGGATCTCGATCTGCTGCTGGGCCACGGCCTTCTCGGCGGGGGCTGTGGAGGACTTGGCCTCGGCCTTCTTCTCCGCGTCCTCGCCCGTGCGGGCCTTCGAGGTGGCCCGGCGCTTGGGCTTGGTCTCGGTGGCGGCCTCGGCCTTGGGGGCGGCGCCCCCGGCGGCCTGCGCCTCCTTGATGACCTCGATCAGCTGGCTCTTGCGCATCCGCGCGGTGCCCCTGATCCCGAGGCCCGAGGCAACCTGCTGAAGCTCGGCCAGCACCATGCCCTCGAGGCCGGTACCGCGGCGCCGCCGGGAGCCGGCACCGGTGGCAGGCGCGGAGGCGTCCGTGGCGGGCGCGGCAGCGGTCTCCTCGACACGTGCGCCCATCAGATCGGTGGTGTCGCTCACGAAGGGTCCTTCCCTGGAGCGGACGTCGGCCTGTCTGGCTCGGCGACCGGTTGTGCTGTCCGGCTACGGTTCTGTCTTCCGTGAACCGTGCCGGGGCGGTGGTCCGCCAAAGCGGCGGAAGAAATGTGCGGTGATGGCGCTTCCGCGAGTCGTGGCACCCAGTGTCACGTGGCGTGGTAGCACCGATTCCGGAGCGTGCCCGGCGGACCGCTCAGTGTCCGCATACGACGTACTGCCCAGGTACGACGCAAGGAACACGGAGTGGCGCGGGAGGCTCCCGGAGGAATGTCTGTCCCGGACGGGGACACGAGGCACCTCGCCATGGTGAGGTCGGGTGCAGACTTGAGGTTAACACTACCGGATCCAACAAACATTCCCCCTCTCCAAATCCGGCAACCGTACGCAGTTAATCAACACCGGAGGTCGCAAGCGGCAGCACGCTCGCTCCCTGTACGTCCAGGCTCAGCCTGTTGGCGGCCCAGTCGGCGCCGGCCAGGGCTTCCACCTTGTCGGCGGAGCCGGCGTCGACGAGGGCCATGACGGTGGGCCCGGCACCCGAGATCACCGCCGGGATGCCGTCGGCCCGCAGCCGCTCCACCAGCGCGGCGCTCTCCGGCATGGCCGGGGCGCGGTACTCCTGGTGGAGGCGGTCCTCGGTGGCGGGCAGCAGCAGCTCGGGGCGCCTGGTCAGGGCCTCGACGAGCAGGGCGGCGCGGCCCGCGTTGGCGGCGGCGTCGACGTGCGGCACGGTGCGTGGGAGCAGGCCGCGCGCGGTTTCGGTCAGAACCGGCTTTCCGGGCACGAAAACCACCGGAACGATGGAATCGTTCGGCTCCATCCTGATGGCCCGGGCGGTGCCGGCCTCCATCCAGGACAGGGTGAAGCCGCCGAGCAGACAGGCGGCCACGTTGTCCGGGTGGCCCTCGATCTCGGTGGCCAGCTCCAGCAGCGCGGCGTCGTCCAGGCGGGCCTCGCCGCCTATGGTCACCGCGCGGGCGGCGACGATGCCGGCGCAGATGGCGGCGGAGGAGGAGCCGAGGCCCCGGCCGTGCGGGATGCGGTTGGCGCAGACGATCTCCAGGCCCCGGGGCTGTCCGCCCAGCAGGTCGAAGGCGGTGCGCAGGGAGCGGACGAGGAGGTGACTCTCGTCCCGCGGCAAGGTCTCGCCGCCCTCACCCGCGATGTCGATGTGCAGCCCGGAGTCGGCCACCCGGACCACGACGTCGTCGTAGAGCCCCAGCGCCAGGCCCAGGGCGTCGAAGCCCGGACCGAGATTGGCACTGGTGGCGGGAACGCGCACCCGGACGGCGGCGGCGCGGAACGCTGGACCGGCCATCGCTCGAAGACTCTCCTTGAGCTGCGTGACGGTCGAATGGCATCGAGGGGGCTCGGTGGACATTCGACCGATGTTCGGTGGACATCCGATGACGTACGAGGACCCGTCGGGCCGCGGAGACGCCGCGGCGCCGTGCCATGCGCGAGGGCATATGCGGCAGGCGGGTTCGATACAGCCTATCGAAGGAAGGTTCTGTGGCGACATAGGGCGCACAGGAGGCGCACGATGCGTGTCGTAAGCCCCCTGTGCCCCCTGTCAGGGATTTCCCGGCACCGGGGCGCTCAGGCGAGGCCCAGGCGCTCGGCCGCGCCCGCCGCCTCGACCGGGACGGTGACCGGCTGCGGGGCGCCGGCGACGGCCCAGTCGGGGTCCTTCAGGCCGTTGCCGGTGACGGTGCACACGATGCGCTGGCCGGGGTCGACCTTGCCCTGCTCGGCGGCCTTGAGCAGACCGGCCACGGAGGCGGCGGAGGCGGGCTCCACGAAGACGCCCTCCTGCGCGGCCAACAGGCGGTAGGCGCGCAGGATTTCACGGTCCGTCACCTCGTCGATGAACCCGCCGGACTCGTCCCGCGCGGCCAGGGCGTACTGCCAGGAGGCGGGGTTGCCGATGCGGATGGCGGTGGCGATGGTCGACGGGTCCTTGACGACCTCGCCGCGCACGATCGGGGCACTGCCGGAGGCCTGGAAACCCCACATTCGGGGGGTTTGGGCGGCGATACCGTCGGCGGCGTACTCCTTGTAGCCCTTCCAGTAGGCGGTGATGTTGCCCGCGTTGCCGACCGGGAGGACGTGGATGTCGGGCGCGTCGCCGAGCATGTCCACGATCTCGAAGGCGGCCGTCTTCTGACCCTCGATACGCACCGGGTTGACCGAATTCACCAGCGCCACGGGGTAGTTGTCGCTCAGTTCCCGCGCGAGGGTGAGGCAGTCGTCGAAGTTGCCGTCGACCTGGAGGATCTTCGCGCCGTGCACGAGGGCCTGGCCCATCTTGCCGAGGGCGATCTTGCCCTGCGGCACCAGCACGGCGGAGACCATGCCGGCCCGCACCGCGTACGCGGCGGCGGAGGCGGAGGTGTTTCCGGTGGAGGCGCAGATGACGGCCTTGGCCCCCTCCTCCTTCGCCTTGGAGATGGCCATCGTCATGCCGCGGTCCTTGAAGGACCCGGTGGGGTTGGCGCCCTCCACCTTGAGGTGGACCTCGCAGCCCGTGCGCTCGGAGAGCACCTGCGCGGGCACGAGCGGCGTGCCGCCCTCGCGGAGCGTCACGACCGGCGTGGTGTCGGATACCGGAAGCCTGTCCCGGTACTCCTCGATGATTCCGCGCCACTGGTGGGTCATTGCTGGTTACTCTCCTTCAACCCGCATGATGCTGGCGACACCCCGCACGGTGTCGAGCTTGCGCAGTGCCTCGACGGTCCCGGTGAGGGAGGCGTCGGAGGCCCGGTGGGTGACGACGACGAGGGAGGCCTCGCCGTCCTTGCCCGACTGCCGGACGGTGTCGATCGACACCCCGTGCTCGGCGAACACGGTCGCGACCTGGGCGAGCACGCCCGGTTTGTCCGCGACGTCGAGACTGATGTGATAGCGCGTGACGACCTCGCCCATCGGGGAGACGGTCAGGTCGGCGTACGCGGACTCGCCGGGCCCGGTGGTGCCGCTCAGCCGGTTGCGGCAGACGGCGACGAGGTCGCCGAGGACGGCGGAGGCGGTGGGCGAACCGCCGGCGCCGGGGCCGTAGAACATGAGCTGCCCGGCCGCGTCCGACTCCACGAAGACGGCGTTGTAGGCGCCGCGCACGGAGGCGAGCGGGTGGCTGAGCGGAATCATCGCGGGATGCACGCGCGCGGTGACCGACGACCCGTCCTTCGACCGCTCGCAGATGGCGAGCAGCTTGATGGTGCAGCCCATCTCCTTGGCGGAGCGGAAGTCGGCGGCCGTGACCTCGGCCATGCCCTCGCGGTAGACGTCGTCCAGGCGTACCCGCGTGTGGAAGGCGATACCGGCGAGGATGGCGGCCTTGGCGGCGGCGTCGAAGCCCTCGACGTCGGCGGTCGGGTCGGCCTCCGCGTACCCCAGGGCGGTGGCCTCGTCCAGGGCCTCCTGGTAGCCCGCCCCCGTGGAGTCCATCTTGTCGAGGATGAAGTTGGTGGTGCCGTTGACGATGCCGAGCACCCGGTTGACCTTGTCCCCGGCGAGGGACTCGCGCAGCGGGCGGATCAGCGGGATCGCACCGGCGACGGCGGCCTCGTAGTACAGATCCCTGCCGTTCTCCTCGGCGGCGGCGTGCAGGGCGGCCCCGTCCTGGGCGAGCAGGGCCTTGTTGGCGGACACGACCGACGCCCCGTGCTCGAAGGCCGTGGTGATCAGGGACCGGGCGGGCTCGATCCCGCCGATGACCTCGATCACCACGTCGATGTCGCCGCGTTTGACGAGGGCGGTGGCGTCGGTGGTGACGAGGGCCGGATCGATGCCCTCACGCACCCTGCTGGGACGCCGTACGGCGACACCGGCGAGCTCGACCGGGGCCCCGATCCGGGCGGCGAGGTCGTCGGCGTGCGTCGTCATGATGCGCGCCACCTCTGAGCCGACCACTCCACAGCCCAGCAGCGCCACCTTCAGCGGACGCGTACGCATCATCCGACCTCGTTTCCTCATACCGTCTACGGTTGGACCAGTCTCACTCACCGGACGGGAGTTTCTACCCTTCGTCCGGATCGTGAGACATCTATTTCATTTTCACCGGGGCGGAAGACCGCAGATCTTCCGCCCGGGGTTTTCCGCGGGTGCGGTCACCCGACGTCGAGACGCAGGAGGTCCTCCTCCGTCTCCCGCCGGACGATGACCCGGGCCGCGCCGTCCTGTACGGCGACGACGGGCGGCCGGAGCACATGGTTGTAGTTGCTGGCCATGGACCGGCAGTACGCGCCCGTGGCCGGCACGGCGATCAGGTCGCCCGGCGCCAGGTCGGCGGGCAGGAACGCGTCCTTGACCACGATGTCCCCGCTCTCGCAGTGCTTGCCGACGACACGGGCGAGCATCGGCTCGGCGTCGCTCGTCCGCGACACGAGGGCAACGCTGTACTCGGCGTCGTACAGCGCGGTCCGGATGTTGTCCGACATGCCGCCGTCGACGGAGACGTACGTCCGCAGCCCGTCCAGCGGCTTGATGGTGCCGACCTCGTAGAGCGTGAAGGCGGTGGGTCCGACGATGGCGCGCCCCGGCTCCACGGAGATCCGCGGGGTCCGCAGCCTGGCCACCTCGCACTCACGGGTGACGATCTCGGTCAGCGCCTTGGCGATCTCGTGCGGCTCGCGGGGATCGTCGTCACTCGTGTACGCGATACCGAGCCCGCCGCCCAGGTCGATCTCGGGCAGCTCGACCCCGTGCTCGTCGCGGATGTCCTTGAGCAGCCCGACCACGCGGTGGGCGGCGACCTCGAACCCGGACATGTCGAAGATCTGCGACCCGATGTGGCTGTGAATGCCGATCAGTTCGAGCCCGTCGAGCTGGAGGGCCCGCCGTACGGCCTCGGCGGCCTGCCCGCCGGCGATCGGAATCCCGAACTTCTGGTCCTCGTGGGCGGTGGCGATGAACTCGTGCGTGTGCGCCTCCACACCGACGGTGATCCGGATCTGGACCTTCTGCCGCTTCCCCAGGGACTGCGCCACGTGGGCGACCCGCACGATCTCCTGGAAGGAGTCGAGCACGATCCGCCCGACGCCGGCCTCCATGGCCCGGGTGATCTCCGCGACGGACTTGTTGTTGCCGTGGAAGGCGATGCGCTCGGCGGGCATCCCGGCGCTCAGGGCGGTGGCCAGCTCACCGCCCGAGCACACGTCCAGGTTGAGCCCCTCCTCGTTCAGCCAGCGCACGACGGCCCGGGAGAGGAACGCCTTGCCCGCGTAGAACACGTCGGCGTCCGGACCGAACGCGGTGCGCCAGGCACGCGCCCGGGCCCGGAAGTCGGCCTCGTCGAGGATGTAGGCAGGGGTGCCGAACTCCTCGGCGAGCCGGGTGACGGGGACCGCGCCGACGGTGAGCACGCCGTCGGCGTCGCGCGTGACGGTCTGGGCCCAGACCTTCTGGTCCAGGGCGTTGAGGTCGGCGGGCGGCGCGTAGTAGTGCCCCTCGGGAAGAACGTCGGCGTGACGGGGCCCGGCGGGGTGGGCGGAACGGCTCATGACTCTCAGACTCTCTGTCTCTCTCCGGGACGCGACTGCTCTCGGGCGCCTCAGAGGTGTTCGGGTGCGTCGATGCCGAGCAGGGACAGGCCACCGGCCAGCACCGTCCCGGCGGCTTCGGCAAGCGCCAGCCGGGCACGGTGGGCGGCCGAGGGTTTCTCCTCGCCACGGGGAAGCACGGAAGACAACAGGGGCAGCACGGCATCGGCGACGGTGACGAGATGCCGGGCGAGCCGGTCCGGGGCACGGTGGGTGGCGGCCGCGGTGAGGATCCGGGGGTGGTCGGCGAGGGGGGTGAGCAGGGCCCGAACGGCGACGCCGGCGTCCGGGGTGGGAAGGCTGGGGGTGGCGGAGGGGTGGGGGGTGGCGGTGCGGGCGCGCGCGGTCGGGGCGGCGGTGCGGGTGTTCGTGGAGGGGGTCTGAACCGGGGCGGCGGTCGCGGAGGCCGAGGTGGGGCCGGAGCTCACGCAGGGGGTCTGATCCGGGCCGGGGTTCGTGGAGGCCGAGGTGGGGGCGGGGTTCACGCCGAGGCCGACGGGGCCGACGGGGCCGACGGGGCCGACGGGGCCGACGGGGCCGACGGGGCCGGGCTCGGCGGTGAAGCCCAGGCGGGCGGCGTTGCGGCTGAGGGAGCGGATGCGGGCGTGGGCGTACCGCACCCGGAACAGCGGATTACCCTCCCGCTGGACGAGGTGGTCGGCGGTGATCCGGGGCCGGTCGTGCGGGGCGGGATGGAGGAGGGCCCACTGGGCGGCGTCGGGCCCGAGCGGGGCGGGGTCCTCGGGAGCCGGCACGGGCCGGAGATTGACGGGCTCGCCGTGCTCGACGGTGGCCCGCCCGCCCTGGGTCCCCACGATGCGCACGACGGCGTCGGCGACGACCTCGGCCCGCACCTCGTACGGCACGCGCAGGGCGAGGACCTGACCGGCGAGGGAGTCACCGTGGCCGTACCGGACGCCCCTCCCGAGGATCTCGCGCACGAGCCCGGTGACGGGGTCGGCCTGCTCGTCGAGGCTGATGTTGAGGAACCCGGGTCCGGTGACGACGACGTCCCGGATGCCGTCGGCGGCGACGAGACGGGTCCGCAGGATCTCGGCCACCCGCTGCGGGGGCTGCTTGGCCGAGCGAGCGAGCTGCAAGGCGATGGTGGTGGCGAAGTCCCCGCATCCGCCGGGCCCCGGCTCGGTCACCACGGCCCGCTCGGGGACGGTCACACTCAGTTCTCCCTCATCGACGGCACAACGCACCGCGTACAACACGGTGCGGGAGAGCTCGACGGGGGTCACGGGACAAGCGTAGGGGAGGAGGGGGGTGGGTATGCGAGCCGGTTATGCCTGTGCACCTGCCGTCCGCACGGGGCCTGCCCCTGCCGTACGAACGTCCCCCTGCCGTCCGCACGGGCCTGACCCTGCCGTACGAACGTCCCCCTGCCGTCCGCACGGGCCTGACCCTGCCGTACGGACTAACGGGCATGGCCCTGCCATATGAACGAGCCTGGCCCCTGCCGTACGAACGGCCTGCCCCCTGCGTACCTACGGATCTAGCCTCCGAAGGACATCCCGCCCGGCACGCCGTCGGAGACGCCGTCACCGTCGGTCTCCCCGTCACCGCCGCCGTCCCCGCCCCGATCTCCTCGATCTCCTCCGCCGCCTCCTTCGCCGGCCTCTCCCCCGTGCCCGCCGGACTCACCGTGCCCGGCCCTGCGCTGGATGAGGTGCTTGACGAGTCGTACGAGCTCGGCAGGTTCGAAGGGCTTGGCTAGGAAGGCGTCCACGCCGACGTCGAGGCCGGTCTCGACCTCGTACTGCGTACACGCGCTGATGATGGCGAGGGGCACGTGGTGGGTACGGGGATCGGCCCGGAGCCGGGCGGCGGTGCGCAGCCCGTCCAGCCGAGGCATGACGACGTCGAGCGTCACGACGTCGGGCCGTACCTGGTGCACCACGTCCAGACACTCGGCACCGTCGGCCGCGGTCACGACCTCGAGCCCTTCCAGTTCGAGGTTGACCCTGATCAGCTGCCGGATGACCTTGTTGTCGTCGACAACAAGCACCCGGCCAGAAGCGCCTGGCACAACTCGAGAGTAGGTCCGGACCGGCCACCGCGTCCGGGTTTTCCCCACTTCCGCCCCCTGGAGGGGACCCGCCCACCCCCACCCGGGGAAACGGGTTCCTGATCACTCCGCCGGACCTGCTAATGTTCTACCCGTCGCCGCAAGCGAGAGCTCAGCGCCCGACACGCCCCCGTAGCTCAGGGGATAGAGCAACGGCCTCCGGAGCCGTGTGCGCAGGTTCGAATCCTGCCGGGGGCACCTTGGATTTGGTGCCTATAGACCCCGTCACCAGCGGAAACGCTGAGGCCGGGGTCTTCGCGTATGTGCAGGCGTATGTCGCTCGGAGCGGGCGTATGTCGGGGGCTGTGGACGAGGCGTGGACGGGATCTTGGGGCGTAAGCGCAGGTCATGCCCGGTACCCCCGAGGCTCCGGACAGGTCCAGGGACCTTGGGGGGTACCGCCTTGAGCGTGTCACTCGTACCAACAGAACCTCGACGGGGAAGTTCCTCAGCCGGTGGCTTTGGCGATGATGCGGTCCATCTCCTCCCGGCCGAAGGCCCGCAGGGTCGTGCTACGGACGTTGCCCAACGCGCCGACCTGTAGGAGCACTGCGGTGGCAGTCTCGTCGTCGGGCGCCTCCACGACAGCCACGATGTCGTACGGGCCGACGGTCCAGAAGAGGTTCAGGACCTTCACCCCGAGCTTCTGAGCCGCTGCCGTGAAGGCTTCGGCGCGTTGCGGGGTGTCCTTGTAGCCGCGGACTCCCTGGTCGGTCCAGTTCAGCAGCGCAACAAACGTCGGCATGATCCTTTACCCCTGTAAGTAGACGCACCTAGTCGTGGTCAACTCTGGGCATCATGCGCGTAATACGCATGAGAGGCGCCTCTGAACGAGTGATGGAAGCCGTCCTTACTTCATAGCCCGGCCCGACATACACCCCGGAGCCACCGGCGCTGAATTCCTGAGGACAGGAACGCCCCTCTCGGCCAAGGCCATGCCGATGCCCCCGGAACAAGTCCGGGGGCATCGGGGCTACCGTCGTCAGCGATCACTCGTACTCGCGCAACAGATCCTCAATACGCCGGTTGGCGACGTCTTGCCGTCCGTCGAGGCACTTGGCGTAGCGGGTCAGCAAAACTTCCACGCTGTTGCCGGCGCGCTCGGCCACCTCGGTGGGGTCGACACCGGCGTTGAGCCACGTCGACAGCGCCGAGTGCCGGAGGTCGTACGGCCGACTCGCGAGCGGCGAGGCCGCGACGGCTGGCGGAAGCGCGAGGAGCCGAGCTTCCTGCCACACGCGGTAGTAGGTCGAGGACGGGACGACCGAGCCCTTCTCGCTGAAGAACAGCCGCCCGTCGTCCGCCGTGCCGAAGGTGGCCAGGTGCTCGCGGAGTACGGCCACGAGGTGAGGCGGGATCGGCACCCGCCTCACGTCCTCGGTCGGCCGGTTCTTCAGCCCGCGGTCGTCATGGGTCTCCCCCGAGTCGGTCCACTGCTTGCCGACGGACGGACGGGTCCGGTGGAGCAGCGCCGAGCCCCAGCCCTGCTCGGGAAGCTTCAGGTCCGTCTCGACAAGGCCGACCGCTTCCGCCGGCCGGAGACCGCCGAAGTACATCGCAGCGAACAGACCCACGAGGCGACGACCACGAGCACGCCGGTACCCGCCCACGTAGGAAACCGCCGCCAGGAGGTTCCGTGCCTGCTCCGGATTGGCGACAACCCGCGGGTCGACCTGGTTGGACACCTTTGGCTTCTGCCAGCGGACAGCCGTGATGGGGTTGTCGCGCAGCTCCCCCAGGTCGACGGCGTAATTCGCGGCATTGACGAGTGTCCGACGCTTGCGCCGCACGGTCTCCGCCGCTGCTGCCGTGCCGTCGAGCTTGAGCTTCAGCGAGTCGAGGACCGTGCGAGCCGTGGCCGCTTCAGCGAGATCGGCGAGCGGCCGGGATGCCTTGGACACCCAGTGGAGAACGTTCCGCACGTCGTCCGGGACTTCCCGGTCATCGGGCCCCGGCAGCACGAAGGCCCAGTTGCGTAATGCTCTGCGGATCTCCTCGTCGGATGGTCGTCCGGCGCGCTCGTCGAGGAGTTCCAGCGTCACGCTGGTGAGGGCTTCATTGATGCCGTCCCGTGTGTTGGGGGCGGCATGAGGCCATTTCATGGCGAGGTACCTAAGAGCGAAGGCGTACCACGACACGGCCGACTTCTTCTCTTCCATTGAGGCCGGAAGTCCCGACTCCGTGTCGAACTCCTCTCCGTCGCGCATGGCACGCATGAGCTTCGTGGGGTAGTGGTCGGCGAGCGCCTTGGTGCGGAAGGACTCCGAAAACACACCGCCTGCGACAGACCAGCGGACACCGTACGAGGGCGTCTTGGTGTCCCGCTTGCGGACGCCCCAGACCTTTACGTCGAGAGACTTCACGCCGCCTCCTCCAGCTGTCGCAGCCATGTGTTGAAGTCACTCCGCCAAACCCGCAGCTCTCCGTTGGGCAGCTTGAATGCGGCTGGCCCGTACCCCAGTTCTCGCCAGCGGTAGAACGTCCGACGGGAGACACCGCCCAGCTCATCCAGGACTTGGCGAACGGTCATCAGCTCGTCACGACGGGCGTCCATGTCGGTTCTCCTTCCGTTCCGGGGGCGGGTTCGAGGGATGCAGCGAGCCAGGCCTCGCCGTTACTCAGGCCGGTTCCGGCGAAGGCCCAGTGGGCGAGGACGAGCGTGGTTTCGCCGTCCTG
>NZ_JBVJRL010000027.1:0-101865 GCF_055607665.1 Streptomyces sp. NPDC036984
TCGGTGATGCCCATGGCGTAGGCGACGATCGAGCCGGCCGCGGAGCCTCGGCCGGGGCCGACCGCGATGCCCTGCTTCTTGGCCCACATGATGAAGTCGGCGACGACGAGGAAGTAGCCGGGGAAGCCCATCGAGATGATGGTGTCCATCTCGTAGTCGGCCTGCTTCTGGCGGTCCTCGGGGATGCCGTCCGGGTAGCGGCGCTCCATGCCGCGGCGGACCTCCTCCTTGAACCAGGTGACCTCGGTGTAGCCCTCCGGGATGTCGAACTTGGGCATGAGGTCGCGCTTCTCGAACATGCCGGTGGTGTCGACCATCTCGGCGATGAGGAGCGTGTTGGCGCAGCCCTCCTGCCAGGCGTCCGAGGAGTCGATGGCGTACATCTCCTCCGTGGACTTCAGGTAGTAGCCCGTGCCGTCGAACTTGAAGCGGTCCGGGTCGGAGAGGTTCTTGCCGGTCTGGATGCACAGCAGGGCGTCGTGGGCGCCCGCCTCGTGCGCGTACGTGTAGTGCGAGTCGTTGGTGACCAGCGGGGGGATGCCGAGCTTCTTGCCGATCTCCAGCAGGCCGTCCCGGACCCGGCGCTCGATCTCGATGCCGTGGTCCATCAGCTCCAGGAAGTACCGGTCCTTGCCGAAGATGTCCTGGTAGTCGGCGGCGGCCTTCAGGGCCTCGTCGAAGTGGCCGAGGCGCAGCCGGGTCTGCACCTCGCCGGAGGGGCAGCCGGTGGAGGCGACGATGCCCTCGGACCACCGGGCGATGGTCTCCTTGTCCATCCGGGGCCACTTCTGGAGCCAGCCCTCGGCGTAGGCGTCGGAGGAGAGGCGGAAGAGGTTGTGCAGGCCGGTCCTGTTCACGGCCCACATCGTCTTGTGCGTGTAACCACCCGAACCGGAGATGTCGTCCCGCTTCTGGTGCGGCTGGCCCCAGAGGATCTTGCGCTTGTTGCGCCGGGACTCGGGGGCGACATACGCCTCGATCCCGATGATCGGGGTGATTCCGGCCTTCTTCGCGGAGTGGAAGAAGTCGTACGCCCCGTGGAGGTTGCCGTGGTCGGACATGGCGATGTGCGTCATGCCCATCTCGTTGCACGCGTTGAACATGTCCTTGAGCCGCGCGGCACCGTCCAGCAGCGAGTACTGGGTGTGGACGTGCAGGTGCGTGAACGGCGGCTTCGACACGGTTTGGCCTCCAACGGAAACACTCGGCGACGGGTGGGCGGACACTCTGGGGGACAGCGTCGAAGTCTATGCCCCGGGACTGACACCCGAGATGATTACCGCGGCGCGAAGCGTCTCGATGAGGGGCGGCGGTCGGGTGACGGGTGGGCACTCCCGCGTACCTTCGTGCGTTGGAGACGGCAGAAACGCTGTCGTACAGGCACTGCACCAGGAGGCACCCCGCGATGTCGGTCCCCCAGCTCGACGAGGAGCAGCGCGGCGAGGAGATCCTCGCCGTCTTCGACACCGCCTTCGGCCGGCTCCTGGCCGCCGACCCGGCCGCGTTCCGGGTGAAATTCCGGAAGATGGCGGCCTCGGCCTTCGCGTTCTACCGAGGCACGGCGTGCCTCTTCTATCACGACCTCGACGCGGAGAAGCGGGGCGGCCCGTACCTGGACGAGCGCACCTCGCGCGTGTGGATCCACGGCGATCTGCACGCGGAGAACTTCGGCACGTACATGGACTCCAACGGCCGCCTGGTCTTCAACGTCAACGACTTCGACGAGGCCTACGTCGGCCCCTTCACCTGGGACCTCAAGCGCTTCGCGGCGTCCGTCGCGCTCGTCGGGTACGCGAAGGCGCTCAGTGACGAGCAGATCACCGAGCTGGTGACGGTCTACGCCGCCGCCTACCGCGAGCGCATCCACGCCCTGGCCGCCGGCGCCAAGCGGGACGAGGTGCCGCCGTTCACGCTGGACACCGCGCAGGGACCGCTGCTGGACGCGCTGCGTGACGCCCGCTCGCTGACCCGCTTCGGGCTGCTGGAGTCGATGACCGAGATCCGCGACTTCGAGCGCCGCTTCGCCCCGGGCGGCGGCTCCATCGAGCTGGACGCGGCCACCCGCTACAAGGTCCTGGCGGCCTTCGACGGCTATCTGGAGACGCTCCCGGACTCCTCCCTGGCCCGCCCGGACTCCTACCGGGTGAAGGACGTCGTGGGCCGCCGGGGCATCGGCATCGGTTCGGCGGGCCTGCCGTCGTACAACATCCTCCTGGAGGGCCACAGCGACGCCCTGGAGAACGATGTCGTGATCTACATCAAGCAGGCCCAGACCCCGGCCGTCTCCCGGCACATCACCGATCCGGCCATCGCGGAGTACTTCCAGCACGAGGGCCACCGCACGGTGATCTCCCAGCGGGCCCTGCAGGCGCACTCCGACCCGTGGCTCGGCTGGACCGAGCTGGACGGCGCGGGCCAGCTGGTCGCCGAGGTCTCGCCGTACGCCGTGGACCTGGACTGGGACGACATCGACGACCCGGAGGAGATCGCGGCCGTCGTCGCCGATCTCGGCCGGGCCACGGCCACGATGCACGCGGCGGCGGACGACACCTCCGGCGAGTCCCTGGTGCCGTTCTCCACCGAGCGGGCCATCGACGCGGCCCTCGCGGCCGACGAGGAGGGCTTCGCGCCCCTGCTGGTGGACTTCGCGCACGCCTACGGCGCACGCGCGCGTGCCGACCACCAGATCTTCGTCGACCTGTTCCGCAACGGCCGGATTCCGGGGCTTTAGCCTCCGCGGATTCACAGGCACTCTTTAGGGGTGCCTTACTCGCGTACGTGACACACTCTTCTCTCGCTATGGACATATCCGGGACCCAGCTCAAAGCCGTGCGCGCGGCGCTGTTCACGGCCTTCGTCGTGACGCTCAGCACCGCGTCGCACGTCCTGCTGTCCCGTGCTCCGCTGCCGCTGGCGACCGTGGGCGCGGTCGCCGCCGGGGTGTTCGTCACCGCGTACGCGCTGGCGGGCCGCGAGCGTGGCTTCGGCCGGATCGCGGCTCTGCTGGTCCCGCTGGAGCTGGCCGCCGACACGGTGTTCACCACCGGCCAGCACACCTGTTACGGCCGGGCGGGCGGCCCGGTCGCCGGTCCGCTGCGCGCGGTGGGCCTGGACGTGCTGTGCGAGGGCCGGGTGGGCACCCCGCTGGCCCAGGTCACCGGCGGTGCCGACCGCGCCGGAGCGCTCTTCGCCGACGCCGGCCCGGCCGCCGCCTGGCTGCTGCTGGCCGCGCACATCGGTGTGGGCCTGCTCGCCGCCGCCTGGCTGCGCCGGGGCGAGCGGGCGCTGACCCAGCTGCTGCGCGCGGTCGCCGCCACCACCTTCCGGCCGCTGCTGCTGGCGGTGGCCGCGGTCGCCGTACGCCCGGTCCGGGTCGGCCGGCTGCCCCGCCCGGCCCCCCGCCGTGCCGCCGCCCGCGACCGGCTCCTCGTGCACTCCCTGGGACGGCGTGGACCGCCGTGCTCCCCCGCCGCCGCCCTCGGCTGAGCGACACCCGCTCCCGCCGGAGCGATGTCCGCTTCACCTGAGCGACGACCGCTCCCACACGGCGACGGCACCTGAGCACGATCAGTCCCCCACACGTATCCCGCGTACGACGTGTGCGCGTCCCCTATGGAGATCACCACCATGAGCAAGCGGAACAGCCAGGCGGCGAAGACGGCGGCCCGGGAGCGGCTGCGCCAGGAGCGCGAGCGGCAGGCCAAGCGCGACAAGATCAGGCGCCAGCTGATCGTGGCCGCCTCGGTGGTCGGCGTCCTGGCCGCGGCCGGCGGCATCGGCTACGCCGTCGTGCAGATGAACAAGCCCGGCTACTGGGAGGCCGCGAAGGACGACAAGCTCGTCAAGCCGGCCAACACCACGGGCAAGGACGGCACGACGATCGTCCTCGGCAAGAGCAGCGCCGAGAAGACCCTGGTCATGTACGAGGACCCGCGCTGCCCGGTCTGCGCGACCTTCGAGCAGGCGGTCGGCCCCACGGTCAAGAAGGACCTGGACGCCGGCAAGTTCAAGATCCAGTACGTCGGTGCCACCTTCCTCGACAAGGGCCTGACCGGCGAGGGCTCCAAGAACGCGCTGAGCGCCCTGGGCGCCGCGCTCGACGTCAGCCCCGAGGCGTTCCTCGAGTACAAGTCCGCGATGTACTCGAAGAAGTGGCACCCCGCGGAGACCACCGACGAGTTCAAGGACGACGCCTACCTGATCAAGATCGCCGACACGGTCCCCGCCCTGAAGGGCAACGCGGCCTTCCGGAAGGCCGTGAAGGACGGCACCTACGACCGGTGGGCGCTGGAGGAGTCCAAGCTCTTCGGCAAGGACGGCATCGAGGCCACGCCGACCCTGAAGATGGGCGACAAGACCCTGACGGGCGCCGACGGCGAGCACGCGCCGATGTCCGCCGCCGAGTTCAACACCGCGCTGGAGGCGGCCCTGAAGGGCTGAGCCCGGCCTTGCGTCGAATTGCGGGCGAACTTTTGCGAGTTCGCCCGCCCTGACGCGTACCGATCAGTAACCTGATCGTCCGTGACCAGTCGATACAGATCATCCGAGGCCGTCCGCGGCCTCGACTCGCTTTCGCCCCGCCGCCGTACGGTCGTCAAGGCCGCGGCGGCGACCGCTGTCCTGGCCGGCCCGCTGGCCGCCGCTCTGCCGGCTCGCGCCGCCACGGACGCCCCCGCATTCCTGCACGGTGTCGCCTCCGGTGACCCGCTGCCCGACGGTGTGCTGCTGTGGACCCGGGTGACCCCGGCCCCGGAGGCGATACCCGGCTCCGGGCTCGGACCGGACACCGAGGTCAGCTGGGTCGTCGCCCGGGACAAGTCGTTCACCAGCATCGTCGCCAAGGGCTCCACCACCGCGACGGCCGCCTCCGACCACACCGTGAAGGCCGACATCCGCGGCCTGGAGCCGGCCACCGACTACTGGTTCCGCTTCTCGGCCGGCGGCAACGACTCCCCGGTGGCGCGCACCCGCACCGCGCCGGCGGCGGACGCGGACGTGTCCGGCCTGCGCTTCGGCGTGGTCTCCTGCGCCAACTGGGAGGCCGGCTACTTCTCGGCCTACCGCCACCTCGCGGCCCGCAACGACCTGGACGCCTGGCTGCATCTCGGCGACTACATCTACGAGTACAAGTCCGGCGAGTACGGCACCCGGGGCAAGGTCGTCCGCCCGCACGCGCCCGCGGGCGAGATCCTCACCCTCGCCGACTACCGGATCCGGCACGCGAAGTACAAGACCGACCCCGACCTCCAGGCCCTGCACCTGAAGGCGCCGGTCATCGCCATCTGGGACGACCACGAGTTCGCCGACAACGCCTGGTCGGGCGGCGCGGTCAACCACACCGAGGGCGCCGAGGGCACCTGGGCGGCCCGTCAGGCCGCCGCCAAGCAGGCCTACTTCGAGTGGATGCCGGTCCGCCCGGCCATCGCCGGCACCACCTACCGGCGTCTGCGCTTCGGCAAGCTCGCCGACCTGTCCCTGCTGGACCTGCGCTCCTTCCGCTCCCAGCAGGCATCCACGGCGAGCGGCTCGGTGGACGACCCGGACCGCACGCTCACCGGCCGCGCCCAGCTCGACTGGCTGAAGGCCGGCCTGAAGGCCTCCGACACCAAGTGGCGGCTGGTCGGCAACTCGGTGATGATCTCGCCGTTCTCCTTCGGCTCGCTCTCCGCCGACCTGTTCAAACCGCTCGCCAAGCTGCTCGGTCTGCCGCAGGAGGGCATCGCCGCCAACACCGACCAGTGGGACGGCTACACCGACGACCGCCGCGAACTGCTGTCCCACCTGCGCTCCAACGCCATCGGCAACACCGTCTTCCTGACCGGTGACATCCACATGGCGTGGGCCAACGACGTGCCGGTGGACGCGGGCACCTACCCGCTGTCGGCGTCGGCGGCCACCGAGTTCGTGGTGACCTCGGTGACCTCCGACAACCTGGACGACATCGTGAAGGTGCCCGAGGGCACGGTCTCCGCGGTCACCTCGCCGGTCATCAAGGCCGCCAACCGGCACGTCCACTGGGTGGACACCGACCGCCACGGCTACGGCGTCCTGGACATCACCGCCGACCGCGCGCAGATGGACTACTACGTCCTGTCCGACCGCGCCGACGCGAACGCCACCTCCAGCTGGGCGCGCTCGTACCGCACCCGCAGCGGTACGCAGAAGGTCGAGCGGACGTACGACCCGGTGTAGCCGCCGGCTAGAGGCTGTCGAGGAAGCCGAGCGCCACCCGCCAGGTGGCCTCGGCGGCCTCGGCGTCGTAGTCCGGCAGCTCGGGGTCGGTGTAGAGGTGACCCGCGCCGGCGTACCGGTAGACCTCCACGTCGGCGCCCGCCCGGCCCATCTGGAGATACCAGGCGCTCAGCCAGTCGTCCGTCTCGAACGGGTCCGGCTCGGCCACGTGCAGCTGCACCGGCAGCTCGTCCACGTGCGCGTTCGGCGCGATGTCCGACGTGCCGTGCAGAAGCAGCAGCCCGCGCGCCTTGTCGTCGCCGAGGGCCAGGGTCTGGGCGACGGAGGCGCCGAGGGAGAACCCGGCGTACACCAGCCCCCGGTCCGAGTACGGCGCCGCCGCCAGCACGGCCCGTTTCAGCAGTTCCTCCTTGCCGACCTGCTCCTTGAACTCCATGCCCTCCTCGACCGTGTCGAACGTGCGCCCCTCGAAGAGGTCCGGCGTCCACACCTCGTGGCCCGCCGCGCGCAGCCGGTCCGCGGCCTCGCGCACCGCGGGCCTGAGCCCGTAGGTCGAGTGAAAGAGCATGATGTTCATGAGGCCATGGTGCCAGCCGGGCCCACCGGGGCCGTACCGCGCCCGTACCCACACGCGCGCCGAAGTCACATGTTCATGCTCCGCCGAAGCCGGTTAGGTTCGGAGGCATGGAGACCGTACTCCGCCCCGTGATCGTCATCGGCACCGCCGTGGTCCTGACCGTGCTCATCGGCTGGGCCACGGACGTGCTGCTGCGCAAGGCCGACCAGCGCCACAACGAGACCCCGCTGTGGGACCTGCTGCGGCGTGGCCGCGTGCCGTACCAGATGGTGCTGTGCGCCGCCCTGCTCAGAGGCACCTACGACGAGGCCGACCTGCTGGAGGAGCACCGCACCGGAGTCGGGCGGACGCTGACCCTGGTGCTGATCGGGGCGGCGGCCTGGCTGGTGATCCGGATCGCGGCAGCCGTGGTCGAGACGTCGTACAGCCGCTACGCGCGCGCCCATCACGACCCCGCCCGGGTCCGGCGGGTGCGCACCCAGGTGACGCTGATCATGCGCGTGGTGGCGGCGATCGTCGGGGTGGTCGCCGTGGCCGCCATGCTGCTGACCTTCCCGGCGATGCGCGCGGCCGGCGCGTCCCTGCTGGCCTCCGCCGGGGTACTCGGCATCGTGGCCGGTGTCGCGGCCCAGTCCACGCTGTCGAACTTGTTCGCCGGGCTTCAGATCGCCTTCGGCGACATGGTCCGGCTCGGCGACACGGTCGTCGTGGACGGCGAGTGGGGCACGGTCGAGGAGATCACCCTGACCTTTCTGACCGTACGCACCTGGGACGAGCGCCGGATCACCATGCCGGTGTCGTACTTCACCTCCAAGCCCTTCGAGAACTGGTCCCGCGGCACCCCGCAGATGACCGGGATCGTCTTCTGGCACCTCGACCACAGCGCGCCGGTCGAGGCGATGCGCGAGAAGCTTCGGGACATCCTGCGCGAGTGCCCGGCCTGGGACGGCCGCGCCTGCACCCTTCAGGTGACGGACACCACGCCGAACACCATCCAGGTGCGCGCGCTGGTGACGGCGAAGGACGCCGACGACATCTGGACGGTGCGGGTCACGGTCCGCGAGCAGATGATGACCTGGCTGTGCACGGAGCACCCCTATGCGCTGCCCCGGGTGAACACCGCGGATGCGGTGCTCCCGCCGCACCAGATCCCCTCCCCCGACGGCGCCGCTCTGCGCAGGGCCTACGACTTCCCGCGCGCCGGCCGCGGCTGACCTGCCGGGGCAGGGCCGGGGCTGACCTGCCTGGGCCGGGGCCGGGCCGGGGCTCGGCCGCGCTCACTGGTCACGATCGTGCGAGTCATGATCCGCGACCAGGGACGCGCGGCCGGGGCCGTCGCAACTCGTCCACCGCGCCGGCACTTTCGTATGACGGGCCGGGGGGCACCTTGTGTGCCCGGGGACACCGGGAGGGGCCGCTCAGCGCAGGCTGCGCACGTCGAGATGGCGCAGCACCCGGTCGACGATCTCCGGATCCGCCCCGGGCTCGCTCCGCGCCGCCAGCACCTCGTGCCGGGCGGCGCTCAGCATCTCGTTCTGGATGTGCCGCACCCGCCTGATCCGCTTGGCCCGCTGGTGCTGCGCCTCCCGCCGCTCCTCCTCCCCCATGTCCGGACTGATCCGGATCCCGATGTCGAAGGCGCGCCGCAGCATCTGCTCGGACAGGTCCTCGGGCAGCTCCTCCACCTGCTCGATCTCCCGCAGCCGGCGCTTGGCCGCCTTGGCCGCCCGCACCGCCAGCTCCTTCTCGAACTCCTTCTCCCGCTCGGAGTCGGCCCGCACCCCCAGCCGCCTCACCAGCCAGGGCAGCGTCAGCCCCTGCACCACCAGCGTGGCGATGATCACCCCGAACGCGATGAAGATGATCTCGCCCCGGTCGGGGAACGCAGACCCGTCCTCGGTCCGGAGCGGCACGGCCAGCGCCAGCGCCACCGAGGCCACCCCGCGCATCCCGGACCACCACATGACGACGGTCTCCCGCCAGCTCACCGGGATCTCCTCGTCGTAGTCCCGGCGGGCGTGCAGCCGCTTGGTCAGCCAGGTCGCCGGCAGCAGCCACAGCAGCCGTACGACGACCACCACGGCCACCACGGCGGCGGCCCAGCCGAGCATCTCGCCCCACCGCCCCTGGGCCGTGCGGATCGCGTTGTGCAGCTCCAGCCCGATCAGCCCGAAGGCGACGCCCGTCACGAGGGTGTCGATGATGTCCCAGAAGGTGTGCCCGGCCAGCCGGGTCATCACGTCGTCGGCGTCGGTGGCGTATTCGGCGAGGAAGAGGGCCGTGGTCAGCACGGCGAGCACCCCGGAGCCGTGCAGCTTCTCGGCGAGCACGTAGGAGGCGTACGGCACCAGCAGGGTCATGCCGATCTGGAGGGTCGGGTCGCCCAGCAGGTCCATCAGCTTGTTCGCGCCCCAGCCCAGCACCAGCCCGACAGCCACCGCGACGACGGCGGAGAGCACCAGGTCCACCCCCGCCTGCCAGGCGGAGAAGGTGCCGCTCACGGCGGCCCCGATCGCCACGTGGTACAGCACGATGGCCGTGACGTCGTTGAAGAGCCCCTCGCCCTCCAGGATCGACACCAGGCGGCGCGGCAGCCCGAGCCGGCCGGCGACGCTGGTAGCGGCGACCGGGTCGGGCGGCGCGATCAGGGCACCGAGCGCGATGGCGGCGGCGATCGGCAGCCCGGGCACGATCGCGTTGGCGACGAGCGCCACGCAGACCGTCGTCACGAACACCAGGGCGACGGCCAGCAGGAAGATCGGGCGGACGTTGGCCGCGAACTGCCGCCAGGAGGTCCGGCGTACGGCGGCGTAGAGCAGCGGCGGCAGCAGCGCGGGCAGGATCAGGTCGGGCGGGATGTCCACGTTCGGCACGAACTCGGCCACGGCCAGGGCCCCGCCGAACAGGGTCATCAGCACCGGCGCCGGCACCCCGAACCGGTCTCCCAGCGGGACGCTCACCAGGGCCCCGAGCAGTAGTACGAACAACAGAGCCAGCTGATCCACGGCGCTCCGGGGGTCGACGATCACACGGCAGGTCTCCAGCCTGCCATGACGCCCCCGCACGAGCCGTTCCGACGCCTACCGGCCCGGACGGCCTCCGGTGCGGACCCCGGCGGCTGGGACCGGCGGCTGGAGTTACGGACGGCTAGAGGGACCGGCGCATCGCCCGGTGCGGTATGCCGGCGTCCGGGAACTCCGGGCCGTACGCCGCGTAGCCGAGCCGCTCGTAGAAGCCCAGGGCGTGGGTCTGCGCGTGCAGGTCCACCGCCGACAGACCACGCGTGCGGGCCGCCTCCTCGATGGCGCGCACCAGAGCCGCGCCGACGCCGAGCCCGCGCGCCTCGCGGGAGACGGCGAGCCGGCCCAGCGAGCCCACCGCCGGGTCCCCGCCGGTCTTCGCGGCCGCCGCCTCGCCGTACAGCAGCCGCCCGGTGCCCAGCGGCTCCCCGTCCTCGCGGACCGCCAGCACATGCACGGCCACGGCGTCGTAGGCGTCGTACTCGATGTCCTCGGCCACACCCTGTTCGCCCACGAAGACCTCCTTGCGGACCGCGAAGCACGCCTCGTGGTCGGCAGGGTCCTCGGCGACCCGGACGGTGTACGGCAGGCTCACGCGTACGTCTCCTCCCGGACCTGGTCGAGGGCCTTCTGGAGGTCCTCGGGGTAGTCGCTCGCGAACTCCACCCAGCTGCCGTCGCCGGGGTGCTCGAAACCGAGGCGCACGGCGTGCAGCCACTGGCGGGTCAGGTGCAGCCGCTTGGCGAGGGTCGGGTCGGCGCCGTAGGTGAGGTCGCCGACGCACGGGTGGCGGTGGGCGGCCATGTGGACGCGGATCTGGTGGGTGCGGCCCGTCTCCAGCTTCACGTCCAGCAGGGACGCGGCGCGGAACGCCTCGACGAGGTCGTAGTGGGTCACGGACGGCTTGCCCTCGGCCGTGACCGCCCACTTGTAGTCGTGGTTCGGGTGGCGGCCGATCGGGGCGTCGATGGTGCCGCTCGTCGGGTCCGGGTGGCCCTGGACCAGGGTGTGGTAGCGCTTGTCGACCGTGCGCTCCTTGAACTGGCGCTTGAGCGACGTGTACGCGTACTCGGACTTGGCGACCACCATCAGGCCGGAGGTGCCGACGTCCAGTCGGTGCACGATGCCCTGGCGCTCGGCGGCGCCGGAGGTGGAGATCCGGTACCCGGCGGCGGCGAGACCGCCGATGACGGTCGGGCCGGACCAGCCCGGCGACGGGTGCGCGGCCACGCCGACCGGCTTGACGATCACGACCACGTCATCGTCGTCGTGCACGATCTCCATGCCCTCGACCGGCTCGGCGACCACCTGCACCGGCGCGGGCGCCTGCGGCATCTCGACCTCGAGCCAGGCGCCGCCGCTCACCCGCTCTGACTTGCCGACCACCGCGCCGTCGACCTGGACCTTGCCGGCCGCGGCCAGCTCCGCCGCCTTGGTGCGGGAGAAGCCGAACATGCGGGAGATGGCGGCGTCGACACGCTCGCCCTCCAGGCCGTCGGGCACGGGCAGGGTACGGATCTCGGGAATCGTGCTCACCCGTCGAGTATGCCGGACGGACCGGACGGCCCCGCACGGGCCTGTGGACAACTCCCCGGCGGCCCCGGCGGAACGTGCCCGCCTCAGTCCTTGTGGACGGTGCCGTCCGGGTCCAGGCCGCGGAAGGACAGCAGCACGATCAGGATGCCGCCGCACACGATCGCCGAGTCGGCGAGGTTGAAGACCGCGAATCCCTTGGGCGCGATGAAGTCCACCACCTCGCCCTCGAAGACGCCCGGCGACCGGAAGATCCGGTCGGTGAGGTTGCCGAGCGCGCCGCCGAGCAGCAGGCCGAGCGCGACCGCCCAGGGGAAGCTGTAGAGCTTGCGGGCCAGGCGGATGATGACCACGATCACGGCCGCGGCGATCAGCGTGAAGATGATCGTGAAGGCCGCGCCGAAGCCGAAGGCGGCGCCCGGGTTGCGGATGGCGTGCAGCTCCAGCAGGTCCCCGACGACCCGGATCGGCGCGTGGCCCTCCAGCCGGGAGACCACGAGCATCTTGCTGATCAGGTCGATGGCGTACGCGAACGCGGCCACCGCGAACAGCACGGCGATCCGGCGCCCGCGGCCGGTCCGCTGCGGCGCCGGAGCCTGCCGCTCCGCCGCGCCGGCCGCCGCCGGCTGCTCGCCGCTGTCGTCCGGGGTGTCCGGCGTACCGATGATCCGCTCCGCCTCTGCCACGTGAGTCCCTCGATTTAGGTGCCTGACTGAGGACGAGACTACGGCACGCCCCGAGGGCCCCTCACGCTCAGGAGCGACGTTCCTGCTTCTGCTTGCACTCCACACACAGGGTGGCTCGCGGGAACGCCTGCATACGGGCCTTTCCGATGGGGTTGCCGCAGTTCTCGCACAGGCCGTAGGTGCCCGCGTCGAGCCGTTCCAGGGCGCGTTCGGTCTGGATCAGCATCTCGCGCGCGTTGGCGGCCAGCGCCAGCTCGTGCTCGCGCGTGATGTTCTTGGTGCCGGTGTCGGCCTGGTCGTCGCCGGCGCCGTCCCCGGAGTCCCGCATCAGGCCGACGAGGGACGCCTCGGACGAGCTGATCTCCTCCTGGAGCCGCTCCGCCTCGGACTGGAGCTCCGCGCGGGCCTCGGCGACCTCTTCCGGGGTCCAGGGGTCCTCGCCGGGGCGCACCGCCAGCTCGCCGGGCTCCGCCGCGGCGACCCGCGCCTTGGGAACGGCGGTCTCGGCCGCCGTGGCCGTGCCAGGAGTCTTCTTCGCAACCACCGTCGTGGCTCCCGTCTGCTTCGCGGCCCGCGCCGCGCCCGCTTCCTTGGCCGTACTGTTCTCGGCCGCCTCCCCGACCGCGGCCTTCTCGGCAGCGGCCTTCCCGGTGGCGGTCTTCTTGGCGACGGTCTTCTTGCCGGCCGATTCCCCAGCCGCCGTCTTCTTCGTTGCCGACTTCTTCGTGGCCGTCTTCGTCGTGGCCGTCTTCTTCGTGGCCGTCTTCGTCGTGGCCGTCTTCTTCGTGGTCGTCTTCGTCGTGGCCGTCTTCTTCGTGGTCGTCCCCTCGGCAGCCGTCTTCGTCGCGGCCGTCCCCTCGGCAACCGCTTTCCCGGCCACCGTCGCCTTGACGGCTGTCTTACCGGCGGCTGTCTTACCGGCGGCCGCCTTCTTGGCGACCGGCTTCTCGGCAGCCGTCTTCTTGGCGGCCGACTTCTCGGCAGCCGTCTTCTTGACGGCCGTGTTGTTCGCAGCCGTCCTCCCGGCGGCCGTCTTGTCCGGGGCCGTCTTCTTGGTGGCAGGCAGCGCGCCGGTCTTCCCGGTCGCCGGCTGCTGTACGGCGGTCTTCTTCGCCACCATGGCCGCGACCCCTTCACATATTGTGATGTTGCTCGCGAATCGTGCTGGGACGATAAATCGACTTGAGTCCCGCGGCAACGGGGCACACCGCCCGATTCGCCCGCCCGTGCCCCCCGAGCCACGGACCTGCATCCGTTGTGCCCAGCTCCCCGCCTGGTAATCCGCCGGGCCCGGCCCACGCGGACCCGGGCCGAGGCCCCCTCGCCATTCGGGTCATCCGGCCCGGTCGGGCGGCGGCCGCGCCCGCCACGCGGAAAACCGGTCCGCCGCCGTCCGCGCGGCGCCGTACACTGGGCGCAGCGAGAAGCGTGGATGGGGACGAGTAGCGGCGTACGCAGCCCAGAGCGACCCGGGGACGGTGTGAGCCCGGGGGCGAGCGCGACGTGAAGATCACCCCGGAGCCGCCGGAAGAAAGCCGTGGAGGAGCCACGGCGAGTAGAACCGGCTTCGCGACCCCAATGAGGGGGCTCACCGGCGCGTACGGCGTGGCGGGGGGCCAAGGAGGGTGGTACCGCGGGAGCGCGCCGCACACGGCGTAGACAGGAACGAAGGCTCTCGTCCCTCCGACGGAAGGCAGCAAGTCCGTTGGAGGATGCTCGCAGATGACAGCGCCGACGTACCGCCAGGTGCCCGCACAGGTCGACCTGCCCGCTCTTGAGCACGCCGTGCTCGATTTCTGGCGCGAGCAGAAGATCTTCGCCAAGAGCCTGGAGCAGTCCGAGGGCCGCCCGGAGTGGGTGTTCTACGAGGGCCCACCCACCGCCAACGGCATGCCCGGCGCCCACCACATCGAGGCGCGCGTCTTCAAGGACGTCTTCCCCCGCTTCCGCACCATGCGCGGCTACCACGTGGCCCGCAAGGCCGGCTGGGACTGCCATGGCCTCCCCGTGGAGCTCACGGTGGAGAAGGAGCTCGGCTTCAGCGGCAAGAAGGACATCGAGGCGTACGGCATCGCCGAGTTCAACGCCAAGTGCCGCGAGTCCGTACTGCGCCACACCGACGCCTTCGAAGAGCTGACGACCCGCATGGGCTACTGGGTCGACCTGGGCGACGCCTACGTCACGATGGACCCCGCGTACATCGAGTCCGTCTGGTGGTCGCTGAAGGAGATCTTCAACAAGGGCCTGCTGGTCCAGGACCACCGTGTCGCCCCCTGGTGCCCGCGCTGCGGCACCGGCCTGTCCGACCACGAGCTGGCGCAGGGCTACGAGACGGTGATCGACCCGTCCGTGTACGTCCGTTTCCCGCTCACCTCCGGTCCGCTCGCCGGCGAGGCCGCGCTCCTGGTGTGGACGACGACCCCCTGGACCCTGGTGTCCAACACGGCGGTCGCCGCGCACCCGGAGGTCACCTACGTCGTCGCGACCGACGGCGAGGAGAAGCTCGTCGTCGCCGAGCCACTCGTCGCCAAGGCGCTCGGCGAGGGCTGGGAGACCACAGGCCAGACCTTCACCGGCGCGGAGATGGAGCGCTGGACGTATCAACGTCCGTTCGAGCTCGTGGAGTTCCCGGAGCCGGCGCACTATGTGGTCAACGCCGACTACGTGACCACCGAGGACGGTACGGGTCTGGTCCACCAGTCCCCCGCCTTCGGTGAGGACGACCTCAAGGTCTGCCGCTCCTACGGCCTGCCCGTGGTCAACCCGGTCCGCCCGGACGGCACCTTCGACGAAGACGTCCCGCTGGTCGGTGGCATCTTCTTCAAGAAGGCGGACGAAAACCTCACCGAGGACCTGAAGCAGCGCGGCCTCCTCTTCAAGCACCTGCCGTACGAACACAGCTACCCGCACTGCTGGCGCTGCCACACCGCGCTGCTCTACTACGCACAGCCCTCCTGGTACATCCGCACGACGGCGGTCAAGGACCGGCTGATCCAGGAGAACGAGAAGACCAACTGGTTCCCCGAGACGGTCAAGCACGGCCGCTTCGGCGACTGGCTGAACAACAACATCGACTGGGCGCTGTCCCGCAACCGCTACTGGGGCACCCCGCTGCCGATCTGGCGCTGCGAGGACGACCACCTCACGTGCGTCGGCTCCCGCGCGGAGCTGACCGAGCTGACCGGCACCGACCAGTCGGGCCTCGACCCGCACCGCCCGTTCATCGACGAGGTCACCTTCGCCTGCCGTCACGAGGCGTGCGGCAAGACGGCCACGCGCGTGCCGGAGGTCATCGACGCCTGGTACGACTCGGGTTCGATGCCGTTCGCGCAGTGGGGCTACCCGTACAAGAACAAGGAGCTGTTCGAGAGCCGGTACCCGGCGCAGTTCATCTCCGAGGCGATCGACCAGACCCGTGGCTGGTTCTACACGCTGATGGCCGTCGGCACGCTCGTCTTCGACAAGTCGTCGTACGAGAACGTCGTCTGCCTGGGCCACATCCTGGCCGAGGACGGCCGCAAGATGTCCAAGCACCTGGGCAACATCCTCCAGCCGATCCCGCTCATGGACCAGCACGGCGCGGACGCGGTGCGCTGGTTCATGGCAGCCGGCGGCTCCCCCTGGGCCGCGCGCCGGGTCGGCCACGGCACCATCCAGGAGGTCGTCCGCAAGACGCTGCTGACGTACTGGAACACGGTCGCCTTCCAGGCGCTGTACGCCCGTACGTCGCAGTGGGCGCCGTCCGCGGCGGACCCGGCCCCGGCCGAGCGCCCGGTGCTGGACCGCTGGCTGCTGTCCGAGCTGCACGCGCTGACCGATCAGGTGACCCAGGCTCTGGAGGCGTACGACACCCAGCGCGCCGGCAAGCTGCTGTCCGCGTTCGTCGACGACCTGTCCAACTGGTACGTCCGCCGCTCGCGCCGCCGGTTCTGGCAGGGCGACAAGGCCGCGTTGCGCACGCTGCACGAGGTGCTGGAGACGGTCACCAAGCTGCTGGCGCCGATCACCCCGTTCATCACCGAGCGCGTGTGGCAGGACCTGGTCGTTCCGGTCAGCCCGGGCGCACCGGAGTCCGTGCACCTGGCCGCCTGGCCGGAGGCGGACCTGTCGGCGATCGACCCGGAGCTGTCGAAGCAGATGGTCCTGGTCCGCCGGCTGGTGGAGCTGGGCCGCGCCACGCGCGCGGAGTCGGGCGTCAAGACCCGCCAGCCGCTGTCGCGTGCGCTGATCGCCGCCACCGGCTTCGAGTCCCTGGACCCGGAGCTGCACACGCAGATCACCGAGGAGTTGAACGTCGAGGCGCTGGCGTCGCTGAGCGAGGTCGGCGGCAGCCTGGTCGACACGACGGCCAAGGCCAACTTCCGGGCGCTCGGCAAGCGGTTCGGCAAGCGTGTCCAGGATGTGGCGAAGGCCATCACTGGTGCCGACGCGGCGGCCCTGTCGCTCGCGCTGCGTGAGGGCACGGCGTCCGTGGAGGTCGACGGTGAGACGGTCGCCCTCGCCCCGGACGAGGTGATCATCACGGAGACCCCGCGCGAGGGCTGGTCGGTGGCCTCCGACTCCGGTGCCACGGTGGCGCTGGACCTGGAGATCACGGAGAAGCTGCGGCAGGCGGGCCTGGCCCGTGACGCGATCCGGCTGATCCAGGAGGCACGCAAGAACAGCGGCCTGGACGTCGCCGACCGGATCGCGCTGCGCTGGACCTCCACCGACCCGGCGGTCGTGGCGGGCCTCGGCGAGCACGCGGGGCTGATCGCCGACGAGGTCCTCGCGACCGACTTCGCCCAGGGCGAGGCGGACGACACCTTCGGCGAGCCCTTCACCGACGAGGGTCTGTCGCTCACGTTCCGCCTGCGCAAGGCGTAACCACCGGACATCCGAAAGGCCCGGCCCCCTGATGCGGGGGCCGGGCCTTTCGGCGTCACGCGAGAACAAGCGTCACGCGAGAACGAGTCTCACGGAAGAACGACTGGGCGCGCCGGGGCGGGCCGGATTCGAACCGGCGTCCTCCTAGATGCCATCGAGGCGCGACGACCCTCTGCGCTACGCGCCCCGGCGCACGGACAACGCTACACGGGTCGATCATCAGAGCTCCACCGCGTTTCCGGGAGCAGGGCGCCCTTCTCGTGAGTGCGGCTCGCAGCACTTCCCCTGCGTCCCTGGGGTACCGACCCGGCGCTGACAGCGCAACCCGCGTAAAAAGGGCGGGCTCCCGGGACCGAAGTCCAGGGAGCCCGCCCTATCAGACGCTGCCGACGCCGTTGTCGTACCGGTCTCAGTGCCCCGTCAGTTGTCGTCCTCGTCGATCAGGAACCCACGCATCGGCGAGGGAGCCTGGCCCATCGGGGACGGACCCTGCGGACGGACCGGGGCCATGGGCTGGGTCATCGCCGGGGTCATCTGCTGCTGACCGCCGTACGACGGGGCGGACGGAGCGGGCGAGCCGCCCATCGTCTGGTTGCCGCCGTAGGACGGAGCGCTCGCGCCGGCCGGGGCCATGGAAGGCGCCGGGGACGGCGGCAGAGACGCGGTGGCCGGGGTGCGCGGCGGGGCCAGGGAGTCGTCGGCCTGGGTCTCCAGCTGACGCAGCTGCGACTCGAGGTACGACTTCAGACGCGTGCGGTACTCGCGCTCGAAGCCGCGCAGGTCCTCGACCTTGCGCTCCAGCGTGGCGCGCGCGGACTCCAGGGAGCCCATGGCGACGCGGTGCTTCTCCTGCGCGTCCCGCTCCAGGGCGTCGGCCTTGGCACGGGCGTCACGCTCCAGACCCTCGGCGCGGCTGCGGGCCTCGCCGACGATCTTGTTGGCCTCGGAGCGGGCCTCGGCGATCGCCTGGTCGGCGGTCTGCTGGGCCAGCGAGAGGACACGGGCGGCGCTGTCGCCACCGGGGCCCTGACCGGGGCCGCCCATCGGACCGCCCATGGGGCCGCCCATCGGACCGCCCATCTGCTGCTGCATGGGCGGCTGACCACCCATCGGGCCCTGACCCATCGGACCCTGGCCCATCGGACCGGGGCCCTGCGGGCCGCCCTGGCCGCCGGGACCGGCGGGCAGCTGCGGGGCACCGCTCGGCAGCTGGGGCGGGCCACCCATGGGGCCGCCCATCTGCTGCTGCGGCGGACCCGATATGCCGGCGGGCACCGGCTGGCCGGGACCTCGCATGCCCTGCTGCTGAGGATGCTGCTGGTCCTGCTCCGGGGGCTTGCGCATGTTCTGCTGGTTCTGGGCAGCAGCGCGCGTGGCCGCGGCCAGCTTGGCGCGCAGGTCCTCGTTCTCGCGGAGCAGACGGGTCAGTTCGGCTTCGACCTCGTCGAGGAAGGCATCGACCTCGTCCTCGTCATAGCCTTCTCGGAGGCGGACGGTCGTGAACTGCTTGTTCCGCACGTCCTCGGGGGTCAACGGCATCTCTTCACCTCAACGTAGTCATCGGCAGTCGGCAAGACCGGATCGTCCCCACCCTCATCTCACGAAGCTCTGCGCGACAGAGATGAGAATGTAGACGATGATCATCAGTACGAAGAAGGACAGGTCGAGCGCCACGCCCCCGAGACGCAGCGGCGGGATGAACCGCCGCAGAAGCTTCAGCGGTGGATCGGTGACAGTGTAGGTGGCCTCCAGTACGACCACCATCGCCTTGCCGGGTTGCCACGAGCGGGCGAACTGGAAGACGTAGTCCATGACCAGCCGGAAGATGAGCACGACGAGGAACACCATCAGCGCGATGTAGATCACCTGCGCGAACACGCTCATGGCCTGTGGTTCCCTCTCCCCTGTTCCGTGCTCTTCCGTGCTTCGATCCGGTCGTGCGTCTCAGCTCTGGTTGAAGAACCCGCCCTCTGCGATGCGGGCCTTGTCCTCCGCCGTGACATCGACGTTAGCAGGAGACAACAGGAACACCTTCTGCGTCACCCGCTCGATGCTGCCGTGAAGACCAAACACCAAACCGGCCGCAAAGTCGACAAGTCGCTTCGCGTCTGTGTCATCCATCTCAGTCAGATTCATGATCACCGGGGTGCCTTCACGGAAGTGTTCCCCGATGGTACGGGCCTCGTTGTAGGTTCGCGGGTGAAGCGTGGTGATCCGGTACGGCTCTCGTTCGGACACGACCTTGGGCATGATCACCGGTGCGTTCTTCTCCAGGGACTGACGTTCTTGTGTGATGGATGCCACGGGCGCGATGCGCGCCGGACGTCCGGATTCCGCGGCGAGCGAAGTCGAACGGGCCACCGGTTCGCGCGGCGCGGGCGGTTGCACGATTCGCACCTCTTCGTCCCTTTGGGACTGGTGTGCGCCGTGCGACTGGTGTGACGGTTCATGCCGTCGGTGGTCCCGCTCCGGCTCCGGGTCCAACTCGGGCTCGAAGTCGTCGTCGGGGTCGAATCCGCGGCCGTCGTACCCATCGTCCTCCACGAGGCCGAGGTAGACCGCCATCTTGCGCATCGCGCCGGCCATGCTCTGAGTCCTCCGCTCTGTGGTGGATCGACTGACGACTGCCAAGTGCCCGCGATCCACGTGGTCGTTGCGCCCGCCTTGGCGCGCATTGACCATATTTTCTGCTGTGGTCCGACTTCCTGGCGACGTTACCCGAGCCTGGGGCGGACTCCGAGTACCGCGGTGCCGACGCGCACATGTGTCGCCCCGGCGGCCACGGCCTGTTCGAGGTCCGCGCTCATCCCTGCGGACACCATGGTTGCAGCCGGATGAGCTCGGCGCAGGTCAGTCGACAAATCCATGAGGCGCTCGAACGCCGCCTGTTCGCGTCCCGCGTACTCCCCGGTGAGCGGAGCGACGGTCATCAGCCCGTCGAGCCGCAGTCCGGGCGCGTCGGCGACGAGGTCGGCCAACTCTTCGATTCCGCCGGGCGCCACGCCACCGCGCTCGCCCCGCTCGCTCTCGCCGGCGTCCAGGGCGACCTGGATCAGGCAGCCCACCTCACGCCCGACGCGCACCGCCTCCTTCGACAGGGCGGTGACGAGCCGGGAGCGGTCGACGGACTGCACGACATCGGCGTAACCGACCACGGAACGCACCTTGTTGGTCTGCAACTGACCGACAAAGTGCCACTTCAGGGGAAGATCCGCACAGGCGGCGGCCTTCGGGGCCGCGTCCTGGTCGCGGTTCTCGGCGACATGGCGCACGCCGAGTTCCGACAGGAACCGCACATCGCTCGCCGGGTAGGTCTTGGTGACCACGATCAGGGTCACCTCCTCCCGCTTGCGCCCGGCCGCCATGCACGCGGCGGTGATGCGCTCCTCCACCTTCGCCAGATTTGCGGCGAGTTCGGTCTTACGGTCCGTCATGCCCTATCAGTCCAGCCACACATAGCCTGCGAGCCGCCCGGTGGTGCGGTCGCGGCGGTACGAGAAGTGGTCGCCCGACTCCAGCGTGCACACCGGCGACTGCGCCCGGTCGCACACCCCGAGCCGGTCGAGCTGCGCGTGCACGCCGGCGCCCACGTCGACCGCCGGCGTGCCCCAGCTGGTTTCGGCGTGCGCCGCCGGCTCGACGGCTGCCACTTCGGCACGCATCGGCTCCGGCACCTCGTAGCACCGGCCGCACACGGCCGGTCCGGTCCGGGCGACGATCCGCTCCGGTACGGCGCCGAGCTCGACCATGGCCCGTACGGCGGCGGGGACGACGCCCTTGACCATCCCGGGCCGGCCCGCGTGGGCCGCGGCGGCGATCCCGGCGACCGGGTCGGCCAGCAGCACCGGCACGCAGTCGGCGGTGAGGACCGCGAGGGCGAGTCCGCGGCGGGCGGTGACGATCGCGTCGACCTCCGGCACCGGGCTCCCCCACTCCCGGCTTCGCTCGAGCGGGGGGACCCCCGTGCCCCACGGCTCGTCCACCACGGCGACCTCGGCCCCGTGCACCTGGTTCATCCAGACGACCCGGTCCGGGTCCAGGCCCAGCGACTTGGCCGCCAGCTCCCGGTTGCCCCGTACCGCCTCGGGCGTGTCGCCGACGCGGCCGCCTAGGTTCAGCTCCTCATACGGAGCGGCGCTCACCCCGCCCCACCGGTCGGTGAAGGCGAAGTGCGCGCCGCTCACGCTCTCGCGCTGTCCTATCACTTGAGGAAGTCCGGGACGTCCAGTTCCTCGGCCGCGCTGTCCGAGTAGGTCCGGGGCGACGGGGTCACCGGCGGGGTGACCGGGATCTCGGCGACCGGCTCGGGCGCCGGCTCCGGCTCCTCCTTCGGCTTGACGCTGCCCAGTGAGCCGAAGGACGGACGGCTGGGCTCGCTCGGCCGGGCCGGAGCGGGCTCCTCCCGGCGGGCGGGGCCCGAGCCGGAGGCCGCACCGAGGACGTTGTCCCGGCGGGCCGGCGGCTGGCCGCCGTCGAAGCCGGCCGCGATCACGGTGACCCGGACCTCGTCGCCGAGGGCGTCGTCGATGACCGCGCCGAAGATGATGTTGGCCTCGGGGTGGGCGGCCTCGCTGACCAGCTGGGCGGCCTCGTTGATCTCGAACAGGCCGAGGTCGGACCCGCCGGAGATGGAGAGCAGCACGCCCCGGGCGCCGTCGATGGACGCCTCCAGCAGCGGCGAGGAGATCGCCATCTCGGCCGCGGCCACCGCGCGGTCGTCGCCGCGGGCCGAGCCGATGCCCATGAGGGCCGAACCGGCCTCGGACATGACCGACTTGACGTCGGCGAAGTCCAGGTTGATCAGGCCGGGGGTGGTGATGAGGTCGGTGATGCCCTGAACGCCGGAGAGCAGGACCTGGTCGGCGGACTTGAAGGCGTCCAGGACCGAGACCTGGCGGTCCGAGATGGACAGCAGCCGGTCGTTCGGGATGACGATGAGGGTGTCGACCTCTTCGCGCAGTTCGGCGATGCCGTCCTCGGCCTGGTTCGCGCGCCGCCGTCCCTCGAAGGTGAACGGGCGCGTGACCACGCCGATGGTGAGGGCGCCCAGCGAGCGCGCGATGTTGGCCACGACCGGCGCCCCGCCGGTGCCGGTGCCGCCGCCTTCACCGGCCGTCACGAAGACCATGTCGGCCCCCTTGAGGACCTCCTCGATCTCCTCGCGGTGGTCCTCGGCGGCCTTGCGGCCGACGGCCGGGTTGGCTCCGGCGCCGAGTCCGCGGGTGAGTTCGCGGCCGACGTCGAGCTTGACGTCGGCGTCGCTCATCAACAGCGCCTGTGCGTCGGTGTTGATGGCGATGAACTCGACGCCCTTGAGACCGACCTCGATCATCCGGTTGATGGCATTGACACCACCGCCGCCGACACCGATGACCTTGATGACTGCGAGGTAGTTCTGCGGTGCTGCCACGTCGAAGGCCTCTCGCCTCGAATTACGTTGTCGCCGCCGTGCGGTGCCCCGCGCCGGGACGACGGATGCCGAATGGGACGGTCCGTAGCGCCGACCCGAACCCTAACCCTGAAGTTTAGGGTTACCAGTGTGTCTGTTCCCTGGAGTCTTCTGAACAGGACACTAAGTCGACAAGTGGCGCCCGTTCAACGAACACGCCGAACCTCCCGTTTTTCTTTTCACCCTATGTGATCAGCCGTAGCAGTGCCCAACCAGGGTGCTGGCCTGCGCTGATGTGCGTCAACTCCCCGATGACGCAGGGGCGGTGGGAACGCTGACGTCGAAGTGCCGCGCGCCGGGAGCTGCTTTCATGAGAGCCGTGAGGGCCCGTGCCTTGGCACGGCCGTTCTCACCGCTGCCCCATGCCACCGTGCGGCCGTCGCCCAACTCCAGCGAGATGGCGTCGTAGGAGCGCACCTGGACGGCCCGGGTGGCCTTCGCCACGGCGGCGGGCAGGTCACCGGCGACCTGGACGGCCTCGCGCACCAGCCGGCCGGTGCCGAAGCGCCGGAAGCTCGCGGCGCCCGCACCCGTCCGGGAGGCGGACAATTCCAGCAGCGGCACGTCTTTCGGCGCCCGCGGAACCGTGGCGAAACGGACACCTTCGTCATCGACTTCGACGAAGTTCCCGCCCTTTCGGACAAGCAGAACCGGAGTGCGCTCGATCACTTTCAGGCCGATTCCCTTCGGCCAGGAACGAACCACATCTACGGTGTCAATTCGGGGCAATTTCCGGCGAAGTCGGGCTTCGATGGCCTCCGTGTCGACGGAAATCATCGGATCACCGACGGGCACGGCCGCGGCCTCGCGGACCTCCGCGGGGTCCAGCACGAGCGTGCCCGAGACCGAGACGTGCCGGACGCGCAGCCACTGCGAGCCGTACAACACCCACGTCCCACCGGCCCCCAGGAGCACGGCGACCACGGCCAGAATGATGATCACACGAAGCCGTGCTGTGAACCGGCGGACGGAGGGCGGGCCGGACGACTCCTGCTGGCGTTCCCCGCGCTCGGCGGTAGTCGGTCCGGCCACCCGCGTTCCTTTCAAGGCTCGGTTCTCCCCCAGCCTTCGGCCGGGGGCACCCCCACCGGGGCGCCTGAGCCGGCGCCGCGAGACCGAACGTGCTCAGCGCTGCGCGCCTCCGCACGTTCGGTCTCGCGCCCCCGGCGCGCCCCTTCGGCTCACTCGCCGATGTTAGTGACGGCGCGAGGCGATCGCCTCGTACACCATGCCGACGAGCAGCTCGTCGGCGTCCCGGCGGCCGAACTCGCTCGCCGCGCGGGACATCTCGTACAGCCGGTGCGGGTCGGCGAGCACGGGCAGCACGTTCTGCTGCACCCACTCGGGCGTGAGTTCCGCGTCGTCGACGAGGAGCCCGCCGCCGGCCTTGACCACCGGCTGGGCGTTCAGCCGCTGTTCGCCGTTGCCGATGGGCAGCGGGACGTAGGCGGCCGGGAGCCCGACGGCGGAGAGTTCGGCGACGGTCATCGCGCCCGCGCGGCAGAGCATCATGTCGGCCGCGGCGTACGCGAGGTCCATCCGGTCCAGATAACTTACCGGGATGTAGGGGGGCATCCCCGGCATCTGGTGCACCTGCGGCAGTTCGTTCTTCGGGCCGACCGCGTGCAGGATCTGGATGCCGGCCTGCTGAAGCCAGGGAGCGACCGTCTGCGTGATCTCGTTGAGCCGCCGGGCGCCCTGCGAGCCGCCGGAGACGAGCAGCGTGGGCAGGTTCGGGTCGAGACCGAAGCGGGCGCGGGCCTCCGGGCGGACGGCGGCGCGGTCCAGGGTGGCGATGGAGCGGCGCAGCGGGATGCCGATGTAGCGGGAGTTGCGCAGCTTGCTGTCCGGGGTGGAGACGGCGACCTGGGCGGCGTACCGCGAGCCGATCTTGTTGGCCAGACCCGGGCGCGCGTTGGCCTCGTGGATCACGATCGGCACGCCGAGGCGCTTGGCGGCCAGATAGCCGGGCAGGGCGACGTAGCCGCCGAAGCCGACCACGACGTCCGCCTTGGTGCGCTCGAGGATCTGCTCGGCGGCCTTGATCGTGCCGCGCAGCCGGCCCGGGACGGTGATCAGCTCGGGCGTGGGCTTGCGGGGCAGCGGCACCGCCGGGATCAGCGCCAGCTCGTAGCCGCGCTCCGGGACGAGCCGGGTCTCCAGGCCGCGCTCCGTGCCCAGGGCCGTGATCCCCACGGTCGGGTCCTGCCTGCGCAGGGCGTCCGCGAGGGCGAGCGCGGGCTCGATGTGGCCGGCGGTCCCCCCACCGGCGAGTACGACATGCACCGAAATTCACCGCTCTCCGGACGAACGCGCCGCCGAGGCACGCCGTCGCATCGTGTTCCATCTCCGAGGCCCCCGCTCGACACCGGAGCCTCCCGCCCGCTTTCTACCAAAGCGAGGTTGCCGCGTCGCAAGCGCTGCCCGCGCAGCGGGCTCGTCGCGCGCGAAGGCGATCAGCAACCCGATGGCGAACATGGTCGGCAGCAGGGCGGATCCCCCGTAGGAGAACAGCGGGAGGGGGACGCCGGCGATCGGCAGCAGGCCGAGCACCGCACCGATGTTGATCACCGCCTGCGCGGTGATCCAGGTCGTCACGCCTCCCGCGGCATACCTCACGAAGGGGTCCTCCGTGCGTCCGGCCACGCGGATACCCGCATAGCCTAGAGCCGCGAACAGGGCGAGCACCGACAGCGTCCCCGAGAGGCCCAGTTCCTCACCGGTGACGGCGAAGATGAAGTCGGTGTGGGCTTCCGGCAGTTGCCCCCATTTTTCCACACTCGCACCGAGCCCGGAGCCGAAGAGTCCGCCGGAGGCGAGGGCGTAGATGCCGTGCACGGCCTGCCAGCAGTCGGCGACCCCGGTCCTGGGCTCGGTGGCGCCGATGCAGGCGAGGCGGGCCATCCGGTTGGGGCTGGTCTTGATCAGGACCACACCGATCAGGGCGGCGACGGACAGCACGCCCACGAACAGCCGGGTCGGCGCGCCCGCGAGCCAGAGCAGGCCGAAAAGGATCGCCGTGAGAATGATCGCGGTGCCCATGTCACCGCCGAGCATGATCAGCCCGAGCAGCAGGAAGGCGACCGGAACCAGCGGCACCAGCATGTGCTTCCACTGGGTCAGCAGCTTCCGCTCCTGCTTGCGGGCGATCAGGTCCGCGCCCCACAGCACCAGGGCGAGCTTGCCGAACTCGCTGGGCTGGATCTGGAAGGAGCCGCCGAGGGAGATCCAGTTCTGGTTGCCGTTGACCGCCATCCCTATCCCGGGCACCTGCACCAGGGCCATCAGGAAGACGGCACCGGCCAGGATCGGGTAGGCCAGCGCGCGGTGCAGCTTCACCGGCATGCGGGAGGCGACGAACAGCAGTGCGCCGCCGATGAGCGCCGCGAGGAACTGCTTGCGGAAGAAGTACGACCCGGGCAGCGACAGCTGGAGCGCGGTGATCTGGGAGGCCGAGTAGACCATCACCAGGCCCAGCACGGTGATCAGCACGCTGCCGCCGACGATCAGGTAGTAGGCGGTCAGCGGCCGGTCCCAGGCCCTTCGCGCGCGCGTGGAGAGCCGCTGGACCGGGTTCTCGCGCGGGGACCGGGGGACGGCGGGACGCGGGCGCCGGGACGCCCGCTGCACGGGCGGCTTTCCGGTACGGCTACTGGGCATCGGCGCCTCCACTGAACGTCGACCGTCCCACGCGTCCCTCCCAAGGTCCGCCCGGCGGGCGGCCGGGGTCAGGCTTCGAGTTCGCGGACCGCCGCCGCGAACGCGTCGCCGCGCTGGTTGTAGTTGGTGAACATGTCCATGGAGGCACAGGCCGGGGCCAGCAGCACCGTGTCACCGCGCCGAGCCAGCCGCTTGGCCTCCGTCACCGCCTGGAGCATCGCCCCAGTGTCGGTCCGGTCGAGGTCGACCACGGGTACTTCCGGGGCGTGTCGCGTGAGGGCGTCGCGGATCAGGGCACGATCGGCGCCGATCAGGACCACACCGCGAAGCCGCTTCGCCGACCTGGTGACCAGTTCGTCGAAGGTCGCGCCCTTCGCCAGACCGCCCGCAATCCATACGATCGGCTCATATGCCGCCAACGACGCTTCCGCGGCGTGGGTGTTGGTCGCCTTGGAGTCGTCCACGTACGCGACCCCGTCGATGTCGGCCACGTGCGCGATGCGGTGGGCGTCCGGGCGGAAGGCCCGCAGACCGTCCCGTACGGCCTTGGCGGGCACCCCGAAGGCGCGCGCGAGGGCCGCTGCGGCAAGGGCGTTGGCGATGTTGTGCGGGGCCGGCGGGTCGACGTCGGAGACCTCGGCCAGCTCCTGGGCGTTCTTCTGCCGGTTCTCCACGAAGGCGCGGTCGACCAGGATGCCCTCGACGACGCCGAGTTGGGAGGGGCCGGGGGTGCCGAGCGTGAACCCGATGGCCCGGCAGCCCTCTTCGACGTCGGCCTCGCGCACGAGGTCCTCGGTGGCCTTGTCCGCGACGTTGTAGACGCAGGCGACCTGATTGCCCTCGTAGATGCGGCCCTTGTCGCGCGCGTACGCCTCCATGGAGCCGTGCCAGTCGAGGTGGTCGGGCGCCAGGTTGAGAACGGCCGCCGAGTGGGCGCGCAGGGAGGGCGCCCAGTGCAGCTGGTAGCTGGACAGCTCCACGGCGAGCACGTCGTAGCGCTCCTCGCCGAGGACCGCGTCCAGCAGGGAGACGCCGATGTTGCCGACGGCCGCCGTGCGCAGGCCCGCGGCCGTCAGGATCGAGGCGAGCATCTGGACGGTGGTGGTCTTGCCGTTGGTGCCCGTCACGGCCAGCCAGGGGGCCGCGTCGGGGCCCCGCAGCCGCCAGGCCAGCTCGACGTCGCCCCAGACCGGCACGCCCGCCTTCTCGGCCGCCAGGAACAGCGGCTTGTCCGGCTTCCAGCCGGGCGCGGTGACGATCAGCTCGGTGCCCTCCGGCAGGGTGGCCCCGTCACCGAGGCGCACGGTGATGCCGAGCGCCTCCAGCTCCGCGGCCTGCTCACGCGCGCGTGCGTCGTCGCCGTCGTTGACGACCGTGACGACGGCCCCGCGCGCGTGCAGCACTTTCGCCGCCGGGACGCCGGAGACGCCGAGCCCGGCGACGGTGACGTGCTTGCCCTGGAAGTCGAAGAGCTCCGAGGTGGAGGTCACTTGTCCGCTGCCCATCCCGCGTAGAAGAGGCCCAGTCCGACGATCACACAGATGCCCTGGATGATCCAGAATCGGACCACCACCAGGACCTCGGACCAGCCCTTGAGTTCGAAGTGATGCTGGAGCGGCGCCATCCGGAAGACGCGCTTGCCGGTGAGCCGGAAGGAGCCGACCTGGATGACGACCGACATGGTGATGAGGACGAACAGGCCGCCCATGATGGCCACCAGCAGCTCCGTGCGGGAGAGGATGGCCAGACCGGTGAGGACACCGCCGAGCGCGAGCGAACCGGTGTCACCCATGAAGATCTTCGCCGGCGAGGTGTTCCACCACAGGAAGCCCAGGCAGGCACCCATCAGCGCGGAGGCGACCACGGCGAGGTCGAGCGGGTCGCGGACCTCGTAGCAGGCGCCCGGGTTGGTGAGGGTCTGCGCGTTGGCGCAGGACTCCTGGAACTGCCAGACGCCGATGAAGGTGTAGGCACCGAAGACGAGGACCGAGGCTCCGGTGGCGAGGCCGTCCAGACCGTCGGTCAGGTTCACGCCGTTCGACATCGCGAGGATCATGAACAGCGCCCAGACGACGAACAGCACCGGGCCGATCGACCAGCCGAAGTCGGTGATGAACGACAGCTTCGTGGAGGCGGGGGTGTTGCCGCGCGCGTCGGAGAACTGGAGCGACAGCACCGCGAAGGCGATGCCGACGATCAGCTGGCCAGCCATCTTGGCCTTGGCCCGCAGACCCAGCGAACGCCGCTTGACGATCTTGATGTAGTCGTCGAGGAAGCCGACCAGGCCCATGCCGAACATCAGGCCGAGGACCAGCACGCCCGAGTACGTCGGCGTCTGGCCGGTGATCACCTTGGACAGGAAGTACGCGGCGATCGTCGCCAGGATGAAGGCGATACCGCCCATGGTCGGCGTACCGCGCTTGCTGGCGTGCTCGCGCGGGCCGTCGTCACGGATGTACTGGCCGTAGCCCTTGCGGGCGAGAAGCTTGATCAGCAGCGGAGTGCCGATCAGCGTCAGGAAGAGGCCGATGACGCCCGAGAACAGGATCTGCTTCATCATCGGGCATCAACCCCACGCTCGGCACCGGCCTCGACGAGCGCCTGGGCAACGCTCTCGAGCCCCACCGAACGGGACGCCTTCACGAGGACGACGTCCCCCGGGCGCAACTCGCTGCGCAACAGGTCGATCGCCGCCTGTGCGTCGGACACGTGCACCGACTCCTCACCCCACGAACCCTCGTTATATGCGCCCAGTTGCAGCCAGGAGGCCTCAATCCCCCCGACGGCGACGAGCTTGCTGACGTTGAGCCGGACGGCGAGCCGTCCGACGGCGTCGTGCTCGGCGAGCGCCTCGTCCCCCAGCTCGGCCATCTTGCCGAGCACCGCCCACGTGCGGCGCCCCGTGCCCATGGCCGCGAGCGCCCTGAGGGCGGCCCGCATGGACTCGGGGTTGGCGTTGTAGGCGTCGTTGACGATGGTCACGCCGTCCGGGCGCTCGGTGACCTCCATGCGCCAGCGGGAGAGGGAGCCCGCCTCGGAGAGCGCGGTGGCGATCTCTTCCGCGGACATGCCCAGCTCATGGGCGACGGCGGCCGCGGCGAGCGCGTTCGACACGTGGTGCTCACCGTACAGGCGCATCGTCACATCACTTGCACCGGAGGGTGTGTGAAGCCTGAAGGAGGGCTGTCCGCTGTCCGTGAGTCGTACGTTCTCGGCGCGTACGTCCGCTTCGGCCGACTCTCCGAAAAGGACCACCTTCGCCTTGGTACGGGAGGTCATGGCCCGGACCAACGGGTCGTCGGCGTTGAGGATGGCGGCACCGCCGTCACTCGCCGGGGGAAGCGCCTCGACCAGCTCGCCCTTCGCCTGGGCGATCTGCTCGCGGCCGCCGAACTCGCCGATGTGGGCGGTGCCCACGTTGAGCACCAGGCCGATCTTCGGCGGGGTGAGACCGGCGAGGTAGCGGATGTGCCCGATGCCGCGGGCACCCATCTCCAGCACGAGGAACCTGGTCTCCTCGGTGGCGGACAGGGCGGTCAGCGGCAGCCCGATCTCGTTGTTGAGCGAGCCGGGCGTGAACACGGTCGGCGCCTTGCGCCGCAGTACCTGGGCGATGAGGTCCTTGGTGCTGGTCTTGCCCGCGGAGCCGGTCAGGGCGACGAGGGTCGCGCCGAGCCGGCGTACGACGTGCCGGGCGAGGGCACCGAGGGCGGTCTGCACGTCGTCCACGACGATCGCGGGGACGCCGACCGGGCGGGACGCCAGGACGGCGACCGCTCCGGCCGCGACGACCTGCGACGCGTAGTCGTGGCCGTCCACGCGCTCGCCGACGAAGGCGGCGAACAGGCTGCCCGGCACCACCTCGCGGGAGTCCCGGACGACCGGTCCCGTGATCTGCACGGACGGATCCGGTATGTCGTGCGTCTGCCCGCCGACGACTGCTGCGATCTCGGCGAGGGAGAGGGCGATCACAAGTTCATCCCTGGGTCTTCTGGATAGCTTCGCGAAGCACCTGGCGGTCGTCGAAGGGACGGACCACGCCGGCGATGTCCTGGCCCTGCTCGTGGCCCTTGCCCGCGACCAGCACGGTGTCGCCGGCCTGGGCGCGGCCCACGGCGGCGGCGATGGCGGCGGCCCGGTCCTCGAAGAGGACCACCTCGCCGCGCTCGTGCGCGGGCACGGAGGCCGCGCCCTGGAGCATGGCCGCGAGGATCGCGAGCGGGTCCTCGGAGCGGGGGTTGTCGGAGGTCAGTACGGCCGTGTCGGCGAGCCGGGCCGCGGCGGCGCCCATCGGGGCGCGCTTGGTCTGGTCGCGGTCGCCGCCGCAGCCGAGGACGACGTGCAACCGGCCCTTGGTGACCTTGCGCAGGGCCTTCAGCACCGACTCGACCGCGTCGGTCTTGTGGGCGTAGTCGACGACCGCGAGGTAGGGCTGCCCGGCGTCGACGCGCTCCAGGCGGCCGGGCACGCCCGGTACGGCGGCGATGCCGTCGGCGGCGGCCTGCGGGTCGAGGCCGGCCACGGCGAGGGCGACGATGGCGGCGAGGGTGTTCGCCACGTTGAACGGGCCCGGCAGCGGGGACTTGGCGTGCACGCACTCGCCGTTCGGGCCGAGGACGGTGAACGTCGAGTCCATCGGGCCGACCTGGACGTCCTGGGCGCGCCAGTCGGCGTCGGGGTGGCCCTCGGCGGAGAAGGTGACGACCGGCACAGTCGCCTCCCGCGCGAGCCGGCGCCCGTACTCGTCGTCGGCGTTGAGCACGCCGAGTTTGCTGCGTTCCGGCGTGAAGAGCTGTGCTTTGGCCCGGAAGTAGTCCTCCATGTCGGAGTGGAACTCCATGTGTTCCGGGCTGAGGTTGGTGAAGACGGCGATGTCGAAGACGCAGCCGTCGACCCGGCCGAGGACCAGGGCGTGGCTGGAGACCTCCATGGCGACCGCCTCGACAGCGCGCTCCCGCATGACGGCGAAGAGCGCCTGGAGGTCGGTGGCTTCGGGGGTGGTGCGCTCGGACTTGATGCGTTCGTCGCCGATGCGCATCTCGACGGTGCCGATGAGCCCGGTGGTGCGGGCGGTCTTCAGGCCGCCTTCCACCAGGTAGGCGGTGGTGGTCTTGCCGGAGGTGCCGGTGATGCCGATCTGGAGCAGGTCACGGCCCGGCCGGCCGTAGATCGTCGCCGCCAGTTCACCCATCCGCGCGCGCGGGTCGTCCACGACCAGCACGGGCAGACCGGTGACGGCGGCGCGCTCGGCGCCGCTCGGGTCGGTGAGCACGGCGACGGCGCCGAGGCTCGCGGCCTGGTTGGCGAAGTCGGCGCCGTGCAGGCGGGCGCCCGGCAGGGCGGCGTACAGGTCGCCGGGGCGGACGGCGCGCGAGTCGTGGGTGATCCCCGTGACATCGGCGGAGCCGGCCGGAGCGGCGGCACCCAGCTGATCGGCCAGCTCCGCGAGGGGTGTGGCGGAGACCTGAACCGGTCGCGGCGGTCCCGGATATGTCACGGAAGCGCCCTTCTGGGTGGTTTGGGACTGATCAGCGTGTGGCACGGCGGTGAGCGTACCGGGCGCACCCGCTCCGGAGCGAAGTGAGGGGTTCTCGGCCCGGTTGTTCCCGGGGTCCGGGGTGATCGTTGTCACGAGCTCGTTCCTGGTGTTTCCGTGGTGCTGATCAGGGCTTGTAGTCGACGGGCAGGTTGGCGGCCCTGGCCCCGGTCGGCGGGATCTGGAGGGTCTTCAGAGCGAACTCCATCACCTGCTTGTAGATGGGGCCGCAGATCTGGCCGCCGAAGTAGCTGCCCGCGGTGGCGTTCTGGATGGCGCAGTAGACGGTGATACGGGGCTTGTCCGCGGGGGCGAAACCGGCGAAGGACGAGGTGTAGCCGCGGTAGCGGCCGGTGGCCGGATCCACTCGGTTGGCCGTGCCGGTCTTGCCCGCGACCCGGTACCCGGGAATGCGGGCCTTGACGCCGGTGCCCTGTTCGTCGTCCACGACGGACTCCAGCATCTGGGCGAGGCTCCTGGCGGTCTTCTCGCTGACGACCCGGGTCTGCTCGGGCTTCGGCGCCGGGGCGAAGCGGCCGTCGGCGCCCTTGGTGCCGCGGACCAGGGTCGGCTCGACCCGGACGCCGCCGTTGGCGATGGTCGAGTACACGGAGGCGGCCTGCATGGCGTTGATGGAGAAGCCCTGGCCGAAAGGAATCGTGTACTGCTGCGAGGTGGACCACTTCCGGGGCGGCGCGAGGATGCCGGGGGTCTCGCCGGGGAAGCCGAGGCCGGTGTAGCTGCCGATGCCGAACTTGCGCAGGTACGAGTGGAGGACCTTGTTGGCCTCGGGCTGGCTCTTGCCGAGTTCGCCGGTGGCCAGGATGGTGCCGATGTTGCTGGACTTGGCGAGCACGCCGTTGAGCGTGAGGTACCAGGTGGCGTGGTCGATGTCGTCCTGGAAGAGCCGGTCGCCGCGGTGCAGCCGGTTGGGGACGACGACGTGGGTGAGCGGGGTCGCCGCGTTCTGCTCCAGCACGGCCGCCATGGACATCACCTTCGCGGTGGAGCCGGGCTCGTAGGCGTCCTGGACGGCCGCGTTGCCCATGGCCTCGCCGTCGGCCTTCGACAGGTCGTTCGGGTCGAAGCCGGGCGAGTTGGCCATGGCCAGGATCTGACCGGTGCGGGTGTCCTGGACGATGACGTAACCGCGGTCCGCCTTGGACTTCTTCACCTGCTCGGTGATCGCGTTCTGCGCGGCCCACTGGATGTCGCGGTCGATGGTCAGCTCGACGTCGGCACCGGGTACGGCGGGCGTCTCGGCGGACCCGGCCGTCGGCACCTCGCGCCCACCGGACTGGGCGTACCGGATCTTGCCGTCCTTGCCGGTCAGCTGCTTGTTCAGCTCCTGCTCGATGCCGCCGCCGCCCTGGCCGTCGGCGTTGACCCAGCCCAGTATCCCGGCGGCGAGGTCGCCGTTCGGGTACACGCGCTGGCTGCTGGGGTCCGCGAAGACGCCGGCGAGCACGTTGACGGTGGTGTGGTCCGTCTCGGCCTTCTTGGTGAGCGCGGCCTTCAGGTCCTTGATCTGCTTCCAGACCTGGGGGGTCTGCCGGGCGGCGAGCCGGGTGTAGCGGGAGTTCTTGTTCTCGGGCCGCAGCTTCCCGACGATCGTGGCCTGGTCCTGGCCGAGGATCGGGGCGAGCAGCGCGGCGGCCCGTTCCGGGCCGTCGCCGATCTTCAGCTGCTTGGCGCCGAACATGGTCGGGTCGGCCGTGATGTCGTACGCGTCCTCGCTGACGGCGAGGGCGACGCCGTTGCGATCGGTGATCTCGCCGCGCTCGGCGGCCAGGGTGTGCACCACATAGCGGTTCTGCTCGGCCCGCGCCGCGTAGGCGCTCGCGTCGACGGCCTGCACCTGGAGCAGCCGTACGACGAAGGTGAGCAGCACCAGCGTCAGGGCGAGGCTGACCAGGCGCAGCCGGGGCCGGGGGCTGCCGAGCCGGAGCGGGCGCGGGGGCATGGGCCGGGCTCCGCCGGAGCGGCGGACCGGTCGGGCACCGGGCCCGGGCTGCCGCCGAACGGCACCCCGCGGCCGCGGAGGCTTGGCCGGCCCGGGCACGCGGCGGCGCGGCGGTTCCCTGTCGGTCACTTCCGTCACCTGCCGGGGGTCGGGGGGGAGGCGGGCTGGGGGGTGGCTGCCGGGGCGGAGGCCGTGGGGGCTCCCGGCGGCTGGGCCGGCGCGGTGGGGGGCGCCACGGTGGGGGTCGGGGCGGTGGGGTTCGGGGCGGCCGAGAGGCCGGCGGCCGGGTCCATCGCCTCGGGGGCGACCGGGCCGGAGAGCACCGCGGGCTCGGGGGCGGCGCCGGGGACGCCCTTGACGGTGCCGTCGGGGCCGAGGAAGGCCGGGTCGCCGCCGGGGACCATGCCGAGTTCGCGGGCGCGGCGCTGGAGGGCGTCGGGGGACGAGTAGGCGTCGATGTCCCGCTGGAGGGCCTGTTCCTCGTCGGTGAGGTTCTTCGTCTGCTTCTGGAGGTCGGCGAGCCGGAAGGAGCCTTCGCTGAGCGCGGAGTTCAGCACCAGCAGTCCGATGAGTCCGCCACCGAGCAGCACCACGACGAGGAGGACGAACGGGGTGCGGGCCGCCCGGGCGCGGCCGGCCGGCAAGAGCCGGGCGAGCCGGGCGGCCCTCCCCTTCAGCTCGGGTTTCCTGCTCACTGCTCCCCCGGTGCGCAGCGGGAACCGCTCCCCCGGCGCGCGGGGGAAGCCTTCCGACCCGTCTGGCTCACTCGACGTCCTCCCTGATGCGCTCGGCACCGCGCAGCCTGGCCGGTGCGGCCCGGCGGTTCTCGGCGATCTCTTCCTCGGTGGGAAGTTCGGCACCACGGGTGAGCAGCTTGAGTCGCGGCTGGTACCGCTCGGGCACGACCGGCAGCCCGGGCGGCGCGGTGGAGGTCGCCCCGGCCGCGAACACCTGCTTCACGAGCCGGTCTTCGAGCGAGTGGTACGACAGCACGGCGATCCGCCCGCCGACGTCGAGGGCCTTCACGGCGGCCGGGATCGCCCGCTCCAGGACGGACAGTTCGCCGTTGACCTCGATGCGCAGCGCCTGGAAGGTGCGCTTGGCCGGGTTGCCGCCGGTCCGCTTGGCGGCCTGCGGCAGCGCGTCGCGGATGAGCTCCACGAGCCGCGCGCTGTTGCTGAAGCGCTCCTTCTCCCGTTCCCGGACGATCGCGGCGACGATCCGCTTGGCCTGCTTCTCCTCGCCGTACGCGCGCAGGATGCGCACGAGTTCGCCCGCGGGATAGGTGTTGAGGACCTCGGCCGCGCTGATGCCGGTCGTCTGGTCCATGCGCATGTCCAGGGGCGCGTCCTGGGCGTAGGCGAAGCCGCGGTCGGCCTCGTCCAGCTGCATGGAGGAGACCCCGAGGTCGAACAGCACGCCCTGCACGCGCGCGAGGCCGAGCCGGTGCAGTACCTCGGGCAGCTCGTCGTACACGGCGTGCACGAGGGTGGCGCGCTCGCCGTACGGTGCCAGCCGCTCGCCGGACAGGCGCAGCGCCTCCTTGTCCCGGTCGAGGCCGATCAGCCGCGCCTCGGGAAAGCGGGCCAGCAGCGCCTCGCTGTGCCCGCCGAGGCCGAGGGTGCAGTCGACGACCACCGCTCCGGGCCGCTCCAGGGCGGGCGCCAGCAGATCCAGGCACCGCTGGAGCATCACCGGGACGTGTCGACTCTGGCTCAAGGGGGCCTCTCAGTTCCGGCGGGCCGTACGCACCGTCGGTCCCCCGAGCCGTACGTACGCGCCGCGCGCGCGGGGAGACGGATCCGGGCGCTGCCGGGGTCTCCGGGGGTTTCACCAGCGGGGAGAGACTCGTCTCCCGCTTTCGCGCAACTTTAGTCCACGCCGTCCCAGGGTCAATCAACCGGCCTGCGCGTCGTGCACCGCGACACAGGGGGAACATCGATTCGCGCCGTGCCACCCGTTCGGCCCAGGTTTGCCCACCCAGTGGGTTAGCTCACAACAAGCCACGATGACGTTCTTTGTCCCCTCTCACAGCAGGCCGGGCCGGCACGTGACCAGTAACGTCTTCGGTATGACGACTTCCGCAGCAGTGCCCACTGGATCCGAAGGCGCCATAACCGCCGGCGACAATGTGACCGACCGTCTCGTGGAGGCCAACCGGCACTATGCCGAGGCATTCACGGACCCCGGCATGGACGCCCGTCCCGTTCTGCATGTCGCCGTTGTCGCGTGTATGGACGCCCGCCTCGACCTGCACAAGGCCCTCGGCCTGCAGCTCGGCGACTGCCACACCATCCGCAACGCGGGCGGTGTGGTCACCGACGACGTCATCCGGTCCCTCACCATCAGCCAGCGCAAGCTCGGTACGCGCAGCATCGTCCTGATCCACCACACCGGCTGCGGCCTGGAAGCCCTCACCGAGGACTTCCGCTCGGAGCTGGAGATGGAGGTCGGGCAGCGGCCGGCGTGGGCGGTGGAGTCCTTCCGGGACGTGGACCAGGACGTGCGACAGTCCATGCAGCGGGTGCGCACCTCGCCCTTCCTGCTGCACACCGACGACGTGCGCGGTTTCGTCTTCGACGTGCGCACCGGTCTGCTGCGCGAGGTCGACCCGGCCTGACCCGGACGTACCGGCCGGCCACCCCGGAACGCATCCCGCCGCCCCGCATCGAAAGAACGGTCGGAAAAGCCGTAAGACCGACATTGCACGGGCAGTTGTCCACAGGCGAGTGACACGAATCGGTAACGGCGGCAAGAATGCGGGTGTGGCATCACGCGGAACTTTTCCCGCGTGGTGTCCGTGTTTCGGGGTGGGCCGGTTTCGCATCGAGAGCGTCGGCCCGTAATGAACGGGCCGAGGAGGGCCGGGTGACGACCTATGACGATCGAGCGAGCCTCACTGATCTGACCGCCACGGTGGAACGGGTGCGCGGTTCGGTGGAAGGCGTGATCGAGGGCAAGCCCGAGGTCGTACGGCTGGCGCTGACCGTGCTGCTCGCCGAGGGCCACCTGCTGATCGAGGACGTCCCCGGGGTGGGCAAGACGATGCTCGCCAAGGCGCTGGCGCGGTCCATCGACTGCTCCGTGCGGCGCATCCAGTTCACACCGGACCTGCTGCCCTCGGACATCACGGGCGTGCCCATCTGGGACCAGCAGCGCCGGGACTTCGAGTTCAAGCCGGGCGCCATCTTCGCGCAGATCGTGATCGGCGACGAGATCAACCGCGCCTCGCCCAAGACCCAGTCCGCGCTGCTGGAGTCCATGGAGGAGCGGCAGGTCACCATCGACGGGAAGTCGTACGAACTGCCCAGCCCTTTCATGGTGGTGGCCACCCAGAACCCGGTCGAGATGGAGGGCACGTACCCGCTGCCCGAGGCCCAGCGCGACCGCTTCATGGCCCGCGTCTCCGTCGGCTACCCGAGTGTGGAGGCCGAGCTGCAGATGCTCGACATCCACGGCGGGGTCAGCCCGCTGGAGGACCTCCAGCCGGTGGCGCACGCGCACGAGATCGTGAAGCTGGTCGAGGCGGTGCGCGGGGTGCACGTCGCCGAGCCGGTCCGGCGCTACGCGGTCGAGCTGGTCGCCGCCACCCGCACCCACCCCGACCTGAGACTCGGCGCCTCCCCGCGCGCGACGCTGCACCTGCTGCGCGCCGCGAAGGCGTCCGCGGCCCTGGCCGGCCGGGAGTACGCGCTGCCGGACGACATCCAGGCACTCGCCGTCGCCGTCCTCGCCCACCGGCTGCTGCCCACCGCCCAGGCCCAGCTCAACCGCCGTACGGCCGAGCAGGTGGTGCTGGAGATCCTCCAGCACACCCCGGTACCCGCGGCCCCGGGCCGGCAGGCCGGCTTCGGCGGCCTGGGCCGCACCGTCCCGGCCTATCCCCAGCAGCCCCCGCGGAGTCTGTGATGAGTTCCGGGGGGACCGGACCGGCGGAGGCCGCCCGCGGGGAGGCGGGCGGGGTCCGTACGGCCCTGGCGGGTCTCACCACCCGTGGCCGCTCCTTCTTCGCGGCCGGCATCGCCGCCGCGGTCTGCGCGTTCGTGCTGGGCCTGAGCGATCTGCTGCGGGTCGGCCTGCTGCTCGCCGTGCTGCCCCTGATCTGCGCGACCGTGCTGTACCGCACGCGCTACCGGGTGGCGGCGAGCCGTCACCTGTCCCCCGCGCGGGTGCCGGCCGGCAGCGAGGCCCGGGTGCATCTGCGCATGGACAACGTCTCCCGGCTGCCCACCGGTCTGCTGATGCTCCAGGACCGGGTGCCCTACGTCCTCGGTCCGCGGCCCCGGTTCGTGCTGGACCGGGTGGAGCCGGGCGGCCGCCGCGAGGTGTCCTACCGGGTCCGCTCGGACCTGCGGGGCCGGTATCCGCTGGGCCCGCTCCAGCTGCGGCTCACGGACCCGTTCGGCATGTGCGAGCTGACCCGCTCCTTCGCGACGTACGACACCCTGACGGTGATCCCGCGCGTGGAGCCGCTGGCCCCGGTCCGCTTCGGCGGCGAGGCCCAGGGGTACGGCGACGGGCGGCAGCGCTCGCTGGCCCTCGCGGGCGAGGACGACGTGATCCCGCGCGGGTACCGCTACGGCGACGACCTGCGGCGGGTGCACTGGCGGTCCACCGCGCGCTACGGCGAGCTGATGGTGCGCCGTGAGGAGCAGCCCCGGCGCTCCCGGTGCACGGTGCTCCTGGACACCCGGGGCGGCGCCTACGAGGGCGCGGGCCCGGACTCGGCCTTCGAGTGGGCCGTCTCCGGTGCCGCCTCGGTGCTGGTGCACATGCTGGAACGCGGCTTCTCGGTACGGCTGCTGACCGACAGCGGCAGCGCGGTGCCCGGCGAGACCGCCGACGGCTTCGCGGGCAGCGGGCAGGAGACGGCGGAGGCGGCCGGGCTGATGCTGGACACCCTCGCGGTGATCGACCACTCCGACGGCACGGGACTGTCCCGGGCCTACGACGTGCTGCGCGGCGGCAACGAGGGCCTGCTGCTCGCCTTCCTCGGTGACCTGGACGAGGAGCAGGCCACGACGGTCGCGAAGATGAGCCGGCGCAGCGGCGGCGCCGTCGCCTTCGTACTGGACCCCGGCACCTGGGGGCGGGAGGCGACCGACGTGCCCGGCCCGGGCGACCGGCACGCGGAGCGGCTGCGGCTGCTGCGCGAGGCGGGCTGGACGGCGCTGAGCGTGCCGCGCGGCACCTCACTGGACGAACTGTGGCGGCAGGCGGACCGGGAGCGCTCCGGCCTGGCCTCGTTGAGCGGGGAGGCACGGGGATGAGCGGGCGGGCACGACTGGCGCTGTCCGCGGCGGCGGCCACGCTGATGGCCTCCTGCGCACTGCTGCCGCTGGTCGCCGAACCGACCTGGCTGCTCCAGCTGGTCCCGCTGGTGGCCGTGCAGACCGGGGTGGGCGCGGCGGCCCGGCGGGTGCCGCTGGGCCGGACGCTGACCGTGGCGGCACAGGCCCTGGTCACCCTGGTGCTGCTGACCCTGGTCTTCGCCCGGCAGCACGCGATCGCCGGGCTGATCCCGGGCCCGGACACCTTCCGGTACCTCGCCGCCTTGCTCCGGCAGGGCTCCGACGACGTCAACCAGTACGCGATACCGGCGCCGCTCACCGACGGCATCAAGCTGATGCTGATCGGCGGCGTGCTGCTGATCGGGCTGCTGGTGGACACGCTGGCGGTGACCTTCCGCAGCGCGGCCCCGGCCGGGCTGCCGCTGCTCGCGCTGTACTCGGTGGCCGCGGGCCTGTCCGACGGCGGCGCCGACTGGCTGTGGTTCCTGGTGGCGGCGGCCGGCTATCTGATGCTGCTGCTCGCCGAGGGCCGGGACCGGCTCGCCCAGTGGGGCCGGGTCTTCGGTGGCGCGCCCCGCGCTCCGGGCGCCGCGGACGGCAACGCCGTGGCGCCGGTCCGCACCGGACGCCGGATCGGCGCGGTCGCGCTCGGCGTGGCCCTGCTGGTACCGCTCGCCCTGCCCGCGATGCAGGGCGGGCTGCTGGGCCGCGCCGGCACGGGTGCGGGGGTGGGCACCGGCCGCGGAGGCGGGGGCTCCGCGGTCAATCTGCTGGTCTCGCTGCGGGACAACCTGAACACGAACGACGACCGCCAGGTGCTGTCCCTGCGCACCAGCACGAACGACATTTCCGACCTGTATCTGCGGATCGTCTCGCTGGACGACTTCGACGGCACCACCTGGAAGCCGACGCAGCGGCACGTCGTGGGCGTGCCGGACGCCCTCCCCACACCGATCGGCCTGGCCGGGGACGTCAAGCGCAGCAAGGTGCGGACGTTGGTCTCCGCCGCGGACTCCTACGCCCAGGACTGGCTGCCGATGCCCTATCCGCCGAGCGATGTGAAGGTCAGCGGCCGGTGGCGGTACGAGCCGGTCGGGATGACCCTCGTCGGCGACCGCGGCCAGACCACGCGGGGCGAGACCTACCAGGTGACCAGCCTGGACGTGCGGCCGACCGCGGCGCAGCTGGCCTCCGCGCCACAGCCGCCGGCCGCCCTGAAGCGCGAGTACACCAGGGTGCCGTCCTCGCTGCCGAAGGTGGTGGCCGGCACCGCCAAGGAGATCACCGCGGGCGCGCGGAGCCACTACGAGGAGGCCGTCAAGCTCCAGGACTGGTTCGCGGTCACCGGGGGCTTCCAGTACGACACGCAGGTCGAGGTCGGCCGCGGTCCGGGAGCGATAGCGAACTTCCTGAAGAAGAAGGAGGGCTTCTGCGTCCACTTCTCCTTCGCGATGGCGGCGATGGCCCGCACCCTCGGCATTCCGGCCCGGGTCGCGGTGGGCTTCGCGCCCGGCACCCCGCAGGCCGACGGCACGGTCGCGGTGAACCAGAGGGACGCGCACGCCTGGCCCGAGCTGTACTTCGAGGGCGTGGGCTGGACCCGCTTCGAGCCGACTCCCACCCGCGGCACCACACCGTCGTACACCCAGCCGGACACGCCCGGCACCTCGCTGCCGGAGCAGGCGCTGCCGTCCAAGGGCGCGTCCTCGGCGCCGTCGGCGGCGGCCTCGCCGAGCGAGAGCTGCGCCGGCGAGCTGCGCAAGCTCGACGCCTGCGGCAGCCCGTCCGCGGCGGCGGCCCCGCATTCCGGCGGTGACGGCACGGCCCCGTGGTGGTGGCTACCGGTCGGGCTGGGCGTGCTGCTGGTCCTGCTGGTTCCGCTGGCGCCGCTGCTGTGGCGGAGGCGGGTGCGCGCGGTCCGGCTGGGCGGGCACGCCCGGACGCCGGAAGCCGCGGCCGCCCACACCCTGGCCGCCTGGCAGGAGCTGACGGACAGCGCCTGGGACCACGGGGTTCCGCCGGACGATTCGCTGACCCCGCGCAAGGCCGCCGCCCGGATCGTCCGGCTCGGGCAGCTGGATCCGGCCGCCGGGGCCGCGGTGCACCGGGTGGCGGACGCGGTCGAGCAGGTGCTGTACGCGCCCCGGCCCCGCCCGGCGGCGGGCGCGGCGCAGGACGTGCGCCGGGTGATCGAGGGGCTGCGGGCCGCGGTGAGTGCCGGGGCGCGGCTGCGGGCGCTGTTCCTGCCCCGCTCGTCGGTCCGGGTGCTGTGGGCCGTGGCGGCCCGCTGGGCTGCGCTCAGGAACCGGGTCGCGGCGGCCCGGCCGGCCCTGCGCCGGCCGTCCGGGCAGCGGGGCTGAGCACACGCGTGAGGGGCGGCCACCGGATGGTGGCCGCCCCTCACGGATGTCTGCTGTGGTCGGCGCCTGAGGCGCGGAGCATCAGTGACCCTGTTCGTCCCGGCGGCGCTGCCAGCGCTGTTCGATCCGGTCCATCATGGAGCGCTTCGGCCGGACCTGGCGGCGGACGGCGCCCGGGGGCTGCTCGCCCGGTTTGGGGGCCTTGCGCCAGCCGGTGACGGCGAGCACGGCACAGCCCAGCATGACGAGGAAACCCACCACGCTGACCCAGATCAGCTGGGCGACCATTCCGGCCATGAGGAGCGCGATACCCACGAGGAAACCGGCAACCGCCTGGTAGACCCGCCGCCGGGTGTACGTCCGCAGCCCGTTTCCCTCAAGCGCTGACGCGAACTTGGGATCTTCGGCGTACAGCGCTCGCTCCATCTGCTCGAGCATGCGCTGCTCGTGCTCCGAGAGCGGCACGGAGTCCTCCTCATCGTGCAGTCGCCGGGGCGACCCGGGGGGTCCCTTCAGGATAGGCAGGGAATCGCCCCCGTGAAACCCGCCCCTCTACGCCAATTGGCCAACCGGAGTCCGTCATGGACGTCCGGCTCGCTGAGGCTTCCATTCCCCGGCGGCCGACCCGTCATGCCGGGTGGTGTACCTCGATCATACGGCGCAAACCCCTCGTCCGGGCGGCTTGTGGCGTACTCCATCTGCTGCCGAGCCGCTGATCAGCGGCTCGTCCCGGCAATGCGCACAGTGCACTCGATGCGCTCGGTGCACCCTGTGCGCTCAGACCTCCGCCGCACCCGCCGTCTCACCGAGCACATGGAGCTGGGTGGCGACGGAGTGGAACGCGGGCAGCTCGGCCGCTGCGGCCTCCAGCTTCAGCAGCGCGTCGAGAGCGCCGGGCTCGGTGTCCACCAGGACGCCGGGCACGAGGTCGGCGAAGACGCGCACGCCGTGCACCGCGCCCACCCGCAGCCCGGCGCCCTCGACCAGCGCGGTGAGCTGCTCGGCGGTGAAGCGGCGGGGCATCGGGTCGCCGGTGCCCCAGCGGCCCTCGGGGTCCTGGAGCGCCTGCCGGGCCTCGCTGAAGTGGCCGGCGAGGGCACGGGCCAGCACGGCTCCGCCGAGGCCGGCGGCGAGCACGCTGAGGACGCCTTCGGGGCGCAGCGCGGCGACCGCGTTGCGCAGGCCCTCGGCCGGGTCGTCCACGTACTCCAGGACGCCGTGGCACAGGACGGCGTCGTAGCCACCGCGCTCGACCACGTCGAACAGGCCGTGGGCGTCGCCCTGGACGCCCTTGACCCGGTCGGCGACTCCGGCCTCGGCGGCGCGGCGCTCCAGCGCGAACAGTGCGTTGGGGCTGGGGTCGACCACGGTGACGCGGTGGCCGAGGCGGGCGACGGGCACGGCGAAGTTGCCGCTGCCGCCTCCGGTGTCGAGGACGTCCAGCGAGTCCCGGCCCGTGGCCTTGACCCGGCGGTCGAGGGCGTCCTGGAGGACCTCCCAGACCACGGCGGTACGGAGAGAGGCGCGGGGTCGAGTCGGGTCCGACACGGCAGTTGACTCCTCGGCAGGGCGGAACGCTTTCAGGCGACCTCCACCCTATTGCCTTCACACCGTGCCTGGTCACCGCGGCCGTGTCCGACCGTGTGCGTCTCGCCCACCGAACCCGCCGGGGCACGGCCGACGGGCGGTCCGGTCAGCCCGCGTCCGGGAGGCCGCCTCCCCGTCCCGCGTCGCCGTCGCCGGCACCGGGGTCCTGGCGGGGCTGGGGCAGGACCGGCTGGAGGACCAGCATCCGCTCCACGATGCGCAGGAACATGGCCACGTCGCGTATCAGGTCGTCGGCGTCCCGCTGCCGGGCCGCTCCCTGGATGCCCGCCTCGGCGCGGGCGCGGCGCGCGGCGCCGGAGGCGAACAGCGCGCTCCACTCGGTCAGCTCGGGCGCGATCTCGGGCAGCACCTCCCAGGCGCTGCGGATCCGGGCCCGGCGGCGCGGCGAGGTCTCGGGCCGGCCCCGGGCGGCGAGCACGGCGGCGGCGGTGCGCAGGGCGGCGAGGTGGGCCGTCGCATAGCGCTCGTTCGGCGCGTCCAGGACGGTGGCCTCCTCCAGCCCGGCACGGGCCTGGGCGAGCAGGTCGAGGGCTGCGGGCGGGGCCGTGGCCCGGCGGAGCACGGGGTGCACATCGCTCGCCGGGCCGGTCAGTGAGGGGGCAGGGCCGGTGGCGCGGCGCCGGCGGGCGGCGGCTGCGGACGAGTGGGCCATGACGAACCTCCTGTCGTCTGGGTGACGGCACGAATGCCGTATGTGCCCATCGTGAGGTATGGCACTGACAATCCGTCCTGACCTGGGCCTTTGCCTCGATCGTGGGTTCGGGCGTATTTTTGCACTGACCAGTCAGTTCAATTACTGCCCAGGGGGGCCAGTGGACGGAGCGGACGTCACGGCCGAAGGCCTCGGGCTCCAGGGGCCACGGGGGTGGGCCTTCCGTGGCATCACCCTCGACGCGGAGCCCGGCTCGCTGATCGCGATCGAAGGACCGTCCGGCTCCGGCCGTACGTGCCTGCTGCTGTCGCTCACGGGACGGATGAAACCCACCGAAGGGGTGGCCGCTGTCGGCGGATTCAAACTTCCCCGGCACATGGCGGCCCTACGCCGCGTCAGCGCGGTGGCCAACGTGGCCGGCGTGACCGACCTGGAGCCGGCCCTGACCGTGGGCGAGCACCTGCGCGAGGCGGCCCTGCTGGCGGGCAGGTTCGGCAATCCGCTGCACGAGCTGCTGCGGCCCCGCGCGGACCGCGTCCACCAGGCCCGGCTGCGCGTCGACGCGGCGCTGGCCGCCGCCGGACTCGATCCGGAGACCCTCCCGAAGGGCTCCCGAACGGCGGTGCGCGACCTGGAACGGCCCGAGGAGCTGCGCCTCTCCCTCGCGCTGGCGCTGCTCGGCCGGCCCCGGCTGCTCGGTGTCGACGACATCGACGTGAAGCTCTCGGACTCCGAGCGCGCCGAGGTCTGGAACCTGTTGCGGTCCCTCACGCGCGCGGGAACGACGGTCGTGGCGGTGTGCCGCACCGCTCCCGAGGACTGCGTACCGGTGTCCACCCGGCGAAGCGACGACGAGAGCGACCACAAGGACGACGAGAGCGACCGGAAGGAGGAGGCCGATGCGCTCGCCGAGGCTGGCCGCGCTTGAGCTGAGGCGCTTCGGGCGCGGGAAGCTGCCGCGCGCCGCCCTGGTCGCGCTGCTCGTGCTGCCCCTGCTCTACGGCGCCCTGTACCTGTGGTCCTTCTGGGACCCGTACGGCCGTCTGGACCGTATCCCGGTGGCCCTCGTGAACGACGACAAGGGCGCCACGGCGGGCGGGAAGAAGATCACCGCCGGTGACGACATCGTCGACGGGCTGCGCGACAGCCGGACCTTCGAGTGGCACGAGGTGAGCGACGACGAGGCCCGCCGGGGCGTCGAGGACGGCACCTTCTACCTGTCGCTGACCATGCCGGCCGACTTCAGCCGCCGGATCGCCTCCAGCTCGGGCGACTCCCCCGAGACCGGCGCCCTCCGGGTGCGTACCAACGACGCGAACAACTACATCGTCGGCCAGATCTCCCGCACCGTCTTCAACGAGGTGCGCTCGGCCGCGTCCACGAAGACCTCCCGGACCTTCCTGGACAAGATCTTCGTGTCCTTCTCCGACATCCACGACAAGACCGTCACGGCGGCCCGGGGCGCCGACAAGCTGAACAGCGGCATCGGGAAGGCGGAGAAGGGCTCCAAGGACCTCGCCGACGGGCTGAAGGAGGCCAAGGGCGGCAGCGGCAAGCTGGCCAAGGGCCTGAAGAAGCTCGACACCGGCTCCGCCGACCTCAAGAAGGGGTCGCGCCAGGTCGCCGACGGCACCCAGGCCCTCGCCGACAAGGTCAACGGCGTCTACGCCGACGCGGGCCCGTTCCTGAAGAGCAACGAGAAGACCATCGGGGACACCGCCAAGCTGGTCGCCGACTCGGCCAAGGCGGTCAAGGACAACCTCGACGTGCTGGTGAAGCTGGCGCCGGGCGCCGCCAAGACCGCCCACGCGTCCTCCGCCGTCCTGGACGAGGTGTACAAGGCGCGCTGCGAGACCCCGGTCGTCCCCGACCCGGCCTGTCCGCAGCTGAAGAAGGCCAAGACCGCCGCCGCCGAGGTGGCCACCGTCGCCGACGACCTCAACACGCTGATCGCGGACCAGGACGGCGACCTGAAGACGATGCGGGACAACCTGGGCACGCTGCGGAAGCAGGCCACGGCCCTCGCCGCGCGCGCACCGCACCTCTCGGAGGACGTCGAGGACGCCGTCAAGAAGATCAACAAGCTGAACACCGGCGCGCACAAGGTCGCCACCGGTGCCGAGAAGCTGCACACCGGCCTCGGCACCGCCCGGACCGGCGCGGTCGCGCTGGACAAGGGCATCGGCACGGCCAAGACGGGCGCCGAAACCCTGCACGGCGGCCTCTACAAGCTGTCCGACGGCTCCGGCAAGCTCGCCGGCGGGCTGCACTCCGGTGCCAGGAAGATCCCGGACTACGACAAGCACGACCGCGACCGGCGCACCGACGTGATGGCCGACCCGGTCCAGCTCGCCTCCCACGACCTGCACAAGGCGCCGAACTACGGCACCGGTTTCGCGCCCTATTTCATCCCGCTGTCCCTGTGGGTCGGCGCGATGGTGGCCTACATGCTGATCCCGCCGCTCAACCGGCGCGCCCTGGCGGCCGGCTCCTCCGCCTGGCGGATCGCGCTCGCCGGATGGCTGCCGGTGGTGGCCGTGGGCGTGCTCCAGGTGGCCGCGCTGATGGCCGTGCTGCACTGGGCGGTCGGCCTTCAGATGGTCCGGGCGGCCGGCACCGTCGGCTTCCTGTGCCTGGTCACGGCCTGTTTCGCCGCGTTGGTGCAGTGGCTGAACGCACGTTTCGGCGCGGCGGGCCGGATCCTGGTGCTCGCGCTGCTGATGCTCCAGCTGACGTCGGCGGGCGGCACCTATCCCGTGCAGACCAGTCCGGGCTTCTTCAACGCGATCCACCCGTTCCTGCCGATGAGCTACATCGTGGAGGCGCTGCGCCGGCTGATCACGGGCGGCGGGCTCGGCCCGGTGTGGCAGGCGTGCGGGGTGCTCGCCGCGTTCACCGCCGGCGCTCTCGCGCTGACCGCGCTCGCGGCCCGGCGCCGCCAGGTGTGGACGCTGGACCGGCTGCACCCGGAGCTGACCCTGTGATCCCCGGGCAGCGCCCGCACGCGCGCGTACCTGTGAGAATCAGGTCCATGGAAAGCAGCAGCGCCAGGTCCGGGGGCAGCACGCGCCGCGAGGCCACCCGGCAGAAGCTCTACGAGGCGGCCGTCACGCTCATCGCCGAGCAGGGCTTCTCCGCGACCACGGTGGACGAGATCGCCGAGCGGGCCGGGGTCGCGAAGGGCACGGTCTACTACAACTTCGCGAGCAAGTCCGTTCTCTTCGAGGAGCTGCTCCGGCACGGTGTCGGCCTGCTCACCGCCTCCCTGAAGGAGGCGGCCGACCGGACGGCGCACGAGGGCGGCGGCAGGGTGGACGCGCTCGACGCGATGATCCGGGCGGGCCTGGTCTTCATCGACCGCTACCCGGCCTTCACCCAGCTGTACGTCGCCGAGCTGTGGCGCACCAACCGGGCCTGGCAGTCCACGCTGATGGTGGTGCGGCAGGAGGCGGTCGCGGTGGTCGAGGGGGTGCTGCGCGAGGGTGTGGCGGCCGGCGAGTTCAGCGACGAGATCGACATCCAGCTGACGGCGGCCGCGCTGGTCGGCATGGTCCTGGTGGCGGCGCTGGACTGGAAGGCGTTCCAGCCGGAGCGCTCCCTGGACGACGTGCACGCGGCCCTGTCCCGGCTGCTCCAGGGGCGGGTCAGCGGCAAGGCCTGAGCGCGCACGAGGAAGGCGCCGGTCCGTCCTGGACCGGCGCCTTCCTCCCCCCGTTCCCCCGTTCCCCCGTACTTCCGTCCCGTACTCCCCCGTACGGGTTCCCCCGTGCGGACCCCCGTGGCCGGTCGTTTCCCCGAGGCCCCCGTGTCTCGCTTCCGCCGACGGATCGGCGGAAGGAGCGGCCGGTGGGCGGGCGCCGTTCCGCCGCCCCGTGTCGGCGGTGCTGCGCCACGCCCCCTGCCGTGCCTCCACTCTCTCGTTCCGGCGGCCCGCATCCCATCCGCGCAGGTACTCATCTGGCGCTCTGAGTACGCGTACTCAGCCCTCCGCACGCGTGCCCAGGCGTTCCGCCTCGCGCCCCCTGAGCTGCGCCGCGGCCGCCCGGCGGCCGGACTGTCGGTGGCGCTCGATAAAGTCGCGGGCATGGCACGGATTGTGGTGATCGGCGCCGGGATGGGCGCGATGGCGGCTGCCGCCCGGCTGGCCGTCGCGGGCCACCGGGTGGTGGTGTACGAGCGCACGGAGACGTACGGCGGTGCGGTGCGCCGGTTCGAGCGGGACGGGTTCCGCTTCGACACGGGCCCGGGCCTGCTGACGCTGCCGGCCGTGTACCGCGATCTGTTCGTCAAGACCGGCAAGGAACCGCTGGAGGACTGCGTCGAGCTGGTCCAGGTCGACCCGTCGGCGCGGCACGTCTTCGCGGACGGCAGCGAGGTCTGCCTGCCGAACGCCTCGCGCGCGGGCGTCGTCGCGGCCCTGGACGAGGCGCTGGGCGCGGGGGCGGGCGAGCGCTGGGGCGAGTTCCTGGTGCGGGCCCGGGAAGCCTGGGACCGCACTCGCCGGCCGCTGCTGGAAGAGCCGTTGTGGCCCAACTGGCAGGTGCTGGCCGAGCAGGAGCCGTATCCGGCGGTCCCGCAGAAGCGGCTGCTGCGCACGCGGCGCGCGGTCAGGCTCGGCGAGATCGGCCGCTGGGAGCTGCGCGACCCCCGGCTGGCAGAGCTGCTGGACGGCTACGCGCTCGCCTACGGCGTCGATCCCGGGACCGCCCCGGCGAGCGCGGCCGTGCTGCCGTACATGGAGCACGCCTTCGGCACCTGGTATGTGCGCGGCGGAGTCCGCGAGTTGGCGCGCGCGGTGTACGAGCGCTGTCTGCAGCGGCGGGTCGAGTTCGTCTTCGGCGCCGAGGTCACCCGGGTTCTGGAGAAGGACGGCCGGGCGGCGGGGGTGGAGTTGGCCGACCGTACGGTGGCCGAGGCGGACTTCGTCGTCGGCACCGGGCCGTGGCGGCTGGGCGGCCTGGTGGCGGGCCGCGAGCTGTACGGCGCGCAGGGGGTACCGGCGAAGCCCGAGGACCGCCACCCGGGCCGGGTGGTGATGTGCCTGGCGCTGCGCGGCGCGCGGGAGCCGGGTGCCGTGCACCGCACGGTGGTGCACGCAGCCGACCCCGAGGGCGATCTGGACACGCTCCGGCACGGGGTGGTGCCCGACCTGCCGCAGGTGGTGGTGGACCGGCCGGACGACCCGGCCCTGCGTCCCGACGAGGGGCACGAGTCCGTGGTGGTGACGGCGACGGTGCCGTCGGCGACGGAGTACGACTGGGCCGCGCCGGGGGCCGCCGACGCCTTCGCGGACCGCATGGTCGCCGCCGCCGAGCGTGCCGTGCCGGGGCTGCGCGAGCGGGTGCTGTGGCGCGAGGTGCGGACACCTGTGCACACCGAGCGGGAGACGGGCGCCGCGGGCGGCGCCGTTCCGCCGCCCGCGCTGGCCGCGCCGGAGGGCGTGCTGCACCCGGCCAACACCACGGCGATGCCGGGTCTGTTCTGCGTCGGCGGCTGGTCCCACCCCGGCGGCGGGCTCCCGCACGCCGGCATGTCGGGCGCGCTGGTGGCCGGACTGATCGTGGAGGGGCCGGAGTTCCGCGGCTCGCGGTGAGCGGGTTCCCCGGGGGCGGCCGGGCCGCAGCCCGGGGGCTCAGAAGCGGTACTGCTCGTCGTACCCGGCGCCGGGCCGCGGCTGCTGCCCACCGGCCTGGTGCGGGTACGGCTGCTCCTGCGGGAGTTCGCCGCCGTAGGACTCGTCGGTGCGCTGCTGCGGCACCCACACCCCGCCGGCCGGGGTCTCGCCGTAGCCGCCGCCGTACGTCTCCTGGCCGTACCCCTGCGGGTACTGCTGGCCGTATCCCTGGTCGTAGGAGCCGTAGGGCTGGCTGCCGATGTACGGGTCGGAGTAGTTGGCGTAGCCCTGCTGGCCCGCGCTGTCGTAGCCGTAGCCCTGCTGGGGGTAGCCGGAGTAGTCGTAGGCGTAGCTCTGCTGGGCGGCGTTGGGGGGCTGGGCGGTGTTCGCGTAGGCGGTGTCGCCGTAGACGCCGTAGTTGCCGGTGTCCTCGGGGAGGGGCTGCGGCTCGTACACGGCGGCGGTGGGCTCGGCCGCGCGGGAGGGAGCCGGGGTGAAGACGTCGTCGCGGTCGTAGTCGCCGTAGTCGCCGTAGTCGCCGGGGTCGCCGGGGTCGCCGTGGCCGGCGTGTTCCTGGCCGTAGCCGCCATGGCCGGTGTCCCTGTTATCGGCGGTCCCGGCGGACTCGGGGGCTGCGTCCTCGGTGTGCGCGTCGTGCCGGTCCGCCTTGCCGCGGCGGCGCTTGGTGGCGCCGGCCTCGGGGCCGGGCCGCTTGACCGCCCAGCCGGCGGCGAAGCCGCGGCGGAACGACAGCGTGACGTAGGTCTGGCCGACCGCGAAGGCGATCGCGCCCAGCCCGATCACGATGACGGACGGCATCAGCACACCCAGTACGACGCCGAGGAAGCCGGTGAAGGCGAGGAGCCGCCAGCGCAGCCGTGCCTTGTACTGAAGCAGCACTTCGCCGAGCAACCACAGCGCGACGACGCCGAACGCGATGTAGAGGACCGTCCAGCCCATGTACGCCCCTCTCCCAATGACCGCTACGCAGTGTGTCGTATCGCGGTGCGGCCGGTCTAGGCCTGCGGGGGGTGATGCAGGCCCAGGTTCTCGTAGATTTCCAGGGTCGCCGTGGAGTTGTTGAGCGTGATGAAGTGCAGTCCGGGCACTCCCTCGGCCAGCAGCCGTGCGCAGAACTCCGTGGCGAAGTCGATACCGATGGAGCGTACCGCCGCCGGATCGTCCTTCGCTGTGAGGATCCGCTCTTTCAGGGCGTCCGGGAAGTGGGCGTTGCTGAGCTTGGGCAACCGTTCCAGCATCTTCACGCTGGTGACCGGCATGACCTCCGGGATCACCGGGGTGTCACAGCCCGCGGCCACCACGCGGTCGCGCAGCCGGAGATACGACTCCGGCTGGAAGAACATCTGTGTGATGGCGTAGTCGGCGCCGGCGCGGCACTTGTCGACGAAGTGCCGGACGTCGGTGTCCCAGTCCGTGGAGCGCGGGTGCATCTCCGGGAACGCGGCGACGCCCACGCAGAAGTCGCCCGACTCCTTGATGAGCCGGACGAGTTCGGCCGCGTAGGTCACGCCCCGGGGGTGTGGCACCCACTCGCCCATGGGGTCGCCGGGCGGGTCGCCGCGCACGGCGAGCATGTTGCGGATGCCGGCGTCCGCGTACTGGCCGATGATGTTGCGCAGTTCCGCGATGGAGTGGTCGACCGCCGTGAGGTGGGCGACCGGGGTGAGCGTGGTGTCGGCGACGATCTGCTGGGTCTCCTTGACCGTGCCCGCACGCGTGGAGCCGCCGGCGCCGTAGGTCACGGAGACGAAGTCGGGAGCGACCGCCTCGACCCTCCGGAGCGCGCTCCACAGGTTCCGCTCGCCCTTGGGCGTCTTCGGCGCAGAGAACTCGAACGAGTATGTCGTCTTGCCGGCGGCGAGGATGTCACGCACGGTGCGTGCGCGATCAGTCCTGGTCGATGCGGTTCCAAGGGCCATATGGGCAGGTTAGCCAGGGGTGGGCGGTCCCCCAACCAAACCTCGGAAATTTGCCCGAATTGTCGACTTCCTGTCCACCCCTTGGACAACTCAGCCCTGGTGGAGGCGCTTCGCGAACTCCCTCGCCGCCGCGCCCGGGTCGTCCGCCTCGGTGATCGCGCGGACCACGACCACCCGGCGGGCGCCCGCGTCCAGCACCTGGTCCAGCGTGCCGAGGTCGATGCCGCCGATGGCGAACCAGGGGCGGTCGGTGCCGAGGCCCGCCGTGTACCGGACCAGGTCGAGGCCGGGTGCGTGGCGGCCGGGCTTGGTGGGGGTGGGCCAGCAGGGGCCGGTGCAGAAGTAGTCCACGCCCTCCTGGACGGCGGCAGCGGCTGCCTCGCCCTCGGCGTGCGTGGAGCGGCCGATCAGCACCCCGTCGCCGAGGATCGCGCGGGCCGCGGGGACCGGCAGGTCACCCTGGCCGAGATGCAGCACGCCGGCGCGGGCGGCGTGGGCGACGTCCGCCCGGTCGTTGACCGCCAGCAGCTTGCCGTGCCGGGCACAGGCGTCGGCGAAGACCTCCAGGTGCTCCAGCTCCTCGGCGGCCTCCATGCCCTTGTCGCGCAACTGCACGATGTCGACACCGCCGGCCAGGACCGCGTCCAGGAACTCGGGCAGGTCGCCCTGGCGCTTGCGGGCGTCCGTGCAGAGGTACAGGCGGGCGTCGGCGAGCGCGGCGCGGGCGGTGTCGGACATGCGTGGGTCCCCCCGGGGTCGGTGTCCCTGTGGTTCTGGACGGTGGCGTGCGGGCGTCCGGCCCGCACGCCACCTCCTGGGTGTGGGTCGGCTCAGACGGCGAGCGCCTGGGCGCGGCGCTTCACCTCCGTGCCGCGATTCTCACTCAGGGCCTGCGCGGGGGTCCCGGGCAGGGTCGGGTCGGGGGTGAAGAGCCACTCGATCATCTCTTCGACCGTGAAGCCGTCGTCCCTCAGGAGCGTCAGGGTCCCGGACAGGCCCTTGACGACCTTGTCCCCGTCGATGAAGGCGGCGGGGACGTGCAGCGCCCGGTTCTCACCTCGGCGTACGGCGATGAGCTGGCCGTCCTTGACCAGCTGCCGGACACGCGTCACCTCGACACCGAACTGTTCGGCGATGTCGGGGAGGGTGAGCCAGGCGGGGACGAGAGCATCGATCTTTGCGTCAATCTCGGTCACGGCATCTAGCCTGCCATCCCCCACCGACAGTCGGAAGTCAGGCACCCCCACCTGGGAGAATGTCCTAGTCCGCGGTGGTGTCCTTCAGCGGTCGGGCGGGGTCGGGCAGGGCGTCCGGATCCATGGTGCGGCCCGCCTCGATCAGCCGGCGGCCCTGGGCCAGATCGCGGGGGCGCCCCACCGCCAGAAGGGCCGCCAGGCGGTTCTCGCGCAGCCAGCACACCGTCCAGGACGGGCCCGCCGGGTCGCCGCGCCACACCAGGCGGTCGGCCGCGGCGTGGTGACCGGCGTACTGCACGAACCGGCCGAACTGCTCCGACCAGAAGTACGGCACCGGGTCGTAGACCGCGGTGGTCTCGCCGAGGATGTTCGCGGCGACCGTACGCGGGCCCTGGAGGGCGTTGTCCCAGTGGTGGACGAGGAGCCGCTCGCCGTAGCGGGCCGAGGGGAAGGAAGCGCAGTCGCCGACGGCGTACACGTCCGGCAGGGAGGTGCGCAGGTGGTCGTCGGCGAGGACGTCGCCGTGCGCGCCCAGCTCGATGCCGGAGCCCGCCAGCCAGGCGGTGGCGGGGCGGGCACCGATGCCGACGACGACGGCGCCCGCGGGCAGCCGCGTGCCGTCGGCGAGCACCACCGCGCCGGACTCGACGCGCTCCACGCGCGCGCGGGTGCGCAGTTCCGTACCGCTGTCGGCGTACCAGGCGGTCATCGGCGCGGCCACCTCGGCGGGCAGGGCGCCGGCGAGCGGCCGGTCGGCGGCCTCCACGACGGTCACCGCGCAGCCGGCCTCGCGGGCGGCCGTGGCGAACTCGGCGCCGATCCAGCCGGCGCCCACGACCACGATGTCGTGCTGCCGGGCGAGCACCGGGCGCAGCCGGGCGGCGTCGTCCAGAGTGCGCAGCAGATGCACCCCGGGCACGCCCTCGGTGCCGGGCAGCGTGACCGGTACGGCGCCGGTGGCCAGCACCAGGACGTCGTACGGGACGGGCCCCGCCTCGGTGTCCAGCTCGTGGTCGGCAGGGCGCAGGCCCAGCACCTCGCAGCCGAGCCTGAGCTCGACGCCGAGGGACTCGAAGTCCACGTCGAAGGCGGAGTCCTCCGCCTTGCCGAGCAGCACGGCCTTCGACAGCGGCGGCCGGTCGTACGGCTGGTGCGGCTCGGCGCCGATGACGGTCACCCGTCCCCGGAAGCCCTGTTCGCGCAGGGCGACCGCGGTCTGCACCCCGGCCATGCCCGCGCCGACGACGACCACGCGCCGCCCCTGCGACGTGCCCTCTTCCGCTGTCTGCTCGCTCACCCGATCACCATAGACAATTGACGATCCGTCAGTCAGGGGGCGTGCTCGGTGACCTGCTCCACAACACTCGTGCCGGAGCCCGCGCGGGACTCCCACTCCCAGGTCTCCTCCAGCCGCACCCGGCCGTCCGGCAGCTCCACGACCGTGGAGACACAGTGCCCCGAGGCGGTCGTCCCGTCGGTCTTCAGCTGCACGTACCGGAAGTCCAGCCGGTCGCCCTCGCGGGTGCCGATCAGATGGCCGCGTACGACGTCGCCGCCCGCGTACTCGGCCCAGATCTCGCCGTCCTTCTCGTGATAGGCGAACCGGGTGCGGGTGCCCACCTGACCTGGGGCTTGGTCCGCCACGGGGGCGAGGATCAGTCCGTCGAGCGAGCGGGCCATGAGACGGGGCTCCCTTACGAGTGAGGAGGTCGGCGGGCTAGGGTGGCCACCGTACAAGCACTCGCGGGAGCCCGGACGCACCGGGCTGAGAGGGAGGCTGGCGGCCTCCGACCGTACGAACCTGATCCGGGTCATGCCGGCGAAGGGAGGGGCTGGACGCCCATGTCGTCACGTACGTCCGACGTCCTCGTCATCGGGGGCGGAATCATCGGCTTGGTCACGGCCTGGCGCGCGGCGCAGCGCGGGCTCGCCACGGCCGTGGTGGACCCCGAGCCCGGGGGCGGGGCCGCGCGGGTCGCGGCCGGGATGCTGGCCGCGGTCACCGAACTGCACTACGGCGAGGAGACCCTGCTCGCCCTGAACCTGGAATCGGCCCGCCGTTATCCGGACTTCACGGCCGAGCTGACCGAGCTGACCGGCCACGACCTCGGCTACCGCCGCTGCGGCACCCTCGCCGTCGCGCTGGACGCCGACGACCGTGCCCATCTGCGCGATCTGCACGCGCTCCAGCAGCGCTCGGGCCTCCGGTCGGAATGGATGTCCGGGCGGGAGTGCCGGCGCCTGGAGCCGATGCTCGCGCCGGGGGTGCGCGGCGGGCTGCGGGTGGACGGCGACCACCAGATCGACCCGCGCCGGCTGGCGGCGGCCCTGCTGAGCGCCTGCGAGCGGGCCGGCGTGGTGTTCCACCGCGCCTGGGCGGAGCGGCTGGACGTGGTACGGGAGCGGGCCGCCGGGGTCACCACGGCCGACGGCACCGGGCTGCGCGCGGAGCAGGTGGTGCTCGCCGCCGGCAGCCTGAGCGGGCGGCTCGCGGGGGTGCCGCTGGAGCTGCTGCCGCCGGTGCGGCCGGTCAAGGGGCAGGTGCTGCGGCTGACCGTGCCGCGCCGGTACGCGCCGTTCCTGAGCCGGACCGTGCGGGCCGTGGTGCGCGGCAGCCACGTCTACCTGGTGCCCCGCGAGAACGGCGAACTGGTCGTCGGCGCCACCAGCGAGGAGCTGGGCTGGGACACGACGGTCACCGCCGGGGGCGTGTACGAACTGCTGCGCGACGCCCACGAGCTGGTGCCCGGCATCACCGAGCTGCCGCTCACCGAGACCCGGGCCGGGCTGCGCCCCGGCTCCCCCGACAACGCGCCGCTGCTCGGCCCGTCCGGCCTGGCCGGGCTGCTGCTGGCCACCGGGCACTACCGCAACGGGGTGCTGCTCACGCCGGTCACCGGGGACGTGCTGGGGCATGCCCTGGCCACCGGGGAACTCCCGGAGGAGGCACGTCCGTTCACCCCGCGGCGGTTCGGCGGCGCGGGGCTGGAAAAGCTGGAGCAGCCCGCATGAACCTCTCCCTGACCATCTCCGTCAACGGCGAGCCCCGCGAGGTCGCGCCGGGTACCGCGCTGGACGCGCTGGTGGAGACCCTCACCGCGGCGCCGCGCGGGGTGGCCGCCGCCCTCAACGAGACCGTCGTCCCGCGCGCGCAGTGGGCGACGACCGCCCTCGCCGAGGGCGACCGGGTCGAAGTCCTCACCGCCGTGCAGGGAGGCTGAGCCATGGCAGACGATCCCCTGGTCCTCGGCGGGCTGACGTTCTCGTCGCGGCTGATCATGGGCACGGGCGGGGCGCCCAGCCTGGAGGTGCTTCAGCGGGCACTGGTCGCCTCCGGTACGGAACTGACGACGGTCGCGATGCGCCGGGTGGACCCGTCCGTGCACGGCTCGGTGCTGTCGGTGCTGGAGAAGCTCGGCATCCGGGTGCTGCCGAACACGGCGGGCTGTTTCACCGCCGGCGAGGCCGTGCTGACCGCCCGGCTGGCCCGGGAGGCGCTCGGCACGGACCTGATCAAGCTGGAGGTCATCGCCGACGAGCGGACGCTGCTGCCGGATCCGGTGGAGCTGCTGGAGGCGGCGGAGACGCTCGTCGACGACGGGTTCACGGTGCTGCCGTACACGAACGACGACCCGGTGCTCGCGCGGAAGCTGGAGGACGTCGGCTGTGCGGCGGTCATGCCGCTCGGCTCGCCGATCGGCTCCGGGCTCGGCATCCGCAATCCGCACAACTTCCAGCTGATCGTGGAGCAGGCGCGCGTACCGGTGATCCTCGACGCGGGGGCCGGTACGGCGTCCGACGTGGCGCTGGCGATGGAGCTGGGGTGCGCGGGGGTGATGCTCGCCTCCGCGGTGACGCGGGCGCAGGAACCGGAGCTGATGGCCGCGGCGATGAGGCATGCCGTGGAGGCGGGTCGGCTGGCTCGGTTGGCGGGGCGGATTCCCCGGCGGTATCTCGCGGAGGCGTCCTCTCCTACGGAGGGTCTGGCCAGACTCGATCCCGAGCGCCCGGCGTTCTGACGGGTCGCTCTCCCACCCGCGCACCGCCCGTTACCGCCGACTGGAGGGCGGGACTCTCCCGTGGGGCGTCTCGCCGTCGGCGACCGCGGGGCCGTGCGGGCGACCGCGGGTTGTGCGGGCGACCGCGGAACCGTGCGGGCGACCGCGGGCGGCCGGGGGCCGGGGTGTGGCGCGTTACAGGTCGGCTTCAGTACTGCTCCGATGCCGGTGGACGCGGTCGTGGTGTCGGTGGGCCCTCGTAGACTCCCCTCTCGTGGATACGACCCTTCAGGACCCCCTCGTCGGGCAGCTGCTCGACGGCCGGTATCGCGTCGACGCGCGGATCGCGGCCGGCGGGATGGCCACGGTCTACCGGGCCCTGGACACCCGCCTGGACCGCGTGCTCGCGCTGAAGGTGATGCACCCGACGCTCGCGGCCGACGGGGCCTTCGTCGAGCGGTTCATCCGCGAGGCGAAGTCCGTCGCCCGGCTCGACCACCCCAATGTGGTCCAGGTCTTCGACCAGGGGACCGACGGGTCGTACGTCTACCTGGCGATGGAGTACATCGCCGGCTGCACCCTGCGGGACGTGCTGCGGGAGCGGGGCGCCGTGCAGCCGCGGGCCGCGCTGGACATCCTGGAGCCGGTGCTCGCCGCGCTCGGCGCCGCGCACCGGGCGGGGTTCGTGCACCGGGACATGAAGCCCGAGAACGTGCTGATAGGCGACGACGGCCGGGTCAAGGTGGCCGACTTCGGGCTGGTGCGCTCCGTGGACACGGTGACCAGCACGACGGGCGCCGTACTCGGGACCGTCTCCTATCTCGCGCCCGAGCAGATCGAGCAGGGCACCACCGACCCGCGCGTCGACGTGTACGCGTGCGGTGTGGTCCTCTACGAGATGCTGACGGGCACGAAGCCGCACTCCGGGGACTCCCCGGCCCAGGTGCTCTACAAGCACCTCCACGAGGACGTGCCGCCGCCCTCGGCGCTCGTGCCGGGGCTGCCGTACGAGCTGGACGAACTGGTCGCGTCGGCCACCGCCCGCAATCCGGACGTCCGGCCGCACGACGCCGTGGCGCTGCTGGCGCAGGTGCGCGAGGGCCGCCGGCCGCTGACCGACGAGCAGCTGGACGCACTGCCGCCACAGGCGCTGGCCCCGGAGCACGACAACGCCGAGGACCGCACCAGCGTGATCCCGCGCGCGCTGACTGTGCCCCGGCCACTGCCGGTCGGCGAGGACGCCGCCGCGGACGGGATCGACCGCACCGCCCGCTTCCAGAGCCCGCCGGTGCCGCCCCGCCGCCGGGGCCCGGCCCGGCCGCCGCGCGCGGTGCTGGCGCTGATCGCGGCCGTGCTGCTGGTGTTCGGTGTGGGCGCCGGGGTCTGGTACATCAACTCCGGCCAGTTCACCAAGGTGCCGCCGCTGCTGACGCAGACCGAGGCGCAGGCGAAGGAACGGCTCGAGTCCGCCGGGCTGGACGTCGGGCAGGTCAAGCGCGCGTACAGCGACACCGTCGAGCGCGGCACGGTGATCGGCAGCGACCCGGCGCCCGGCGCGCGGATCCGGGACCACGACTCGGTGACGCTGACCGTGTCGCTCGGGCCGGAGACGGTGAACGTGCCGAACGTGAAGGGCCAGCCCCTCGCGAAGGCGCAGGCGCGCCTGAAGGCGGACGGCCTGGAGCCGGGCATGGTGACCCGCGAGTTCAGCGCGGACGTCGCCCGGGGTTCGGTGATCGGTACGTCGCCGGACGCGGGCACCAAGCGGCACGCGGGCTCGGCGATCGCGTTGATCGTCAGCAAGGGCAGCCCGATCGCCGTCCCGGACGTCACCGGCGACGACCTGGAGAGCGCCAGGCAGGAGCTGACGGACGCCGGGCTCAAGGTGAAGGTCGCCGCCGGGCGGATCAACTCCGAGTACGACAAGGGCGAGGTCGCCGCGCAGAGCCCGGGCGACGGCCGCCAGGCCGCCGAGGGTGACACGGTGACGCTGACGCTGTCCAAGGGCCCGGAGATGGTCGAGGTCCCGGACGTGGTCGGTGACAGCGTGGACGACGCCCACGAGGCCCTGGAGGGCGCGGGCTTCGAGGTCGAGGAGGACCGCGGCCTGCTCGGGCTGTTCGGCGACACCGTGAAGAAGCAGTCGGTGGACGGCGGCGAGACGGCGCCGAAGGGGTCGACGATCACGATCACCATCCGGTGACCGGAGTCACCGGGGACAGCGGTCCGGGCGCGGGGGCGGGCGTGACACCCTGAACGGGTGAGTCCCGATCAGTCCCCCCTCCCCCGCAACCCCGTCGGCGGCCATGTGCCCGTGGCCGGCGGCCTGCACTCCGTCGGGCTGTCGTACGCCCGTGATCTGAAGGCCGAGACCGTTCAGGTCTTCGTCGCCAACCCGCGCGGCTGGGCCACGCCCGCCGGGAACCCGCGGCAGGACGAGGCGTTCCGCGCGGCGTGCGCCGAGGAGTCGATCCCGGCGTACGTCCACGCCCCGTACCTGATCAACTTCGGCTCGCACACCGAGGCGACCGTGGAGCGGTCGGTGGAGTCGCTGCGGCACTCGCTGCGCCGCGGGCGGGAGATCGGCGCGCTGGGCGTGGTCGTGCACACCGGGAGCGCGACCGGCGGGCGGGCGCGGGAGGTGGCGCTGAAGCAGGTACGGGAGCACCTGCTGCCGCTGCTGGACGAGCTGACCCACGACGACGACCCGTTCCTGCTGCTGGAGTCGACCGCCGGGCAGGGCGCCTCGCTGTGCTCGCGCACCTGGGACTTCGGGCCGTACTTCGAGGCGCTGGACGCCCACCCGAAGCTGGGGGTGTGCCTGGACACCTGCCACATCTTCGCCGCCGGGCACGACCTGACCGGGCCGAGCGGTATGCACCGGACCCTGGACCTGCTGGTGGACACGGTCGGCGAGGGCCGGCTGAAGCTGATCCACGCCAACGACTCCAAGGACGTGGTCGGCGCGCACAAGGACCGGCACGAGAACATCGGCGCCGGTCACATCGGCGAGGACCCTTTCCGCGCCCTGATGACCCACCCCGCGACGGCGGGCGTTCCGCTGATCATAGAGACGCCCGGCGGCAAGGAGGGGCACGCGGCGGATGTGGAGCGGCTGAAGAAACTCCGGGCTTCATGACCCGTCGAGGAATACCCCAGGGGGGTATACGGTTCCTGTGAGTCGCAGGAACCGTCACTCGGCATGGGGGAAACCATGGAGCACTCGGCGCACGTCAGCCACGAACACCACCAGCACGAGCAGCACCAGCACGGGCAGCACCCGCACGGCCACCACGGGCACCACCAGCACCACGGCCACGCCCCCGCCACCACCTGGGCGGCGGCCGCTCAGGCCACCCTGCACTGCCTCACCGGCTGCGCCATCGGCGAGGTGCTCGGCATGATCCTGGGCACGGCCCTCGGCTGGGGCAACCTGCCCACGATGACGCTGGCGATCATCCTCGCCTTCGTCTTCGGTTACTCGCTGACCCTGCGCGGGATCCTGCGCGCCGGTGTGGACTTCCGTACCGCCTTCCGGGTGGCGCTGGCCGCCGACACCCTGTCCATCGCCGTGATGGAACTGATCGACAACGGCGTGATCCTCGTCTGGCCGTCCGCGATGGACGCGACCCTCGGCAAGCCGCTGTTCTGGATCTCGCTGGCGATCTCGCTCGTGATCGCCTTCGTGGCGACCACGCCGGTCAACAAGTGGATGATCGGCCGGGGCAAGGGACACGCGGTGGTGCACCGGTACCACCACTGAGCAGCACCACCGCGCAGCCGGGATCAGAGCTCGGGGCCGTCCCCGGGCCCTTCCTGGTAGGAGTAGCGCTGCTCCTTCCAGGGGTCGCCGATGTTGTGGTAGCCGCGCTCCTCCCAGAAGCCGCGGCGGTCGGCGGTCATGTACTCCACACCCCGGACCCACTTGGGGCCCTTCCAGGCGTACAGATGGGGCACGATCAGGCGGACCGGGAAGCCGTGCTCGGCGGTGAGGAGCTCACCGTCCTTGTGGGTGGCGAAGATCGCGCGGTCGGAGGCGAAGTCGGCGAGGCGCAGATTCGAGCTGAAGCCGTACTCCGCCCAGACCATCACATGGGTGACGTCCGGTGCCGGCGGGGCCAGGTCCAGGATCGCGCGGGCCGGGACGCCGCCCCACTCCGCACCGACCATGCTGAACTTCGTCACGCAGTGCAGATCGGCCACCACGGTGGTGTACGGCAGCGCCGTGAACTCCTCGTGGCTCCAGGTGCGCTTGTCCCCGTCGGCGGTGGCGCCGAAGACGCGGAACTCCCAGCGCTCGGGCCGGAACTTCGGCACCGGCCCGTAGTGCGTGACCGGCCAGCCGCGCTGGAGCCGCTGACCCGGCGGAAGCTCGAACCCTGCCCCCGCCCCAGACTCTCGCTCCACCGGATGACCCATGTATCCATCCTGACAGACCTCGGGCAGTGCCCTTGACCACCCACACTTGAAACGGACAACTACCAACAACTCAGTGCGTACTTACTAAGTACGCACTTACTGGACGATCTTTCCCGCCGGTGCAATCATGCGGCCGCACACCCTCACCCGTTCCCTCCGTGTGGAAGGAGCCGCTGCGATGCAGGGCGACCCCGAGGTCATCGAGTTCCTCAACGAGCAGCTCACCGGCGAGCTGACCGCGATCAACCAGTACTTCCTGCACGCGAAGATGCAGGAGAACAACGGCTGGACGAAGCTCGCGAAGTACACGCGGCACGAGTCGTTCGACGAGATGAAGCACGCCGAGGTGCTCACCGACCGGATCCTGTTCCTCGACGGGCTGCCGAACTACCAGCGGCTGGGCCATGTCCGGGTGGGACAGACCGTCCGGGAGATGTTCGAGGCGGACCGGGAGATCGAGGTGGAGGCGATCGACCGGCTCAGGCGGGGCATCAAGGTGATGCGCGAGAAGGGTGACATCACGTCCGCGAACATCTTCGAGGACATCCTCGCCGACGAGGAGCACCACATCGACTACCTCGACACACAGCTGGAGCTGGTGGAGAAGCTCGGCGAGGCGCTCTACCTCGCCCAGCTGATCGAGCAGCCGGAGGGCTAGGCGGCTTCGGGGATCTCCGCGAGGACGGGCTTGCCCTGGTCGGCCAGCTCGCGGCGGGGGCAGGCGCCCCGGCCGAGGATGGCCTGGATCCGGCGGACACACGATCCGCAGTCGGTGCCGGCCTTGCAGGCGGAGGCGATCTGCCGCGGGGTGCAGGCGCCGTTCTCCGCGTGCTGCACCACTTGCCGCTCGGTGATGCCGAAGCAACTGCAGACGTACACCCGGCTCACCTCCCGACGGGATCGCTCGCTTGCTGCCATCCCGTTTCTCGGTGAGGCAAACCTAACCTTACCCATGGTCCGGTGAGCGCAAAAGTGGCGGGGGCGCGGATCGGGTGTGATCCGCGCCCCACTCAGGCCGGTGTAACGGGCGAAGCCGTCACTGGTCCCTGTACATCTCGGCCACGAGGAACGCCAGGTCCAGCGACTGGCTGCGGTTCAGCCGCGGGTCGCAGGCCGTCTCGTAGCGCTGGTGCAGGTCGTCCACGAAGATCTCGTCGCCGCCGCCCACGCACTCGGTGACGTCGTCGCCGGTCAGCTCCACGTGGATGCCGCCCGGATGGGTGCCGAGCGCCTTGTGGACCTCGAAGAAGCCCTTGACCTCGTCCAGCACGTCGTCGAAGCGGCGGGTCTTGTGCCCGGAGGCCGCCTCGAAGGTGTTGCCGTGCATCGGGTCGGTCACCCAGGCCACCGTCGCACCGGACGCCGTGACCTTCTCGACCAGCTCGGGAAGCTTGTCCCGGATCTTGTCGGCGCCCATGCGGACGATGAAGGTCAGCCGGCCCGGCTCCCGCTCGGGGTCGAGCCGGTCGATGTACTGGAGCGCCTCCTCGGCCGTGGTGGTCGGGCCGAGCTTGATGCCGATCGGGTTGCGGATCCGCGAGGCGAACTCGATGTGCGCGTGGTCCAGCTGCCGGGTGCGCTCACCGATCCACACCATGTGCGCGGAGACGTCGTACAGCTTGCCGGTGCGGGAGTCGACCCGGGTCAGGGCGGACTCGTAGTCCAGCAGCAGCGCCTCGTGCGAGGAGAAGAACTCGACCGTCTTGAACTCCTCCGGATCCGTGCCGCAGGCCCGCATGAAGTTCAGCGCGTTGTCGATCTCGCGCGCGAGCTGCTCGTAGCGCTGGCCCGACGGCGAGGTCTTCACGAAGTCCTGGTTCCAGGCGTGCACCTGGCGCAGGTCCGCGTAACCACCGGTGGTGAAGGCGCGCACCAGGTTCAGCGTGGACGCCGACGCGTGGTACATGCGCTTCAGCCGCTCGGGGTCCGGGATGCGGGCCTCTTCGGTGAAGTCGAAGCCGTTGACGGAGTCGCCCCGGTAGGTCGGGAGCGTCACGCCGTCGCGGGTCTCGGTCGGCTTGGAGCGGGGCTTGGAGTACTGCCCCGCGATCCGGCCGACCTTGACCACGGGCACGGAGGCCGCGTAGGTCAGGACGGCACCCATCTGGAGCAGCGTCTTCAGCTTGTTGCGGATGTGGTCGGCGGACACCGCGTCGAATGCCTCGGCGCAGTCGCCGCCCTGGAGGAGGAACGCCTCTCCCTTGGCGACGGCCGCCATCCGGGCGCGCAGCTGGTCGCACTCGCCCGCGAAGACGAGCGGCGGATACGACTCGAGGTCCGCGATCACTGCGCGCAGAGCCTCGGTGTCGGGGTACTCGGGCTGCTGCGCCGCGGGCAGGTTTCGCCAGGTGTTGCCAGCGCTCGGGCTGGTCTTAGCGTTCACGGTCACCTCGTACACATTACGGGGTCATGGGTCGGGATTTTCCTCTGGCTCGAAGGGTGAGACGGAGTGATTACCCCCTGGACACCGGCCGGCTGCGGTAGGGTTCCCTCCATGTTCGCGCCGTCGATCCAGAACTGGTGGTGGACCGCTTCTCCGGCGGCCCGCTGATCGCGCGTACACAGAACTTCGCGAAGGCCGCCCGAGGGGCGGCCTTCGGCGTTTCTCCGGGTCGTTCCTCTCCGTCAGAAGATCGAGAAGGAGCCCGTACCCGTGGATCTGAAGGACCTGCTTCGTGACCCCCGCCCCTTCGCCCTGCTCCGCCGCCGCACCCCGGGCCGCGACGAGCAACTGGTGGAGGTGCTGCTCGGCCCGGTGACCAGCCGTGACCGGCTCGCCGACCTGCCCGACGAGGGGCTCGCCCTCATCCCGTTCCGGCAGATCCGCGAGCGCGGCTTCGACGTCCGCGACGACGGCACACCGCTGCTGGTGCTCACCCCCGAGGAGTCGTACGAGATCCCGCTCGCCGAGGCGCTGTCCGGGCTGCCCGCGCACGAGGTGCGGGTCGCGGGCGGGGGCTTCGACGTCGGGGACGAGGAGTACGCCGAGATCGTCGGGCGGGTGCTGCGCGAGGAGATCGGCCGGGGCGAGGGCGCGAACTTCGTGATCCGGCGCACGTACGAGGGTGAGATCCCCGGCTTCGGCCGCGCGGACGCGCTCGCGCTGTTCCGGCGGCTGCTGGAGGGCGAGCGGGGCGCGTACTGGACGTTCGTGGTGCACACCGGCGACCGGACGCTGGTGGGGGCGAGTCCGGAGGTGCACGTCCGGATGAGCGGCGGAACCGTGGTGATGAACCCGATCAGCGGCACCTACCGCTATCCGGCCGAGGGCCCGACCCCGGAGCACCTGCTCTCCTTCCTCGCCGACGGCAAGGAGATCGAGGAGCTGTCCATGGTCGTGGACGAGGAGCTGAAGATGATGTGCACCGTCGGCGACATGGGCGGGGTCGTCGTCGGTCCGCGGCTGAAGGAGATGGCGCACCTCGCGCACACCGAGTACGAGCTGCGCGGGAAGTCCTCCCTGGACGTACGGGAGGTGCTGCGGGAGACGATGTTCGCGGCGACGGTGACCGGGTCGCCGGTGCAGAACGCGTGCCGGGTGATCGAGCGGCACGAGCCCCTCGGCCGGGACGGCGTGGCGCGCGGGTACTACGCCGGTGCGCTCGCCCTGCTCGGGCGGGACTCCGGGGGCACGCAGACCCTCGACTCCCCCATCCTGATCCGCACCGCCGACATCTTTGCCGACGGCCGGCTGCGCGTCCCGGTCGGGGCGACGCTGGTGCGCGGCTCCGACCCGGCGGGCGAGGTCGCGGAGACCCACGCGAAGGCGGCGGGCGTGCTGACCGCCCTCGGGGTACGGCCGTCCGGGCCGCGGGCGGAGCGGGAGCGGCCCCGGCTGGCCGACGACCCCCGGGTCCGGGAGGCGCTGGACGGGCGCCGGGCCGGGCTCGCGCCGTTCTGGCTGCGGATGCAGGAGCGGTCCGAGATCCTGGCGGGTCACGCCCTCGTCGTGGACGGCGAGGACACGTTCACGGCGATGCTGGCGCACGTGCTGCGCTCGAGCGGCCTGGAGGTGACCGTCCGGCGGTACGACGAGCCGGGGCTGCGGGAGGAGGTGCGCGCGCACGAGGGGCCGGTCGTACTGGGGCCCGGTCCGGGCGACCCGGGGGACCTCGCCGACCCGAAGATGCGGATCCTGCGGGAGCTGACCGCCACGGTGATCAGGGAACACCGGTACGGCGTGCTCGGCGTCTGCCTGGGCCACGAGCTGATCGCGGCCGAGCTGGGCCTGGAGATCGTGCGCAAGCAGGTGCCGTACCAGGGGGCGCAGACCACGATCGACCTGTTCGGGCGGCCGGAGACCGTCGGCTTCTACAACAGCTTCGTGGCCCGCTGCGACGAGAAGGCCGCCCGGGAGCTGGCGGCGCACGGCGTCGAGGTGAGCCGCGCGGCGAACGGGGAGGTGCACGCGCTCAGGGGCCCCGGGTTCTGCGGGGTGCAGTTCCACCCGGAGTCGGTCCTGACGCTGAACGGGGCCGCGGTCGTACGGGAGCTGGTGGGCCTGCTGCGCCGCACGACCGTGTGACCCTCGGGGGCTGCCGTCAGCCGAAGAAGACCCCGACCTCCTGGTACAGCTCCGGTTCGACCGTCTTGAGCTTGGCCGTGGCCTCGGCCAGGGGGACGCGGACGATGTCGGTGGCGCGCAGGGCGACCATCTTGCCGTAGTCGCCGTCGTGGACGCAGTCGATGGCGTGCAGCCCGAAGCGGGTGGCGAGCCAGCGGTCGAAGGCGCTGGGCGTGCCGCCGCGCTGGACGTGCCCGAGGACCGTGGTGCGGGCCTCCTTGCCGGTGCGCTTCTCGATCTCCTTGGCCAGCCACTCGCCGACTCCGGAGAGCCGGACATGCCCGAAGGAGTCCAGCGACCGGTCCTTGAGGACCATGTCGCCGTCCTTCGGCATGGCGCCCTCGGCGACGACCACGATCGGCGCGTACGACGCCCGGAAGCGGGAGGTCACCCAGGTGCAGACCTGCTCGACGTCGAAGCGCTGCTCGGGGATGAGGATGACGTTGGCGCCGCCGGCGAGGCCGGAGTGCAGTGCGATCCAGCCGGCGTGCCGGCCCATCACCTCCACGACCAGGACCCGCATATGGGACTCGGCGGTGGTGTGCAGGCGGTCGATGGCCTCGGTGGCGATGTTGACGGCGGTGTCGAAGCCGAAGGTGTAGTCGGTGGCGGACAGGTCGTTGTCGATGGTCTTCGGCACGCCGACGCAGGGCACCCCGTACTCGTCGGACAGGCACGCCGCGACCCCGAGGGTGTCCTCGCCGCCGATCGCGATGAGGGCCTCGACCTCCTGCTTGGCCAGATTCTCCTTGATGCGGCGGATGCCGTCGTCCACCTTCAGGGGGTTGGTCCGCGAGGAGCCGAGGATGGTGCCGCCGCGGGGCAGGATGCCGCGCACCGCGGGGATGTCGAGCCGGATCGTGTCGTTCTCGAGCGGACCCCGCCAGCCGTCCCGGAAGCCGACGAAGTCATAGCCGTACTCCTGCACGCCCTTGCGGACGACGCCCCGGATGACGGCGTTGAGTCCGGGGCAGTCGCCGCCTCCGGTCAGTACTCCTACCCGCATGGAAATGTCCCTTCGCCGCGGTTACCTGACGCGGAGTCACGCTAATGGTGATTCAGGTCACTTCGGGAGAGGCGGGAGGGTGATTCCGGTGCATGTCCGGATGCGCGTGCTCCGGGCGTCCTACTCCTCGTCGAGTCCGCGCTCGATGGCGTACCGGACCAGCTCCACCCTGTTGTGCAGCTGGAGCTTGCCCAGGGTGTTCTGGACGTGGTTCTGGACCGTGCGGTGGGAGATGACGAGGCGTTCGGCGATCTGCTTGTAGCTCAGGCCCTTGGCCACGAGCCGCAGCACCTCCGTCTCCCGGTCCGTCAGCCGGGGCGCGCCCGGCTCGTCGGCGTCGGGTGCCGGCGCGGGCTCGGAGGCCAGGCGGCGGTACTCACCCAGGACCAGGCCGGCCAGGCCCGGGGTGAACACCGGGTCGCCGACGGCCGTGCGGCGCACCGCGTCCAGCAGTTCCTCGGTGGAGGCCGACTTCAGCAGGTAACCGGTCGCACCGGATTTCACGGCCTCCAGCACGTCCGCGTGCTCACCGCTCGCCGACAGGACGAGGACGCGCAACGCCGGGTTGTGGCCGACCAGTTCCTTGCACACCTGGACACCGGGCTTGGCGGGCAGGTTGAGGTCCAGCACGAGGACGTCGGGAGCGGCGGCCTTGGCGCGCCGGACCGCCTGCTCGCCGTCGCCGGCGGTGGCCACCACCTCGAAGCCGGACTCGGCCAGGTCACGCGCGACCGCGTCACGCCACATGGGGTGGTCGTCCACCACCATGACCTTGATCGGGTCCTGCTGCTGTGTCATCGCTGCTCCGCCTTCTTCCGCCGCGCCCGCACGGCGCCCTTCGGTACCTTCAGTTCGACTTCCGTGCCCTGCCCGGGGACGGACACGATCTCGGCGCTGCCGCCGAGATCCCGCAGCCGGCCCCGGATGGACAGGGCCACCCCGAGCCGGCCCTCGCCCTCGGCCTGCGCCAGCCGGCCCTCGGGGATGCCGGGGCCGTCGTCGCGGACGGTGACGACGATCTCCTCCGGCTCGTCCTCCAGCAGGATCCAGGCGCGCGCCTCCTCCCCGGCGTGCCTGCGCACGTTGTCCAGGGCGGCCCCCACGGCGGCGGCCACCTCGCGGGCCGCGTCCGGCGGCAGCGGCACCGGGGCGCCGGGTTCGGCCAGGCTGACCCGGGCGCACGCGTAGCGGGCGAGCAGGGGGCGCAGGTCGACCGGGCCGGCCACCGCGTCCTCGACCGGCTCCTCGACGGCCCGCACGACGGCTCCGGCGGCCAGGTCCTCCGAGACCCGGGACACCGGCACCAGGCCGCCCGACACCAGCGTGCGCAGGGCCACCTCCTGCTCCCCGGCCATCCGGCCCAGTTCGGCCGCCTCGCCGCCGAGGGCCGTGCCCCGGCGCTTCACCATCGCCAGCACCTGGAGCACGCTGTCGTGGATGTCCCGGGCCAGCCGCTCCCGCTCCCGGGTCGCGGCCTCGATCTCCAGCGCACGGGCGAGGGTGCGCTCGGAGGCGCGGGCCACCTCCACGACGTAGCCGATGGCGATGGAGGCGACCCAGACGAGGATCACGTTGTGCACGGTGTCCCGGGCGGGGTGGCCGCGCTCGATCAGGTTGACGGCGGCCACGGCCGTGGAGGCGACGGCCGCCCAGCGCCAGCCGCCCTTGATGGCGAAGGCCAGCACCGCGCCGGCGGTCCATATCGACGGCAGGGTGGGCCCGCCGCCCGCGATCCGCTCGTGGCTGTCGGCGACCGGCGTGAGCAGGATGCCGGCCAGCGCGACGGCCAGGTCCATGATCAGGAAGCGCCGGGTGCAGCTCGCCGCGCCGGAGACCTTGGGCAGGGTGGCGAGGGTCCACACGGCCAGCACCGCGTAGTAGACGACGGCGACCCAGGGCCGGACGAAGTGGTCGTACGCGGTGGCGCACAGACCGATCGCGTACAGCATGGTCATGACGCGGTAGCCGGCGAGCGCGCGCCACAGCGGCAGCTCGACCGACATCCGTACGACGCGCTCGCGCTTGGGCATGTCCCCCGGTCCCCCCCGATCCCCCTGGCTAGGACTCGGCCTGCTTCTTCCCGGCCTTCTCCGCTTCCCTGGCCGCCTTCGCCGCCTCTGCCATCTGCCGCTTGGCGGCGGTGGCGTAGATGTCGACGTACTCCTGGCCGGAGAGCTTCATGATCTCGTACATGACCTCGTCGGTCAGGGCGCGCAGCACGAACCGGTCGTGCTCCATGCCCTGGTAGCGGCTGAAGTCCATGGGCTTGCCGATGCGGATGCCGGGCCGCATCAGCTTCGGCATGACCTTGCCGGGCGGCTGGATCTTCTCCGTGTCGATCATGGCGACCGGGATGACCGGCGCGCCGGTGGCGAGCGCCACGCGCGCGAGGCCGCCGGGCTTGCCCCGGTACAGCCGTCCGTCGGGCGAGCGGGTGCCCTCCGGGTAGATGCCGAACAGCTCGCCGCGCCGCAGCACCTCTATACCGCTCTTGATCGCCGCCTCACCGGCGCCGCGCGCCCCGGAACGGTCCACCGGCAGCTGGCCGACGCCCTTGAAGAAGGCCGCGGTGAGGCGGCCCTTCACGCCGGGGGTGGTGAAGTACTCGGCCTTGGCGATGAAGGTGACCTTGCGGTCCAGCATGACGGGCAGGAAGAACGAGTCCGAGAAGGACAGGTGATTGCTGGCCAGAATGGCGGGGCCCTCGGCCGGGATGTTCTCCAGACCCTCCACCCACGGTCTGAAGGCAACCTTCAGCGGCCCGCCGATGGCGACCTTCATCGTGCCGTACAACACCCGTGTGCCTCCTGTTTCCGTCGGACAGACCTTAACCCGGAGGACCGTCAATGGGCCCGACGACCCTGGTCGGTGTCAGTGCGGTCGCGTACGGTGAACCCCATGCCCGTTCTCCCCGGAGCCGAGCCGTACCGCCGTGAGGGCGGGGAGGTGGGGGTTCTCCTCTGCCACGGCTTCACCGGCTCGCCCCAGTCGCTGCGCCCCTGGGCGGAGCATCACGCGGCCCACGGCCTGACCGTGTCCCTGCCGCTGCTGCCCGGCCATGGCACGCGCTGGGAGGACATGCTGCTCACGGTCTGGCAGGACTGGTACGCGGAGGTGGACCGCGAGCTGCGGATGCTCACCGAGCGCTGCTCCCGGGTGTTCGTCGCCGGCCTGTCGATGGGCGGGGCGCTGGCCCTGCGGCTCGCGGCCCGGCACGGCGAGCGGGTCACCGGCGCGGTGGTCGTCAACCCGGCGAACAAGGTGCACGGCCTGTCGGCGTACGCCCTTCCGGTGGCCCGGCATCTCGTACGGACGACGAGGGGCATCGCCAGCGACATCGCCAAGGAGGGCGCGGCGGAGCTGGGCTACGACCGGGTGCCGCTGCACGCGGCGCACTCGCTGCGGATGTTCCTGCGCCGGCTGGACGGCGAGCTTCCCCAGGTCACCCAGCCGTTGCTGCTGGTGCGCAGCGCCCAGGACCATGTCGTCCCGGCGGCCGACTCGGCGCGCGTGCTGAGCCGGGTGTCGTCCACCGACGTCACGGAGATCGTGCTGGAACACAGCTACCACGTGGCGACGTTGGACAAGGATGCGGACCGGGTCTTCGAGGAGAGCCTCGCCTTCATCGGCCGGCTCGCACCCAGTGTCGGCAAGGAAGGGACGGCCGCAGTTGGCTGAGCACGACTCCGACCGTGAGGACCGCGAGGGCCGTGAGGACCGCGGGCACCGCGAGCCGGACAAGCAGGAGGTGCCGTTCGACGAGGACGCCGCCTGGCGGGCCATCGTCGCCGGGTACGGCGAGGAGCCGCCGGACCCGCCCGGCAGCCGGCCGTTCAAGTCGGTGGAGGACCGCGCGCTCCTGGAGAAGGAGGCGGAGAGCGAGCCGTGTACCGACACGGGCGACGCCGCGGGCCGGCAGCCGGTCCGGCCGCTGGGCGGCTCGGTGTCCTTCGCGCCCGGGGTCGGCCCGCGGGACTTCACCACGCCCGAGCCGTCCGACGACGACTTCGACGAGGACGACGAGGGCCACTTCGTGCCGCCGGAGCCGCCGCCGCTGCCGTCCGCGGACACCACCGCCAGGTTCGCCTGGCTGGGGGTCGTCGGCGGCCCGATCCTGCTTCTGCTGGCGGTGCTGCTCGGCTGGGACATGACCTGGTGGCTGACCACCCTCGGTATCGGCGGCTTCCTCGGCGGTTTCGCGACGCTGGTGATGCGCATGCGGACGGACGACGGGGAGGACGACGACCCGGGGCGCGGGGCGGTGGTCTGACGCCGGACAGGGGCACCGGGCCAGGCCGTGGACTCGGTGCAGGAGCCGGCCCGGTCACCCTTCGTTCATGTCGCCGTTCGGGCGGCCGGGACGCGGAGGGCGGCCAGCACCGGGAGGTGGTCCGTGGCCGCGGCCAGGTCGGCGCGGGTGACGCCCGGCTGGTCCAGGGGGACGCCACAGCCGAGCACCTCGATGCCCCGGGTGGCGAAGATCGCGTCGATGCGCTGGTGGGGGTCGGCGGGGGTGGAGGTGAACTCGCCGCCCCAGGGGGCGGTCGTGCGGCAGTCCTGGAGGTTCTCGGCGAGGCGGCGGAAGGTGCGGCCGTCGGGGCGCTCGTTGAGGTCGCCGCCCGCGACGGCGTGTTCCACGCCCAGGTCGGCGAGGCGGTCGAGGAGCATGCCGCCCTGGGCGTAGCGCTCGTCCCGCTGGAGGCTGAGGTGGCAGCTGACGACGCCGAGGCGGGCGCCGCCGAAGCGGACCACTGCCGTGGCGAGGCCGCGTCTGTGCAGGCCGGGGGTGAGGGGGAGGAGGACGTCCTCGGTGCGCTCGACGGTGGCGCGGAGACCGCACAGGATCGCGGGGCCCGCGGCGGTGGCTCCGCCGGTGAGGACGACCTGGCCGGAGGCCGCGGCGAGGCGGGCCAGTTTCTTGCGCCAGCGGAAGAAGCGGGGGGCCTCCTGGATCAGGACCAGATCCGGGGCGCAGGCGGTGATCACTCTGGCGAGGGCGGCTGTGTCGTCGCGCGTCGAGCGGATGTTGTAGCTCAGGACACGGATGAGGGCCGAACCGTCGGGCTCTGTCGTGGAGTTGGGAAGCAACGCCATGTGGATCAATGTACGCCCGACGACTGGGGGCGCGAGGTCCGTGCGCGACTGCCGGTGCGTTGCGGCCGGTCGCGCAGGTCCCCGCGCCCCTGGGCAGACGGAGTAGCCGCGGCTCAAAAAGTGAACGTCACATGATCGGGTCGGGCTCGCGGGCCAGGTCCGCCGCGCCCACCATGCCCGCCTTGTTGCCGAGCTGGGCCGCGATCACGTCGGCCACCGGACGCCAGTTGCCGCCGACCAGCCAGCGCTTGTAGGACTTGCGGATCGGGTCGAGGACCAGGTCGCCCTCGTCGGAGAGGCCGCCGCCGACGATGAACGCGGACGGGTCGAAGAGGGAGGCCAGGTCGGCGAGGCCGGCGCCGGCCCAGCGGGCCAGCTCGCGGTAGGAGTCCACGGCGACCGGGCAGCCCTGGCGGGCGGCCATGGAGATGTGCTTGCCCTCGATGCCGTCGGGGGTGCCGTCGCCCAGCGCCAGCAGCACCTCGGCGCGTTCGGGGGTGGCATTGGCGCGCTGCTTGGCGTAGCGGACCAGGGCGCGGCCGGAGGCGTACTGCTCCCAGCAGCCCTGCGAGCCGCAGCCACACAGCAGGCCGTCCGGGACCATCCGGATGTGACCGAACTCCGCGGCCACGCCGAAGTGGCCGCGGCGCAGCTTGTTGCCGATGATGATGCCGCCGCCGAGTCCGGTGCCGAGCGTGATGCAGATGACGTTGCGGTGGCCCTTGCCGGCGCCGAACTTGTACTCGCCCCAGGCGGCGGCGTTGGCGTCGTTCTCGACCACGACCGGGAGGCCGGTGCGGGCCTCGACCTTTTCCTTGAGCGGCTCGTTGCGCCAGTCGATGTTCGGCGCGAAGTACACGGTGGAGCGCTGCCGGTTGACGTAACCGGCCGCACCGATACCCACGCCGACGATCTCGTGCCCGGCCCGCGCGCCCTCCACCGCCGAGGCGATGGCGTCCACGATGGCCTCGGGCGTGGTGGGGGTCGGCACCTTGAAGGTCGAGAGGATGTTGCCTTCCTCGTCGACCACGCCGGCCGCGATCTTCGTGCCGCCGATGTCGACGCCGATGGTGAGTCCCATGAATCCCTCAGTTTCGGTCGAGCCCCGCTACGGCCAACCGTACCCGAGGCCCTGCCGTCGCAGGGCTTCAGTCCAGGTCGATGCGCTCCCCCGGACCGCTGCCCTCGCCCCGGTCGCTCCGGCCGTCCGGCCCGTCGTCCGCCGGGTCGGCCGTGCGGGAGGTCCAGCGGCGCTCCTGGGCCTGGACGGCGGAGCGGTAGGCGGCGAGCAGCTCGCCGCCGGCCGCGGCCAGATGGTCGAAGACGTCCGGGTTGCGGTCTATGACGGGCTCGACGGCGGCTTTCGCCTGCTGGACGACCTGCCGCACCATCTGCTGGGCGGCGGGTCCGGCGAGGCCGCCGAGGAGCGGTGACGGGAGGCCGGCCAGCTTGTCGGCCACCGTGTCCACGAGCTTCTTCAGTTCCTCGGCCGCCGAGCCCGGCGGCGGGCCGTGCTCGGCACGGCGGCGGTCCCGCTCGGCGGCGAGGTCCTCGGCGCAGGCCGTGGCCCAGGCGTCGGCGTCGGTGGCCCCCGGCGGCTCCTCCGCGACGGGATCGGGTGCGGGGCGCTCTTCGCTCATGACGGCTCCTGACTACGGTTCGCCTTTACGACGTTACCCGAACGGGCGTACCCGTTCACCGTCCCGCGGCGGGCCACAGATCCGGGTCCGGGGCGAACCGGATGCGCAGTTCGCCGTCCCGGAGGCCGGCTCCGGCGACGGTGCAGCGGCGCAGGGCGGAGGGCAGCGGGACGATCCGGCGGAAGGGACCGGCCGTGATCAGGAGCTCGTCGCCGCGCCGGACGAGGTCCAGCTCCTCCCGTATCGCGCCGGGCAGCGGGAGGTGCCAGACCAGCACCCCGTCCTCGGCGATCCGGTCGGCGACGGGCCACTCGACCGGGTCGGGCGCCGGGTTGACGGCGGGCACGGCGAGGGCGTCGAGGTCGTCGCGGCCGTGCGGGTCGCGGCCGAGGTGCGGGACGGGGTGGACGTCGTACGACTCCTCCCAGTCGGCGAGCGTCTTGCGCTGCTGGGCGAGGAGCGCGTGCAGCCAGCCGTCGGGGGCCGTCTCCGGCAGGGTCCGGTTGGCGATCAGGGCCTCGGTGCGCAGGCCGCGCAGGGCGAGGCCGAGGGTCGCGGTGCGAACGGCGTCGGCGCCGGCCGGGCCGGGTTCGGCGACCAGGCGTACGGCGGTGTTCCGGTCGGTGAGGACGGCCTCCACGGCGGCCAGTTCGACGTCCCAGCGGGCCGCCGTCTCGTACAGCCAGTCGGCGGGCATGGGCACGCCGGCCAGCCGGCCGAGGACCGGGCGCAGGGCGCGGGCGGCCTGCCGCTCGGGCGGGAGCAGGCGGCGCAGATAGCGGCGCAGTTCCTCGGGCAGGCCGAGCAGGGCGAGCGCCTGCGGGAGGGGCGGGAGGTCGACGACGAGGAGGTCGTACCGCTCGGAGAGGGCCGCGTCCCGCAGCGCACGCAGGAAGGACAGTTCCTCGGCGCCGGGCAGCGGGGTGACCTCCTCGGCGTCCAGGCGGGCCGCGCCGAGGAGGTCGAGGACGTTCGCGGCGCGCGTCTGGAAGGCGGTGAGGTCCGCGCGGAAGCGGGCGACCGCGTCGGGCCGCCAGGTGGTGAGGTGCGGGGTGACCTCGGTGGGGGTCGGTCCTGTCGCGGTGCCCAGCGCCGTGCCGGGCGTGTCCGTGCGGTCGGCGCTCAGCAGGAGGGTGCGGTGGCCCTCGCGGGCGGCGGCGAGCGCGGTGGCGGCAGCGACGGTCGTACGACCGCTACCGCCCGGGCCCGTGATCAGGATGGTGCGCATGAGGGTGAACGGTACCGCCGTGCGCGGGAGGCAAACGGGAGCGACTACTTCTCCCCGGACTCGACCCTCTTCTTCAGGCCCGCCAGCGCCCGGTCGATGATGACCTTCTCCGCCTTGCGCTTGATCATGCCGAGCATGGGGATCTTGACGTCGACCGTGAGGGAGTAGGTGACCTCCGTCGCGCCCGCACCCGCCGGCTTCAGGAGGTAGGAGCCGTCCAGGGAGCGGAGCATCTGGGACTTGACCAGGGTCCAGGAGACCTCGTGGTCGCCGGTCCAGGTGTAGGCGAGGGTCTGGTCGTCCTTGATGGCGCCGGCGTCCATGACGAGGCGGACCCGCTCGGCGCGGCCCTGCTCGTCGGTGGCGAGGACCTCCGCCTCCTTCACCTCGCCGGTCCAGTCCGGGTAGCGCGCGAAGTCGGCGATCACCGCCATGACGTCGGCCGGAGCCGCCTCGATCGTGATGCTCGAACTGGTGTGTTCCGCCATCGCCGTGGCTCCTCCAGATGCGGGCCGTGTTGAGGTCTGTGTGCGCCGGGCTGCGCACGTGTGTGCAGCGTGAAGGCTACCGCGCCGCCGACCTGCCGACTTCACCCCGTCTCCGGAGCCTCACCATTCGAGTGCCCAGGGTGTGCCGGTGCCGGCGAAGTGCCCCACATTGACGCATTCGGTGGCGCCGATCCGCATCCGGCGCGCCAGTGGCTGGTGCACGTGCCCGAACAGCGCGTACCGCGGTCTGGTGCGGTGGATGGCGTCCAGCAGGGCCCGGCTGCCCCGCTCGAAGCGGCGGGCCACGGTGTCGTAGACCAGCTCGGGTACCTCCGGCGGGATGTGGGTGCACAGCACGTCCACCTCGCCGACGGCCTCGATCTTCGCCGCGTACTCCTCGTCGCTGATCTCGTAGGGCGTGCGCATCGGGGTGCGCAGGCCGCCGCCGACGAAGCCGAAGACACGGCCGCCGATCTCCACCCGCTGGCCGTCGAGGACCGTGGTGCCGGGCCGGGCGTACTCCGGCCACAGCTGCGGCATGTCGACATTGCCGTAGGTGGCGTACGTCGGCGAGGGGAAGGCGGCGAACAGCTCGGCGTACTGCCCGCGGACCGCCTTCTCGATGGCCGCGGCCCGGTCGGCGCCGATCCCGGCCCACAGCCGGGCGCCGAACTCGCGGGCCTCCGCGAAGCGGCGGGCGGTGCGCAGCTGCACGATCCGGTCGGCGTTCTCCTTGCCGAACAGGTCGGGGAAGATGCCGCGCGAGTGGTCGGCGTAGTCGAGGAAGAGGACGAGGTCGCCCAGGCAGATGAGGGCGTCGGCACCCTCGCCGGCCCGGGCCAGGTCACGGGCGTTGCCGTGCACGTCGCTGACCACGTGGACGCGGGTGCGCCGACTGCCGGTGCGTGTGGATGCCATGGCGATCAAGCGTAGGCGTGTGCGGTGTAGGTGAACAGTGCCGGCCCGGCCTGCGGCTACTCGCTTGTCGGTTCAGCGGTGGACTACTGTGCGCGAAGGAACGCCCACGTGTGTGACGCAGCGAACATCTCGCCGGGACCCCCTGTCGTAGACGCCATACCGGCGGGTAACGTCCGGGCAGTCCAGTCGTGCTCAGGATTTCAACATCTGAATCCACGAGCACTGCCCGAGCCTTGGACCGCACCGTCGCATCGCACACCGTCGTGGCGCCGGCGCCCTAAGAGGAGCAGCAGTCTTGCGCGAGTTCAGCCTTCCGGCTTTGTACGAGGTCCCTGCCGACGGCAACCTGACCGACATCGTCCGCAGAAACGCCGCGCAGCATCCCGACGTCGCCGTCGTCGCCCGCAAGGTGGGCGGTGTCTGGCAGGACGTGACCGCGCGAGAGTTCCTGGCCGAGGTGCGCACCGCCGCCAAGGGCCTCATCGCGGCCGGCGTGCAGCCGGGCGACCGGGTGGGCCTGATGTCCCGCACGCGGTACGAGTGGACCCTCCTGGACTTCGCGATCTGGAGCGCCGGCGCGGTCACCGTGCCGGTGTACGAGACGAGCTCGCCGGAGCAGGTGCAGTGGATCCTGTCCGACTCGGGCGCGACCGCGTGTGTCGTGGAGCTCGACAACCACGCGGCGGCCGTGGAGTCGGTGCGCGAGTCACTGCCCGCGCTGAAGCACGTCTGGCAGATCGAGGCCGACGGCGTGGCGGAGCTGGGCCGGCTCGGACAGGACGTCTCGGACGAGACGGTGGAGGAGCGCTGCTCGCTGGCCAAGGCCGACGACCCGGCGACCATCGTGTACACGAGCGGCACGACCGGGCGCCCCAAGGGCTGTGTGCTCACCCACCGCAGCTTCTTCGCCGAGTGCGGCAACATCGTGGAGCGGCTGCGTCCGCTGTTCCGCACCGGTGAGTGCTCGGTGCTGCTCTTCCTCCCGCTCGCCCATGTCTTCGGGCGGCTCGTGCAGATCGCGCCGATGATGGCGCCGATCAAGCTCGGCTGTGTCCCCGACATCAAGCACCTGACCGACGAGCTGGCCGCCTTCCGGCCGACGCTGATCCTCGGTGTCCCGCGCGTCTTCGAGAAGGTCTACAACACGGCGCGCGCCAAGGCGCAGGCGGACGGCAAGGGCGCGATCTTCGACCGGGCGGCGGACACCGCGATCGCGTACAGCAAGGCGCTGGACAGCCCCTCGGGCCCGTCGTTCGGTCTGAAGGTCAAGCACAAGGTCTTCGACAAGCTGGTCTACGGCAAGCTGCGCGCGGTCCTGGGCGGCCGGGGCGAGTACGCCATCTCCGGCGGTGCCCCGCTGGGCGAGCGGCTCGGGCACTTCTTCCGGGGCATCGGCTTCACGGTGCTGGAGGGCTACGGCCTGACGGAGTCCTGCGCGGCGACCGCGTTCAACCCGTGGGACCGGCAGAAGATCGGCACGGTCGGGCAGCCGCTGCCGGGCTCGGTGGTGCGGATCGCGGACGACGGCGAGGTGCTGCTGCACGGCGAGCACCTGTTCAAGGAGTACTGGAACAACCCGGGCGCCACCGCGGAGGCGCTGGCCGACGGCTGGTTCCACACCGGTGACATCGGCACGCTGGACGAGGACGGCTATCTGAAGATCACCGGCCGGAAGAAGGAGATCATCGTCACGGCGGGCGGCAAGAACGTGGCCCCGGCCGTGATCGAGGACCGGATCCGGGCGCACGCGCTGGTCGCGGAGTGCATGGTGGTGGGCGACGGGCGGCCGTTCGTGGGTGCGCTGGTCACCGTCGACGAGGAGTTCCTGGGCCGCTGGTGTGCCGAGCACGGCAAGCCGGCGGGTTCCACCGCGGCGTCGCTGCGCGAGGACCCGGATCTCGTCGCTGCGATCCAGGCGGCGGTCGACGACGGCAACGCCGCGGTGTCGAAGGCGGAATCGGTGCGGAAGTTCCGCATTCTCCCCTCCCAGTTCACCGAGGAGTCGGGCCACCTCACCCCGTCGCTGAAGCTCAAGCGGAACGTGGTGGCGAAGGACTACGCGGAGGAGATCGAGGCGATCTACGCCAAGTGATCCCCCGGCGGCCTCATGGCGCGGTGTCCTCGGCGAGGACCCGCGCCATGGTGCGTTCGGCGAGGGCGGTGATGGTGACGAAGGGGTTCACGCCGATCGACCCGGGCACGAGCGAGCCGTCGGTGACGTACAGCCGGGAACACCCCCTGACCCGCCCGTAGTCGTCGGTCGCCCGGCCCAGCACACAGCCGCCGAGCGGGTGGTAGGTGAAGTCGTCGGCGAAGACCTTGTTGCCCGAGCCGAACAGGTCGTACCGGTAGATCGTGGCGTTGGCCCGGTTGATCCGGTCGAAGAGCTTCTTGGCCATGCGCACGGAGACGGCGCTCTGGGCGTCGGTCCAGCCCAGCTTCACCGCGCCGGACGCGCTGTCGTACGAGAACGACGCCCGCTCGGGGTTCTTGGTGATCGCTAGATACAGGCTGATCCAGTGCTCGAAGCCCATGGGCAGCGGGGCGATCTCCGCGAAGACCGGGTTGTCGGGGTTGGCCCAGTCGTCGATGCCCATGACGGGCATGGTGGCCTGGTCGGCGCCGACGGTGTCCCACACGTGGTTGGCGCGGCCGAGCATGGTGTTGCCGTTGGTTCCCCAGCCCGCGCCCACGGCGGAGTCCAGGCCGGGCAGGGTGCCGGTGTCCCGGGCGCGGACGAGGAGTTCGGTGGTGCCGAGGCTGCCGCCGCCGAGGAACAGGTAGGCGCAGCCGTACTGCCGGCTCTCCACGACCGCGCCGGTGCCGTCGATCCGGTCGGCGGTCAGGACGTACGATCCGTCGCCCGCGCGGCTGATCGACGTGACCTTCTCCAGGGTGTGGATCGTGACGTTGCCGGTGCCGACGGCGGCGGCCAGGTAGGTCTGGTCGAGGCTGCGCTTGCCGTGGTTGTTGCCGTAGATGACCTCGCCCGCGAGCGCCGACCTCGTCGCGGTGCCGGCGGCCTCGCGCCGCATGTAGCCGAAGTCGTAGACGTTCGGCACGAAGGTGGTCCGCAGGCCGGCGTTGGCGGCGGCCTTCCGGGAGGTCCGGGTGAACCGGTACCACTCGGTCGACTCGAACCAGGCCGGGTCGATGGTGTTGACGCCGAGCATGGCGCGGGCGCGCGGGAACCAGGTGCCGTACATCTCGTCGGCGTCCACGGCCGGGAACTGCTCGGTGAAGTAGGACCTCGGCGGCGTGACCGCCATGCCGCCGTTGACCAGGGAGCCGCCGCCGACGCCCCGGCCGACGTAGACGGACATGTGGTCGTAGTGCACCCGGTCCAGGACTCCGGGGTAGGGGGCGATGGCCTTGTTGACCAGGTCCAGCCAGAGGAAGGTGGCGAGCGGGGCCTCGGTGCGGGTGCGGAACCACATGGAGCGCTGGTCGGGGGCGCCGGTGGAGCAGAACACCTTGCCGTCGCCGCCGGCGGTGTTCCACAGCCGGCCCATCTCCAGCACGAGGGTACGGATGCCGGCCTGGCCGAGGCGGAGGGCGGCGACCGCGCCGCCGTATCCGGAACCGACCACGATCGCCGGGGAGTTGTCGGTGGGGGCGGGTTCGGCGGCGCGGGCGGACTGGAGTCCGATGCGGGTGAGGCCCAGGGCGGCCGCGGACTGCAGTGCGGCCATGCCGAGTATGTGACGCCTTGTCAGCTGACGCTGCATCAGTTTTGCTGTCATGTTGCGCAGCATGTGCGGATTTTTCGGTTCCGCCAAGGGGGGCGCCGGGAAGCGAGGGCGCCGTCCGGGAGACCGTGTGATCGTCGTCGGCGGCTGCGAGCAGTGTGTGGTCACTCGTGCCCGCACGGCGGTAGCCGCATCTCCGGCACAGCCCCGCGCCCCTTCGGGGGCCGCGCTGCACTACAGCAGCGTTTTCAGACGCTCCGCCAGCAGGTCCCAGCGCCACTTCTCCTCGACCCACTGCCGGCCCCGTTCCCCCATGCGGCGGCGCAGCTCGGCGTCGCCGAGGAGGGCGGTGATGCGGTCGGCGGCCTGCGCCGGGTCGCCGCCCCGGACCACCCAGCCGGTCTCGCCGTCGAGCACCGCGTCCGGCGCGCCGCCGGAGTCGCCCGCGACGACCGGCAGCCCGGTGGCGGACGCCTCCAGGTAGACGATGCCGAGGCCCTCCACGTCCAGGCCGCCGCGGCGGGTGCGGCAGGGCATGGCGAAGACGTCACCGGCGCCGTAGTGCGCGGGCAGCTCGGACCAGGGCACGGCGCCGGTGAAGCGCACGGAGCCGGCGACCCCGGTCTCCCGGGCCAGGCGGCGCAGGTCCTGCTCGTAGGGGCCGCCGCCGACGATCAGCAGGACGGCGTCCGGCTCGGCGGCGAGGATGCGGGGCATGGCCTGGATCAGCGTGTCCTGGCCCTTGCGCGGCACCAGGCGGGAGACGCAGACCACGACCGGCCGGTCGGTGAGCCCGAGCCGCGCACGGACCTCGTCGCCGCCGGAGGCGGGGTGGAAGGTCTTCTCGTCCACCCCCGGCGGCAGCTGCACCATGCGGCCGGCCGCGGCCGGGGTCAGGGCGGTGGCGATCCGGGAGCGGGTGTACTCCCCCAGGTAGGTGATCGTGTCCGTGGACTCGCCGATCCGGCGCAGCAGCTGCCGGGCGGCGGGCAGCTGGGCCCAGCCGGCCTCGTGCCCGTGGGTGGTGGCCACCAGCCGCTCGGCACCGGCCTTGCGGAGCGCGGGCGCCATGAGGCCGAGCGGGGCCGCCGCGCCGAACCACACCGAGGTGCAGCCGTGCTCGCGGAGCAGCCCGACCGCCCGCCGGGTCGCCTGCGGGGTGGGCAGCAGCATGGTCGTACGGTCGCGTACGACGGTGAAGGGCTGCTCGGCGTCGAAGGCGGCGGTGGCCTCGGCGCCCTCCCGGCCGCGCTTCCAGGTGGAGGCGTAGACGACCAGCCGGCCGGGGTCCAGACGGAGGGCCATGTTGTGCAGGAAGGCCTGGATGCCGCCCGGCCGGGGCGGGAAGTCGTTGGTGACGATCAGGGTCTTGTGCATCGCCGCCGACCCTACCGAATGGGCCGTCCCGCCCACCGTGCCCGGCCGGGTCTGTGGCATGCGCACAGGGTCGCAGGACATCATGGTCGCTCGACACGGAATCGAACGGCAGGGGATCACGTGGAGACGAAGGGTGCCGGGCGGTCCCTGGCATGGCTGCTCGCGACCTGGGGCGTCACCCGTGCGGTGCTGCTGCTCTTCGTCTTCCGCGTGTACGCCTTCCCGGGCCCGGACGTGACCTCGGACGTGTCGGTGATCTACCGCGGCTGGTACGAGGTCCTGCGCCAGGGAACGTTTCCGCTGGACGACGTGACCTGGCAGTACCCGCCCGCCGCCGCCCTCGCGATCCTCTCCCCCGCCGCCTTGCCCTTCCTGTCGTACACGCACGCCTTCTTCGTGCTGGCCTGCCTGGCCGACGTCGTCGTGCTGGCCCTGCTGTCGGCCGCGGGCCGGCACCCCGGCCGGTCCCGGCGCGGGGCCTGGGTGTGGGTGGCGGGCGTGGCGCTGCTCGGGCCGACGGTGTACGCCCGCTACGACGTGATGGTGACCGCGGTGGCCGTGGCGGCGCTGGTCGCCGGGGCCCGGCACCCGCGCGCGCTGGGCGCGCTGACGGCGCTCGGGGCGCTGCTGAAGGTGTGGCCGGCGCTGCTGCTGGTCGGTGCGGCGACCCGGCGGGCGTGGCTGTCGGCGGCGGCGACCGCGGCCGGCCTCGCGGCGCTGTTCGCGGTGTCCATGCCGGGCGCCTTCGCGTTCCTGACCTTCCAGCGGGACCGGGGCACCGAGGTGGAGTCGCTGGGCGCCCTGGTCTTCCATGTGGGCCGGCACTTCGGCTGGCACGGCGAGGTGCTGCTCAACTACGGGTCGATCGAGTTCCTGGGCCCGCACGTGGACCAGGTCAGCACGGCCGCGCTGGCGCTGACCGGGGCCGCGTTCGGCTGGCTGCTGCTGTGGCGGCTGCGCGCGACCCGCCCGGCACCGCACACCCTCGCCGAGGCGGCCTTCACGGCGGTGCTGCTGTTCACGGTGACCAGCCGGGTGATCAGCCCGCAGTACCTGGTGTGGCTGATCGGCCTGGCCGCCGTCTGTGCCTCGTACCGGGCGAGCCGCATGGGGACGCCCGCGCTGCTGGTCGTCCTCGCCTCCTTCGTGACGGTCCTGGAGTTCCCGCTCGGCTTCTCGCACGTGGTGGTGAGCGACGGGTACGGCATCACGCTGCTGGTGGTGCGCAACGGCCTGCTGGCCGCGGCCACGCTCGCCGCGGCCCGGCGGCTGTGGCGCTCGACCGTGCCCCCGGTCGCGACCACCCCCTTCCCGCCTCAGGCCACCCGCGCGACGGAGGCACCGGTCTCCTCCTGACGTCCGGCCCGCCGCAGCAGCACCGCCACGGCCGCGCACTGCACGGCCATGGCGAGCGCCATCGCCAGGCAGATCCCGGGCAGGCCGAGCCCGGAGAGGGCGGCGGCGAGGGGCAGCTGGACGGCGGTGCCGAGCAGGGTGACCCGGAGCAGCGCGGGCGCTCCCCCGCTGCCCTCGAAGACTCCGCCGAGCGCGATGAAGGAGGCCATCAGCAGCAGGTGGGGGCCGATGCAGCGCAGGAACAGCACGCCTTGGCGGGCGACCTCGGGACCGGCGCCGAAGGCGGCCATGATCCAGGGGGCCGCGGCGGCGAACAGCACGGCGGCCGCGAGGCCCAGGGCCCCGGCGACGAGCACCGCATGCCGGCCGATGTCCCGGCGGGCGTCCTGGCCGGCGCCCCGGGTGTGGGCGGTGTGGATGGCGGCGGCCTGCCGTACCGCGTAGAAGGCCATGGTGGCGACGTACAGGACCTTGTAGGCGACCGAGTAGGCGGCCACCGCGGTGACGCCGAGCCGGGCCACGATCGCCACCAGGACCAGGGCGCCGCCCTGCCGCACGGTGAAGTCGGCCGACATGGGCAGTCCGGTGGCGCAGGTGCGGCGCAGGGCGGCCGGGGCCCCTTCGGCGGGGCGGACCCGGGCGGCCGTGCACAGCAGGGTGTTGCGGCGCAGCGCGAGGAGGCCGGCGGCGAGGGCCACGGCCCGGCACAGCACGGTGGAGGCGGCGGCGCCCCGGACCCCGTAGCGGTCGATCAGGAGCGGGTCGCACAGCAGGATCAGCCCGTTGGCCAGCAGGCGGAGCCGCATGGGGGTGCGGGTGTCGCCGGCGCCCTTGAGGACGCCGTCGACGAGCTGCTGGACGAAGAAGACGGCCATGCCGGGCAGCGAGATCGCGAGGTAGGAGGCGGCCAGGTGCAGGGCAGTGCCCTCCGCGTCGCCGAGGACCACCGCGGCGAGCGGCTCGCGCAGCAGGAAGCCGCCGACCGCGACCACGGGCGTGACCAGCGCGCACAGCGCCCAGCCGCCGCGTACGGCGGCCCGTACGGCGGCCGGGTCCCGGGCGCCGCGGGCGTGCGCCACCAGCACGGTCGCCCCCGAGGCGAACCGTCCGCTTCAACACGGTGCTGGCCTTCCTGCGGCACCTGGACGACCCCGCCGAGCAGGCGGCCGTCCTGCGCCGCCGTCTCGACTTCCTGGAGACTCCGGCCAGCTTCTTCTACCGGGAGGGCGAGCCGGTGGGCGCCGAGGAGGCCGGGGACCTGTTCCGGGAGGGCATGCTGCGGGTCGCCCGGGCCACCGGCAACGCCGAGCGGGAATGGCTGCGGGAGGCCATCGGCACGCTCAGCCGAGCTGGGTCGTGACGTACGCGCGCCAGCGCGCGGTGAACTCCCCCGGGGTCGTCCCGAGCACCTTCCCGAGCGCCTCCTCGACCGCGCCCGCCCGCTTCCCGTGGGCGCCGACGGCCCGGTAGAAGGCGCCGAGCCGGACCATGCCCCACTGCTCGGCGATCATCCGGCAGGCCAGCCAGCCGCCCTCGTAGGCCCGCGCCAGGTCGGTGGGCTCGCTGGTGAAGCCGAAGTCCTCGTCGCTGGGCAGCGCGTCGGGCACCTCGCCGTCCCGGACGGCACGGGCCAGTTCCGGGGCGGCCTCGGCGGGCGTGCGGCCGGTGTCGAGATAGCCGATCCAGTCTGCGTAGCCCTCGGAGAGCCAGAGCGGGGTGGCGGCGGTGGTGTGCGCGCGGGTGGCGACATGGGTCGTCTCATGGGTGAGGACGACCTGCTTGCCGACGTCACCGAGGACGGCGTACGCCTCCGGGTTGATCAGCACCCGGTCGGCGGGCGCCCGGCCCGAGCCCCCCGCCTCGCCCGTGGTGACGGCGGCGATGCCCCGGTAGTTGGCGGCGGGTGAGCCGAGCAGGCCCGCCATGTCCGCCAGGGACCGCGGGACGAGGACGACGACCCGGCGGGTCCAGTCCGTGTCCCAGGCGCGGGAGACGGCCGGGACCGCGCGGTCGGCCAGCCGGGCGAACGGCTTCAGGCCCGCGGCGGACCCGCCCGTGCCCAGCACCAGGCTGTGCGCGCCCCGCACGGCGGTCACCGCACCCTGGTCCCACAGCTGCTGCCCGGCCTTCCCGGCGGGCCGGTCGGCGGTGACGTACCACCGGCCGTCGGTGGTGCGACCGAGGGTGAGGGTGCGGCGGGCGTCGACCGGGGCCTTGTCGTAGCCCGCGACGCGGTAGCGCAGTTCGGCGTCGGCGGTGGCGCCGGAGGCCGTGCGGTGCAGGCCGGTGACCCGGTAACTCCAGGAGTCCAGCGGGAGGGCGCGCAGCCGGGTGTACTGCGTGCGGGCGCCCGTCGCCGCGTACGCCGCCTCGTCGTGGCCGAGCAGCGCCGCCGAGCGCCGGTCGAGCACCTGCTGCACCTCGGCCCGGGCCCGGTCGGTCACCGGCCGCCCGCCGCACCCGGCAAGGGGCAGCAGCAGCGCGAGCCCTACGGCCCCGATCCCGCACCTCCGCCTGCGACCAGCCACTTGCCGATCGTACGGGGAGGAGCGCGGTCAGGGCCGGGTGACCGAGGAGACCGGCATCATCCCGACCGGGTCGTAGCGCACCGGAGCCCCGGGGTGGGGCGCGTGGATGACCTGACCGTTGCCGACGTACATCGCCACGTGGCTGGCGTCCGAGCGGTAGACGACCAGGTCGCCGGGGCGGGCCTGGGAGAGCGGGACCTGCCGGCCGGCGAACCGCTGCTCCTGCGAGGTGCGCGGCAGATGGATGCCGGCGTGCGCGTACGACCACTGCATCAGGCCCGAACAGTCGAAGCCCGAGGGGCCGTTGGCGCCCCACACGTAGGGGCGGCCGAGGGCGGAGCGGGCGGCGGCCAGAGCCGCGGCGGCGCGGACGTCGGCGGCGACGGCGCCGGCCGGGTCGGGCAGGTCCGTGCGGCTGCCGCGGGAAGCCCGGTCGTAGGCGGCGCGTTCGGCGGCGGGCAGGGCGTTGATCAGCTGCCGGGCCCGGGCGAGCTTCCGCTCCACGGTGCGCTTGTGGGCGGCCACGGCCCTGCGGCTGCGCTCCAGCTCGGCGAGGGTCCGGGCCGCCTCCGCGCGCTCCTGGGCGAGTTCGCGCAGCGTGGACTGCAGCTCCTTGAGCCGACCGGCCTGCCGGGCGCCGATGCGGTCGAGCGTGGACGCCTTGTCCAGGTAGTCGTCCGGATCGGCGGAGAAGAGCAGGGCGACGGCCGGGTCGATGCCGCCGGCACGGTACTGGGCGCCCGCCAGCGAACCGAGCTGCTCCCGCAGAGTGTTGACGCGCAGCTGCTGCCGGGCGATGTGGTCCTGTGCGTCCCGGACCTCCCGGCGCAGCCGGCCGGCCCGCTCGTCGGCCTTGTCGTACGCCTGGGTCGCCCTCTCCGCCTCCTCGTACAGGCGGTCCACCTGGGCGCGGGTGTCGGCATCCGGGGCCGCGTGCGCCGGTACGGCGCCGAGCGCGGCCGCCGCGGCCGACAGCACGCACAGGGCGACGGCGCCCCGGTCGAACCCGGACGGTGCAAGGCGGCGATGGGACCCCACGGCAGTCCTTCTGCTGGCGGACGTCGAACCGTTCCCCGGCGCCCGGGGACGGGGGGACCCCGGCGCCAGGGAAACGCGGCAGACAGTAGCCGTGCGGACGGGCCCGGACCAAAGACCTCGGAGTCAACACACAGTGACGCCCCGCCGCTGACGCAGGTCACCGGCGGGGCGTGGAGTCAGTTTCGGTTTCGGTGATTCGCCCGTTCGGGCGCCACCGTGCCCGGGTGGGACGAGGGCGTCAGACCCGGACGCCGAACTGGAACGGCATGTTGTTGATGGACTCGTAGCGGACCACGGCACCGGTGTGCGGGGCGTGCAGCACCTGGCCGTTGCCGGCGTACAGGCCGACGTGGTGCAGGTCGCCGTAGAAGAAGACCAGGTCGCCGACCTTCAGGTCGCTCATGCCGATCCGGGTGCCGATGCCCGCCTGCGCCTCGGAGGTGCGCGGGATGGAGACGCCGGCCTGGGCGTAGGCCCAGGAGGTCAGGCCCGAGCAGTCGAAGGAGGACGGGCCGGAGGCGCCGTAGACGTAGGGCGAGCCGATCTTGCTCTGGGCGGCGGAGAAGGCCGCCTGGGCACGGCCGGAGGCCGGCGGGGCGTCGCCCAGGTCCACGCGGTCGGTGGAGGAGCGGTTGGCGCGCTGCTGCTCCTCGGCGAGCTGCGCCTTCTCCTTGGCCGTCAGGGTGTTGAGGAGCTTCTGCGCCGCGGCGAGCTTGCCCTGGACTTCCTTCTTCTTGTTGCCCAGTTCGGTGCGGGTGGCGGAGAGGTCCTTGAGCTTCTCCGTCGCCTCGGCCCGCTCCTGGGCGAGTTCGCGCTGTTTGTCCTGAATCTTCTTCAGCGCGTCGACCTGCTGGCTGCTCAACTGGTCGAGCGTGGACGCCTTGTCGAGGTAGTCGTCCGGGTTCGAGGACAGGAAGAGCTGGACCGAGGCGTCGATGCCGCCGGAGCGGTACTGGGCGGTGGCCAGCGAACCCAGGCCGTCGCGGAGCTTGTTGAGCTCCTCCTGGCCGCGGGCGACGTTGTCCTGGATCGTGGAGATTTCCTTCTGCAGCTTCTGCTGCTTCTCCTTGGCGCCGTTGTACTTCTCGGTCGCCTGCTCGGCCTGCTCGTAGAGCTTGTCGACCTTGGCCTTCACCTCGTCCTTGCTCAGCTTCTCGCTGGGGGCGGCGTTGGCGGCGTTCGCGCTCAGCGCGACGGCAGCGGCGGCTGCGGTGGTCAGCACGGTCACACGAGTGCGACTCGGCTGCTTGGGTCGACGGTGGGACGCCACGGAGGACGAACTCCTTCTTGTGAGTGATCACCCGTTCGGAGGTTCGAGCCCAGACCCTAGTGACCCAGCTGTGATCAGTTCAAATCCTCACAGCAAAAAACCCCGTCACGCAAGGCATTCTTTGCACACAACTCACATGCAGTGAGATGCGGTTGACACTACGTTGCGTGACGATAGGCCCAATTCGGGCATTCACTATGTCCGTTGAACCTTCAGGACAGTCGCTTGAGAAGTACCGCAGAGGCCACCGGTCGGGCACCGGCCCTGGCGACCCCGTCGGCCACCTCCCGGTCGGTGGAGGCGACGATGACCGGGCGCCCCGGCGGCTCCGCCCGCACCAGCTGGCGGATCAGCTCGTCGGCCGTGACGCCCGGCTTGGAGAACAGCACCCGCACCCCGCGCGGCGGCGCGAGCAGCACCGGCGCGGCCAGTTCGGCGCCGTCGAAGACACACGTCACCTCGGCCCCGGTCTGCGCGGCGAGCGCGGAGAGCTGGCCCAGCAGCCTGAGCCGCTGCTTCTCCAGCGGCATCTGCGGATAGCCGGTCTTGGTCACGTTGTAGCCGTCGACGACCAGATGCGCCTGCGGCAGCGCCAGAAGCTGGTCGAGAATGGCCGGGTCGTTCTCGGACAGGGCCCGGGCCGCGATGTCCTTCGGGGTCATTCGTCCCGGTTCGACCGCGTCCACGGTCTCGGCCGGGCGCACCGACACCGGAGGCAGGGCAAGTTCGCGCCGCAGCCCCTGGGTCGCGTCCAGCAGGGTGTCGAGCAGCAGCCGCACCCGCATGTCCTCCACGCTGCGGCCCTCCCGGGCCGCCCGGCGGGTGGCCTCCAGCGCGGCCTCGGCCTCGCCCAGGCGGGCCTTGAGCCGCCGGGACTCACTCTCCGCGACCGACACCTGCGCCTGCGCCTCGGCGCGTACGGCGTCGATCTCACCCTGCACCTTGCGCAGCGCGGCCTCGCCCCGCTTGACGTCGCTGAGGGCGGCACGCAGTTTACGGTGCAGCGATTCCGCTTCCTTCTTGGCCGACTCCAGCTCCGCGCGCAGCCGTTCGGTCTCGACGCGGGTGTGGTCGCGGGCCTGCGCCAGCTCCGCGCGCAGCCGCTCCAGCTCGGCCCGGCTCTCCTCGCCGGCCCGCTCGGCGTCCGCGCGCTGGGCCTCCTCGCCGGCCGCGGTGACCAGCTTCACCCAGCCCGCCGGGCGCAGTACGTAGGCCGCGGCCGCCACGTCGAGCGGGTCCGCGGCCGGGGGCGGGGAGCCGGAGTCGAGGGCGCCGGCGAGTTCCGGCTGCGCCTCTCTGAACTTCTCCCCGATCCGCTGCCGGAACAGCGCATCGGTCTCCAGCGCCGCCGCCATCGCGTTCCCGGCGAACTTCGCCCGGCGATTGGGTGCGAAGCGGGCGTACTGCCTCAGCTGAGCGGGCAGTTCCGCCACGGTCAGCCCGCCGAAGCCGTCCGAGACGATCTGTACGACCCGTCGGCGCACGCCGTCGGGCAGCGGACGGTCAAGCACCTCAGCGGTGCCGTCGCCCGGCCCCCCGCCTGCGGTCTCCACCATCCGTCACACCCCAATACACACATGTCCCTCGGGGGCCGCTCCGCTCAGGAGCCGGCGCCCGGCCTGTCCACGAGTTCCACCTGGTCCACCGCGTTGCACCAGCGGCAGCGCACCGACTCGATGGTCTCACTGACCACCTCGCGCTCCTCCACCGTCGACTCGCCGGCCAGGTCGAGGTGGACGTACTCGACGACCTTCGACGAGCGGGTCACGTCGAACCGGGTGAGGTTGCCACAGAGGGTGCAGCGCCATCGCGTGGTGGCCGTCGGCAGGGGAACCGTCATCGTGACTGTCCGCTTCCTTCTCGTGTCGGTCCGCGCCGCTCCCCGACGCGTGTGGCTCGTAACCCTACGGCCTGGCGGGTACTCGCCGCCCGTCCGTCCACGGCGGCGAGGCGGTCTGTCAGCCTGCGTCCCGTTACGTCATGCTCTCAGTCATGATCAGTAGCTGGAGCACGGCGGCCGGCAGGACTCTCAGAGCGGTCCGGGGGACCTCGGCGCCCATGACGTACGGCCTCATCGCCCTGTGCAGTCTGATCTTCGTCCTCGGCCCGGCCTCCGGGCTGGTCCCCGGGTACGGCTCCGGGGAGGCCCTGGCGGCCGCGCAGCGGGCGTACTTCCGGCAGTGGGGCGTGGTCCCGGCCGAGCTGTTCGACGGACCGGCCGGAGCGGCGCTCACCCCGGCCACCGCGCTGTTCGTGCACGGCAGCTGGGTGCATCTGCTCGGCAACATGCTCTTCCTCTTCGTCTTCGGGGCGATGACCGAGGAACGGATGGGCCGGGTGGAGTTCACCCTGTTCTACGTCGGCTGCGGCTGTCTCGCCCTGCTCGGCTACGCGGCTGCCAACGCCACCTCCGAGCAGTCGCTGGTCGGCGCCTCCGGGGCGATCTCGGCGGTCCTCGGAGCGTTCCTCTTCCTCTTCCCTCGCGCGCGTGTGACCAGTCTCCTCCCCTTCCTGTTCTTCCTGCCGCTGCGATTTCCCGCGTGGGTCGTGCTGCCGTTCTGGGCGGCCCTCCAGTGGCTGGCGGCCGGGCACGCCTCCGACGGGCCCGGGGTGGCGTACCTCGCGCACGTGGTGGGGTTCGGTCTCGGGTTCGGCTACGCGTGGGTGCGCTACCGCAAGAGGAAGGGCCCGAAGGGCGGCCTCGCAGGGGCGGTGGTGGGCGACGGGCGGGCGACTAGAGTGAATGCCGCCCCAGCTCCGGTCACCGAGGGAGAGAAACAGCCGTGATCACCGCGATCGTTCTGATCAAGACCAGCGTGGACCGGATCCCCGAGATCGCGGAGCAGATCGCCGCGCTCGACAGCGTCAGCGAGGTCTTCTCGGTCACCGGCACCTACGACCTGATCGCCATGGTCCGGGTCCGGCAGCACGAGGACCTCGCCGAGGTCATCCCGGGCCGGATCAGCAAGATCCCCGGCGTGGAGGGCACGGACACGCACGTCGCGTTCCGCACCTACTCCCAGCACGACCTGGAGGCCGCCTTCGCGATCGGCCTCGACAACTAGGTGCTCACGTCCACCGCGGCGATGCCGGTCCCCGAGGGGACGTAGAGCCGGCCGCCGCGCACGACGGGGGTGTGCTGGTCGTCGCCCGCGCCGTGGCCGAGGGCCGCGCTCCAGCGCCGCTTCCCGTTCAGGTCCAGCGCCCAGGCCCCCTCGCCCGCACGCACGTACACGGTGTCGCCCGCCACCACCGCCCGCGGCTCGGCCGTGGCCCCCTTGAGGTCGTAGGTCCAGGCCCGGGAGCCGTCGGCCGCCCGCACCCCGTACACGGTGCCCTGTTCCGTCCCGACGGCCAGCGCACGGTTCCCCGCGGTCAGCGCCCCGGAGCCGTCCTCCCTGCGCCACAGGCGCCGGCCGTCCGTGACCCGGAAGCCCTGGCGGGCGGCGGCGGAGTCCGTGACCAGGGTGGTGCCCGCGAGGGCGAGGGCCGTGACGTCGGTGCCCCCGGGCACCTGCCACTTCCGCGTCCCGTCCCGCGCGTCCAGCGCCAGCAGGACATCGCCGTAACTGCCCGTGCAGATCACCTCGGCCGTGACGAGGGGCGTGCCGGTGGGGCCGGCCGGGGTCTTGGCGGTCCACTTCTCGCTGCCGTCGGAGGCGTAGCGGCGCAGTCCGCCCGCGTCCGTGCCGCCCACGGAGACCAGCACGTCCGCGCCGAGCAGGACCGGGACGGCGTACGCCCGGTCGCCGAGGGCGCGGGTCCACAGCGGGCTGCCGGACAGACTCACCGCGGTCAGCCGGCGCACGTCGTCGGTCTCGAAGCCCACCACGCAGTACACGGCGTCCCGGGTGGCCACGGGGGTGGAGACGTCGTCGCCGAGCCGGACCTTCCAGCGTTTGGAGCCGTTCCGGGAGATGGCGTGCAGCACGCCGCCGGAGGTGCCGGCGTAGACGACGGAGCCGTCCGGGGAGAGCGCGCAGCAGGCCCCGTCCAGGCCGCCGATGCCGCCGAGGTCGTACTGCCAGCGCAGCACCGCGGGCCCGGCCCTGCCGGATCCCGACCGCACGGGCGAATCGGAGCTGCTGCCGCTGCTCTCCGTGCTGTACCCCTGCTCCACCAGCCAGGCACCGGCCCCGACCCCGGCCACGGCCACGGCTCCTCCGGCAAGGGCCTTGAGGAGCCGGCGGCGGCCGGGGGCAACGGGGCCGAGGCGGTTGGAGGGGGTGGTGGCGTCGGCGGGGGCGGGGGTTGTGAGGGGTGGGCCGCCTGCGGAGGTGTGCGGCGCCGGAGGCACGGGGGCGGGCCCGGGTGCCGGGGTGACGGGGTCCGCGGGGGTGGTGGGGGGTGAGTCGCCTGGCGGGGTGCGGGGCGCCGGCGGCGTGGGAGCGGCTGAGGGGTCGGGGGTGGGAGCCAGGTACTCCACGCCGCTGGGGCGGTCGTCGGCGGTGCGGCCCGGCTGCGCCGCGGGGCCGTACCAGCCGGGGCGGACCGCGGTGCGCAGGGCCTTGGGGGTGAACCCGGCGATCGCCCCCACCTCCGCCGGCTCCGGGCGCTCCAGCGGGTCCTCGCGCAGACAGGCCGTCACCAGCGGGCACAGCGCTTCCGGTACGCCGGACAGGTCGAAGTCGCGGGTCAGGATGCGCAGCAGCACCACCGAGTCCTGGCCCTCGCCGAAGGGTTCGCGGCCGGCCGCCGCGTAGGCGAGGACCGCGCCGAGGGAGAAGACGTCGCTCGGCGGGCCGACCTGGCCGCCGTTGCGGATCTGCTCCGGCGAGACGTAGCCGACCGAGCCGACGACCGCACCGGTGCGGGTCAGCGAGGTGGCCTCCAAGGCCCGGACGATCCCGAAGTCGATGACCCGGGGCCCGTCCGGGCCCAGCAGGATGTTCGACGGCTTCAGATCGCGGTGGACCAGGCCCCTGGCATGGATGGCGGCCAGCGCCTCGCCGAGCGCGGCGGCGAGGATCCGGACCGCGGACTCGGGCAGCGCGCCGTGGTCCAGGACCGCGTCCCGAAGATTCGGCCCGGACACGAACTCCGTGGCCATCCAGGGCCGTTCGGCTTCGGTGTCGGCGTCCACGACCCGCGCGGTGTACGTGCCCGCGCCGCCGACGGTCTGCGCGGCGCGGACCTCGTGGCGGAAGCGCGCACGGAAGGTGCGGTCCTCGGCATGCTCGGACCGTACGACCTTCACCGCGAGACGCAGGCCGGTGCGGGACTCGGCGAGGTAGACCTCGCCCATGCCGCCTGCGCCGAGTCTGTGCGTGACCGCGTACGGGCCGATGTGGCGCGGGTCGGTTGCGCGCAACGGCTGCACTCCGTGCTCCCCCTGTCCGACGTGTCGTCAAGGGGAGGTTATCCGTGCCTCGTCGGCGCCGGGTGCGCAGGTGTGGCGGCGCCGCTCACACTGCCGGCACGCAGCGGCCCTCCTCCGTGCGGTACTGCCACTTGGCTCCGTCCCGCACCAGCTCCCCGACGGCGTCGACGAAGCGCTCGACGTGTTCGTCGGGGGTGCCCGCGCCGAAGCTCACGCGGATGGCGTTGAGGGACTTCTCCCCCGGTGCCGCCTCGGGGGCACCGCACTCGCCCTGGGTCTGCGGGTCGCTGCCGAGCAGGGTGCGCACCAGGGGGTGGGCGCAGAAGAGTCCGTCGCGGACGCCGATGCCGTACTCGGCGGAGAGGGCGGCGGCGAAGTGGGAGCTGTTCCAACCCTCGACCACGAAGGAGATGACGCCGACGCGCGGGGCGTCGTCGCCGAAGAGGGAGAGGATCTTCACCTCGGGGACCTCGGCCAGGCCCTCGCGGACCGTGCGGACGAGGTGCTGTTCGCGGGCGACGAGGGTGTCCCAGCCGGCCTCGGTGAGGGCCCTGCACGCGGAGGCGATGGCGTAGGCGCCGATGACGTTCGGGGAGCCGGCCTCGTGCCGGGCGGCGCTCTCGTGCCACTCCACGTCCACCCCGCCGTCCTGCCGCCGGGTGACCCTGCGGCTGGCACCGCCGCCCGCGAGGTACGGCTCGGCCGCGCGCAACCAGTCGGCGCGGCCCGCGAGCACCCCGGAGCCGAAGGGGGCGTACAGCTTGTGCCCGGAGAAGGCGACCCAGTCGACGTCCAGGTCGCGGATGTCGACGGGGTGGTGCGGGGCCAGCTGGGCGGCGTCCAGCACGATCCGGGCACCGTGGGCGTGCGCGGCGGCGGCCAGTTCGCGCACCGGCCACAGCTCGCCGGTGACGTTGGAGGCGCCGGTGACGCAGACCAGGGCGGGGCCGTGGGGGTCCCGGTCGGCGAGGGCCCGCTCCAGGGTCTCGACGGCCTGCCGCGGGGTGCGCGGGGCGTTGAGGTAGGCGACCTGCGCGTCCTGCCAGGGCAGCAGGGAGGCGTGGTGCTCGGTCTCGAAGACGAAGACCTGGCAGTCGGCCGGGAGCGCGCGGGCCAGCAGGTTCAGCGAGTCGGTGGTCGAGCGGGTGAAGACGACCTGGTCGTCCGGGCGGCAGCCGAGGAACTCGGCGACCGTCCTGCGGGCGTTCTCGAACAGGTCGGTGGAGAGCTGGGAGAGGTAACCGGCACCGCGGTGGACGCTGCCGTAGTACGGGGCGTAGGCGGCGACGTCGTCCCAGACGCGCTGGAGGGCGGGGGCGCTGGCCGCGTAGTCGAGGGCGGCGTAGGTGACTTCGCCGCCGGTGACCAGCGGGACGGTGACATCCCGTCCCAGAACGGACAGAGAGGCACAAACGGACTGGTCGGCGGCAACGCTGGAGACAGACATGGCGAACTCCCGTGACAGGAATACGAGAAGGAGAGAAGAAGGGTGTGCGGAGGCGGGGCTCTGCGGCCCTAACGCATTCGCTTGCTCACGGAAGACTCCTCGACGACCAGGACCCCTGGGTTTGCGAGGGATCCGCGCTTGCCGTGGACCTTGCTGTCGACGGCCTGGTCTTCACCCGGGGCACCCCGCCACGGACGGAGGGTTGCCGGACAGTCGGCCGGGGCCTCATGACTGTCACTCATGACCTGGTACAGGAACGTACGTGAAAAGGTCGACGTCCCGCAACCCGTGTCCGGATCGCGGGACGACTCCCGGTGACGTCAGGCGTTGCTGACGGCCACCCAGCGGTCCAGCGTGCGCCTCGCCGCGCCCGAGTCGATCGACTCCGCGGCCTTCGCCATGCTGGCCCGGAGCTGCTCGGCGAGCGGCGCGTCCGTCGGCTGGAGTGCCACCAGCGCCGCCGCCGAGTTCAGCAGCACCGCCTCCCGTACGGCCCCCTGCTCGCCGTCCAGCAGGCGGCGGGCGACCTGCGCGTTGTAGGCCGCGTCGGCGCCGCGCAGGGCGTCCACGGGGACGAGGTCGATGCCGACGTCCCGCGGGTCGAAGGTCTCCTCGGTGACCTTGCCGTCCCGGACCACCCACACCCGGGAGGTGGCGGTGACGGTCAGCTCGTCCAGGCCGTCGTCACCGCGGAAGACCAGCGCGGAGTTGCCGCGCTCGGCGAGCACACCGGCCACGATCGGGGCCATGCGCGGGTCGGCGACCCCGACCGCCTGGGCGCGCACCCGCGCCGGGTTGGTCAGCGGGCCGAGCACGTTGAAGGTGGTCCGGATGCCCAACTGGGAGCGCGCCGGGGCGACATGGCGCAGGGAGGGGTGGAAGCGCACCGCGAAGCAGATGGTGATGCCGGCTTCCTCGGCGACCTCCGCGACCCGCTGCGGGGTCAGGTTCAGGTTGATCCCGAGCTTCTCCAGGACGTCGGAGGAGCCGGAGGCGGAGGAGGCGGCGCGGTTGCCGTGCTTGACGACCTTGGCGCCGGTGCCCGCGACGACGATCGAGGACATGGTGGAGATGTTCACCGTCTTGGCGCCGTCGCCGCCGGTGCCGACGATGTCGACGGCCGGGCCGGGCACCTCGATCACGTTCGCGTGCGCGTACATCGTGCGGACGAGTCCGGAGATCTCCTCGACCGTCTCGCCCTTGGCCCGCAGCGCCACCATGAACCCGGCGATCTGCGCGTCGGTCGCCTCCCCGCGCATGATCAGGTCCATGGCCCAGGCGGTGTCGTCGGCGGACAGGTTCCGGCCGTCCAGCAGACCGTTCAGCAGGGCGGGCCAGGAGCGGCCCGCCGCGGTGTCGCCTCCAGCGGGGGTCACAGCGCTCATCAGCCGCTCCTGGGTGTCGTGAGAACAGGGTGCTCCCACCCTATCCAGCCCGGGACACGGCGAAGGGCCCCGTCCGGCTTGCGGACGGGGCCCTTCGGCGTGGCGTGGCGACGCGGGGATCAGTGGTGGCCGTGGCCGCTCGTGATCTCCTTGTACTCCTCGACGGTCGGCTTCGGGATCTGGTTGTCCTCGCCGTAGTAGGCGTTGGAGAGCTTGGCGCGCAGCTTCTCCGAGGCCGTCACCTTGCGCTCGACACCGTTCTCGTCGACCACCGGGCCGATCTCGGCCGGCTCGTACTGGTGGTGAGCCGTGAGGGTGTGCAGCTGCTCCTGGCTGAGCGGCTCGTGCACCTCGATGAACTCACCGTGCGGCAGCCGCTTGATGATGCCGGTCTCGCGGCCGTGCAGCACCTTGTCGCGGTCGCGGCGCTGGAGACCCAGGCAGATCCGCTTGGTGACGATGAACGCGATCACCGGTCCGGCGAAGAAGGAGATCCGGACGAACCAGGTCACGGCGTTGATCGACAGGTGGAAGTGGGTGGCGAAGAGGTCGTTGCCACCGCCGACCAGGCCGATCATGTAGACCGTCACCCAGGCCACACCGAACGCGGTGCGGGTCGGGGCGTTGCGCGGGCGGTCCAGGATGTGGTGCTCGCTCTTGTCGCCGGTGACCCAGGACTCGATGAACGGGTAGACCGCGATCGCCATCAGGACCAGACCGAAGAGCACCAGCGGGATGAACACGCCCAGGACGAGCGTGTGACCCCAGAAGTTGATCTCCCAGCCCGGCATGTAGCGGACCAGACCCTCGGCGAAGCCCATGTACCAGTCGGGCTGGGCGCCGGTGGACACCTGGTCCGGACGGTAGGGGCCCATGGCCCAGATCGGGTTGATCTGGGCGACCGCCGCGATGGCCGCGATGACACCGAAGACCAGGAAGAAGAAGCCTCCGGCCTTGGCCATGTAGACCGGCAGCAGCGGCATGCCGACGACGTTCTTCTCGGTCTTTCCGGGACCCGCGAACTGCGTGTGCTTGTGGTAGAAGACCAGGATCAGGTGGCCCACCACCAGGCCGAGCATGATGCCCGGCAGCAGCAGGATGTGGATCGAGTAGAACCGGGCCACGAAGTCGTGGCCGGGGAACTCGCCGCCGAAGAGGAACATCGAGATGTACGTGCCGACGATCGGCACGGACAGGATCGCGCCCTCGGTGAAGCGGACACCGGTGCCGGAGAGCAGGTCGTCCGGGAGCGAGTAACCGGTGAAGCCGGTGAACATGCCGAGGACGAACAGCAGGAAGCCGAACAGCCAGTTGATCTCACGCGGCTTGCGGAACGCGCCGGTGAAGAACACACGCATCATGTGCACGAACATGCCGGCGAGGAAGATCAGCGCGGCCCAGTGGTGGATCTGCCGGATGAGCAGACCACCGCGCACGTCGAAGGAGATGTGCAGGGTCGAGTTGAACGCCTCGGACATCAGCTGTCCCTGGAGCGGGACGTAAGAGCCGTGGTACTCCACCTCGTTCATCGACGGGTGGAAGAACAGCGTCAGATAGACACCCGTCAGGATGATGATGATGAAGCTGTAGAGGCAGACCTCACCCAACATGAACGACCAGTGGTCGGGGAAGATCTTGCGCATGTTGGCCTTGGCCAGGGAGTAGATCCCGAGCCGGCCGTCGGCCCAGTCGGCGACGCGCTCGCCGGCCGGGGCCTTCCCGCGAGAGCGGGGTGCTTCGTTCGGTGTAGTGCTCATCCGCGCTCCCAGAATGCAGGACCGACGGGCTCCTCGAAGTCGCCGAGCGCCTGGAGGTAACCCTCACTGTCCACACCGATGCGCAGCTGCGGCAGGGCGTGGCCGGCGGGGCCGAAGATCACTCGGGCACCGTCGGAGAGGTCGAAGGTGGACTGGTGGCACGGGCACAGCACGTGGTGCGTCTGCTGCTCGTACAGGGAGATCGGGCAGCCGACGTGGGTGCAGATCTTCGAGAACGCGACGATGCCCTCGTGCGACCAGTCGAGCTCGCGCTTGTCCTTGATGTTGCCCGGCTGGAGCCGGACGATCATCAGGGCCGCCTTGGCGATCTCGTCCTGGAATTCCTCCTGGTGCTCCTCCAGGCCGTACGGCTTGGCGAAGGTGAGGGAGCCGACGGCGACGTCCTCGGGACGCAGCGGCTGGTTCGTGTTCATGTTGACCAGGCGCTTGCCCTTGGCCCACATGGTGTGGCGGAGCTTGGTCCCCGGGGCCGGGCCGAGACCGCCGAGCAGCATGACGCCGGAGAGCGGCACCAGGGCCAGCGCGCCGAACATCGTGTTGCGGATCAGCTTGCGGCGGCCGATCACCGACTCCTTGGCACCCAGGCGGAAGTCCGCGTGGACCTTCGCGCGCACCTCGGGAGAGGCCTGGATCGGGTGCCTGTCGTCGGCGACCTCCACGTCGGACATCAGGGTACGGGCCCAGTGGACCGCTCCCGCGCCGATGCAGAACAGGGCCACGCCGAGGGTCATACCGAGCGCGAAGTTCATCGCGCTGATGTGCCCGATCGGGAAGACGAAGATCGACTTGTCGTTCGGGATGACCAGGTACGAGACGATGAAGCCGATGGTGGCCAGCATCGACACCGTGAACAGCAGGGCGACCGCGCGCTCGGACCGCTTGGCGGCCCGCTCGTCGATGTCCTGGATCCGGTGCTCGTGCGGGGGCAGCCCCGGGTTGGCGAACGGGTTCTCCTCGTCCGCGACCCCTACCGCGCCGTGTGCGTGGTCCTGCTCAGCGGGCAGGTTCTCTTCTGGAATGTCTTGGCTACTCATGACTTCTTGGCCTTTGCGGTCCGAGCGGCGACCCAGACGGCGACCGCGATCAGCGCGCCGAGGCCGAAGATCCAGGCGAACAGACCCTCACTGACCGGCCCGAGGCCGCCCAGCTCCAGGCCACCCGGGTTCACCGTCTCATCGCCGTTGACCGCGTTCAGGTACGCGATGATGTCCTTCTTGTTCTTCTCCGACATCGTGGTGTCGGGGAAGGACGGCATGTTCTGCGGGCCCGTCTGCATGGCCTCGTAGATGTGCTTCGGAGCGACACCCTCCAGGCTCGGCGCGTACTTGCCCTTGGTCAGGGCGCCACCCTTGCCGGTGAAGTTGTGGCACTGCGCGCAGTTGGTGCGGAACAGCTCGCCACCCTTGGCGATGTCCGCGCCGTCCGGGCCGTACTGCTCCTTGGTCGGCACGCTCGGGCCGGCGCCCAGGGAGGCGATGTACGCGGCGAGCTGGTCGATCTGGGCCTGCGTGTAGATGTTCTTCTTGCGCGGGACCTGGGCGCCCTGCGAGGTGGCGGCGGGCATACGGCCGGTGCTGACCTGGAAGTCGACGGCCGCGGCGCCCACGCCGACGAGGCTCGGGCCGTCGGAGGAGCCCTGGCCACCGGTGCCGTGGCAGCTGGCGCAGCCGACCTCGTAGAGCTTCTTGCCCTCCTTGATGGTCAGGGACTGGGAGGTTTCATCGGCCTGCGCCTTGCCCGCGGGTGCGAACGCGGCGTACAGCCCCCCAGTGGCCGCCAGCGCGAGGAGTAGGACGACGACCGCCGCCAGCGGATGGCGTCGTCGTGCGGAGAGCTTTTTCACGGATTACCCCGGTGTCAGGATCTTCTGCGTCGGTGCTTCTGGATGTGCGGGAGCGGTCCCGGCTACTTGATCAGGTAGATCGTGGCGAAGAGGCCGATCCAGACGACATCGACGAAGTGCCAGTAGTAGGACACGACGATGGCGGCGGTCGCCTGCTCGTGAGTGAACCTCTTGGCCATGTACGTACGGCCGAGGACCAGCAGGAAGGCGATGAGGCCGCCCGTCACGTGCAGGCCGTGGAAGCCGGTGGTCAGGTAGAACACCGAGCCGTACGGGTCGGAGGACAGCGAGATGCCGTCCTTCTTCACCAGCTCCGTGTACTCGTAGATCTGACCGCCGATGAAGATCGCACCCATGATGAAGGTGAGGATGAACCAGCCACGGAGCTTCTTCACATCGCCGCGCTCGGCGGCGAACACGCCGAGCTGGCAGGTGAGGGAGGAGAGCACCAGGATCGTGGTGTTCGTGGCGGAGAAGGGCACGTTGAGTGCCTCCGCCATCTCCTTCCAGTGAGCCGGTCCGGTCACCGACCGGAGGGTGAAGTACATCGCGAAGAGGGCCGCGAAGAACATCAGCTCGGAACTCAGCCAGATGATGGTTCCGACGCTGGTGAGGTTCGGTCGATTGACCGACGGGTGCGCGTGCCCGGTTTCTACTGTCGTTGCTGTCGCCACGACCGACATTATGTCGGTCGCTTATCTCGCGCTCACTCCGGGGGGTGCCGTTCGGAGTGTTGCCACCCGCCGGACCGGTGTTGACGTGGTGTTCATGGGAGTAGCATCCGCCCAAACGGCCCTGTGGGGCCTGTCCGTACGACGCTGACGTCTCGGAGGAACAATGCAGCCGACCGCCACGGTGCTGGTCTACAGCGACGACTCCAACACCCGCGAGCAAGTACGGCTGGCCGCCGGGCGCCGGCCGGCTCCGGACGTCCCCTTCGTGGAGTTCCTGGAGTGCGCGACTCCCGATGCGGTGCTGCGGGAGCTGGGCAAGGGCGGTGTCGACGTCTGTGTGCTGGACGGCGAGGCCGTGCCGATGGGCGGCATGGGGCTGTGCCGGCAGATCAAGGACGAGGTGTTCAACTGCCCGCCGGTGCTGCTGCTGATGGGGCGGCCGCAGGATGCGTGGCTGGCCACGTGGAGCCGTGCCGACGCCGCGGTGACCCTGCCGGTGGATCCCGTGGAGTTTGCCTCCGCGCTGGCTTCTCTGCTTCGTCAGAGGCGGTTGGTGGGCGCCTGACGGGGTGGGGCGCGGGGTGCGTGGGCGAGTGCGGGCCGGTGGGTCCTTCTCGCGTCCACGCGGCGGCAGCCGCATATCGGACACAGCCCCGCGCCCCTTCGGGGCGCTCATAGTGCCGCTGGCTGGATCCTCAGGGCGTCTCCCGGTGCCGGGCCCTCCGGTTTGCCGTTGAAGAGGGCGCTGCCTTCGCGCCACTTCTGCCAGTCGACGTTCCAGTCGCCGAAGCCGTTGCCGAAGGGCTCCATGTCGTTGCCGTTGGAGTTGACGACCTTCACGATGTCGCCCTCCTTGACGGTGTCGAAGAACCACTCCGCGTTGGACGTGCTCATACCGGTGCAGCCGTGGCTGACGTTGGCGTACCCCTGCGAGCCCACGGACCAGGGGGCGGCGTGTACGTACTCGCCGGACCAGGTGACCCGGGTGGCGTAGTAGACCGGCAGGTCGTAGGAGTCGGCGCTGCCCTCGGCGATGCCCACGGTGGTGCCGCGCATCCGTACGAAGTACTGCTTGGCCAGTACGACCTTGACGCCGTTGCGGGTCTCGTAGCCGGGCTTGCCGGTGGTGACCGGGATCTCGTTGATCTCCTGGCCGTTCTTGTAGACCGTCATCTGGTGCGACGAGGCGTCCGTGACGGCCTCGACCTTGTCGCCCGTGGTGAGCTTCAGCGGCTTGGACTTGCCGCCCCACAGCCGGTCGCCGATCTTGACGCCGTCCAGGTTGCTGTGCACCTGGACGGTGGCGTTCACGGGCCAGTACTCCTTGGGCCGGTAGTGGAGTTCCTTGTTGTCCACCCAGTGCCAGGCGCCCGGCACGGCCGGCGTGGACTCCACCCGCAGGGCGCGTTCCACGATGGCGCGCTGCGCCTTGTCCTTGATCTCGTGGTCGAGTTGGGCCGTGATGGGCTGTCCGACGCCGTAGGTGCCCGACTTCGGCCCGAAGGTGACGCTCAGCCGCTTCTTGCTGGAGGGCCCCCTGGTGTCGAACGCCAGGACCTTCCGGCCGGGTGCGCCGTCCTCGTCCTCGGTGCTCACCGTGACCGTGTAGTGGGCGTTGGCGGCCAGCGGGGAGGTGCTGTGCCAGCGGCTGCCGTCGGCGGCCAGTTCGCCCGCCACATAGCGCCCTGTGGAGTCCTGGGCGATGACGTCCGTGATGCGGCCCTCACCGCTCTTGGCGGTGACCTCCAGGGGCTTGTCCGGGTCGGCCCGCTTCTGCGCATCGGTGGGGCCGTTGAAGGAGATCAGGCCCGCTGCGTCGTACGGCCTGGCCGACAGGGGGTTGCCGTCCGAACCGCAAGCGGTGACGCCCGCGCCGAGGGCGGTCACCAGCAGGGTGCAGCTGACGACGGTGCGGGTCCGCGGAGTGTGGTTCATACGATCACGCTATGAGACGGTGACCGTACCGGCACGGCAGGTAATCCTTACGAGGGAACGACACTGCGGCAACGGACGGACCCGCCGAAGCCCCGGAAAAGGCGGGAGCCCGGGCCCCCCTGATGGAGGGCCCGGGCTCCCGGTGCGTTCAGCGCGCCTTACTGAGTGCGGTTCTCACCGTGGTAGTACTCGAACACCCAGCCGAACAGGCCGACCAGGATGATCGGGGCGGCGAAGTAGAGCAGCCACCAGCCGACCGCGACACCGAGGAAGGCCATCGCGCCGCCGGTGCCGAGGGCGAGCGGCTGCCAGCTGTGCGGGCTGAAGAAGCCCAGCTCGCCCGCGTCGTCCGCGACGTCGGCCTCCTTGTCGTCCTGCGCGCCCGCGTCGACCCGCCGGGCGGTGAAGCCCAGGTAGAAGCCGATCATGACGGACAGGCCGAAGGCCAGGAAGAGCGCAGTGGTACCGGCCGGCTCCTTCGACCACACGCCATACACGATGGCCATGATCAGGATGAAGACGCTCAGCCAGATGAACATCCGACCCTGGATCTTCACTTGCCGGCCTCCTTGCTGCCCGCGACGGCGGTGCCGTGACCGGCGTGCTCGAGCTGCTCGAGCGCGGCGATCTCAGGGTGGTGCAGGTCGAACGCCGGGGATTCGCTGCGGATCCGCGGCAGGGTGAGGAAGTTGTGCCGCGGCGGCGGGCAGGACGTCGCCCACTCCAG